>CAYRRD010000036.1:0-32874 GCA_964426625.1 uncultured Saprospiraceae bacterium | reverse complement strand
TTAGATACCGTCCTTCACGATCAAATATGAAGATGCTTTGGGCTTGAAAACGGTCTAAAACAATTATGTGATTCCTGGTAAAGAGAATTTCATCAATACTTCCAATCATGGATTCTTGTGTAGATTCTAAAAAAACAAAGTAGGCAGTATCTATTAAACTATCTATTGTCACCTTTGAATTAGAATCAAAATTGATTAGCGAGATGTGTTCAACAGGAACTTTATTAGGAGTTGACTTTATAAAATCATAAGCTTCGCCAGTCAAAACATAATTTACAGCCCACACAATGAATATCACAGACAATCCAATAAGAATTTTATATTTCGTTTTCAAAACACTTATTTTAATTACTGATATTTAATATCTTATTTATCTATAAAAATTGGTTGGCAATCCAGGTGCTTTATAACATTCATGAAATCCTCCAACAATACAATTTACAGCTCTATCAGTCTGAATACTTATTGTGTTCTTTGTTTTCTCAGGATTTAAGGTAACTTTCCCATTTACATTTAATAATCCATATGTTAAGCCTCCCCCACCTTGTGTTGTAATATTACTGTGTTCGGTTTCATAGGTGATTGTTGCTTCACCAATATGTACTTTATATCTATAGGGATTTATCGAATAAGAATAATTCCCGTCACTATTCCCCGTAGTAGAGGTATACGTCGTTGCTTGTGCCACAGCGGCCTCGCTCATCCCATAAAACGGATTGGTAATCGAAGTCGTGACAGAAAAGATCATACAAACCAGAAAACTGGTGATTCCGAGTGAATAAAATGCATGTTTCATAATTCAAATATTTAAAGATTAAAAAATTCAATTTCGTTGAAGCTGGTTGGGATTCGAATAAATTTTTTCAATGGTGCGCTTGTTCCACTTTTGGATTATATGGCCTGGCCTCCCACGTACCTGATTGAATATTTTTCCGATGTATTCCCCGATTAATCCCAGGAGGATGAATTGGATACTGAAAAAAAATAGAAGCGCCACCATAATGGATGTCCAACCAGATACGGTTTGTTGTGTAAACAGTTTCATATACAATGCCCAAAACCCTAATGCACCCGCTAAAATCACGGCCACACCACCCAAGATGAGACCTAGGCGTAGAGGTTTTAAACTCGAGCTGGTCAGGCCATCGAAAGCAAGATCAATCATCCGATATGTCGAGAATTTCGTTCTCCCCAGTTTTCTGGATCTGTGTTTATAATTGAGAATCGTTGATCTCCAGAGAAGTATTTCAGTGGAAGAATCCAGAGAAACTTTATTGTCAAGTGGACAAAGCCACATAATAATGCCCCGCAAATACAAACTGCTTTCCGGCAGTGTGCGGAGTACTCCTGCTATCCGATGGCTGAACAATCTAAATTCATTGGACTTATAAACCACTCGATCCCGTCCCAAAAGACTTAACAGTCTATAGTACAGTTTGGAGGTCGCCATTTTGAAAAAGGTAGCAGATTGCTGGTACTCAGGAATGGCATGAACCACCTGATAACCCTGCTCATATTTCGCAATCATTTCCGGAATCAGGGATGGCGGTTGCTGCAAATCCATATCGATCGTAACCAGTATTTCACCCCGAGCATGATTTATCCCGGCCATCAACGCTTGCTGTTGACCAAAATTTCGGGGAAAATGCAACACGTTAAAATCCGCAATATGGTTACATTGCTCCTGGAGCATCGCAGCTGACCCATCCTCACTTCCATCATTTACAATAATGATCTCTTTGCGATAGGGAGATACCTCAACCTTTATCAATTCGTCTAAAAACATATATATGTTCTCAGCTTCATTGTAGCATGGAACAATAATGGATATCACACCAGGATCGAAATAAAGAGGATTCCCAGATCTATATTCCTGATCAAAACCAGGCCATTCACTTTGAAAATCGGATCCGTTGTTGTGGTTATTTTTGGAATGATTCGTCTTCATTTTGATCTATTTTTACTTCAAACTGCGGTTTTATATAGTCACGTAATTCCTGCTTAATACTTACCGAATCGTTCCATTTGTGGGTCAAGCTATTGGAATACCAGCCGAATCCCAGGAGATAAAGTCCTATCAATCCACCCATTAATGTTTTACTACTGCGAAGATTAGGTAGCAATGATCTGCTTGTCATCCATATCGTCAACTTATGCGCAAACCACAGAGCCCAGACCGCCAATCCTATTATGCTGAGGTACATATACCTGTCAGCAGTAATCATGGCTCGCGGCATGGGGATAATATGAAGTACCAATAGAATATTGATGAGGAAAAAAAGTAAGCCAAAGAAAGGCGCCCATTTTCGTTGCCTGTACAAATCGATGAGATACATCAACACAAAAAGAGCAGCGGATACAAAAACATAATACGTCCAGGGCAAGGCCTCCCCCGCAAGTATCGGAAAGCCATAATAAAATAGCAATTTGGCAGGAATAATAAATCGTATGAGATATACCACCAGGCTGTAACTTCCAAAGACCAACCGCTGTTCCCAGGGAAATGCATCTTCCAAATTCATCACTCCAAGTTGATGAAGCGAAGACCAATACCAGAACCCTATAGCAATAATGAAAAAGGGGATTTTTTCCACCCATACTTTTTTCGTAAACTTCTGTTCACCGAAAATATGGAAAAAGGCATCCAGTAATATAATATTTAAAGGCAAAATGATCGCTTGTTCCTTCACCATCAATCCCAGAACATAGCACAGAATTGTACTCAGAAGAAAAACATACTTTCTTCTTATTTTATACCATACATAGAATAACAATCCGGCTAATGTACATGAAGCGTATAAAACTACTTTGGATGCACTGACCCAGGCCACAGATTCCACCTGTAAGGGATGAATAACGAATATAATAGCCACTAAGACCACAAAAGGCCGACGCAAATGTGGCTTCACTCCGCCAACTGCAGCAAGGTGTGATATCAATACCATTACCAGAATGCCATTGACAAAATGGAGTAAAAGTGACCCCGCATGGAAAGCCATGGGCTCAAATCCGAAAATATTGTAAAGAAGAATGTAATATGCCTGGTTCAATGGAAAATATTGCCCCCGATCAAAATGGGTGAAATAGTACCAGATGTTGTCGAAACTTTGATCGTGGATCATCGGATGCCCCAGTAACATCCACTGGTCATCCCATGCTCTTTGAAAGTCATTCGTAAAACTGGGCCAGAATACCAAAAGCACCAGCACTAGAATCAAAAGGATTGACTTAACAAAACGAAGATTTTGTTTATCCAATAATTTATATTTGTCAATCCAATGCACGTTCCTTTCCTTTTGAAAAGAAATAAATAATTAGTAGCCTGTTGTTTCTTAAGAAGTCTCGCCGAAATCAGCTTTGAGTTGATAAACACAATATAATATGACTCAAATTAATTTCCAAATATTTTACTAATTTTTTCTGGTATATTTTTGCCGAAAATGTTTTCCAGCCCATACAATCCTGATTTTAGGGATATTACCTTTCATAAATATTTTATCAATTTGATAAAGCCGTCTTGACCGACCAACTTCATTTATATCCAAATTATAGTTAAAATCCTTCCCACCTTTTATGCATCCTAATATTTGCATTCTGTGATTTTAGACCTTAAATTCAGCCTATGAACCATAATCAAATCATCCAGTGGGGAATCATAGGATGCGGTGATGTCGCCGAAGTAAAAAGCGGTCCCGCCTTCCAGAACACCTCGCAATCCGCACTAATTGCCGTTATGCGCAGAAACGGTGAAAAAGCAAAGAATTTTGCGTACCGACACGGGATAAAGTACTGGTACGACGATGCCGAGGAATTGATCCAAAATCCAGAGGTCAATGCGGTATATATCGCCACACCACCTTCTTCCCACCTGGAATATGTCCTCCGGGTATTGCAGGCTGGGAAAAATATCTATCTAGAAAAACCCATTGGGCTTTCCTCACAGGAGGGATACCAGATGGCGCAGGCATTGGAAAAGAGTAGTTCCAGGCTCACCGTAGCTCACTACCGACGTAAATTGGGCGCGTTTTTGAAAGTCCAGGAAATCCTGGAAACAGGTAGGATCGGCCAGGTAAGACTAATTGATATACTGATTCTTCAGCCCGCCAGCGCAGACTTGATCGCACGCACCGCTGAAAACTGGAGACTCATTCCCCACATCTCCGGGGGAGGATATTTCCGGGATCTGGCACCCCATCAGATCGACCTGATGCTTTCATGGTTTGGCCGTCCCACAAAGGTACATGGTCTCGCGGTCAACCAGCAGAAGGTATATAATGCCCACGATGTGGTGCAGGGTATCATGGAATTCCCCGAAGGCATTCAGTTTCGCGGAGTATGGGCTTTCAATATCGCACCTAAGAACAAGCAAGATCGCTGCACCATATACGGTGACGAAGGTTCGGTTTCTTTTTCCTTCTTTGGTGATGAAGTCAGCCTGCAACGTCCGGATGCTACCGAAAAATACCAATTTCATGGGTTACCCCATGTCCAGCAACCCATGATCAACGATACCGTCCAATATTTCCTGGGAAACGGGGCTAATCCCTGCCCCCTGGAAGATGCCATTGCAGGTATGGAAATTATGGAATACATGACCGCGAAGTAGGATTAGGCAGGTTTAGACCTGAATTTCTCAGTTAAGCACCCAGTAAGTTGTGCCAGCCATAGCATCAGCTTGAGATCAAACAAGCATAGCATATCCCTACCATATTTCCCAGTCCTCTATCCTATCTGCTTGACATAAACGACGTAACCTTCACTATAAAATAGTCCATTCTGAAAGATAGTACCACATTATTGTGAGTTAGTACCATCTCAGCATCATTTTTACCTATATTTTCACCAATTCGAAATCAGAATATTCGCAACAGTCAAACCCAATGTATTCATGAAGGCTTCAACACATCCTACACGAAGAAATTTTATTAAAACAACCGGAGCAACGCTCGCGGCCACCACCGTCGGTCTCCATACAGGTTTTGCCACCCCCCTATTCCAAAAACAAAAAAATGACATTCTCAAAGTCGGACTGATTGGTTGTGGTGGAAGGGGCACCGGTGCAGCAGTACAAGCCCTCAATGCAGACCCGGACATCCATCTCACCGCGATGGGTGATATTTTTCCGGACAAACTTGAAAAAGCCTACGAATCCTTGAAAGCAGAGCATCCTGAAAGGACCAAGGTGGACAAGGATCATAAATTTATCGGTTTCGATGCATACCAAAAAGTAATCAATTCGGGTGTAGATGTTGTCCTTCTGGCTGCCCCGCCCTATGCACGGCCTGCCCATTTACTCGCAGCCGTGGAAGCTAATAAACATGTTTTTGCTGAAAAGCCGGTGGCTGTTGATGGCGTAGGAGTGCGAAAAATTCTGGAAGGGGCGAAAATTGCCAAAGAGAAGAACCTGGCTATGGTTAGTGGGTTTTGTTTCCGATACCAAAACGCCAATCAGGAAGCCTTTGGTCGGGTTCTGGACGGTGCTGTAGGGAACATCCGAACCGTAACAGGTTATCGAAACGGAGGGGAATTGTGGTCGTTCCCCCGCCAACCCGGATGGACCGATATCGAATATCAGTTGAGGAACTGGTATTATTACGACTGGATGTCCGGTGATTTTATCGTAGAAGTTGCCGTCCACAGTCTCGATATGATGGCCTGGGCCCTGGGGGACAAAACTCCCATTTCTGCGATCGGTACAGGCGGGCGTCAAAAACGCACCGATCCCATCTACGGGAATATCTATGATCATTTCGCCATCGAATACGATTATGGCAATGACGTCAAAAGCTATCTGTTCTGCCGCCAACAAGCAGGAACGGCCAGCCGCAACACCATTGAAGTGTTTGGAGAGGACGGCAACGCTTATATGAAAATGTACCGCGAATGGCGCATTACCGGGAAAAATCCGTGGTCGTTCGATGGTAAAATCAACGTAATGCACCAGGAAGAGCAAAATCAACTCTTTGCTTCCATCCGCTCGGGCAAACCCATCAACGACGGGGTGTGGATGGCCCACAGTACCATGCTCGGTATCCTGGGTCGTATGGTAGGATATAGCGGGAATGAGATAACCTGGGACGAGGCTCTCAATTCGGACATTTCCATCGGACCCGATTACGACCAATACCATTGGAATTTGAAATGGCCTGTACACGATGTGCCTGTACCAGGAATAACCAGTGTTCTGTGAAATTATAATGACGAAATAAAAACAGCGAATCTGCCCCACATGATATTTACCATCAGGAGGGGAATATCAAACGCAATTCGTAACAGTGAAGGAAATTCGTTCCGATTCAGCCTTCGTCCGACGAATGTATAGAAATCCGGCTCAAGTATCATCATCCACCTGGTCCTCCATAATTTTACCATGGCCGAGATGCACGAAAAACCAGAAATTTAGACTACATAAACTCGAACAAATTATGCCAACATCCATGCATTTCACCCCATTGTACTGTTTTCTGATTCTCCTCGGTTTGTGTGACGCGCTCCATGCCCAGGATCGAGTGTTGAGGGCTGGAGCATCTCTGAGCAATATCACTCCCCCCCTGGGGACCGAAATCGTCGGTAATTTCAACCGTCCCATCGCCAATTACATTCACGATGAACTTTATGCCAAAACTCTGGTGCTGGACGACGGAGAACAACGCCTGGCGATTATTATCCTCGATAATATCGGAACTGCAAGGGAGGTACTGGATGCAGCGAAAGCAATGATTGAGAACAAGTTGGAAATACCATATTCCAATATCCTTATCGCGGGCACACATACCCATTCTGCCATCAGCGCCCAAAAACAGGGTGATTTGAGATCCGGATACCACTATGGTGAGCCCCTTGATGACTATCAGCTTTTTGTGGCTAAAAGGATCATGGATGGCGTACAAACCGCTTTGGGCAATCTGGAGTCTGCCCGAATCGGCTGGGGTACCGTGGATGCACCGGAGCACGTGTTCAATCGCCGATGGATCATGAAGGAACCGGTGTGGAGTCCGCTTGGCTTCCAGGACAAAGCCCGTATGAATCCAGGAATTGCAAACCCCAATCTGGTGGAGCCCGCTGGTCCCACTGACCCTGAAGTCAGTTTTATCGCGGTAGAATCTACAGACGGTCGACCGATATGTCTGCTAGCCAATTATTCGCTGCATTACGTGGGGGGTGTTCCTGCCGGCCATATTTCGGCAGATTATTTCGGAGTTTTTGGTGATCGGATCCAGGAATTGTTGGGAGCTGACCGTCAACACCCGCCTTTTGTAGGGATTATGTCAAATGGCACTAGTGGGGATATCAACAACATAAACTGGCCTGGTCCGACAGGTCCCAGACATGGGCCTTATGAAAAAATGACTATCGTGGCTCATGATCTGGCTGAGAAGGTAGTCGGGGCCTATCAAGATATTACGTTTCAAAACTGGGTTGAACTGGGAGCCCGAACGACTGATCTGCCTTTGAAAGTAAGAAGAGCCAGTCCTGAACTTTTGGCCAATATCGATAAAATAGTTGCCCGACCAGAATCGGATCCACCCCTCTTCCACAATCTGGAGAAAACATATGCTAAGCGTATCATGCAAATGGAGGAAGAATGGCCGGATGAAATTCAGGTGCCTTTGCAAACCATGAAAATCGGGGATCTGGGTATCTCAGCCATTCCTTTCGAGGTGTTCGCAGAAACCGGCCTTGAAATCAAAGACAAAAGTCCATTCGCTCACACCTTTACGATCGAACTTGCCAACGGAACCTATGGCTATCTGCCCACTCCCGGACAACACAAACTCGGTGGATATGAAACCTGGATTTCCACGAATAAAGTGGAAGAACAGGCTACCGTAAAAATCGTCGATACCCTTCTGATGTTGTTTCGGGAACTGAAGGTAAATTGATGATCTATGAATGGGCAAAACACAAAGCGGATAATATGGATTTTCCTGTGGTGGATCAGTCTTATCCCCGTTCATACATCTGCCCAAAACACCCTGTATGCAGGAGCTGCGGAAGTCAATATTACGCCACCAGAAGGCTTCCCGCATTATAGGGGATACAGCACCGGCGTTCATGATTCACTTTACGCCAAAACTCAGTATTTCAGACAGGGCGACGTGGAAATTGCCCTGGTCGAATGCGACCTGCTGTGGATCAGTCGCGAAGTATCCAAAAATACCAGGCTACTTATTCAGAAAAAGCTAGGAATACCTTTTTCCCACATTATTATTGCTGGTACCCATTCACATACTTCCCCGGCTTATGACAGTGATATCCTCGAGCTCAACGAACACCTTCGTCACGATCCTGTCCGCACCCACCTGGAAGATGGGCGGGAATATTCGCACTGGTTGGGTGAACAAATCCTGGCTTCCGTTCGACAAGCGCGGTCGAAGGCAGTTTCCTCCAGACTTTCGATGGCCAAGGTGGATGTGGATCACCTTTCCTTCAATCGTCGTTACGTGATGGCTGATGGCCGGGTGAGAACCAATCCGGGCATTCTCAACCCGGAAGCACTGTACCCCGAAGGACCCATCGATCCTGAACTTGGAATACTCCTGATCAGCAATGCAGACGGTGAAACCACGAGCGGGCTGTTTAATTTTTCAAATCACACCGACACGAAAGGAGGTACCGAATTCAGCGCAGACTTCCCCGCTTTTTTATCCCGTAACCTGAAAGACGCCCTTGGACCCGGGTTTGTCTCCATTTATGGCCAGGGACCATGCGGTAACATCAACCATGTCGACATCCGCACCAGATCACGTTTGACTTCGGAAGAAATAGGAGCGGGATTGGCAAATGCCATTCTGCAAAGTCTGGATAGCCTGGAAGCAGCAGGAAAGCACGACCTATCTGTCAAATCAGAAATTGTATATGCTCCACTCCAGCACTACACTGAGGAAGACCTTCGATGGGCCAATCAACTCACTCCCGAAAATTTGTATGGGGAATCAGCATTTTTCGAACGCAGACGACCTATGAAAATTCGTTCACTGTCCAGAATGAGAAAACAGGAAGCCGTACCGCCCACCGTACCTTCAGGGGAATGGAAGATTCCATTGGAAATCCAGGTTTTTCAGATTTGTGAAGATGTGGCCATTGTGGGATTGCCCGGGGAGGTTTTTGTGGAGCTGGGACTGGATATCAAAAACCGATCCCCTTACAAATACACCTTCGTCATTGAACTCACGAATACACATATTGCTTACGTCCCGACACGGGAAGCATTTGATCGTGGTGGATACGAAACCATCAATTCCCGACTGGCTCCAGGGGGTGGCGAAATGATGGTTGAAAGTGCGGTTAAACTTTTAAATTCATTTAAAAAATAGGATAAGGGATCTCCATTATAAGATGTTGGGCTGAAAGAAAAAGCCTTATCCCATTATATGTGGGATGAAGCTCAATGTAGAAGTCTCATTGCAGGGTGGGGTGGTATTATTACTACTCGATTTCCAAGGAAATAGTGATCTAAATGCCTATTTATCCACAGTACTGATCCACTATGGTTATTATTTATTCGTCTCATTTGTTCGTTGGCTAGCGGAATAAACCTCCGTCTCTCTTCACACCAAAAAACATCATTCCATATAATAAGCTCCTTTGATGACAAATTGGGAGTAAGGCAGAGGGTCGAATACCACCATATTCCCCAACCTTTCTACCGAAGTAAGGGGCAATTTTTCGATATACTCATCACTCACCCCATATGCATAATATACACCCTCCTGCTCCACTATCGCATCCTGAGGCAAGCCTACTACCTCAGCACTATCAAGCTCAATCTTCGCCTGGACGTAGACACCCGGAATCAATATCTCCAGAGCCACATCGTCCGGATGCGCATGAACATTCAATGTACCCGTTTCTGAATCCAGTTGAGGATTGACCTGGAGAACTCTGGCTGTGTACATATCCTGGCGACCTGGCAATGAAAAAGTCACTTTCTGTCCTTTTTTAATTTCCGATGCATGCCGGGCCAGGATCTGCAACTCAAGGTGGAGTACCCTTCGGTTTACGATGCGGATCAGAGGTTCATCAGGAGATACCATCTGACCCGGATGAACAAAGATTTCATCTACTATTCCCTGAACAGGGGAAACAACATTAATATCACTTTGAAGGTTACCCCCCTGAGCCAATGCATGCATATCAATGCCCCACATTTCAAGTTCCTTTTGCAAGCCCTGATAACGCGCTTCCAAAATTCGAAGTTTCGCTTCAGCTTCTTCAAATATTACCGCAGAGGTAGCACGTGAAGCCCATAGATCTTTTTTTCGGTTATAATCTTTTTGTGCCAGGTCCCGTTCTGCTTTGGTCTCCAGGAACAAACGTTGCTTTTCTATAATCCCCGGATGGGTTAGGGCAAACAATACTTTCCCCTTAGAAACTATATCCCCGGGTATGATATTGAAAGTGCTGAGATAGCCTCCGGATACACTGTGTATCGTTTGAATGGCATTGGGTGGAAGATCAATCCGACCTGTACTTTCGATAGTTCTTGCCACGGTGCGGTGCATCAGAGGACCGATAAATACCGAATCGTGCAACGGAACTTCGCCCCTCAATTTTTTCATAGACCACCCCATATCTACCGAAGCTGTGGTCTCTTCTATCTCCTGATGTGAACTACTGCATGCAGCCAGGAATAAAGCAATACCTATATACCATATTGATTTCATATTTTTTTTAATTTAATGTGGACAGATATTTCAATTCGATCATTTTCTGATTGTATATTCTGATCAACTCCAGATATTCATGTTGCTGATCGATTACAAGCCGTTGGGTTTGTTGAAAGGTTAAAAAATCAATTTCGCCCATTTCCAGTCGTTGTCTGGCAACATTTATCAGACGACTTCGGCTTTCTACAGTATCCTCTTCGTACTGCTTCATGGATTGTAGTAAATCATTCAGAGCGGATTTTAACGCTTGAATATGTTGGTCCAGCCAGTTTTTCCGACGTTCCCATTCCAGCCATGCCTGTTGCTTCTCCATATGGAGTTGTTCCCGACGCATTTTCTCAGTACGCTGATCGAGAGGGACACCCATGGTGACCTGGAACCCCTGATATCCCCCTATTTTCTCCAGGGATTGATAAAAATAGCCGAGGCGAAATTGCAACTGTCGACCACGTAGGGTACTTTCACGGATCCGGGATTCCAGGACCTGAGTTCTTGCCTGGTACATACCATCAAGAAGTGCCGTATCTCCCTGCAAAGAAATCGTATCCGATGGGACCATCTGATCGATTTGCCGGGGTATTATGACTACGGAATCCGGAACCAACGCCAATTTTCGGATTTGCCATTCGATATCTATTCTTTCCTGCTCCATAGCTCGGGTAGCATTATTCAAACGGGCCACCTCCTGGCGGAACAATTCATGCTCCAGGACATCAATAGCCCCTTTTTCATACCGGATTTCAAAAACGGGCTGTAACTGTTGTAAAATGGATCGGACTGAATCCTGCATCACGATCTTACTATGCCAATACGCCAACTCATTGAAGAGAATTCGCACCTCATTTTGGAGCTGATGGACCAACCATTTGTTTTCTTTTCCGAGCAGAGACACCTCCTTACGGATCACGTCCTTAGTTGTAAACTGAAGCTTTCTGCTAAGCAATGGACTGACATCCTGTTCCACCAGAATCCAGTGATCGAAACCTGGAAAATTAATTTGTCCCCCTTGATACTGAATGGTCAGGGGATCCCATTGTCCTATTGCACCTGTATTGAGCTTATGCTGTTCTTCAACCATTCCAGACCGAACGATTTCCGGGTTATTCGCTTCCAGGTATTGGAAAACATCCTCGGGTTTTGTGATTTGCTGTGCCTGGATCCCTGGAATAAGCACAAAGCCCCACAATAATACACCTGCCATTTTTCCTAAAATCCTTCTTCGCGGTCGACGAACTATATAATAGATGGATGGGAGGACAAGCAAGGTCAGAATAGTGGATGTCAGTAATCCACCAATGACGACCGTCGCCAGTGGGCGCTGTACCTCTGCACCACTTCCGGTAGAAATCGCCATCGGCAAAAAGCCCATCGCAGCTACCAAAGCAGTCATGAGAACCGGACGAAATCGGGAAAGGCATGCTTCCTTGAGACGTTCTACAAGAGAGAGTTCGCTGTGTTCCTGCAAATCACGAACTGCACTAATCAATACAATACCATTGAGCACCGAAACACCAAACAAGGCGATGAATCCCACACCCGATGATATACTAAATGGCATATCGCGAATAGCCAGCGCCAAAATCCCGCCGATGGCCGAAAAGGGTACCGCCATAAATATGATCAGAGACTCCACCATCGAACCAAAGGCAAAATACAACAGGAGGAGAATCAGTCCCAATGCCAGAGGTAAAGCAACAGCAAGCCTTTGTCGCGCATGTTGAAGGTTTTCAAACTGACCGCCGTATCTGATTTCATAACTAGGGGGTAGAGTAAGATGAGCATTGAGGGTCTCACTAATTTCCTCTACCAGACTTCCTACATCCCGGTTCCTGACATTCACACCGATATTGATAAATCTTCGGGCTTCTTCCCGCGATATCATCATGGGACCTTCTGTGGATTCGACATATGCGAACTGGTCCATGGGGATTTTGTCCCCGCGAACAGTTCGAACGGTAAGTGCTGACAAATCCAGGGTTTGTCGGTCACCTTCGTTCAATCGTACCACGAGGTCAAACTTTCGTTCCTCTTCAAAAACGTCTCCGACTTTTTCACCTGCATATGCCGTTCTGATGATCCGGTTGATTTCGTTGACGCTGATACCATATCGTGCCATGGCGCTCCGATCAAATCGAACTGACAATTGCTGCAGACCTTCGGTTTGGTCCACTTTGACATCACTCGCTCCATCAATTGATTCAATCAGCAATGCAGCTTCGTCTGCCTTTTCTTTGAGAGTGGCTATATTCTCTCCGAATATTTTAACCGAAATATCAGCTTTCGCCCCGGTCATCAATTCGTTAAACCGCAATTGAATGGGCTGTGTGAATTCATAACTGGCCCAGGTTATTCTGTTGAGCTTTTCTTTCATTTTTTCAATAAGTTCTTCACGATCTGAGGCAGAGGTCCACTCCGCTTTATCCTTCAGCAATATCATAATATCCGCGTCTTCTATAGCCATGGGATCCGTAGGGACCTCCGCTGTACCTATTTTGGATACCACATGCAATACCTCCGGGAAATTTTCCAACAGGATTTTTTCGGCCAGGGAAGAAGTGCGAATGCTTTCTTCGAGTGAGCTACCCGGTTTGATGCTTTGCTGAACCGCCAGATCCCCTTCTTCGAGCGTGGGGACAAATTCAGTGCCCATCCTCAAAAAAATCCAAAGAGAAACAGCCAGAAGAGCCAGACTGATACCAATCGTGATCATCGGTGCGCGAAGAGCAAGATTCAGAAAAGGTTGATATACTTTTTTCAATGAATGGACAATACGATCGGAAATGGAAACTTTGTCGGTGATCTTTTTGCTGAGAAACAGGGAAGACATTACTGGAACATAGGTAATAGACAATATCAAGGATCCCAGAATGGCAAATCCGATGGTTTGGGCCATCGGCTGAAAGGTTTTTCCCTCGATGCCCTCCAGCGTGAGGATCGGTATAAAAACAACCAGGATAATCAGTACGCCAAAAGCGGCAGCCCGGTATATTCTGGAGGTGGATTCTGCTACTACCTGATCCATTTCCTGTCCGGACAGCTTTCTCCCTACGTAATACATGGCTAAGGTATGTAACAATCCTTCGACGATGATCACAGCCCCATCGATGACAATACCAAAATCAATCGCCCCCAGCGACATCAAATTGGCCGAAATACCGAAATAATTCATCATCGTCAAAGCAAAAAGCATGGAAAGCGGGATAACAGAAGCGACGATCAGTCCGGCCCGCAGATTACCCAGGAGCATAAGCAAGACGAATATGACAATCAAACCGCCTTCCACCAGATTGGTCGTGACCGTATCGATAGTTTTGGATATTAGCCGGGAACGATCCAGGTAGGGATAAATATCCACCCCCGGCGGCAGCGTGGTACGGATTTTTTCCATACGATCTTGCACGTTCTGCAGTACTTCGGAGGAATTGGCACCTTTCAACATTAACGTTATACCTCCCACCACTTCACCCTTACCGTCCATGGTCAGGGCACCATACCTTTTGGCATGACCGATTTGCACGTCAGCAATGTCCTTCACCCTGATCGGAATACCCTGATTATCGGAAACAAAAATTTCCCCGATTTCTTCCAGGGACTCCACACGACCTTCGGTCCGTATGTAAAAGGAATACGGGCCGTTTTCTATATAACTACCACCGCTGTTCTCATTGTTGGCTTCGATGGCGTCCATTACATCGGATAACGTGAGGCCGTAGCTTCGAAGCAGTACAGGGTCTACTGCTACCTCGTATTGTTTGAGAAAACCACCAAAACTACTGGTTTCGATGATACCCGGCGTTCCGTTGAGTTGTCTTTTGACGATCCAGTCCTGGATAGTGCGTAGTTCTATCGGGTCGTAATGGGCAGCCATATTATCGTCCACCACAAGAACATACTGGTAGATTTCTCCCAATCCCGTTGTAATGGGCATCAATTCGGGTTCGGTCAAACCCGCAGGAAGATCCGCTGCTGCAGACAGGAGTTGTTCGCGGACATATTGTCTTGCTTCCAAAACAGGGATGTGCTCTTCAAAAACAACCGTAATTACAGAAAGGCCATACCTTGATATCGACCTGACTTCAGTCACCCCGGGGATGTTGGTCATTGAAGCTTCGAGCGGATAAGTAACCAATTGTTCCATCTCCTGGGGTGCAAGGGTAGGAGATGTACTGACGATTTGCACCTGGTTGTTGGTGATATCGGGAACTGCATCCAGGGGAATCTGTGTGGCAGAATATATGCCTGCCCCAATCAGTCCACCCACCGCCAACAAAACGATCAATTTGTTGCGAAGCGAAAAAAGTATAATGCTCTTAAACATAAAAGTTAGCCTTAGTACAGAAGGTTGTTATAAATAGACTCCAGACTTTTTTAGACAGGCAGAAAGGTGGTTCAAGATTGGGTGATCAAATTTTCGATCCCATATTTCCCATTGTCAAATTACCAGAGATTCCTCCGAGGTAGCGCAAGGACCTGGACTCTTTACAACATGCAATAAACTGGTGCCTGTCAATATTTAAACAACAGGTGGTGGACGATTGGATAGTTGAGATTCGTGGAGAATCTGATCTCGTGCCAGAAGAAGAATAAAAGGATTCTTACGGACTGTGTCGTTTACGGGCTCGGAGAATAAAAGACTAAAAACTGGTGCTTCAATCCAAAGATCAGCAGGGATGGCGCAGCTCCATTTGGGTGAAATCTGTAATTTTTCTACATGGGAAAAACACTCCAAATGACCACCACCGAGATCATCATGGAAGCTGAGCAACAGCCAGTCCAGCCAGGAACTTGCCTCCTCATGCTGGAGTCGGTGTTCTTCTTCGGTCATTTCGCTATGATGCAAATGCGGAGAAAGGTTGTGCATCAGAAGAAAGCACACCGATATGAGAAAAGCGAGCCGTATGACCAATTTTTTAACCATTTCATACAAAGATAGCAGATCGATCAGAATCCAAAAACAAAATCCTTTGGAATTCAGGCAAAGTAAACTGATGCCCCAATGGATGGGGGAGGTGTTTGACAGGCAATTCAACATTCACCTCGAATCTACCACACAAAGGTTCCCACGGCACCTTCATCCAGAGCCACCAACGCTCTTTTACCGTTTTGTACTATATTGAAAGATTGCATCTGATCATCATCATTGACCACAATCAGTACCTTTTTACCGTCGGGTCGGACAAAAGCCACATTGTGAAGAGATCCAGAAATATTGCTGGCTACCCGTACCGACCCTGGAATCACAAAGCGTGAAGCATGGGCAACAATATAATATCCCACATTCCGGGTGTACCCGGAGATGATGGTTACTCCTCCCAGGCACACGGTACAGCCTCCCGGGGTATGTAATGCATGATCGGGATCACTGGCAAGGTTCCACTGCAACGCCACCCTGCACCAGTTGCGCATAGAACCTACAATGACATTTTTCATATGCCACCGCAGATCTCCTCCAAACTGACCTTCTGTGGACACATACTGCTCGGTAAAATACAGATTTTTCTGGGGAAACGCCTGATGGACTGCAGATAGAGCATTAATCTGTCCACCATACAAATGAAAAGCTGACCCATCGATATAAGATCGGGCATCCGGATCCTGCAGAATAGTCAAGGGATAATCGGTCCGGTCTGCATTGTGATCGTAAATGATAATTTTTGTATCAATTCCATGAGCTTCAAAAGCAGGCCCAAGATGGTTTTTGATAAAATCAGCCTGCTCTTCGGCCGTCATAACCATACTTGGATTGTTGCCACCATGGAGGGGTTCGTTCTGGGGCGTTATGGCGTCAATACGAATCCCTTCTTCAGCCATAGCCTGGATATATTTTACAAAATAGTCTGCATAGACCGCGTAAAATTGTGGAAGCAGACTACCACCCACGGAACTGTTGTTATCTTTCATCCATACAGGGGCGGTCCAGGGAGAACCCATAATCTTCAGGTCGGGGTTGATTTCCAGGATTCGTTGGAGGATAGGGACCACTTTGCTTTGGTCTTTGCGTAAATCAAAATGGCTGAGTTCGACATCGATTTCTCCGGAGGGAAGATCATTGTAAGTATACACAGTTGGACTCAAATCGGAAGCGCCTATACTGATCCTGAGGTAACTGATTCGGATACCACCATCTTCGCTACCAAACAACTCCTGAAGCAACTGATCCTGTAACCGCTCCGGTAAACCATCTATTAGCAGTGCGCTTCCATCGGTGAGTGTAAATCCAAATCCATCAATCGTTTGATATGTCATCGTGGTGTCGACAACAATATCCGGATAGCCATTCGTAGTCTGGCCAAGCTGAAGTGGTTGGGGCTGTTTAGTGAATAGAACCGATTGGTCCCCCCGGGTAAGATAAAATTCAATATCCGGTCCCGCAGCATTTGAAGTAGTGTCTGTTCCATCATCGGGATCTACAATTAGCCCTTCTTTCTGACATTTGGAAAATCCGAAAAGAAAAAACCCACACATCAAAAGGGGTAGAAACCCGGCTCCAAAAGATAATTTCATTTCTCTGAACTTCATTTTTGCAAAAATAGATCTTCGGGGGGTTAGCCTTCCTTCCCATCCTCAATTTTCAAATAACAAATACGCTACTGAAAAACACGAATATAATCCACGATCATCCTTTGTGGAAACGAAGTAGTAGCATTGGGACTCCCCGGCCAATTCCCACCTACAGCCACATTCATGATAAAGAAAAAAGGGGCATTGAATGGGTAATCTTCCCCAATCTCTGATTTACTTATCTCAAGCTCGGGCTGATCGTCCACCAGAATCTTCAACTCATCCTTCTTCCAGACCAGGGAAAAAACATGAAATTGATCTCCGAAGGTTTGACCATTGGACAGGGAATAGGAATGGGTAGCTGAGCGGTGCCCTGAAGTTCCGTAATGTATTGCTGCATGAACTTTATAGGGTTCATGCCCCAGGAGCTCCATAATATCTATTTCCCCACATGACGGCCAACCAATGGAGGAAAAATTACTTCCCAGCATCCACAATGCGGGCCATATCCCCTGACCATGTGGCAATTTAGCCCTTATATCCACTCTGCCATATTGAAATTCCTGTTTTCCCTGGGTAGTGATTCGGGCGGAGGTGTAGTCAAATCCACCTACCCCTTCTTTTCGGGCCTCAATGATCAGATGGCCATTGGAAAGAAAGACATTTTTCGGACTGTCGGTGTAATATTCCAGTTCATTGTTTCCCCAACCGGAAGCTCCGTTTCCGATTTCATAATTCCAATCCTCACTATTCAGTGCTACTCCTTCAAACTCATCCTGCCAAATCAGGGTATATCCCGGATAGCTTTCAGGGCTGTTGTATCCATTCGTATCAGTTATAAAATTCTGACCATTGGCTCTGATAATTTCTCCAGTTGCGGTGGATACGTTGATATTGGCATTTTGTGGATTTTCAAGATGCACAAAAAAATTAAGATTGTCTCCTCGGATGTTTTGAGGATCTCCCAGGATGATCACTGCCAGATCCACAGCAGCCTGACCCGGTTCAAAAATTAATGTTCCACGATCGTCCATATAATGTTCGCCTTTGATGGCATTTCCATCCACCAGGCGATAATCGACAGTCACCTGCACCGTGGTACTTCGATCCAGCGATATCCTGAAATGCATCACCCCCTGGCTTACTCCCTGCTCAACAGATGATCCTTCAATCCTTAAATTTGGGATCACGGGCGGTATGCTATCCCCTTTCATATCGCATGAAAAAAGCAGCACACCGACCATCCCCCATATCAAAAACCGATAAAACACCATGTTAATCTGCGATCAATTTCATATACCACGCATTTCCTGTTTCTGTACCCTGCACCCTCAAATACAATTCATTTTCTGAGATGGATAAAATCTCATATTCCTTCAACACAGCACCATATCCGATAAAAGTGTCGTTGCCCGACAAAGAAAGTGCTGTTTTGGTGGATACCGAGCCATCGACACCTGTACTGGAAGGTACAAACGAAAACGAGGATATGCCTCCTCCATAAGGATAGCAGCCTTCTTCACCCGCATCCGGTATGCCGGGCAATCCTCCCGCCAAACCTCCGGTTTTGGTAAAAGCACCATCCGGGGTGTCAGAAGCAAGTTGAAAACCATTGGGCGTCCTTGAAAATGTAAAGCTTGCAGTGTAGAAGCAATTACAACAATCCACTTTTTCATTGACGGCAGCAGACCACCACTCTGGTGAGGTGGAGCCGTCATCCCATGGGCCCACACCGAAATGTCCGGCAATATCTTTATTCACCCTCCAGGTTTTGGATCCGGATCCGACAAGGTATTCCACGATGGAAGGGTCGGGTGTGAAGTCACTGCGGACCTGTATTTCTTTGCTTACGACGCTCGATGTGGCACCCGGTCCATACGCCAGCACGGTCACCGTATAGGTATTCAATCCCACTGAGGTATACTTCCTGGTAACTCGCGGCCGACTGAGATGTTGAAAATTGACACCATCCGAGGCATCGTAATCAATCATATACGACAATACATTGTTACCACTCAAAATGAACTCCACATCACCCGAACCATCACCGTATGGATTCCCGGAATCTGCTCCAGCGATATTGGCTGTAATGGTTATATCAGATGGGGCCAGAAGATCCCCCATGGTATAGTCCTGTTTATTACAACTGGCAGCTGCAATGAGAAGAAGACCGAACAATGCTGTTTTTATATTAAAATTGCTCATGTTACCCTTTTTAATTCGTTTGAATAAAATTGTCCACGTAAATAATATCCCCCGGTCCTTCGAAGGTATCGTTGAACCTCAGCACCAATTGATAAAATTTTTCGGTGGACGGAATCTCGGCAATAGCACCAAAATCAAAGGTAAGTTCTTCCCATTCACCTGATGTGGTGAGCGGCTGCTTGAGAATCCCCACACCATTGGGGAGGCTCGTTCCAGCTTCCAATTCAACATTGAGTGCAGCTCCGACAAGGTCAGGATCCGGATTATACACCATGACTTTGATTACGCTTCCCTGAGACATGTCCAGAGGAAAATCCAAAGGACTATAGGTTCCGCTCCATCCCTGGATCCCCCGGGTAAATTTTCCGCATTTGTCGGAGGTATTGATCCCTGAAGGGTTTGGATTATCCACGGTGGCAAACATCTGATTGTCCCCAAAGGTGCCAAAGAAATAATTGACCGAAGGCTCCTCAAAGGTGATGGGAAATCCGAAGGGATCCACGATGGTCACTGTGGTCGTTTGTTCGGTAGTAGCTGCACCACCACTGAGCGCTACAACCCTCACTTCATAATCCCCGGCCAGTTCGTAGTTGTGGCTTACACTGGCATTGTGGGCCAGAGGAACTCCAGTTTCATTATCTGACTCTCCGAAATACACCAGATATGACGATGCATAGTCAGCGCTGGCCCGCACGGTAAGTTGATGTGCCTGAACCTCCGTGGAAATCTGTAAGTTTTCCGGAGCCCGGTACACGACTTCCAGGGGTACCATGGCTGCCACTTCCTCCCCGGACAAGCTTCTTGCCAGGATAGTCACAGTATAATTTCCTTCGGGATAAAAATGTACAGCCTGATGTCCGGGTTTGACTTCCATTTGGGCGTCGCTGCCAGCGCCATGTCCGAAAATCACGAGAAAAGAGGTAACGCCTTCCGCCATGGGCGTTATGGTCACTTTACCGCTGTTGTCGTTGGTAACCTGGATGAGTTGACCGGGGTTACTTACTTTTGCTGTTTGAATAAAAGTCGTGTCCTGATCAATCCCTTCTTTTTCACAGCCTGCCCACATTAAAAGTAAAGTGAAGCAAGCCAGTATATAGTAATTTCTCATTGTCGTAGGATTTAATAATTAGGGTTTTGAACCAATTGAGTCCCTTGAAGTTCCTGAGCAGGGATTGGGAATATCTCATGTTTCCCTGGCTGGAAACCCCGATCAGATAATCGTTCTGCAGCATCTCCCCACCGGACGAGGTCAAAAAACCGATGCCCTTCGCCTGCAAGTTCTTTTCTCCGTTCCAGTTTGATCGCTGTCATGGAGACAGGTACAGAAGGCAGACCTACCCGCGCACGAACCGCATCCAGCAAAGCCTGTGCCCGTGGGCCCGTTCCCCCCAGAGCCTCTGCTTCCATAAGGTAACAATCAGCCAGGCGAATGATATAGGCATTTTGCTGGAAATTCAGCTCTACCGCACCACCTCCCGTACGCACATCCGAGCTACGAGGAATAAATTTGTTCAGAAAATACCCGGTATTCTGGTACCCTGCGATGTAGTCCGCCTGTCCAGCTTCCACTAGTTCGTTCATATTCAATACCGTAGCATCTGCTCGAGGATCGTCCTTGATCACCTCATAAAAATCATCCGTCCATACATTAAAACTCCATCCCGAGGGAATATCCGGAGCTCCCGGACCTTTTCTCTGATAACTTCGCGGCCCCACCATCTGATTCACGGAATTACCTTCGTCCGCGCTACTTCCCCAGAATCCCCAATCCGCGTTGGACTGATCGGTATGGGCACATTCAAGAATGGATTCAGGATTGAATTTGTTTGTAAAGACCCATAGATCATCAAAATTGGGTAACAGGTAGTTCCCATATTGATTGGGTTCCCCCGGGGTAGCGCCATTGACCTGAGCTAGCATGGTAGCAGCTTCCGAAGGCTTGTTGTTGTAAAGGTATACTTTCCCCAGCATAGCCTGAGCTGCGCCCCGTGTAAATCTCCCGGCTTCTGTAGCCAGATTAACCGTGGGTGGCAAATCGGATATGGCCTCGTTCAGATCCTGCTCGATAAGCTGATAGATAGCTGAAGGATCGGCTTGGGTAACATTGTAAATATCGCCGGTGCTGAGCGGTTCCACAATGAGGGGAATATTCCGGAACATCCTGACCAGGTTAAAATAATAAGTGGCACGCAATGCTTTGGTTTCAGCCACAAACCGTGCTTTTTCTGCTGCATCCATATCCACATCCGGGATCTTTTGCAACAAGGTATTTGCCCGGAAGATGCCCTGGTAATGATCGCTCCAGAAACTGCCTGGAATGATATTGGGATTGAGGGTAAAATTGGAGAAGCCCTGGATTCCTACACCATCTGTGGGACCACCTCCTCCTGCATAGTTGTCATCGGATCCGGCGTTCATCATAGTAATCATATTCTCAAAGCCTCCGGCTTGTTTGCGAAGGACATCGTATGCCGCTACAAGGCCGGTATAGACCTGGTCCCGGTTTGCATAGTAATTTCCGCTTAAAAACTGGCCTTTGGGCTCGAGGGTAATAAAATCCTTACTGCAGGACATCAGCAAAGCCACCATCAGCACCAAAGACATTCCTTTATGTATTTGAAAATTTTTCATAATATTCATTTTTGAGGGATTAAAAAGCCACCTGGATCCCGCCCAGGAAAGTTCTGGCTTGTGGATACTGGCCTTTATCGATACCAAAAACTCCTCCACCCACTTCCGGATCATAACCGGTGTATCTCGTCAGAGTCAGCAAATTCTCCGCAGTGGCAAAAATGCGTACCCTCTGAATTCCGATTCTTCTGGTCAGGTTGCCAGGCAAACTATAGCCCACCTGAAGTAACTTGACCCGCAGGTAATCCCCGTCCTCCAGATAGAAATCAGACATTTTGGTAAAATTGCCATTGGGATCGGAATCAATAAGCCGTGGATAGTCATCGGATGTTCCTTCTCCGTGCCAGCGACTCAGAGCCCGGGTGCTGTAATTGGAGGTAAGAATGTCCAGGCGTCGAAGTCCTTGGAATATCTTATTTCCTGCCACTCCCTGGGCAAACAACATAAAGTCCAGCCCCTTGTAATCCATGGCAACATTGAAACCAAAAGTATATTTGGGCAAACTGCTTCCCAGAAATGTTCTATCCAGATCACCGCTGCTGATCTGTCCGTCTCCATCCAGATCCGCCCATTTAAAATCTCCGGGACGTGCATTGGGTTGAATCATTTCTCCATCCTGGGTATAATTTTGAATTTCCTCCTCGTTCTGAAATATTCCCAGGACCTTGTACCCAAAAAAACTATTATAAGATTGACCTTCCTGAATTCGGGTAACATTGCCCATGGACTGGAAACTGGCTCCACCGGAAATAAAATTGGTATCCGCTGCTACATACGTGACCACATTTTTGAGAAAGGATCCATTGGCATTGACCGAGATGTTGAAATCCCCAAAACTTTGGTTGTATCCCACTTCTAGTTCAACTCCGGTATTTTCCATATCAGCTACATTGTCCCACGGCAGTGATGACACCCCTACATAACCGGGAATCACGACAGGTCGGAGGATTCCGACGGTCTTTTTATTGAACCAATCAAAATTGATCGAAAAATTGTTGAAAAGATCCAGGTCAAATCCAATGTCTGCTGACCGGGTCTCTTCCCAGTGCAGATTGGGATTGTCAAGGGTTTCGGGGGCATAACCGGTTGTTACCGTTCCATCACGCCCCACTGCATAGTTGAATCCACCTACAACCAGAGAAAGATATCTGAAATCAGCCATTGCATCGTTTCCTACGACACCATATCCACCACGGAACTTAAGTCTGTTGATGGAAGAGGACGGGTTAAAAAACGCCTCTTCATGAAGATTCCATCCCACCGAAAAGGAAGGGAAAACGCCGTATTTCATATTCGAACCAAACCGCGTCGAACCATCCCTTCGAATAATTCCGGTAAACAGGTATCGGTTGTCAAAGGAATAATTGATCCTCCCAAACAGGGATGAAATCCTATGTTGGATGAAGTCTCCGGAGTAACCATCCCGATTGGAAAGTCCTACATCGAAATTGAAGGAGGCATCTTCGTAACTATCGATAGGCAGATTAAAAAAGGTCATACCCACATTGCCGCCATTGTTGTCTACGTAGGCTGCCTGACCGACCAAAACCGTCAGATCGTGAACACCAAAGATCTTTGAATAAGTCAGCGAGTTTTCGAGATTCCAGTTGAATACCCGATTTTCCCCCTTGTTGTAATTGTTTGAATTGGTTTGTACCGTATTGCTTAGGAAATACAAAGGGGTGAAGCTTACATTGCCCCAGTAAGCTTTTTTGATTCCCACGGTAGACCTGAATCTCAGGGAAGAAATCGGTTCTATTTCCACATAGGCATTTCCGATGATGTCATCTGACCATCCGTAATTGCCCAAACGGGTTTGGACATATGCCAGAGGATTGGTCATTTCCTGCCCTACATAACTGGAAATACCGTAGGGATTGCCCAGCGGATCTCGGATGATATTGGGATTATTGTAAATCACAGCGTTGGGCTGAGAAGCCACATCGGTTACCACCAGCGGTGTGATGGGATCCAGATTGATGGCTGAGCTCAGAGGTCCCCCAAATTCACTGTTGGTATTCCCCAGTCCTACCCCCTTCTGACGTGTATATCCCAGGGTTTGACCAAAGGTGATTTTTTCTGAAATTTTATGCGTGGAATTCAGCCTGAAATTCAATTTATCATGGCTTGAAATCTCTGAAGTGACGATCCCTTCCTGGGTTTGGAATCCCCCTGAAAAATAAAAGGTGGACACGGCATTGCCCCCACTAATACTTAGCTCGTTTGAAAATCGAGGGGCGGAGTAATTAAAAATGGCATTCTGCCAGTCGGTACCCAGGCCCAGGTTGTGGACATCAGGAAAAATGATTCCGTTCCCTGCTGCTGCAGAGCTTTCGTTACGAAGTACAGCGTATTGGGTTGCATTGAGCAAGGTAAGAACATGTTCCGGTTGTGAAATTCCATAATAACCATTGTAATTCACCTGCAATCGACCCTGGCTTCCTTTTTTGGTGGTAATCAGAATGACCCCTCCAGCGGCCCGGGTTCCGTATATCGCAGCTGAAGCAGCATCCTTCAACACCTCGATAGAAGCAATATCCGATTGATTGAGGTATCCTATTCCTCCTGGATCCACCACCACACCATCGACCACATAAAGGGGTTCATTGTTGTTGAAGGTCGTAATACCACGTATCCGTATGGTGGATGAAGATCCGGGTTGACCCGAATTTTGCATGATGGTCACGCCCGATACCCGCCCTTGAAGTGCCTGCTCAATCCGACCATTGGGAACATTTTCCAGGTCCCGGGATCGGATGGATGAAATGGCACCGGTGATATTGGATTTTTTCTGTATCCCATAGCCCACTACGACCACTTCATCCAGCAATTGAGAATCAGGAATAAGGGTAATGGTCAAATTAGATTTCCCAGCTACTGCTACCTCCTGGGTTTGATATCCGATGTAGGAAATCACCAGGATAGCATTTTCATCGATATCTTCCAGGTTAAAATATCCCTCCAGATCGGTGGCAGTGCCTGTGCCGGTGCCTTTAACCTGTATATTCACGCCATATAAAGGTTCACCGTTCGAATCCATTACCCTGCCACCAATCGAATACCCCAGTGATTTATTTTCAATAATCTGGGGTCGGAGGGACCTGATGAGTACCGGTGCCGGAGCCACCTCAGTCCTGGCGACCGTTTTATTATCATTGCGATCAACTATGCTCTGGAAATGATCGATCATTTTGCGGAGTGACTCCAGGCCTTGCTTACTCTCCCGATAAACGGCTACGAAGCGTTTGTCAAAAACCTGGTATTTCAGATCCGTCTGATGGAAAATATCCTCGAGGGCTTCCTCTACATTGTGATATGCTTCTGCCTTGTATACCACCCGCGTATCAGAAACCATGTCCTGATCATAATTAAAAAAGACCCCAAATTGATTTCCCATCAGCCGGAAAGCCTCCTCCAGTAAGATCTTCTGATCTATCGGAACGGCTGAATGGATGGGTACCTGGTAAAGAATCAAAAACACCCAGCATATTAGCATGGTAAATGTTCCTTTGATTTGACGTAAATTTTTTAACTTCATCATCTATTGTATTTTACTATAGTTATGGGGACAGGGGAGTTAGCTGCCAAACCATACTTCCAACTACGCTTTGGCAATTTTACAATCGACATTATACTACCTACTTCCCTTCCCTTTTTTCAATCCGTATGACGGAATCACCCTGCTCCACAAACTCCACGCTGAGTGGCATTCCGATCAACTGCCGAACCGTTTCCCAGTCCTTATAAGGTAAAGCCAGGTTGACCGTACGTTCCAGCAAGGCATCATCGCTTACTTCAAATTTTTTCCCGTAAATATCTTCCAGGGTGTGAATGACATCCCCAAATTTTTCCCTGGAGAAAGTCAGCATGCCCTCCTTCCAGTCGGTGTAACTATCAGATTCCGATTTTTTCCCGACCCGCAATTCCCCTGAATTCGCTGAAAAACTCACCATTTCACCCGGATTCATGACCACGGATTCATAGGACACATCCCTGTCTGCCCGGGTATCACTCGTACTTCCCATATGGAGTAGATCCACCGTAATAGCTCCTTGTTCCAAAAACACATCGGTTTGTCCCCGTCGGCTTGCCACGTTGAACGATGTGCCCAAAACATGCACCACCAGATCGGAGGTATGAACCCTGAAAGGTATTCCGGACCCATCCTCAGCATTTTCATTTTCCAACTGCATAACCTCAAAAAATGCTTCTCCGTCTAAATTCACCTGACGGACCTGGTCTCCCTTATGCCATTTTTTATTCCAGGTCAATCGGGAATTCGCGTTGAGTATTACGCGGCTACCTTCATCGAGAAGGATGGGCAATGTTTCCCCATATCCTGTCTCATACACGATCAGTTGGGGCTGGTGTGAATTATTCCACCAAAAAAAACAAACTGCCGCCAGAAAAGAGGCCGCTGCGATCCATTTCAACCGGGGCAGGGTAATCATATATCCTCGTTTTTTCTGTGCCCTTTGCTGACGAAGCATCCGTATCTTTTCCCAATTAACCTCGTCAATCACAAGATCTCTTCTTCCCTTTTCCCATTCTTCCCTGAAGACCGCATCGGATTGATCCGCCCCGCGGGTATGTCCCAGCCAGGTGAACAATTCATCGGCTTCCTCTGAAGTAAGTGTTCGGTTAACATATTTGCGGGCCAGGTCTTTTATCCTTTCTTGTTGTTCCACTAGTTTTGTTAATTATAGGTAATATTAACCCGTTTATTTTTTTCGCAGTTTATTGAGATACAAGACTGGATATTTTTTGCATTGTACCAGTCGAAGTTGAAAAATTTATTAATTTATTGTTACATTTAGATCTAAGTTGGCTTACTTAGTACCAACGTATTGTGAAAAAGGCAGATGAAAGATTCAGAATTACAAATACTCTTTGGACGGTACCGTGATAAAATCTACGGTTTCTTTGTTCAGTTTTTGCACGACAAGGAGCTTGCAGCCGACCTTATGCAGGATGTATTTGTGAAATTGATTCAAAGCAATACGAATATCAGTGAGATCGCTGACCTCGATGGCTATATATATCATATGTGCCGACACCGAGCTTATGATCATCTCAAAAAAGCGTATAAAGACAAGGAATATCGTTCTTACCTGTTGTCATTTATGCACCAGGAGGAAGAATCGGTCAAACCGGAAATCGAACAGATTATGGAAGCAGACCATTACCGCGAAGTGCTGGAACAGTCCCTGCAGCAATTGCCCGATCAACAGCGGATTATTTTCAATCTGAGTAAAAGGGAGGGGCTTTCCCACCAAAAAATCGCCGAAATTCTGAATCTTTCTCCCATCACCGTAAGGAATCACCTACATAGAGCCATGAAAAACCTGAGATCAATCACTCCGCATGATCTTGAACTGGTGCTGTTGATCCTTGCAGCAGCGGGGCTATTATCATGCTAAATCGGAACTTATTCGGATTTGGAAATGCAAGCGACAAAACCCCTTTTCACCATAAGGAATTCAATTTCAAAACCATGTCTAACATTTCAAGAACACTGGAAGAACAAAAAGAGGAGTTCAAACAACGAAAGCTTTTAGCCACACCCATTTCCGGAATGATTGCCTGGTTAATTGTGGCAATTTCAGGTATGGTATTTTCCCCTACCGTAACGGTGTGGGTTCTCTTTATTGCCACTGGATCGATCGTCTATATGGCCATGGCGATTTCGAAATGGACTGGAGAAAATTTTTTGGATAACAAAACCAAAAACACCTTCGATCGTCTTTTCTTCTACACCGTTACCCAGGCTGTCCTGGTTTATTCCATCGCTATTCCGTTTTTTCTCGTTGATTACACCTCACTTCCCCTGACCGTGGGTATTCTGACCGGTCTGATGTGGGTCCCTATCACCTGGATTATTGACCATTGGATCGGATTATTTCACGCCCTTGTAAGGACGATCTCAGTCCTATTTTTGTGGTATGTGTTTCCTGAGGACCGGTTTGTGGCCATCCCCATGGTTATTGTAGTCATCTATATAATTACCATCATCATCCTTATCCAAAGAAAAGTACCCGCAGCAAATTCAGACATCGATTAAATCCTGAATTGACATGGTGAATTTGGCTCGACCGGCACTTTATCATGTGAAAATTGGAAACCTTCTTCGAGGTGCCTTCTATTTGCTCTTGTAAGTGCAACCTCCTTTATACGATATTGCTTCCTATCATAATAGCAATAATATTCCTCAATGGACGTTAGATAACAGGTCACTTGCATGACACACCATAGGTGACCGACTTCCCTCCAGGTTTTTTCCTTCCAATTCTGAACTTAATTTTTCCCAAAAAACTGCGGTACCTTATCAACTTCACACTACCTGAAAATATCCCATTTTCTCATTGCCAAAATCATACAACATGAACAATGTACTCAATCCCACCGCTTCTGATTGCACTCGAATTGTTCGAAGGAAATCCCTGCCACTTCAGGCACTTTGCCTGGTATTTTTTGTAGTGTGCTGTCTGACCAGTTGTAATCCCATTTATTATTCTCCAAATTCGCACAATGTGCCGTTGCTGACCAAATCGGGAGAAGCCAGCCTTACTGCTGCAGGCAATGCGGATCAATTGGAGTTTCAGGGAGCTTATGCAGTCACAGACAAAATTGGACTGCAAGCCCAGGGTGGATTATTCAGGCCATCTGAAGAGGAAAATGGCACCGGGGGATCAGGACATTTCATAGAGGCAGGAGCCGGCTATCTGCATCCTTTCGGGACCCACTGGATCATGGAAGGATATGGACTGGTCGGTTTGGGACGGGTAGAAAACCATTTTCGCAACGATGCGCCCGGACCAACAAACCCCACAGTCGGTGATTTGAAGTCATCCATTTTCCGATGGGGAATCCAACCCAACCTGGGCTACAAGTCTCCTTATTTTTCTGCTGCCATGTCGACGCGTCTGGTTCATCTGCTTTACCATGATGTGGAGGGAGATCTGATATATAACAACGTGGATCAGGTTTCATTTCTTCAGGAAAATAATTCCTACGTGTTGTTTGAACCGGCCCTGACTCTGCGTGGAGGATTTAAAAAGGTGAAGCTGCAGCTCCAGATATGTCTGAGCTACAATATTACCGATCCTGATTTCTTTCAGGATGGCAATCTTGTCACGCTAGGCTTACATTTCAACCTCTGAAATACACCAGAATGGTAATGACGATCACCAGCAACAGCGCGGATATCAGAACATCCCAAATATTAAAACTATCCCGGTTGGCCAGTTTTTGCTGATCCGTCAAAGTGCCAAACGTGAGACCTTCGATTTTTTCCAGTGAAGGAGCAGGAGCCGTTAGTGTGGTTAAGATGCAAACTAAGACACATGACAGGAAATTGAAAATAGCAAAATGAGCAAAATTCACAGTAGCGTACCATTCAAGGAAAGCGGGAAGGTCACCTTGAATCAATTCAAGTACGATACGAAACGCTCCGATGAACAATCCAAAATACAAAGTAGTTATAGCTCCACGTGCATTGGTTCTTTTCCAAAGGATACCCATCAAAAACACCGCCGTAATAGGAGGAGCGATGTACGACTGAACACTTTGGAGATACTGATACAGGATTCCCCCTCCGATTTTTTGCATAATGGGAATCCAAAGCATTCCAAGTACCACCACGACACCGGTCGCCCATTTACCTATTTGTACCAACCGTTTTTCTGAGGCAACAGGATATAATTTCTTAAAAATATCCACAGTAAATAGTGTAGAAGAAGAATTGAAAACCGAAGCAAGAGAGCTCATTAACGCGGCCATAAGTCCTCCAGCCACCAAACCTCTTACACCCACGGGAAGAAGATAACCGACTAGTGTGGGAAAAACCTGATCGCTGTGGTCGTAATCCATCATCCCTTTTTGTTTTAGGGCAAAGGCAATTATACCAGGAATAAGAAAGATAAATATGGGTGTCAACTTCAGGTACGCCCCAAAAATAGCTCCCCGACGGCCAATCTGAATATTCTGAGCAGCCAGGGTTCTTTGTACAATGTACTGATCCGTACACCAATACCATATACCTACAATGGTTCCTCCGAATAACATACCCGTCCATGGGAAATCGGGATCACTGGCAGGTCTCCACATATTAAAGTGGCTGGATCCGGCTACTTCCCTTAGTTCGGACCACCCGCCTATCGCATTCAGACCCGCAATCGTGATGATCAGAGAACCACCTATCAAAACCACTGTTTGAAAAGCCTCCGTATACACTACAGCCCTCATGCCTCCCAATACGGTATATATGCCAGTGATAATGACAGTAGCCATTGCTCCCGCAAAAAAGCTAATGCCCAATAGCTGCGATACCACAATACCTCCGGCATATATGGTTACCGACACCTTGGTAAGTACATAACCTACTATGGAAAAAATAGACAAAAACCAGCGGGATCGGGAATCAAATCTTTTTTCCAAAAATTCGGGCATGGTAAAAACACCACTCCGCATATAAAACGGGAGAAACAACCAGCCCAAAAGCAGAACAATCCAGGCATGTAACTCATAATGCGCCATGGGCATACCGGTTTCTGCACCGGTTCCTGCCAAACCAACCACATGTTCCGATCCAATATTGGAAGCAAATATCGAAGCTCCGATGACGAACCATCCTACATTGCGACCCGCCAAAAAGTAATCTTCCGAAGTTTTATTTTGTTGTCTTATAACCCACCAGGCTACACCTACAAGGACAAGAAAATAACCAGCAAGAACAACCCAATCCAGGCCGTTTAATAATGATTCCTCCATCTATAACATTTTGGCAAAAAACGCACCAAATGTGCGGCTATAAGTTTTCAAAATTATAAAAGTATAAATAATCGACCACAATAGCAGTATGGAGGTCTTGAAATTTCGTTTATCATCCATCAAAGGATGTCGTATTGCTTTGTTTCTGATAATCTCATTTTTTCACAACCCTTAAATGGATTTTGGGAGATCTTTTCCAATTTGGACATTAGAAAACAAGTCCATATACTCACAGAGTAATTGGAAGGCACAAACAATATTTGCACTTTACGCAGATGAAGGTGTAGTTGATCCATTAAACCTTGTCGTTTACAATATTCAGGTTGTAAATATCGTCGGATATATATAATTTATGTTCAACATTGCCATATTCTGCATTTTAATCATGGAGCAATCAACATCAAAAAGGATATTATCACCGATCGGAGGCATGATTATGGTGCTGTTCATATGTCTGGGATTTGTACATCTCCAATCCGCAGAATTCAGAACCCCACATATCAGTAATTTTACTTCAACTCAAATTGATCCCTGGCCAAATCCCGATTCTGTAATTTCAGGCATCCCTGTTTATCACAGCTTTGATCGATTAGAGGGCATTTTCGGATTTCGCAATGACACCACTTATGTGATCAACTTCTGGGCTACATGGTGTAAACCCTGTATCGAAGAATTACCCCTTTTTGAATCGTTGAACTCCACCAGATCCGATGAAAAGATAAAAGTCGTTCTGATCAGCCTGGATTTCCCAGACCAGGTCGACAACAGACTGATCCCATTTATCAAAAAACATGACCTGAAATCCTCCGTGCTTCTTTTGCTGGACGGAAATTTCAATAGTTGGATCGACAAAATATCACCGGAATGGTCCGGCGCAATTCCGGCAACCTATATCTATAAAAAAGAAAAGAATCAATTGTATATGTCCAAATACAACGACTTACAGGAACTCGAAAATAGCATCAAACCATTTTTATAATCAAAGAATTATCAATCATGAAAACTCAATTATTGTGGACACTGTTCCTGCTATGGATATTCCAGGGAATATCAATTGCGATGTCTATCCATGAAAATTCACCTCCATCTTCTGAGACATCCGGCATCGACATTGGGGATAAGGCCCCTCATTTTAATCTCCAAAATGTGGATGGAAAAATGTATTCTCTGGATGCAATTAAGGACGCCAACGGTGATAAGCCGAAAGGATATATCATCGTATTCACCTGTAACACCTGTCCTTTTGCCAAAGCAAACGAGGAAAGGCTGATCAATTTGCATCAAACCTATGCTCCCAGGGGATATCCTGTGGTGGCTATTCAACCCAACAATCCCGAAGTGAAGCCAGGGGATAGCTTTGAAGCGATGAAGAAAAATGCGAGTGAAAAAGGATTCCCTTTCTTGTATCTTATGGATGAGCAACAATCGGTATATCCTGCATATGGAGCTACAAAAACCCCCGAAGTTTTCCTCTTGGATGCAGATTTCATTCTTCGATATCACGGTGCCATTGACGACAGTCCCCAGACCGCGAACAATGTGGATGAAAAATACCTGGAAAATGCACTGGCAGCGCTGGATCAAGGGCGGAGTCCTGATTTGAATAAAACCAAATCTATCGGTTGCGCCATTCAATAGGAATTATCCAGGAACTTGATAGGATAATTAGGGTCTACTCATAAATACAAAAATTGGAATCAAGGAGTTCCTTAGAGTATGTTGCAGGCCCATTCTTTAATTTTAAGTTGATGTGGAGAAGTCTGATATGCCACATGCAAAGTTATGGCGCACATACATCAATAACCTTTCTCTAAAACAAACAAATTAGTAGGATATTACGCTTAATATCGGAACTATATGAGATTATGAGGGCACCCTAGCGAGTGGTCCATTTCATAAGTTCTTCACACTTATGACGGCTTCTTTTTCGCCTTACCTTCATCACCAAAAGCCTCACGTAGGCCTGTCCTATGCTCGGTTTCGTTTCTTCGGTACGTCAAAAACAATCCCGTCATTGGTATAAATTACTTGTGAAACAGACCACTAGCCCGGATTATTCATGGTATTTGCTTTATGTAGATGTGAGGCGTCGGACTCC
>CAYRRD010000035.1:0-34553 GCA_964426625.1 uncultured Saprospiraceae bacterium | reverse complement strand
TCGATCGTTTTGGACTTCAGCTTGCTTACTGCCCAGATTTTGGCATCGAGGTATAGCAGGGCTTTTCCTTCGTAGCTGTCCTTGGCGTATTGATTGAGTTCGTCGATAAGCGCACGGTAGGTGTCTTTTGAAAGCGATTGATTGGATCGCAATCGGGTTCGGACAAACTGAATCAGGATTTGCTGGACCTTGTTCTTCTCCTTCATTTTCTCGAAAAACTTGGTGGCTGATTTGACCAAATGGGTCAACAGTGCATAATTCTTTTCTTCAAAATGGGCCAGAATAAAAAGCAACCAGCTATAGCACTGAATGTCCTCCCGCAAATGTTTGACATCAAGATTCAGGATTTTGTTGAGGTACTGAATGGATTTCCCGTATTCCCCGCGTGCAAAATACGACCAGGCAAATTTGTAATAAAACTGCATCACCCGGTGATTGTCGAGATGGGATTCATACCTGACCAGTTTTTTCTCGATACGCGGGATCAAAGCCACATTTTTATCGTACCGGCCGTTCACATTGGCAAAATCCAATTTGGCAAAATTACTGTAAAGGAAATAGATGATCTCAGAGGTTTGGTTGAAGTTTTCATGTTCCGATTCATAAAAGCGATCCAGTCGTTGGAGGTATTCCCAGTATTCCTCTTCATAGCTGAGATGAAAACAGGCTGTCAACACGTAATGGATGCCCCGCATATACAAATCGGGATTGACGGAGGCCATCCTGGGGTCTTCGTAAAAGAAGTCCGACCATTTCCGGGCATGTATGAGGCACGCTTCAAAATCCATCAGGATGTAATGCAACCATACGTAGCTTTGGTGCCAATAGACCTTTTCAAAGAAATCGAGTTGATCGTAGTCGATATCGGGTTTGTTTTCCTCAAAATAGCGGAGGACTTCCTGTGCCTCCTTCGCATTCTTAGCGTGACCACTCTTGATGTACAATCCATGTATTTTGAGTTTGAGATTGGTCAGTGCCGATTCGAGGTAAATCATCTTATTCACCTCTTCAGAGGTTGCGATCAAATCCTCCATCTTTCCGGCGATACTTCTACTTCGGGTGATGTGTTTTTCCTCGATTCGTTTCTCAAATTCCAGGATTTCAAAATAAAGCACGTTCTGATGCGCATCCCGGGCGATGCTTTTCACCCGTTCCAGGATTTTGAGGCTCTGCATATACAATCCTTTCCCATACAGAATTCTTGCAAAATCCAGCTGTTCCCGGATCTGAATATCCAGTTCTTTGTCGATATGGATATTGCGTAATGCTTTCATAATCTGAGTGTAAAGGTGGCGCTTCAGATTGGATAACTGGTTTTTTTTGATATGCGATGATTTCTGGATAATGATGTTTTCATCATAGGAATCCATACTATCCAGGATGTCAAAAAGCCGGATGAATTTGCTGGTCACCTGATTGTGTGACCTTTGGGCATATAGTTTAAAACTTCTCTTCTCAGATTTATTTAGGCTTTTAACCAACCTAAAGAGTTGTTCTGAATTGGAAATAGGCATGACAATTTAGGCTTTTTTAATTCCTTGAAAATCAGTTTTTACGATGTTCATAACGGATGCTGTTATTCACAATACCGCAAAAATAGCAGTTTTTATGAGACTGCAAGCCTTATATATTTGAGCTTTGATAAATAATTTGTGATCAGGGAGATCGATATGCATATCTATGTCGACTCTAATTATTAACTCAATTAAATCGTTTGTAAAATGGCTAAATTATTACTTACTGTAGTTTATGGATTGGTCGGTGTAGTTATGGCGTATGGTCAGGACAGTCTGAGCTTTTTAAATATTTCGGGCTCGGTGGATGTGTATTACAAATATGATCTGGCGGGATTTGAAGATGAACAAGGCCACGGGAATATTGGGACCAGTTTTGCGAATAACCAAAACTCGGCTTCCATTGGAATGGCCAATTTGATTTTATCTCAGGAATGGGATAAAGTAGGATTTGTCGCCGATGTGTCTTTTGGTCCCCGGGGCCAAAGTGAATCTCTGCTCAATGGCGCCGATGGCAACTCATTTCACATCCAGAATCTCCTCGTCCATTATTCACCTGCGGATAAATTGACTCTTACAGCCGGATTTATGGGTACCTTTATCGGATACGAGGTGATTTCCCCGGCAGCCAATTTTCATTATTCTACTTCATACCTTTTCTCAGGAGGGCCTTTCCAGAATGCGGGTATCACCGCCACATACGCTTTCAGCGAGAAGGTGAGTCTGATGGCAGGTTTGTTCAATGACTGGAACGAGTATCAGGATGGAAACGGTATGACGGATTTCGGAGCTCAACTGGCCATAACCCCGGCGGATGGTTACGAAATGTATTTTAATTTCTTACAAAGTGATCTGGCTGGTACAACCCTGGATGTGGTTTCCAGTTTGCAACTAGCCCCTTCATGGACCACGGGCATCAACATTGCACATCACCGAAATGGAGAGACAGTGACTGATTATACGGGCTTTGCCCTCTATCAGACCTGGGGTTTGGGAGAAAACTTCGATCTGGGATTTCGTGGAGAATGGTTCAAATATTTTAATCAGGAAAGCGAAGGTAATCCGGGTGGGGTGGATGGACCCCGAATGTTGTCTGCGACTTTGAGTGCAAATATCAATGTCGGTTCCCTCACTTTCATTCCGGAATGGCGGATGGATTTTGCAGATTCTGAGATCTTCATCGATGGTTCCGGTGATGCAACCAAATCAGCCGGGCAATTTTTGATTGCTGCGGTATATGCATTTTAATTTGACCTATTCCAACACTGGAAAATTCCGTGATATGGATCAAAAGCCCCAATGGGATTCATGATGAACGGGTTTTTCCAGCAGTAGGTCAGGAGTGGGCTATTTGGTCGTATCAGTTACCACCCTGACATAGAAAAGGCCTGGGAGCTTTGCTCTCAGGCCTTTGTTTTTCCTTGTTGTTAGGTAAATGGGAACTTAGGAGTTCTTGCGCAGGTACGCTTCACGGTACACCGCATCCAGGATTTCCTCTCTGCGTTGCACTGAAGGCTTGGTGAACTCCTTGCGATTGCGAAGTTCTTTCAAAATACCGACACGCTGATATTTACGTTTGTAACGTTTGAGCGCTTTGTCGATAGAATCGTTATCTTTTACATCAATAATGAGCATATTTCAGTTTCCCCTTTTTTTAAATTTTAAAAAAATTGTGATTCCGCTGGGATTCGAACCCAGGACCCCTTGATTAAAAGTCAAGTGCTCTACCGGCTGAGCTACGGAATCATCCACTTTTTGCAAAAGCGATTGCAAAGATACAACCCTTAGATTAAAATCCAAACTACGGTTAATATTTTTCAAAAAATGGGGACATTTCCTCCCCTATATTGCCTTCCAGGGGTATCGTGAAAACCTTGCCTGATCGGGCAAGGGATACCGGCTTAAAGACCGTTTCAGCTTCTTTTTTGAAATCCTGAATATCGGTGTATCTGCTGCTGTAATGTCCCAAAAGCAGATGATCCGCAGGTGCTGCGAGCGCCGTCCGGGCAGCTTCCCGGGCTGTGGAATGATAACGTGCTACAGCCTGTTTTTGTTCCGAGTCGAGAAAGGTAGCTTCATGGTACAAAAGCCGGACACGCCCCACCAGGGAGGCACTATCCTGGAAAAATGCCGTATCTGAAACATAGGCATAGGATCGGGGTATTGGATGTCTTTCAATATCTGCCAATCGGACAGGGTTTTGGTGAATAAGGACGGTTTCTCCTTTGAGGATGCGCTGTATTTGTGGATCAGTCAAGCCCAGAGATTCTATTTTTTCTCTGGAAAGGAAAACCCTGTTCATGATTTCCGTTACTTTGTATCCAAAGGTGGGGATGCGATGTTGAAGTGGGAAAGCAGCAATTTCATATTGGGCGTTTTTCAGAATGGTTTTTCTGCCCTGGTGGTTCAGTTCATAAAATTCGATGGGGTAGGTGAATCGGTGCCCTGTCAGATCCATCGTAAGCATGACATATTCCCGTATCCCTGCAGGGCCAATGATAAGCAAGGGGGTTGTACGATTGTACAAGTTGTATGATGTCAATAATCCCGGAAGACCGAAAATGTGATCGCCGTGGAGATGAGAAATGAGAATGATGGAAATGCGGTTGTTCCTGACCCCATGTTCCAGCATGCGAAGCTGGGATCCTTCACCGCAATCAATCATGATGGATTCATTACCCAGATTGAGCACCTGTCCCGATGGATATCGATGCAGGGTTGGTACGGCTGAATTGGAACCCAGAACATGTAATTTCCACGTCATTCTTCTTCGCTTGCAAAATCTTTTTCCAATTGTTCCATCATTACATAGTCAATCGCCTCGTCCAGGGTTGGAATGGTCACCAGGATTTTGTCAAGTTTTGAAATTTCAATCAATCGTCGCACAGCCGGATGGTGGGCATGGCACAAAACAAATAGTCCACTATCCCGCCACAGCCGATGTCCTGTCAATATGGCACTCAGTCCTGACGAATCGACATATTCGATATTGGACATATCGAGGATGAGATGAACCACGCCTTCATTGTGGAAAAACACCAGTTCTGACTTCAGTTGCGGTGCATTGAGAGAATTAATTTGTTTTTCCTCAATTTTCAAAACCGTATATATGTCATCTTTGTTAACGCTGTACTTCATGTTGGTATCAAATTTGATGATAAGTATAGTGAAATGCCTGAAACTTAGGGGAAGAATTGCCGATAATTTTTTAGTAACTCTCAATCAGTCCCAACCCACCATGTGAAAATTACGGCAATCCCAAAAAATAATGTTAATTTACCACGGTTTCTGAAGCATTCACGATTTTTATTGTTTCTTAGAATAAAGTTATATCTCATAATAATATGAAAAAGTTCTCACCAGAAGTCAAGAAGATACTCAGTCATAGTAAGCTGGAAGCCAAGCGACTTGGCCAGGGTTTTGCTGGACCGGAGCACATCTTACTTGGCATTATTCAAGAGGAAGAAAGTCTGGCTGCAAAAGTATTCGAGTCGCTGGACGTCGATCTGGACGAACTGACGGACTACCTGGAGAAATACAGCAGTAATCAGGTTCGTCCGGTAGCTACTCCGGATCGTGATATCCCTTTTGACAAACACGCAGAAAAGATATTGAAATTCTCGGTTCTGGAAGCCAAGGTTTTCAAGAATCAGGAGATTTCACCGGAGCTGATCGTGTTGTCCATACTCAAACACCAGGACAACAACGCTTCAAAGATTCTCAAACAATTTGATATTGATTACGAAACGTATAAAAACGAATTGTACTATCTTATCAATGAAGATCAGGTGGATGTCGATATTTACTCACAGTCTGCCTCGGATGATTCACCATCGTACGAAGATGAGGGTGGGGCCACACGTGGGTTCCAGAAGCGAGGGGCCAAAAAGTCCACGACACCTGTTCTGGATAATTTTGGAAGGGACATCACACGTATGGCTGAAGAAGATAAGCTGGATCCGATTATAGGAAGGGAAAAGGAAATCGAGCGGGTATCGCAAATCCTCAGCAGGCGTAAGAAGAACAATCCCATATTGATCGGGGAACCCGGTGTAGGTAAAACTGCCATTGTAGAAGGATTGGCTTTGCGGATTCATGCCAAAAAAGTTTCCCGTACGCTATTTGACAAGCGTATCGTGATGCTTGATCTGGCAGCCCTGGTTGCCGGCACCAAGTACCGCGGTCAGTTTGAAGAGCGTATGAAAGCCATCATGAACGAGCTGGAGAAAAACTCCGATGTCATCCTGTTTATCGATGAAATCCATACCATCGTGGGTGCTGGAGGGGCCACGGGTTCGCTTGATGCTTCCAATATTTTCAAACCGGCACTGGCGCGTGGGGAATTGCAATGTATCGGAGCTTCCACCCTCGATGAGTATCGTCAGTATATCGAAAAGGACGGTGCCCTGGATCGACGGTTCCAGAAAGTGATGGTGAACCCACCTACGGCAGAGGAGACCATCAACATACTCAAAAATATTGCTCCCAAGTACGAAGACTTTCACAATGTGGAGTACGATGAGGCTGCGATCCATGCATGTGTGAACCTCAGTGAGCGCTATATCACCGATCGATTTTTGCCGGACAAAGCCATCGATGTGATGGATGAAGTGGGTGCCCGGGTGCATCTCAAGAACATCTTCGTTCCCAAGCATATCGAGGAAATGGAACAGCAGATCGAGAACATCAAGGAAATGAAAAACCAGGCCGTAAAGAATCAGCAATACGAAAATGCTGCAGAACTTCGCGACCAGGAATCCAAGATGATCAAACAACTGGAAGATGCTCGCATCAATTGGGAAGAAGAATCCAAGAGCAAGAAGTATCCCGTCGATGAAGAAGCCATTGCCGAGGTGGTGTCCATGATGACGAGTATTCCATTGCAGAAGGTGGCGCAAAGCGAAAGCAAGAAACTCGTCGGGATGAGCAAGGATATTCAGAAAATGATTATCGGTCAGGACGAAGCGATTTCCAAAGTGACCAAGGCTATTCAACGCAATCGGGTGGGTTTGAAGGATCCGTCAAAACCCATCGGTACTTTTATTTTCCTGGGTCCCACCGGCGTGGGTAAAACCGAGCTGGCCAAAGCCCTTGCCCGGTATATGTTTGATAGCGAAGATGCATTGATCCGGATCGACATGAGCGAATACATGGAGAAATTTAGCATCAGCCGGCTGATTGGTGCCCCTCCGGGGTATGTCGGATATGAGGAAGGAGGGCAACTGACCGAGAAAGTACGCCGCAAACCCTACTCTGTCATTCTGATGGACGAAATCGAAAAGGCACACCCCGATGTGTACAACATCCTGCTGCAGGTGCTGGACGATGGCCAGCTAACCGATGGACTGGGTCGGAAGGTGGACTTCAAGAACACACTGATTATCATGACTTCGAACATAGGAGTCCGTCAGTTGAAGGACTTTGGCATGGGTGTGGGATTTGCCACCAAAGCCCGGCAGGAAGATGCTCAAACCCACAACAAGAGCGTGATTCAGAATGCGCTTAAGCGAACCTTTTCACCCGAGTTTTTGAACCGAATCGACGATATCGTTATCTTCAACTCGCTGGAGAAAGAGCATATCTTCCAAATCATTGATATCGCACTTCATGACCTGTACAAGCGATTGGAGCAGATGAAATATGGAATTGAGCTTACGGAGGAAGCCAAAGATTTTGTGGCCAACAAAGGTTTTGATCCACAATTTGGAGCGCGTCCGTTGCAACGAGCTATTCAGAAATATATCGAAGATCCGCTCGCTGAATTTATTCTCAATGAGACACCGGAGGAAGGTACTACCTTCGTCGTGGATATCGATCCGGATAAAGAGGATAGTGAAGAACTGAAGGTACACCTGAAAAGTGATGTAAAATCTTGATTAATTTAATAATGACAAGGCAAAAGCCCGTGTTTGTTTGATAAAGCACGGGCTCTTGTGTTGTTTATTTCATCCATAATTCATAAATTTGATTCCTAATTTTATAACTAACCATAGATAATTTGGCCAGAAGACATTCAAGAACCAGTAATTATAACCAAAAGACTGCCGCAGAGCACCGCATCAATGAACACATAAAGATCCCTGAAGTACGATTAGTAGGGGATAACCTGGACGAACTAAGTGAAGTGATTGGCCAAAACATCGAGAGCGGGGTATTTCGAACCAATATTGTACGGGATTGGGCACGCGAAATGGGGCTGGATCTGGTAGAGATTGCACCCAATGCAAATCCACCGGTGGTTAAGATCATTGATTACAACAAGTTTCTCTACAACAAGAAGAAGAAAGAGAAAGAGATCAAGAGCAAAGCGTCGAAAACCGTGATTAAGGAAATCCGCTTTGGACCCAACACAGACGACCACGATTTCGAATTTAAACTCAAGCATGCCAAAAGTTTTCTTGAAGATGGGGCGAAGGTCAAAGCCTATGTTCATTTCCGAGGTCGGACCATTGTCTTTAAGGAACGGGGCGAACTGTTGCTTCTTCGTTTTTTGAAAGAATTGGAAGATTATGGTTCAGCGGAGAGTTTACCGAAGCTGGAGGGCAAACGTATGACCGTGATCGTGACCCCGAAAAAGAAAAACTAAGCCCTGAATTTTTTTTATTCATGTTTTGTTTGTAATTTCGCACACCGTTTTATAAAACATGAAATTTAGAAGCAATGCCTAAGGTAAAAACACATTCCAGTGCCAAGAAAAGATTCAGAGTGACTGGCTCAGGAAAATTCAAGCGATTTCAGGCCCGTACCTCCCACTTGATGCGGAAGAAAACCACCAAAGCAAAGCGGAACCTTCGAGGATCAACGCTGGTTTCTGAAGCAGATTCAGGAAGAGTACGTAATTTGCTCAACATCTGATCGTCAAATAATCAAATTATTTTTAACATTTACCGGGATAAGTGGCTAAGTAGTATAGCATACTCCCCTTGTCGCGGTCAAACCATGTGATATGCCACGTTCAAAAAACGCAGTAGCTTCCAGAAGGCGAAGAAAGAAAATTTTAAAGCAGGCTAAAGGCTATTTTGGCGCGAGGTCGAAAGTATTTACCGTCGCCAAAAATGCCGTGGAAAAAGGTCTGCAATACGCATACAGGGACCGTAGGAATAAAAAGCGGAATATTCGCAAATTGTGGATCGCCCGGATCAATGCAGCTGCTCGTGCCGAAGGTATGAATTACAGCAGTCTTATCCATGCCCTGAAAGACCAGGGAGTCGAACTAAACCGAAAAGTACTGGCTGACCTGGCCATGAACGAACCTCAAGCGTTCAAGGCCATCGTTGAAAAAGTCAGATAACTTTTGGTGCCCGAAAATGTTTGATCTTAAGGTTTAGTGCATTGGTGTCTTTTTCCTGGGGAAATGACGCCATTGTCATTTTTATCAGGTAAATTTTGAAATCCATGAAAGCGAAACTATCTCAGTTTAATTATGACTTACCCAAGAAATTGATCGCCAAATATCCGGCGGACGAGCGGGATGAGTCGCGGTTGATGGTCGTGCACCGGGATACCGGAAAGATCGAACACAAGTTGTTTAAAGACGTCATTGACTATTTTGAGGAGGACGATTGTTTTATCATGAATAATACCAAGGTTTTCCCCGCCCGCCTTTTTGGCTGTAAGGAGAAAACCGGTGCCAATATAGAAGTCTTCCTGCTACGTGAACTCAATGAGGATGCGAAATTGTGGGATGTTCTAGTGGATCCTGCACGGAAAATCCGCGTAGGGAACAAACTTTATTTCAGCAGCCCCGATGGAGAAGAAAAACTGGTTGCTGAGGTTATTGATAATACCACAAGCAGGGGGCGTACCATTCGGTTTTATTTTGAAGATTCCAATGAGGAATTTAAAAAAATACTCTTCAAACTTGGGAATACCCCACTTCCCAAATATATGAATCGCAAGGCGGAACCCATTGATGATGAGCGTTACCAGACCGTGTATGCCAAAAGAGTGGGTGCGGTGGCTGCACCTACAGCCGGTTTGCATTTCAGCGAAAGACTGATGAAACAGATCAACATCAAGGGTATCAATATTGCAGAGGTAACCCTCCATGTGGGATTGGGAACTTTCCGCAATATTGAGGTGGAAGATTTGTCCAAACACAAAATGGACGCAGAGTACTTTTCCGTGTCCGATGAAGCTGCACAAATCGTGAATCAGGCCAAACGGAATAAAAAACGGGTTTGCGCTGTAGGAACCACTTCCATGCGAACCATCGAATCGGCCGTTTCAGCTGATTATTTTCTTAAAGAAGCTGAAGGGTGGACGAATCTTTTCATTTATCCCCCCTATGACTTCAATATTGCCAATTCAATGATCACCAATTTTCATTTACCGAAAACAAGCCTCATGATTATGGTATCGGCATTTGGTGGATATGATTTGATCCGGGAGGCCTATGAAGAAGCTGTGAAAGAGAAATACCGGTTCTTCAGCTATGGTGATGCCATGCTAATTTTATGATTTTTCATCCAAGTTGGAACTATTTGGTTGTATTTTTGATATACTAATGAAGTATATATTAGTAATACAAAAAATTGGGATTATATATGTATTGGACACTAGAATTAGCATATCATCTTGAGGATGCTCCATGGCCCGCTACAAGGGATGAATTGATCGATTACGCTGTGCGTTCCGGTTCCCCCCTGGAGGTCATCGAAAATCTCCAGGATATGGAAGATGAAGGTGAAATTTACGAATCCATCGAGGACGTTTGGCCCGATTATCCTCGTAAAGACGATTTTCTTTTCAATGAGGATGAATACTAATCTAAATTTCACCTCATAAGGATTTTTTTCCAACCCATACGGAATGCCATATTATCAGATCAGTGTCGACGGTTATGCAGCTTGCGGTAAAAGTACGCTGGCCCGCGGACTGGCTGATAAATTAGGCTTTTTGTATATCGATTCAGGAGCAATGTACCGGGGAGTAACTCTTTACTTCCTGGAGAACAATATCCCGTTTGATCGATCACCTTCTCCGGCCGATCTGCGGGATATTGTTATTGAATTTGAATACCTGCCACACCAGGCTGATCGCCTGTTGCTCAATGGCACCGATGTCACTTCCCGACTTCGATCGGCTCCGGTCAACGATCATGTGAGTCTGGTGGCAGCGATGTCAACCGTTCGTCAAAGATTGGTTGCCATACAGCAATCCTACGGTGCTACGCACAACCTGGTGATGGATGGCCGGGATATTGGTACGGTGGTCTTTCCCCATGCAATCCTCAAAATCTTTTTAACTGCTTCCCTGGAAACCAGAATACACCGTCGAATGATGGATATCAAATCTGCAGGGCACCATCAGGACTATGAATTGGTGCGGCGAAACCTCATAGAGCGGGATCACATCGATTCTACCCGGGAGGATAGTCCACTAAAGCAGGCAGGCGATGCTGTACTGATCGACAATACCAACCTCACCATTGATGAGCAGCTGGCCATGACCCAGGTCCTGGCTCAGATGCGGATTAACAAAACCGCCTGAGGATCGATATCCTGAGGCATCCGAATTCCATTTTCTGTAGCTCGTTAAACTAATTCCTCTTTGGGATCAGGACCGTATTTGTTGGGTCCGTACGTTCCCTCCTGCAAGAAAAATATGAGCAACCAGATCCAACCTATAATGGGTACGAAAATTAGTAAATACCAAAAGCCTGACTTATCAATGTCATGGAGTCTCCGTACCGATACGGCAATTGCGGGAATCAACATAATGAGGATGAACAGTACCTGGATTGGTCCTGATTCGGTACCGAGATCTGTGAATCCAAATAAATTGTCCAGAAAGGCTGCTCCAATGCTGAGTAAGAAATGGAATAGGGCAAAATACCAAAATTCACGCCGTCGGGACCGACCTTCGAAATCCCGAAATCGCTGGAGCGCATAAATAAACCATTCCATAACCTACTTTTTAAGTTGTGGCTTTTAAAATAATAAAATTAATGGAAAGCGGAAAATTCCAGAAATGAAATTTGACAAAATGGCGGAGCAGGCTGGATGCCGTCCTGAATCGATCCCATATTTCCAAAGCATTTCAGGTTTGCATTTTATTTTTACCGATCCGGTCCAATGAAGTTGTCGTCTGGTCGAACTAGCGAGCCTGTGGTCCGATATTGTCCGACTGAGTATGGATGGGGGACTGACCTCGTTCCCGTGCCAGATATCTGTCTCTACCCATTATTTGGTGAAGGATGGTCATTGCCATTTCTCCGATATGTGCGAAAGTACTGTATTATATAAGCTGGGCTGGAGTACTACTAAGGATACTAAGGTCATCGTAGCAATAGGGTGAGGAAAAAAAGCTGCAGCCCTGTAAACCGGATTCTGTTACCCGGTCACCCGGGCATTCTATCATTTATCTAGCCCTGTCATCACTGACAGGGTCAAGCTGCCTACCCCTTTCGGCTCCTAAGATTCCGGCGAGCAACCAGAAAGGTCTTCAACGGACCTACCGAAATATATTTGGCATTTCAACTCGCAAGGTTTACCCCCACTGTACATTACTGTACAGCAGCGTGCGCTCTTACCGCACGTTTTCACCCTTATCCCCAAACCTGAGCTTGGAGACGGTTTGTTTTCTGTGGCACTGTTCTGTCAATCCCTAAGGATTGCCCACCCGTTAGGTGGTGCGATACTCTACGTTGTCCGGATTTTCCTCTCCAGGTTCCCCTGCAGCGATAGAACGGACTGCAACCCTATTCTTTATACTATCCCTCGTTTGGAAAGTCTGTCTGCTACCCTGTGCAGATTCAAAACTATATTAAAAATATTTACTATATATTTACACCAAAATGTCACTTTGAAGACAAGACGTCTATATCCTATTCTTGCCATCATAAGCGCATTGTTTTTTGTTCTGGCTCTCATCGGATCGGTTTTTCACAACCCCGAACAAGCGTCCAATGATAAGGAAAAGATCGTCAAAAACAAAGTAGAATACATTTTTAATACCCTTCGAAATCTGGCTTCCGATCCCCAATTACATGCCATGCTGGAAAGGGATCAGGAAGATCTGAGCGAGCCACTTCTCTTGTATCTCCAGGATCAACTCCGGATTGACCGTGAAAGTTCCATTTTCATATGGAAGGAAGAAGAATTGGTGTACTGGAATATCGGAATCTACAGTATGTTCCTGGAGACTAGCCCAAGGAGTCCGCATTGGGATGTGTTGATCAGAAATCAAGAAGCCTATGTCAAGTGGGTGTGGCCATCAGGCCATCGAGGGAATGTGGTGAACCAATCCAGTCCGGACTATGGGATCCAGTATGTACTTCCGTTAAATACGTTGCTTAAGATGCCCACAATGGAGGTGTCCACCAATAATCCGGAAATCACGAATTTAGCCCGGGAGGTATTGCATCGTTTTTTGACTTTTCAGGAGGAATCCACACGGTCCCATTTTGTGCTGACGCTTTACCTCTTTGGCTACTTGTTTTTGTTTTCGTTTTTGTTTTTTATCGGTCATCAACTTACCCATATTTATTCACCTGCGAGGGTTCTCATCGGTCTGATTGCTGTTTTCGTTGTACTTCGATGTGTGGGATTTTTCTTTCCATTGTCACACCCCACATCATCTCTCCTGTTTCGGCCCCAATTTCTGGGGCCTGGAATTCCGGGAAGCCTGGCAGATTATTTAATCAATATCGTACTCGGATTTTGCCTGGCTTTGTTTTTTTATACTCATTTTCCGAAAGATTGGGAAGGTTTGAACAAACGCCGTCAAAAGATTTTTGCTCTTCTGTCCTATTTGTTTTTTAGCCTGGGAACCCTGCTTTTTGCCTTTCACGTCAAAATCGTGGTACACAATCCACATATTCTCCTCGATATCAATGTGATAGAAAATTTTACTCCAGGCAGTATGGTGCTGTTATTCGCCATCTTCTTCCTGATGTTGACATTTTTTATCATTATGTCGAGATTGCTTATGATAATCCATCATCTGGGATTGGATTGGAAGGATCGGCTCATGTTGTTTGCACCTGGAGTAATCGTAGGAGTTGTGATTTTACTGGCATCCCCCCTGGGGATTAATCCATTTTTGTGGGTGATTTCTCAGTTGATCATTTTGTTGTTGTTTGATTTGTTCCTGGATTCATCTATGCGGGATTTTACATGGGTATCGGTTTGGCTTTTGATATTGAGTTTATTTTCCACGGTATTGTTTGCCCACTTTTACACCGTCCGTTTGAGCGAAGAATCCAGACAGACCTTGCTGGCGAAAATATCGGTACCCGATCCAAACCTGATCATGGTTGTCAAAGAACTTATGGAAAAGTCATCCGGGTCCGGAACTCAAAGCCGTACTTTCGAATCCATCCTCAATGATGTGGTATTTACCTATCCCGGCGTTCGCAACCAATATCGTTTTTCGATGAGCCGGAACAAAATACCCACTACTTTGGATTCTCTGGATGGGATTAGATATCATTTTGATCCCACCTGGCCGGGGCGTTACCTATTTCCAATCCAAATGAACAGACAAAGAAGTCTTCTTCAGGTGGATGCTGTAGGCACCGAACTCTTGTCCACCACCCAGACCGGAAGCCATTCCGGCCATGTCGTTTTCAGTACCGGGGACTGGACCGTGTATGATCGACGGGTCATCACCAACAACGAAAGCTTGTTTTTCCCTCCCTTCCTGGATTCTCTCGTGCCGGTGTGGCCTGCCGACAACCTCATGGTTCGCGACAGTCAATTTGTCAGAGATCATACCATATACACGCTTGTGGAGCATGGAAACAGAGCTGCTTTGGGACGTCAGGATTATGATGGATTGTTACAACCCATGTCTTTCTTTTCCTTCAATTTTATCCTTTTCCTGCTCCTATTTGGGCTACTGCTGACCTTACACCGACTTATTCAATTTCTGCCGCGAGAATTACACCAGTATTTTGTAGAAAATCTTTCAATTAGAAATAAAATTCAGTTTTCTGTGCTGGCTATACTGATCGCTGCTTTTACCGTAGTAGGCATTGTCAGTGCGAATTTTTACAAGAGGTCCTACAAGGAAACTCTGGAACGAACGGTAAAGGAATATTACCAGAAGGTGAAGCGTGCTGATTTCACACCCGATGAAATAATGAAGGTGTTCGAAGGCATCCCGGGTAACTACATCCTGTTCAATTCCCAAGGCAGAGCAATTCAAAACAACAAGTTTCAGGAATTCAATTATCTGCCTTACAATGTGGTCCGTAAGATCAATCTATCCACCACACTCGATCATTTTGACGAAATCTGGCCAGGGGCTTTGGTTCTCCCGTTTGCCCTCGATCCTCAGCGAACAGTTTTTCTTGTTTATCCTGAAATCAGTGATGTGCCCGATGGATTTTATCGTTTTATCAATTTACTGCTCAATGCCTTTGTATTCTTATTGCTAATTTCCTCTGCGCTGTCATTTTCAATTTCCCATACCATTATCAGCCCGTTAACGGAGCTGGGTAATAAACTGAAGGAATTCTCACTGGGCAAACGCAACGAATCGATCCCGTGGAAGCAACCAGATGAGTTGGGAACACTGATCCAGGCCTACAACGATATGGTCGATAAACTGGAACAAAGTGCCGAACTCCTTGCTCATAGCGAACGGGAAGTAGCCTGGCGGGAAATGGCCAAACAAGTGGCACATGAAATCAAGAACCCGCTTACACCTATGAAGCTGAGCATCCAACATATGGAATCACGCATTCAGAAAGCTGAAGCAGAAGAAGCCCGCGAAATCGTGCGGCACGTATCCAAAGTTCTGATAGAGCAAATCGATAACCTAAGCCGGATTGCGAGCGAATTTTCTTCGTTTGCCAACCTTCCCAAACCGGAATACGAGGAAATCCTGCTCAATGATCTGGTGGCATCGGTTTACGACCTCTTCCGCACCCGGTCCAATATCAAATTTAATCTGTACGTTCCTATCGATGAACTGATGGTTCAGGCAGATCGCACGCACCTGATCCGGGTGATGAACAACCTTATGAAAAATGCTGTGCAGGCAATTCCACCCGAAAGGGAAGGCCACATTGTCATCCGTTTGCTTGAGAAAAAAAGCCATGCGGTTGTCCGGGTGGAGGATAATGGAAAAGGGATTGAGGACGAACTTCACGAGAAGGTGTTTTTTCCCAATTTCACCACAAAATCTTCGGGAACAGGGCTGGGGCTGGCTATCAGCAAAAACATTATCGAAACCTTCGACGGTTCCATTTATTTCGTCAAAAATAAGCCCGAAGGCACCGTGTTTATTTTTGAACTTCCACTGGTCAATCCATAATTAACAGAAAGGAGAGATTCCTCCATTTCATCATCCAAATCAATTCCGGGGCAACAATTTCCCATGGAAAATATTTATATGTAATAAATACACTACAAAGCCATAAATCTATGAATACACTGAAAAACAAAGTTGCGTATATCACCGGAGGGAGTCAAGGCATTGGCCTGGGCGTAGCTAAGGCTATGCTGGAGCATGATATGAAAGTAGCCATATCAGGGCGGAGCAAAGAAAAGCTGGATGCTGCTGCCATTAGCCTGGGTGCTACTTCGGATCGACTGCTGGTTATCCAATCGGATGTTCGTCATTTTGCAGATGAAGAAAACGCCGTCCGCCAGATTCTTGATCGGTGGGGGAAGCTGGATGTGGTAATTGCAAATGCTGGAATCGGACACTACGCCAATATAACGGATCTTACCCTGGATCAGTGGAACCAAACTATCGATACCAATCTTACAGGCGTGTTCCACACGGTCAAAGCTTCTTTGGATGCCATTTTATCCTCTGAAGGCTACATCATTACAATTGCCAGCCTGGCAGGGACCAATTTTTTTACTAACGGTACAGCCTACAATGCAAGTAAATTTGGATTGGTGGGCTTTACCCAGGCTCTGATGCTGGATGTACGTCAAAAGAATGTCAAGGTGTCGACCATCATGCCGGGCTCGGTTGCTACCCATTTTAATGGCCATATCCCCGACGATGCTGATTCCTGGAAAATCCAACCGGAAGACATCGGTGAATTGGTACTGGACCTACTTCGGATGCATCCGAGAACCCTGCCAAGCAAAGTCGAAGTTCGACCCACCAGGCCACCGGTAAAATCCTAAATAGAAGGCTTGGATTCTTACACGGATTGCTCGATAGATAGAACCTTTCAATGGTCTATTTTTGATATATTGAGAGCTAAATCATCGATACATGACCCATGATATTTTAACACCCCAAATGATATCCTATTTACCATTTCTGTACACGATCTGGGCAGATGGGTTGTTGACGGATTCTGAACTGGATGTGATACGCCATGTTATCCAATCCGATGATTTGCTAACAGAAACGGATCGCGGAAATCTCCTGCGATTTCTAAATCCGGAAGAAGTTCCACTGGACCCGGTATGGCAACACTGGAAGCAACTTTTCCAGAATTCAAACCTTCTTATCGATTTTGAACAGGATTACCCTTTAACGGATTATGCTGTCCGCCTGGCCCGGTCGATAAATCCCGAATTTGAATCGAATTTCCAGCGTCTTGCGCAAATAGAGACCCAGCTGGGGTTACAGCCCGGTCAATATAGCTCATTGTTTCAGGATTTGCCCATACAGCCCATCGTTCGTCCCTCTTTCGAACCAGGGGTGATGCGTGCAATCCTTGATGGCTCGTATTCAAAACTCGTCTATGATTTTCAAGCCACAATAACGCGGGAAGGAAGTTTTCAGTGGACATACCCTGGCAACATTGAAGAATACCGACAGAAAACGGCCCAGCGGGTGATCTGGCTGGGAAAGAAGGGGTATGGATCGATGGCCTATGCCGGGGAGTACGGAGGGCATGGAGACTTGGGTGCATATGGGCATATCTTTGAAAACCTGATCTATACTGGCGGAAGTACAGCCGTGAAATTTGGTGTGCAATATGGATTGTTTGGAGGAAGTATAGCCAACCTGGGCACTGAAAAGCATCATAAGAAATGGCTGGAGGATCTGGGGGCTGGACGTTTGCTCGGTTGTTTTGCGATGACCGAAGAGAATCATGGATCCAATGTGCGTGGATTGAAAACGACAGCAACCTATATACCCGGGGAGGAACAACTGGTGATCCATACACCCGAAGCTAAGGATTGTAAAATATACATCGGTGGTGCCATGTCAGCAAAAATGGCCACTGTATTCGCTCAGCTTATCGTGCGGGGAATAAATCATGGCGTGCATGCTATAGTAGTTCCGTTGCGGGATGATCATGGTCATCTATTGCCGGGCATACGGATTGAGGATAATGGGCCCAAAGTAGGGCTAAACGGTGTGGATAATGGTAGAATCTGGTTTGATTCGGTCCGGGTTCCTGTGTTCAATCTTTTGGATCGGTTTGGTTCCATTGATAGCCGGGGAAATTATCAATCTCCGATTGACAAGGACAATAAGCGTTTTTTTACCATGTTGGGAACGCTGGTCGCAGGTCGGATTTGCGTCGGTAAGGGTTCTGTTGCTGGTTCCAAATTAGCCCTGGCTATCGCAATGAGATACGCCTATCAGCGAAGACAATTTGGTAAAGATGTCCACAGCCTGGAAAATCTATTGATTGAATATCCCAGTCACCAGATGCGGTTGTTTCCCCTTCTGGCCAAAACCTATGCGCTCCATTTTGCCCTGGAAGATCTGATGAAAAGGTATGCGGCCAGTACACCGGGGAGTGATGTACGCGAACTCGAGGCCGAGGCAGCGGCACTCAAAGCTTTGGCTAGCTGGCATGGAAATTCTACGGTACAGGAATGCAGAGAGGCTTGCGGGGGACAAGGATATATGAGTGAAAACCGTCTTGGTAGTTTACGGGCTGATCTTGATGTATTTGCCACTTTTGAGGGTGACAACCATGTAATCCTGCAGCTTGCCGCAAAAGGTGTTCTATCTGCCTTCCAGTCAGATTTTAATGCCGATTCGCTGCTCGGAGTGATAAAATATCTGAGTCGCAACTGGGCGGATACCCTGGTCACCTTCAATCCGGTGTATACCAACAATGTGGATGTTTCTCATTTATACAGCCGGGATTTCCATGCGGATGCTTTTTCCTACCGAAGACGCCGGTTGACTTTTTCCCTGGCACAACGAATGAATCGATTGTTTCGCAAGAGAGTGTCTCCTTACCAGGCTTTTCTCAGAGTCCAGACCCATGTGACCCAGGTAGCCATAGCCTATGCAGAAGAAAGATGTTTGATGGCCATGCATGCCACCATCAATACCACGCAAGAACCTGAGGAAATATTTATGTTGAAAAAATTATCCGCCCTCTTTGCTTTAGCTACCATGTACGAACACAACGGATGGTATCTGGAACAAGGATATTTCAGTGGTCGCAAATCGAAAGCCATTCGGCAGTTGATTCATCGCCACGTACAACAGTTAGTACCGGATGGATTGGCTTTGGTGGATGCATTTGGGATTCCCGAGCAGTATCTGGATCTGCCCCTGTTGAAGGTTGGAGATAACCATTGATATTGCCTCGATAAAAATTTTTTTACCGGGAAAATTGCAGCTTCACCCTGTTTTCTTGTGTAAGCTCTGGGGGGCTGCCAGTATTATCTTTCAAATTCAGGATTGGGCTGCGTAGGTATCGCGGCATTTGTTTCCTGTCTCCAGGATTCCAATTGGGCCTTTAATTTCTGTCCCACATCCGTTTCCTGATCCCATAGATTCATTCGTTCCCCCGGATCGGACTCCAGATGGTACAATTCCCATTCATCGCTTTCAAAATAGTGGTGAATTTTCCAGGGTCCCATCCGCAGGGCGGTTCCGGGACGGGTTCGGAATAATTCGTCCCGGGCATCATCCGTCTTCCCGTCATAAGCCTGTAGGTAAACAGGAAAATGCCAGAAAAGACTTCTCTCGCGATTCATTTTATCGCCGTTCCATTCCCGGGAAATATCCATGCCATCCAGGATTGGATTTTGGGGATCGATCCCCGAAATGGAAAGCAGAGTAGGGTAGAGATCCAGATTGATCACGGGCAGATCACTGATGGATCCGGATGGAATTTTCCCGGGCCAGGAAACGATCATCGGTACCCTTATTCCTCCCTCGAAGTAGGATCCCTTCCCGGCTCGCCATGGTAATTGGGGATGAATGGCAGCGATACCTCCATTGTCCGAAGTAAATACGATCAACGTATTTTCTATCAATTTTAGACGGTCCATCGATTTGAAAAGAAGACCCAGATTGGTGTCCAGGTTTTCAACCATGGCAGCATAGCGGGCGGTTTTATCCTCCATTCCCTGCTCCAAATATTTCGCTACGAGCTCGGGCTTACCCTGAAGCGGGGTATGAACCGCATAATACGCCAGGTAGAGAAAAAATGGTTCATCGCTCTTTTCGATAAGTGAAATGGCTTCTCTCGTCAGCCGGTCGGTAAGATATTCGCCTTCAGGACCATCTGCCAGGTCGGGGTTTCCATAAGGACTGAAATAAGATTTTGGATGTCCAGCGTGATTTCCGGCGATATTGACATCAAAACCATGAACCGATGGATCATCACCCAAATGCCATTTTCCGATCATCATGGTCCTATACCCATTACGTTGGAATTCATGGGCCAGGGTAATTACAGAATCCCCGAGGACTTCGATATTCTCCACGGGAATGAGTTTCCGGTCTTTGCTGTGCCCTCGTTCCGAGGAGCCTACAGTATAGACCCCATGACGAGGACTGTATTGTCCGGTGAGCAGACATGCGCGGGAAGGAGCGCAGTTGGCCGCAGCTGCATATGCATTGGTGAAAGTCATACCCTGAGAAGCAAGTTGAAGTATATGTGGGGTGTCAAAATCACTATTGCCGTATATTTCAGTATCGCCATAGCCGAGATCATCGACATTGATCAAAATGATATTGGGTGGATCGGTTTTTTCGTTTTTCCTTTCTGTGTTGCATGAACTACAGAGATAAAGCACGCAGAATAAGACATAAGACAATTTATGGGGGAAGTTCAATCGGAACATATCTGGGTTTAAATCAATTAGTTTTAAAATCTCGGTTTACGCCTGGTTTGTGAGAACGCCAAAAAATTCAAAATATACTTGTTAGTCCGTTGCATCAATAGCCTCCATCCTGAATCGATCCAATACAGCTATGGCATGTTCTTTTTTCATAATTTCTGCTATTCGTTGTACCACATGAGGGTATTGAGCTGCGACATTATATTGTTCCCTGGGATCGGATACCAGGTTATACAATTCGATTTCCAGATTACCCGTAAGAATATTTTGACGAACGGCCTTCCATTCATTCATTCGAACAGCTTGTTGACCTCCATAAGCGGGAAATTCCCAGTACAAATATTCGCGATCCACCTGTTGGCTACGGCCCTGAAAAACAGGCAGTAGGTTTTTGCCATCTACATGTGGTGGCTGAGGCAAGCCTGTCACTGCATGGAAAGTGGGCATCATATCCCAAAATGCAGAAATCACGTCGGAACTTGTATTTTCCGGAATTACACCCGGCCAGGTAGCAATGAAAGGCACCCGAATTCCAGCTTCATACACATATCCTTTGCCGCGTCCCCGTTCACTGGGAAAAGCCCCTCCACTTTCAAACCACGGTGATTGAGTTCCTCCATTGTAGGTAGGACCATTGTCGCTGGTAAAAATGATGAGCGTGTTTTCGTATAATCCTTCGTCTTTCAACTTAGATACGAGTTTGCCGACCTGCTCATCAAGGTAGGATACCATTGCGGCATAGGCAGCACGTGGATATCGGTGGGGGAAGTACCCCATATCCCCCAAATAAGGCTCCTCCTCACCCAGCTTCCCAAGATATTTTTCATAATACGCTTTCGGAACCTGCAGTGGGGCATGTGGGAGGGGAGAGGCAAAATACAGAAAAAAGGGCTCGCGTTTATGTCGATCGATAAATCCAAGAGCGGCTTCCAGCATTTTTTCCGGAGCAAAATCTTTCTGTAGAAATCTACTGTAGGAATCCAGGACGTACGGATCACTTCCCTGCGCTAATTTGGTGCCAGGTGCTACAATCTCGTTGTCGAGCCACACGCGTTCATCATTTTCCCACAAAAAGGGGGGATATAAATTGTGAGCCTGACGCTGACAGTTGTACCCGTAAAAATAATCGAAACCCTGTTTATTGGGTACGCCATCGGTTTCCGGTGCACCAAGGCCCCACTTACCCACCAAGGCTGTAGTATAGCCCGCAGATTGCAGGGTCTCTCCTAGCGTTATGGTGGAGTCGGGTATGGGGTATTGGCCTTCCAGGTTTACGTCCTGCACTACTTTATGATAGTCCCATACATCCCCCCGCTCCGCCCATTCATGATTCCCCCTAATAAAGGCATGACCTGAGTGCAGACCGGTAAGAAAAATATATCTCGATGGAGCGCATACCGGTGAGCCGGAATAATGCTGAGTGAATTTCATTCCCTGGCGGGCCAGTTCATCGATATTGGGTGTAAGAATTTTCTCCTGACCGTAACACCCCAGGTCCCCATATCCCAGATCATCAGCCAGGATAAATAAAATGTTAGGCCGGGTTTGATCGGGCCCCTGAGCGGAAAGGAGATTGCTCCAGAAAAGAAATGCCAGTATGGTAACTGAAATTTGGTTCATCGGATCAATTTTTCATTGGAATAGGTATAAATCTGGTGAATCCAAAATTTTATTTCATATTTTTAAGATACTAATAACAAAATTATGGTGTACAGACTGACTTTCCTTGTAGTTTTTTGCTTTCTGCAATCCCATTATTCGAATTACCTTATTGCTCAGTCCATTTCTTCTGCAAAAATCGATTCCCTGGTATCGGAGACCATGGAAAGGATGCCCCTGGCGGGGGTTGCTATTGCTGTGGTCAAGGATGATGAGGTGGTGCATAGCAAGGGTTATGGTGTCACGGCCGTGGATCAGCCCACACCTGTCAATGAACATACGGTTTTTGCTATTGCTTCCAATAGCAAAGCTTTTACTGCAGCTGCCCTGGCTATCCTTGTGGATGAGGGAAAATTGCGTTGGACCGATCATGTAATCGATCATATACCGGAATTTCGAATGTATGATCCCTATGTAACGGCCAATTTCAATATCCAGGATTTACTTACCCACCGCAGTGGACTGGGATTGGGGGCTGGCGATTTGATGTTCTTTCCCGATGGGGCGGATTTCACTATTGACGATGTATTGAAGAGTTTTCAGCATCAAAAACCGGTTTCCGCATTTCGGACCAAATACGATTACGACAACCTCTTATATCTGGTGGCTGGTGAGGTGGTGGCCCGTGTGAGTGGAATGTCCTGGGCGGATTTTGTTCGCAGTCGCATTATGGAATCATTGGGTATGGAGGATAGCGCGCCTGTATATCAACAGCTTCAAACCCGCATGAATGTTGCGATGCCTCATGCAGTAAAGGAAGGGGAGTTGGTTCAACTCGAAACATATACCAAGCCCAATGCGAGTTTGGGTGCAGCGGGAGGAATTTATGCCAGCGTTCACGATTTGGCGCTTTGGATGCGTATGAATCTTAACCGTGGTGTGCTCGGCGGATCTCCTGGAGGACGGATTTTATCGGAAATCAGCTACCAGGAATTGTGGCGGCCTCATACCAATATTGGGTTTGAAATACTGCCCCAGGGGATTTATGGGACACACTTTTTTGGTTACGGTCTGGGGTGGGGAATTCGGGATCGTGCAGGTAAAATTTGTGTGGAACACACAGGTGGATTGCCGGGGATGTTATCTCGTACCATTTTGGTACCCGAAATACATCTGGGCATCGTGGTGTTAACCAATACGGATCCGGGAGGTTTTGCGTTCCGGTCGATCTCTCAAACCATTATGGATGCTTATCTCGGTGTCCGGGGACCAGATTGGATCAAGGATGCCCAGGATCAGATCGAAGAGATGCAGACAGGGGCGGACTCTGTCACGCAGGAAGTCTGGAAGACTGTGGAGGCTCACAAATCGATGGATATCGAACCGCAAAACTTTGTGGGGTTGTACAGAGATTCGTGGTTTGGAGATGTACGTATCGAAGAAAAGGACGGTCAATTGTGGTTTACTTCGCTTCGCTCACCTAAGCTTTCCGGTCCAATGGGATTTTACCGGGGGAATACCTTCGCCATCCGTTGGGAATATCGCGATATGGATTGCGATGCTTTTGCCAATTTTGTGCTTGATACGGAGGGAAGGGCCGTAGAGATTCGAATGAAAGGCATATCGCCTTATATCGATTTTAGTTTTGATTTTCACGATTTGCAATTGGTTCGGGTAGAGTAGGTTAGAAATTAGAGGAGTGGGTGTGGGATGTCGGTGGGATATACGCCCTAGGGGGCCATGGCCTTGAGTCTTTTTGAGGGTGTTGGTAGGGCTCGCGGCCGTACTAAAAGCTCCATTTGGTACGCAGGAAGAAGGCAAAAACATTTAGATTGACGGTGGGGGCTTCGGCCACAAAAAATTGAGAAACGAAATCCAGGTCCCAGTTAGTAGCCAGGCTGTATGAAAGATTGGGGCTGATAAACCAGGGGTCCGATTTCACGGGGGAATACACCAGACTAGCCCCTGCAGTGAGCAAAGGTGAAAGAATGATATTGGCGTTACCGTACATGGCGTGGCGGTAGGGGTATAAATTCCGTGCGGAAAGTTCAAACAAGAAAAGATTGCTGCCCTGGCCTGTGGTACCTGACTCATTGTAAAGATACCCGATGCCTGCAAAAACGTCATCCCCAAAGAAATAATCCAATCCCGCTGTGAGATTGAACGTATTCGACACTCCAGACTCTGTGGCATCAAAGTACATTAATTCCCCCTTAAAACCTACATCACCCAGATAGCCCGACCAGCCACCACCCACGGTGATGTTTTTCCTGAATTTTCCACCGATGATCTGAAAATCAAAGGCACCGGAATTCCAGCGGTAAAGCATAGCGGCGGTGACATCATCCCAACGGTCTGCCATCTGGATAGCACCCTCCAGTCTGGATACGGGACCTGCATACCAGGTTATCCTGACGGCATCGGAGCCGGGTCGTTCCTCATAGTCGAAATCTGTGAAATCAAAGGTATTGAAAAGGTCATTGGGGTTCCAGAATGTGCTGATGCCCCAATTGATCCTTTGTCTGCCTACCCGGATTTCCCAGGCTTTGCGGGACCATTGCACATAGAGACGATCGAGGTATGTGTTAAGCAGCAAGTGTTCACCATCTAAGATATTGATGGAAAGAGGAAGAAAGTCGTTGTTGTCGACATGGATGTTGAGTCCTCGATCCGGATCCAGTTCGAAATAATTCCCATAAAATAGTCTGTTGCGAAGGCCCGCATGGAGTACCCACGGCGACTGGTCACCAGCCAGTGTGAAATTCAGGCGGTTTTGAAACAAACCATCGATAAATACTTCATCGAGAAAAGGTTGGTAAATGGCTGTATGCATATGTTTCATATAACCATTCCAGGTGAAATTTAGTGACTTCTTGCCATCACCCGATTGTGCCCGGGCACTGGGTAAACTGATCAGAGTACCTAATATCCAAACCACAGCAAAAATCCATCGGACCATTTGGCCTCCACGCAAACGATAAAAGGGTAGTGAAAATCTCGTCATTGCACTTCGGTTGGATTTACAATCTCATCTTTTTCTATCCGACCGTCCACGAGATGAATGATGCGATGTGCTCTTTCAATCACTCTGGGATCGTGGGTGGAGAAAACGAAGGTCATGTCCTCCTCCTGGTTGAGTCGTTCCATTATATCCAGTAAATTGCCCGACGAGACCGAATCCAGATTGGCCGTAGGTTCATCGGCCAGGACAAAGGAGGGTTTGGATGCCAGGGCTCGTGCTACAGCTACCCGCTGTTGTTGTCCACCCGATAGTTCGCTGGGTCGTTTGTGCAATTTGTCCGCCAGACCTACGCTTTCCAGTAAAAACCTGGCCCGTTGTTCTCTTTCCTTTTTGTCTTTGTTCTGTAACAACATAATGAACTCGACGTTTTCCAGCGCGGTAAGGACAGGGATAAGATTATAGGATTGAAAAACAAAGCCGATATGTTGTTTCCGGAATTCCGTTAATTCACCGTTGGACATAGTGGTTATATCCCGTCCGCCTATATATACGGAACCTTTGGTAGGATTGTCCAGTCCTCCTATGATGTGAAGGAGGGTGGATTTGCCCGAACCGGAAGGACCAACTATTGCGGTAAACTCCCCCTTTTTTACTTCCAGATCGATTCCTCTGAGGGCATGAACCGGAATCCTGGTTGGATTGTATATTTTTTCCAGTTGATGGGTGGCAATGATCACCGGATTCAGTGAAGGTGGTGTCGTATTCATCATTTTTCGTTTCATATTTTTCTCAAGGCTTCGATGGGGTTGAGGGATGTGGCTTTTCTGGCCGGATATAAGGACGCAAGTACTGCGGTGATCAGAACAGCCAGGGAAATGATAATATATTGACGTGGATAAAGCTCAGGGTAGATCATGGTAGACAAACCAAATTCTGTAAGACTATCCGACCATTGAGCGAGGCTAATGCCCTGCCTGCCGGTTATTAGTATAGTCAGACTGCCCAGGATGATGCCTACGGGTACACCAATCATAGACAGGAAGATGGTTTCCCATACCACCAGTGCAAAAACCTGCATTTTTTTCATACCCACGGCCAGCAGCATACCCAGCTCCTTATATCTCTCCAGCACGGCCATAAGCATCGTATTGATAATGCCAAAAATCAGTGCCAGCATAAAAACAACCGTCATGATGGTCAGAGAAATGTCGATTTGTGAACCCATAAGTACCACATCGGGTGCTATCTCTCCATAATCTCGGATACTCAAATCATCGAATTCAGAGACCAGTGTATGTTCAAATGCTTCGATTTCATTCTGATCATGGAGAAGTATTGCGATTTCGTGGGTCATGCCTGGCTCCATCTCCGTTAATTTTTGCAAGGTTTCAAACGGTATATAAGCTGCATCATCTCCGGTCATGGTGGATCTGCCGCCAATGATTCCGGCTACACGGAAGGCTGCTGCGGTTACGTCACCAGAAGTATTTTGAAAATTGACAACTACACGGGATCGCAACTTCACACCGAGTTTTTCAGCGATCTTGTCCCCGATAAGGATATAATTTCCTCCTTCTTCAGGAAGATACTCTCCTTCTTCGACTTGCATATCGAGGTTTGTCAACGTCTTTTCGCGGGTGGGATCCACGCCGTACAGGGTAATGCCCCGACTTGACTGAGCCGAACTGATCATGCCCTGCGCCACGATTCGGGAACTGTAGGCCTGAACCAGCCGGGCTGTGTCCAAATAGGTTATTACGTCCTTCCCCTGGTAAAAATGGGCTATTTCAGGTTCTTCGATATACGCCGGATGGTGGATTTGGATATGGGATGTTCTTTCCAGAATGGCTTTGTCGATATACCCCCGTACCATACCTATCGAGAGCCCATTGATGAAAATCAATGCCCAAATCCCCAGGGAGATGGCGGTAATGAGAATGGCTGAACGGGTTTTGTTTCGCCAAATATTCATCCATGCTATTTTTGTAAGCATATGCAAGATTTTTGATTAAGCTCTCATGGCTTCGACGGGTTTCAGATTGCGAAGCGTAAAAAAGGGATATAAGGATATAATGACGACCATCAGAAAAACCACGATGGCTTGCTCCAGAAATATCCCGGGTGACAATATGGATTTCATTAGTGGTTCCATATTAAATTGTTCGTAGGTCTCCCCAAATTCAGAACTCAGATGAATGGGATGGAGATTGAGATAAACGACCAGAGGTAATGCCAGTATCATTCCAGCCAATACCCCGACCAGTCCCATGGCCTGTACTTCCAGAAACACCATCGAAATCATTTGCCGTGATTTCATTCCGATGGCTTTGAGTACACCAAATTCGTATTGTCTTTCACGAATCATCATCATAACGGTTCCGAGGATACCAAAACCAATGAGAATGTATAAAATATACATGATGATTTTTGAGCTGGCTTCATCCAAAGCCTTGCTTTCGAGCAGTGTAGGGATAAGTTCTTCGTAGGTCATAATTTCGTATCTGCTGGTGTCCAGCCTGGAAGCAAGTTGATCGGCAACCTGGTCCACATTTCCGATACGGTGAGTGAGGAGGATCAAGGAAGAGACCATATCGGGTGAGCCATAGAATTCCTGTGCTTCACTGAGTGGAATATATACGAGTTGTTTATTGAATTGGGGGTTGCCAAAATTCACCAGTCCGGTGATTTTATACTGACCTACAGCATTGTTGCCCTGGTATCCCTGGCTGATGGCAATGAGGGTATCGCCTACAGTAAGTCCGAGGACTTCAGCCAGATCCTTCCCAAGCACAGCATGTGGTTGTCCTTCCTCGATAAATGAACCCTGAAGCATTTGATCGTCTATATCGGTAAATTGCCTGATTTCATCCGGATGAACACCGGCCAGCAAGACCCCTTTGGTTTTGGGTCCGGTGGAAACCAATGCAAAGTTTTCCAACCGGGCCATCACCCGGTTGATTTGAGGATGGTGCTGGATGGAATCCTTCATAGTAGGACTATCCGGGATCAACAGGTCAATGGATTGGTTGTCCCAGTATCCTTTTGCATGAATCTGTAGATATCCTGTATAATTCTGAAGCAGTCCTTCCAGAGTATGTTGCCAGGTTCCCTGCTGGAGAGAAGACATAGAAATGGCAAAAAATGTGGCGAACATTATACTCGCTGCCGTGATCAGCGTTCTACGACGGTTACGCCACAAGTTTCGTATTGCCAGTTTGAAAGTCATGGCCATATTACGGGAGGTTTTTCATGTTTTGAATGGTGAAAATATCATCGGGTATTTCTCGATTAAAATCCAGGGAAATATATTCTACGATCGTTTGGTGTCCAGGTTTATCTTCCGGGACGATGGTCATTCGTGCAGGGATATGCCGGCCGTCGAATACCCGAAAATCACTGGCGGTCATCGTGTTTATAAGAAATCCGTCCTCATCATAAAATTCGGTTTTTACCTGCATGAAATGTTCAGCTGATATCCACATAATGAGTTTACCCCACACCACCGCGGCGTCTTCGTGTGGGATCAATTCAAGTTTGTAGCAATCCATATCTCCCACCTTTTCCATTCCCAGAAGGGTTTGTTCATAATCATCTGTAATGCTTGATTCCCGGACCAGATCATCGTTCGTAAAATCCGAACCCATCCACGATTGTGACATCATCGATGGTGGAAGTTTTATGGTGCGTTCGATGCGGGGTTGCCAGTTCCAGATATCATTGTGGCGTTTGAGATACGCTATGCCTTTGTCCCGGGCAGGTGCAGTCACGAGGATCAGGGCATAGTCCTGGTCTTTGGCCCAGCTTCTCATCTGAGTTTCTCTGGTCCAGGTGGGGCGTACGATGGTCATTTTCATCTCTGCATAACTGCTGCCCCCGCGCATATTCTCCTCACTGCGACGAATAATTTCTTCCGCGGTGAGATCCTGGCCGATTGCCAGCGCCGGGAGAAGAAACAAGGTCAAGATCAAATATTTCATGGTTATATCATTTATGATTTCAAAAAGGACTGAAGTCGGCTGGCATAAAATTCGAATACCTCGTCGATCGGGTACTTTTCCTCCATATACAGGAAATGAAGAATGATCCCGTCGAGGATAGCACCGAAAACATAGGTGGCAATTTGGGGATTGGGTACGTGGTTTTTTTCAAAGAAAGCATGAATCTGTGGCAGGAGTTTTTGCTGTTTTTCCAGGATATCTGCCATCAATTTATCTTTCACCGTGCCCTGGAGGGTGAGCATAATAAGCAGTCTGTAGTAAGCTGGTTGGGATTTGGCGTCTTCTTTGATGACACGCAAGTAATCGATGAGGTCGTCAACGGAATTGAGATTTTGGATGCTTCCTCCTGGTAGTTTGGCCATATTTCTTTCCATAAAATCCTCAATAATATGGAGCAGGAGTTGGTCTTTGCTTTCAAAATAGTTGTATATCAAACTTTTTGATACGCCAATTGCCCGGGCAATTTGATTGATGGAAGTTTTATGATATCCCTGGTTGGCAAACAGTTCCAGAGATACCTGAATTATTTTTTCTTTGGTGGACATTTCTCCTTCCCTCATCCTCAATTTTTAATTTTATCTTCCTCTACTGAACGACCGGTCAGTCAGTTTTGTTTCAAAAATGAATATTTTTCTAAAAAAAATCAGCGGTAACTGGTTGGCAATGATATAGTGAGCTGAAAGCTCAAAGTGCAAAGGGGAGAGCTCAAAGGGGAAAGTGGAAAGCGCTAGGTTCAAAGGGGATAGGAGAAAGCGCAAACGGGAAGCGCTAGGTTCAAAGTTGATAGGAGAAAGCTCAAAGGGGAAAGGGGAAAGCTCTAAGCTCAAAGTCAATAGCTAAAAATTATATCCTTGGGCCATGCAAAAAAAAAAGACAATGTCTCTGCATTGCCTTAACCTGTGCATCCCGAGAGTAATTAAGTACGGGACCCAATGCAAATATAAACTGCAGTACATTAACGGGTGGTTAAGTTGCGATGAACTTTCCGTTAATATGCTGCGGGATATATTTTGATCGTGAGGGTTGGGGAGATAGATTCGAAAAAGGTGAAAGGAATTATTCCGTTTCCGTGGTGGCAGATTTTTCAGCTTCGATTTTTTCTTTCTCCGCCTTTATGCTAGCAAGTCGTTCGGCTTCCAGTTTTTTCTGCTTTTTTTCCTCTTCTTCCATACCTTTTTGAAGTTCATCTTCTAATGAGGCACGGGCAGTATTAAATTCTTTGATTCCTTTACCCAGGCCACGCATCAGTTCAGGGATTTTACGACCGCCAAATAGCAACAAAATAACAAAAACAATTACAATTAATTCCATCCCCCCAGGCATTCCAAGAAATATAAAATATGTCATGATAAAACTTTTTATGATTGATAAAGGTACAACATATAAAATACAATGTGCGAAAATGTTTTGATTTTTTCCAGTTTCTAACCTTCCCAACGCGCTAAAACGTCAACGTTACCTTTGACTAATTGGTTCGGTTGAACAAGGATAACTGCATCCAGGGGGAGGTAAACGTCAACCCTGGATCCAAACTTTATGAAGCCCAGTTCATCTCCTTGTTGTACCTGCATGCCAGGCTTCAGACGACACACAATTCTTCGGGCTACAGCCCCGGCAATTTGGCGGAGCAAAATACTTTGCCCCTGGTGGTTTTCGATCACGATGGTATTTCGCTCATTTTCCGTGCTCGACTTGGGATGCCATGCTACCAGGTATTTCCCTTGGTGATAAGTGTAGTGTGTGATTGTACCGGATATGGGGAAACGATTTACATGGACATTGAGGGGGGACATAAAAATGGATATTTGCCAGCGTTCATCATCATAATATTCTGGTTCCCATACTTTTTCAATGGTGACTACTTTACCATCTGCCGGACTCAGAATAATGCGGGAGTCGGGGGCAACAGGCCGGGCAGGATTTCTAAAAAAATTGATCACTAAGGCAAACAGAATTGTCGCTGCCAGCAGGAGTATAATTCCACCTATACCGCCCAGGGTAAGATACAGGACCAGGGTGATAAGGAAAAGGAATCCACTCAGGATGATATAGGTTTTGCCTTCCGGATGTATTTTCATTGCATGGGTACGTTGAGGATGGTCACAAAGATATAGTATAAGGGTATAGCAAACAACAAGGAATCCATACGGTCAAGGATTCCCCCGTGTCCGGGAAGAAGGGTTCCGCTGTCCTTAATCTTATGCCTCCTCTTAATTTTGGATTCAAACAGATCGCCGAGGTTGCCGAAAATAGCTACAAGAATCCCAATCGAAAACCAAATTGCGTATTCTTCGATTTGAAATATATACCTCGCAAATACATAAGATGTGCTACCTGCGAACACGATTCCGGTCAGGGTTCCTTCCCAGGTTTTCCCTGGTGAGATGGCTGGAGCAAGTTTGGTCCGACCATACATCCTTCCTCCCAGGTAGGCAAATGTATCGTTGGTCCAGATGATGCAGAAAAGCATCAGTAAATACGTGGGGGGGATGGCCAAACCCAGCATATAAAGAAGCACAAACGGAATTAAAATGTATAAAAACAGTCCCGGGGTAAACTTTCTTTTGAAAAAATGCTTTCGAAATACCAGAGAACAAAACAAGTAGTAAGCAATGCCCAGTAAGATGGCGATATTGTTCCATACTGGCCCATAGGCTTTACTGGCAAAAAAGAGGATGAATTGGAGAAATAGGAGAAGGTTTAATCCGGTGTACAGAAAAATTTTGTTTTTATTCGCCACTTGCTGGAGACTGCTCCATTCGTACATGGCGATGACAAAAAGTAAAGTACATACGAACAGCCAATAGGGTTGTCGGAAGTAAAGTCCTCCAAGCAGGGCTATAATATATATTAATGCCCCAATGATCCGTGGGAGTAAGTCTTTCATTCGGTCGTAAAAATGTTACTTTTAATTTGAATTACAAAAAAACGATGTATGTCAACTACAAAGCTCAGTGTCAATATCAATAAAGTGGCTTTGATCCGCAATGCCCGGGGAGAATTTTTACCTGATCTCATTAAGTTTGCTCAGGATTGCGAATCCTTTGGTGCAGATGGAATTACTGTTCATCCCCGTCCGGACGAACGCCATGTGCGGTTCGATGATGTTCCACGGTTGAAAGAAGTGGTTCGCACAGAACTGAATATAGAAGGCAATCCTACGGACCGGTTCATGAAGTTGGTTCTGGATGTGATCCCTCATCAATGTACCCTGGTGCCTGACGATCCCAATCAGTTGACAAGCGACCACGGGTGGGACGCCCGCAAACATCGTGATCATCTGCGGGAGGTGATCGCTGCATTACAGCAAAAAGGTATCCGGGTTAGTATATTTGTTGATGACGATCCGGATATGGTGGAAGCAGCTGCAGAAACAGGCACGGATCGCATTGAGTTGTACACGGGACCCTATGCCATGAAGTACACCGATAATCCGGCAGCTGCTGTATCTTCATACATAGAAACAGCCAGAAGAGCACTTTCTTTTGGTCTGGAAATTAATGCAGGCCACGATCTCAATCTGGAAAATCTACAATACTTCGTTCAGTCTGTCCCCCAGGTTTCTGAAGTGTCCATTGGTCATGCCCTGATCTCTGACGCTTTGTACTATGGGATTCAAAATACCATTCAGATGTATAAGGCAAAACTGGTTTAGGATTGATTCCGAATAGTATCCGGCATCTTGATAGTGCAGAACGTCAGGCTTATCTGAGTACCGCATCAATTTAAGAGTAGTATCAAACTGGTGTTTTAACACAAATGATGACTCTTATTGGTCATTTTTATTCGGATTGATGTCATCGAGTGGATTTTTTATTTGAAAAGTTTTCTCTGGCCTCATTTCTACAATTAATCAAGAACAAATTCTCATTATGAAGGTGTTAAGATCATAAAGAGGGTCAATTTTTGTCCCTGAGTCAAAATATTTTTTTTTCACCTAATCGCTCCTAAGTTTAAGATTTTGCAAGATTGGAGGGATAAAAATTAAAATTTGGTGAGCCTATTCGAATTTCATTGCGAATATTGAATTTTTAGATAAATTTGACATTTATTTTGAACAATAAAAGTCGAATTGATTTTTTCCTTTGTTAATAAATTATTACCTTTGTTGCGTTCTTTGGGAATGTTGCATTAGCTACTCCATACTGAAGTACGAAAACATTGTATATCCGTTGACTTAGGGTCTGTTTTTTGGCATGAGGGCCCGGGCAAAGAGGAATATATATAAACTTGGCATGAAAAGATTTTTGTTTTTGATGATGTGCGTAGTTGGTGCATACACCCATCTGGGGGGACACTCCACTTTGGTGGACAAGACCTCCAGGGTGCGCACGAATCGCCTGGTACCACAATCTTTTATTACAGATTCAATCAATATCAAACCCTTCTTTGCTCCATCCTTTACTCTTCCCAGCGCGTCGGAAGGTGGAATCGCTGCCTCCGTTCCTGGTTGGGGTCATTTCCAGGGCCCCTTTGACCACCTGGTGTGTAGATTCATCGATATCGACGGTATTTTAATGGGCATCTCCCTCCATTTCCCTTTAGTGGGTCAAATCCTTGCAGGAACCACGGGAAGACTGATCCAACTAAATAAACAACACTTCCAGACTGATTCTCATTCCCTTTCAAATCGATTATTAGAGGTAAAAGAAGAATTGTTTTTGGGAACTGAAGAATATCCTGAACCTACTATAAGTCCAGATCAAATACATTTAATTAAAATAAATACTAATATATATAGTATTAGTTTCCAATACAAAGGTATGGGAAGTTCGATGCTGATATAAGAATCAACGATGGACTTCATTATCAAGAGGTCCAATGAGTGTGAAAGAAAGGTCCGAATAGAAAAAATGAACTGGCTTCCAGAATATACGAAATACTTTGCCAGAAGAAACGGAATCTATTGGAACTCAAAATCAACTATTGGATTTATTGTTATTTTTGCGCCATCAAATAATAATGTATTGTAGTAGTTGACTTCCTTTACCGGACGACGTTTCCAATGAAAAGCTTCTTTTTTTTCAAAATCAGACAGCTTTTTATCGGTGCTTGTTCGTTCCTGTAATGTATGGTCAGCTTCGATTATACGGCATGAAATTTTATTATTCTTACAATTTGAAATCATGAAAAGATTGTTATTCTTATTTTCGTTCATGAGTTTGCTGAGTTTTTCAGCAATTTCTCAAGTTACGGTTACCGGTACCGTAACCGACCAGGATGGAGAGGCCCTGATTGGTGCCAACATTCTGGTACAGGGAACTTCCATAGGGACCATTACAGATTTTGACGGTCACTATGAGGTCGAAGTACCCGAAGGAGGAGAAATTCTCGTGTTTAGCTACACCGGTTTCGAAACGGTTCAGATAGCCATTGATGGAAGAACGACCATCGACGTTGTATTGGCTGCCGGACAACTTTTGGAAGAAGTGGTAGTTACTGCATTGGGTATCCAAAGAGAAAAGAAAGCGATAGGATACGCTGCGCAGGCTATTTCTGACGAGGAACTCGT
>CAYRRD010000034.1:0-37899 GCA_964426625.1 uncultured Saprospiraceae bacterium | reverse complement strand
TGGAAGCGCATATCAGCTTTCAGCTATCAGCTATCAGCCCAACGATTCGTGAACCCACTTTATGCGGTTCGTGAACCGACCGTAGGGAGGATATGGTAGCGTCATTGCTTTAGATTGACTTGATGAGGAAACCCTAAATATCACATCAGATAAAATCTGTTTAGATCTGGACAATCAGAATATTTTTCAATACTTAGAGAATGACAGCTCCGAAAGATCTCTGGTTCCATGATACGGATCGATCTCACGGATTGGAAAAAAGACACAAGTATCAGCGAAAATACAGTTCTTCCGACAGGAAATGGGACTGGAATTTCCGCGGTTCCATGATTCGGACAGATCTCTCGAATTGGAAAGTAACTAATATCTTGAGTCTTTACCCCACACCCCCCTGAAAAATCGCAACACCTATTCGCTACTCCCTACCCTCGACATCTTGTCCTGGGTACGTCTGATCACCTCTTTTTGTTCCTGGATTTTTCCGGACATATCATCCTGAGCTTTCAGGTTTTCCTCGATTTTAATCCGGGATTCTTTGATCGTTTGCTCGGCTTTGGTGATATCCGAATGCAATTTTTCATTTTCCTTTCTTAACCGGGCCAGATCTCTTTCCAGATTTTTTAATTTCTGCTCTTCATTTTCCACTTCGATTTGAATCTGCGCAGTTTCCAAGCGTAAAAAGTATTCATCTATAAAATTGTCAATAGCATCATAGGATTGGGGATCGGTTCGGGGCGTCAGATATTTGGCATCCTGGACAATCCACAGACGCATTTCTGTACTTTCGCCTCTCGGCGTAAAAAGAGATTTGATATCGATACTTCCGGGGATTCCGGTTATCGAGATATTCTGGGACATTCGAACCGGAGATCCCTTGATCCGGACCACTTTGCTGCGGTTCTGTTTCATAAGATCTTCCCATGTTTTGCGGGCTACCGAGGCATCAGTACCTTCGAGATCGATGACATAGGCCATCTCCATTCCTTCAGGGGAATCGGCGGCTCTGTCGGTCATTTCTTCTGCAAATCCGCATGAAACTAATAACCATCCAAAAGGTATGAGGTAAATTAATGCGCCTACCAATTTAAATAGGGGGATTCTAAAGGACATAATTGATGATATTTTTATCTTTGGCCTGAATATCTGTATTATATGGACACAATTAGTATTAAAAAAGTTTCAAAACATTACGGAAATTTTACTGCAGTAGATGCCGTGGATTTTAATGTATCACAGGGAACTATTTTCGGACTTCTTGGTCCCAACGGCGCAGGAAAAACCTCGCTGATCCGTATCATTAACTCCATTACTATGGCGGATGAAGGTGAAATTTTGTTTCGTGGTGAGCGCCTGGGGCGGGAACATCAATCCCATATTGGTTACCTACCGGAAGAAAGAGGGTTGTACAAAAAAATGAAAGTACAGGAACAATTGGAGTACCTGGGGCAACTCAAAGGACTGGATGTGGCCACCGCCCGGGAACGCATTGCCCGCTGGTATGATATTCTTCAAATGGAGGGTTGGGGAAACAAGAAAGTTCAGGATCTTTCAAAAGGAATGCAACAAAAGGTGCAATTCGTAGCCACTGTGATTCATGAACCTTCACTTCTCATTCTCGATGAACCTTTCAGTGGATTGGATCCGGTCAACACCAACCTCCTGAAAACCGAGATTAAACGGCTAAGTGAAGAGGGAACGACCGTACTTTTTTCCACCCATAGGATGGAGCAGGTGGAGGAGATGTGTGAGCGGATTGCATTGATTAACCGTGGCAAACTGGTACTCCAAGGACCCATCGATCAAATTAAACAACAGTACAAGGATTTTCTGTTTGAGTTTAAATTCGAACCTGGATTTACACCCGAACTTTCCGAGGAGATGGTGCATGCCCGACGGCGGGATGGGGTAGTCCTGCATTTCGAAAGTTTACAGGATGCGAATGCCCAGATGGAGCAATGGATGCATGAGGGGATACTCATCCAGGAGTTTCGTGAAATACTTCCCTCGATCAACGAAATATTTATCAAAATAGTGACGAACAATTGAGTCTATGAAAAAGATTTTCCTCATAACTAAACGGGAATTTTTAATCCGATTTCGCAATAAAAAATTTTGGATGGCCACCTTGCTGGGCCCCGTACTCCTGGCCTTTTTTATCGTCATAGCCGGATTTATCATGAGTTACTCCGGAGACAAGGAAACGACGGTGGTAGTCCTTGATGAACGGGATCTATTCGGAGGAAGCCTGAAAGATCAGTACAATTTTTATTTTTCTTTTACGGACAAAGAATTACCCACCCTCCGGGCTACAGAAAATCCAACCTTCGATGGGATATTGCATATTCCAGTAGACCTCAATCTCAATCAGTCCGATGTGTCTCTCCGGTTTTATACCTCTAAAAACCTCAACCTGGAGAGCCTCAATAATTTGAAATCCATCGTTCAATCTCATATTCGTGACTACAAGCTCAAAGAACTCAATATTACGCAAACTCAGCTTGATCGGTTACATACCCGGGTGGCTATTGAGTCGGAAGACATGGATCCTGCCGTATCCGAATCTGAAAGTTCGACCGTGAAATCCTCCGAATTCAGCTCCTATCTCGGAGCGGGGATAGGCATGTTGATGGGCTTGATAATGTATCTGCTGGTCTTTATGAATGGTACCATGGTAATGCAAAGCGTGATGGAGGAAAAGACCAATCGGATCGTCGAAGTGGTGATTTCTTCCGTGAAGCCTTTTGAATTGATGATGGGTAAAATTTTCGGCGTGGGGTTGATCGGTATCGTGCAGTTTTTGTCCTGGGCCATACTTCTCCCTTTGATCGTGATGTTGGGCAGCATGGTGTTTGGTCTTCAGACGGATCTCGATACGTTGGAAAGTATGAATGCCGCAGGTACATTGTCTCAGGACGACATGGAGTACATGGTATATCAGTTTATGAAAGAGGTGGACAAGGTTCCGTGGTTCAAAATCGTATCGCTTTTCATATTGTTTTTTCTGGGTGGTTATCTGATCTATTCTTCGCTTTTTGCGGCGGTGGGCTCGGCGGTAGGTGATGATATGCAGGACAGTCAGTCCCTCGTCATCCCCATAACCATTCCTGTAATTATGGCCTTTTATATCATGATCACCAGTTTGCGCGTACCCGATAGTACGTTGGCGGTATGGTCGAGCATTTTTCCATTGTTTTCTCCCATTGTAATGCCCGCACGACTGGCCTTCGATCCTCCGTGGTGGCAGGTCATTTTATCTCTGGTTTTGCTCGCCCTCACAGTGATCGGACTGGTTTGGATGTCAGGCAGGATCTATCGCGTGGGGATCTTGATGTATGGGAAAAAAGCGTCGATGAGGGAGCTTTGGAAATGGATCTTTTATAAGGAGTAAGTAATTGCGAAGCTCTGAAAGTACCACCAAACCATAAAAAAGCCACCAAAACCTGAAAGCCGCCATGCCCTGAAAAACCTAACAAGGCCTGAAGGGACGCCAAGCTCTGAGAGCCACCAAGCCTTGAAAAAACCACCAGGACATGAAGGGGGCGCCATACCTTATTGTATGGTACAGCCATGGATTGCCCTACTTTTGTCAAAAAAATATCGTACCCACAACCTTCCGCTCATGCCGCTGATTCCGGAATTCACAATAGTATATGCCCTGCCATGTACCGAGATTGAGGCGACCATTAGTGATCGGGATGGTCAGGGAATGATTGGTCAGAACACTTTTGACGTGGGCAGGCATATCGTCCGGTCCTTCGATCGTATGGCGTAGTCCGGGAAAGTTTTCTGGGACCAGATGATTGAACAAGGTTTCAAAATCCTCGAGCACAGTGGGATCAGCATTTTCATTGATGCACAATCCAGCCGAAGTGTGTTTTATAAACAAATGGAGCAACCCCTGGCTGGGCAATTCCGGTAGCTGACGAAGGACGTGATGGGTCACCAGGTGAAAACCCCGCCCCAGAGGTGGCAAGGTAAATTCTATTTGGGTTATCATGGTCTGTTTTTAGAAATATCCGGGCACTGTAATCCACCAAAAAAATACGAAACTCCTATACCAATGTAATTGTAACTGTCATTGTTGACACTGTCTCCACGTTGTTTTCCGGGATAACTATTCTCTGTGGGATCGGAAAATAATGCCGCGTGAGGATCATTTCGGAGGGATTCGATAACGAGAAGATCGGGGTAGGTAGTGCTGACATCGTCGAGGTAATCAGTGGCTAGAATACGTGTGCTGGCTATAATTGACACGATCCATCTGCTGTTGATTGCGTATTTGAACCCTCCGGAGATAATCCCTGTGAAACTTGTGGGTAGGTATTCCTCCCCGATATTCTGGCCCTCAGTTCCCAGATGTCGAAGCTCTCTGGTGGTACCCTGATAGGTGGCTTTGGGATTGAATCGGAACAGGCCTATACCTGCACTCAAAAAAGGTGTATAATACTTTTCCCGATCTCCAGGTCGGAATGCAAAGAAATTGAATTCCAATTCCGTACCCAGATCCCAGACATTACTGCGAAAATTCAAACCGCGATTGCGTTGAAAATCATTGTCGTAAAACGTATCGTCTCCCCGGATATAAAGGTAATTAAGCCCCAATTTCCAATTGATCCGTTCATTGAATACATACTTGGCAAAAATACCTCCACCTACACCTGGATGCGTGATGTCATAATCCGGATTGAGATCTCCGAAGTAAAAAGACGGACCAATCCAGCCACCGGCCTCCACTCCTTTTTGAGCTGAGGCAACCGATACAAAAAGACCAAAAAAAAGAGTTATACTATGTGCGATATAATTCAATCTGGAAACATTTTTTGTTAAACGCCGGTACCGGGGATTGATTGCATAACCGGGATTAATTCTTGTTGGCTAGTTGACCGCATGCAGCGTCGATATCCTTTCCACGACTCCTGCGTACGGTGACAGGAACCTTCCTATTCGCCATCATTCTTACAAAATTGTCGATCTGATCATCGGATGATCTGACCAGATGCACACCATCCACAGGATTGTATTCCAGAAGATTGACGGTGACGGGGAATGATTTACATAAATTGGCAAGCGCGTCTGCGTCCTCCTCAAAGTCATTGAATTCATGAAACAAAATATATTCATAAGTCAACCGATGGCGGGTTTTCCTATAGTAATAGTGGAGAGCATCCATCAGCGTGTCAATATTGTCGTTGGTGTTAATCGGCATGATTTGGTTTCTTTTGTCATCCGTGGCGGCGTGAAGCGACAAGGCCAATTTACACTGAAGTCCGTCATCAGCCATTTTTCGGATCATTTTTGCGATACCTGCCGTGCTGACCGTAATCCGCCATGTGGCCATATTCATCCCTTCGTCCGCATTGATGAGTTCGATACTCCGTTTGACATTTTTATATGAAAGCAGGGGTTCTCCCATACCCATATAGACAATATTGGTCAGAGGATGATCGAAATAGGCCTGGGCGTACTGATTTACCTTGAATACCTGTTCATAAATTTCGGCAGCCGACAAGTTTCTTTCCCGCTTCATCTGTCCTGTGGCACAAAACGTACAAGCCAGACTGCAACCCACCTGGGAAGAAACACAGACCGTGTATCGTTTGTCCTGCGGTACCGGAATGAGAACACTTTCGATCTTGTGGCCGTCCCGAAGGACAAACCTGAATTTGACTGTACCGTCCATACTTTGCTGCACGATGTCCGAAGTCATAGTCAGAATCCCAAAATCCTGTTGTAACTGATCGCGGAGTGCCAGGGGTAAATTGGTCATTTCACCGAAAGAAGTCGCCCCGAACTTCCACAACCATTGGTAGATCTGCTGAGCCCGGTAGGAGGGTTGACCGAGATCTTTCAAATATTTTTGGATTTCATCCACGGAAAGATCTCTGATATCGGTAATTTCGCCTGCTTCTGTGGTATTTGTCATAAATGCAAAGTTACAACAATAACAAGTCGGAGAATCAATCGTTTAGATAAAAATTAACGAATCGCCATCGATGGATATTTATAAAAGGAAGAACAGATGGAAACTTAACCTCGTATTTGCAGGTATTTTCATCGTGATCATCACCATCGGATATACCTTTTACCTCGGTAGTCGTCTCAAGGACGTCCTGGAGATCAATATGGAGAATTTTGCTGATGCCTACGAAAGCATGGTGCAAAATATGGATGACCTCAATAAGGATGTCAATTTCGAAACCGACGTAATACAGCGAAATAAAACCATACCCATTATCATCGTCGACGAACTGGATTCCATCGTTCTGAGCCTCAATTATACCGAGACCCAACAAAGCAATAACGAATACATGCGGCGCCAATTGCGAAAAATGCAGGTATCCGATCGCAAACCGATCACCATCGAGTCAATGGTTTATCGGATTTATTATGCTCCCCCGTTTGAGTATAAATTGCTTTCATTATTGCCTCTGATCATCCTTATGTTGCTGGCCACCTACATATTTATTGGTTATCTGGGTTTTAGCAGTAGCCGTGCTTCTGAGCAAAACCGGGTCTGGGTGGGCATGGCCCGGGAGACCGCACATCAACTTGGCACGCCCATATCAGCGATAATCGCCTGGCTTGAACACCTGAAAGCCACGAGTGCCGATGAAGAACAATTGGAGATCATCGAAGAACTGGAGAACGATGTGAGCCGACTCGAGCTGATCGCAGACCGGTTTTCCAAAATCGGTGCGGAGCCCAATCTTGTACGGATGGATGTAGTGAATTTGATTCGGGATACGATGGGATATATGGAAAAAAGGGCGCCCCGAAAGATAGAGTTCAACTTGCTGGTGAACACCGGAAAAACTTATTATGCCCGGGTAAATAAACATCTGATCAACTGGGTGTTCGAAAACCTGATGCGCAATGCCCTGGATGCCATGGGAGGGGAGGGGAGTATCACGACCGTCGTCAGCGAGGATGACGAAAGCATAATTATCGATATCACGGATACCGGTAAAGGAATTGCTCCCGGCAACCTCAAAACGGTGTTTGAACCCGGATATACCACACGCAAACGGGGATGGGGTCTTGGATTGTCCCTGGCGCGCAGGATCATTGAAAATTACCACCAGGGCAAGATTTTTGTAAAAACCAGCGTGGTGGGAGAGGGGACGACCTTTACCATCAAGTTGCCCAAATCCGGGGAGAATCCGATATCCGGCGTTTGAAAAAGTGGGGAACTGAGCGAAACTGAATCCAGTGAGTTTTTTACCATTTTTGGATTTGATGCGATCACTGTGTACCTTGGGTGCACATCTTTTGTTCCTGTAAAACACGGAGGGCGTTGATTTTCGAACCTTTTACTATGTATCGCGAAAATTCCATACTTATTCCCATCATACAAATCATATTGCTTCTATGTATAGGGAAGGTTGCATTTTCACAGCAAATGTACGCGAGTTACTGGGATGATCAGGTTGAATTTGGTACTCAATATGCGATTTATGCAATTGACCCGGCTACCTGTGAGGTGGAGAATGTATTCGCGATGGATAACGTATATGGTCAGTCAATTGTAGATCTGGCCTTTCATCCCAACGGTCGGTTATATGCAGCTTCACGGGAAGGATTTCTGGAAATCGACCCTGTTCGGTGGCAATTATTGAATTTTTTCCCGGCGAGTGATATTATCGACTATTCCCATTATCATCAAATAATCTTTGATGAAGAAGGCGTCGGTCTTATATCGAGTGATGAAGACCACGACCAGGACAATATCATTTCAGATCACCATCTTTATCGGTATGACTTTCGCAACCAAACGCTGCTTTGGGATAGGCACTATTTGCCATCAGAATTTGATCAGCAAATTTTATTGAATGCTAAAATAGGGGATCTTTATGTTAATCTTGCAATTAGACCCTCTGTTCCCTCAATGCTGGATCTTGAAAGCCTGGAATACGATACCATTGGGTTGTGGCCATCGAATTCCGGTCTTTCAATATTTCAACCGGCCCTGGATTATCCCTATTGCGCAGGGCATCCGGCATTGATCGGGCGTTTGAGGAATCATTTTGGAGAAGATACAGGGATAGGCCGGTTTGTCCCCGCTACAGGGGACCTGAATATTATATGTGAATCCAAAGTATTAACCGGGACATATAATTATAATATTTTACAAGCCACTCCCACTGACTTTCGACGTTCTCCGTTGCGGATCGACCTCGATGAGGACAATTCATCGGGCCATATCGCAGGAGGGTATTATGATACATTGACAACCTGTCGAAGGGAAGTTCCGTTGATGGATGATGTCGCACTTCATACCTGTGCTTCCGGCCCAGATGGTGAAATTGATTTTATTTCATTCCGGTTGAAGTACTTCGAACAGCCTCTACTATCGGAAGAAGAGATTTATTCGCCGGATTTTCCAGGGGAGTTGACGCGCACCGCCCCGGACCGGTATGTATGGCAGAATCGGCATAGTGATGATGAAATCAAGATCAAAGAATATCTGCAGAGTTTGCGATATCGGGCAGAGTGGTCGAACCCTGATCAACGCGAAAGGGTGGTCATGACGACCATGCATGTGGCCGGTGACAGCACCACATCCTGGTCTGTATTTCAACTGGAGACGGACGATATTTTTGCCGGCCAGGATACTTCCGTGACATACTGCCCCGGAAGCTCAGCGTTTGATCTGACCGATTTTCTGAGCGATGGGATCCAACAAGACGGCCGGTTTGAACCGGAGCTCGCTGACGGATCGTCCACCTTCATTCCGGGAATGGACCAGGACGGTGAATACAGATACATACTGGAAAATGAGAATTGTTCGGATACGGCCGTACTGACAATCCAGTCGTTGGAACACCGTGCGACCTCTATTGGCCTGGATACGGTGAGACTTTGTGCGGGAGGCCGGAGGTTTATCGGTATTTCTCCGGGGCAGTTTGATGCAATAGATTGGTGGGACGGCAGTACGGGAGATTCGATATGGATAGCAGGGGATGGCACAATGGATCATTTTGTAGAAGTATCGATGGGAAATTGTGGATTTCGAATCCCTATTGTGGTGATAGAAGAGGATATTGGTGATGTGGCGGGTCGTGATACGATCATTCGGTATTGTAGTTCGTCCGGTGCGATCGATATAAAGCAATATATGTCTGTATCAGCGGATACCGTGTCAGGTCGCGTTGATCCAGTCCTGTCGGGTGGCCGCACCATTTTTATACCTGGCCAGGATCCGGATGGAGAATATCTTTATATCGTGGAAAACCATGGATGCAGGGATACCGCGGTTATTACCTTCCAGAAAACAGAAGAGCTTCAAATAGGCCTCAAACCAATTCATACGGTTTGCCATGGGGAGGATGTCAAGGGGTATATCCCGTTGCCCCACAATGATTTTGATTCGATTCTATGGTGGAATGGGGATACCACCGATGCGACATTTGTAGAGCGTGGAGAATCCTGGCCTTTGTGGGTGCGAGCGATAAAAGATGGATGCGAATACCGTGATACATTAACGCTGTATCAAACCCAACCCGGAATACTCTATGAGAAATGGTTTTCTGATACGATGTTTATCTGCGATCCGGAGGGACTCCGGGTAGTAGTCAACGACTCGATTCCATTCAGATAGATGATCAGTGGTACTATACAGACGACACCATCGCATTCGCCCAAGCAGGAACGTATCATTTTCGGGGTCATAAAGAAGATTGTATTCTTGACAAGAAAATAGAAGTACTCCGATGGGATCCCGCCAATCACGATTTCTCAGTGGATATTTCCCGGTGCAGGGATTCAGTGGTGGCTATTCGATTACCCCATGCTGATGGCTTGGAATTTTACTGGACAGATGGCACTATGGATTCGGTTCGCTATGTGTCGGAATACGGCGAATTTTATTTCCGTGCGATGAATGGAACTTGTCGGGAAGGTGTATTTACCATAGAGCCGGATGAAGATTGTGAGCGTCAGGAATGCATAGTGTCCATACCCAATGCGGTCTCACCAAATGGCGATGGCATCAATGAAGATCTGCGCCTTTATGCCCCCGGATGTTCCACAATTCGTTCTGCCCGTTTACTTGATAAATGGGGTAATATCCTCTATCGGTCATCCGTGGAGATGGACGGTATTTCTCTGCTCATCCCTGCCGAAGCCTGGCAGGATTTAGCCCCCGGCCTGTATGTCCTGGCGGTTGATTATGAAGATGGGCAAGGGCGCATGAAGAATGAGTGGGGACCGGTGACAGTAATCCGGTAGGATGGGCGGCTTTTTTTAAAACAGACTCAGAACCCTCAGTTTTCCTGGCTGCAGTTCCGAAATTGAGATGGTAGCTGCTGCATGATGGCGTTTTTTATTTTCCAAATGATTGCAATATTAATTTTTACGAATGGATAGCAATTTCAAGTTGCAACAATCCGCAAAATTCCTTCCGTTGGTCGGAATGACTACCTGTTGTTACATTGAGAGGGATTCATTGTACCGCAGGACGGTGACAATTACCTTTTCCCGCCCTATATTGGATCGTCATTCCGACTTCGATGCATCTCCCGAGCGGAACTCTTCTAATTATTTTATAACTCCTTTGTAGGCGAATGCATGCGAATAGGTAGCACGTACAATACCCCGCTATTCCTGTATCTTGAAATCATATTCAGATCATTCCGGCTAATTCTCCGATTGCGGATCCAGTCCGCAATGACACAAAAACAGAAGAAAAACTGTGGACGAGCAGGTCCATTATATTTTTCCTCTGCCAATGGGGACGGGGCCCCATTGTTGAGTCTCAAACACAGCTGGGGCTGTGTTAACCCCAGAGAGCTCAGTTCAGATCGCGGATCAAGTCCGCAATGACTCTCCGGATCAAGTCCGCAACGACTAAACCTGACCGGCATTCCGGTCCGATGTTTTGAATTGGAGTTATTCCTATTATATTTAGGACGAAAATTCATCAATCACTAAAATTAGCCAGATCTTGAAATTGACTTTGACTCCTGCCGTCGGACCTTTTATCCGGAATTTTATAATCCTAATGGTCACGATATTCACAGCTCAGGCACAGGTTGACCTGTCTTATTACCTGCCGGATACAGAGAGCCTCAATCCCGAAATCACCACCCCGGAAGAATTTTTGGGATTCCAGATTGGTGATTGGCATCTCAGCCACAGTCAGCAGATGTACTACTTAAAACAACTGGCACAGGAGTCGGATCGGATCCAATTCCATGTGAATGGAAAAAGTCATGAGGACCGTCCCATGATCCATCTCTTTATTTCAGATCCGGAGAATCTTGTGAACCTCGAAACGATTCGGGAAGAACATCTCCGCTGGTCCGATCCCGGCTCCAGTCAATCAGAGGTCAGCCCCGATCGTCCACTTATCGTGTGGCAAGGATATTCAATTCATGGCAACGAACCTTCCGGTGCCAATGCCGCTGTCCTGGTGGCCTATTACCTCGCTGCTTCCAGCAGTCCGGAAATTCTCAACATCCTTAAGAATACCGTCATCGTCTTTTATCCCAGCTTCAATCCCGATGGTTTGCAACGATTCTCTACCTGGGTGAATATGAACAAGAGCAAAACGCTGAATCCCGATAATCAGGATCGTGAATACGATGAAGTCTGGCCTGCGGGAAGGACCAACCACTATGGATTTGACCTCAACCGGGACTGGCTGCCCGTTCAGCAGCCGGAATCGACGGGGAAGATTGCTCTTTACCAACAATGGCGCCCCAACATCCTCACTGACCATCACGAAATGGGTACCAATACCACTTTCTTTTTCCAACCGGGTATTCCTTCCCGGAATAATCCGATGACTCCGGAAATGAATATCAGAATGACCGAAGAAATTGGAAAATTTCATGCCAAAGCGCTTGATAGCATCGCCACGCTGTATTATTCCAGAGAAAGTTTTGACGATTTTTATTACGGCAAGGGATCTACCTATCCCGATATTCAGGGTTGCGTAGGGATATTGTTTGAGCAGGCGAGTTCCCGAGGGCACATCCAAAATTCCAAGCACGGACTGCTGACCTTCCCTTATACCATCCGCAATCAGGTTGTGACTTCATTTTCCACTCTCCGGGCCGGACTCAACCTCCGGGAAGAGCTTCAAAATTACCAGCGGGAATTTTTCCACGGTCTGGATCTGACCCGACAACAAGGCTATGTATTTGGTGATGGACGATTCCCTCACAAAACTAAGGAACTGGCAAGGATTATCATGCAGCATGATATTGCGGTTTACCAGCTCGATGAGGACGTGAAAGTGGGGGATGAGGAATTTGAGTCCGGAGTCACCTATTATGTTCCGCTCAATCAGCGGCAGCAAACGTTGGTTCGGACCATATTTGAAACCAATACAACTTTCCAGGATAGCCTGTTCTACGATGTTTCCGCTTGGACCTTGCCCCTGGCCTTTGACCTGCCCTACAGTCTGGTTTCCCAACCATCCGCGGTAACCCTTATTGAGGATGAACTAACCCATGAGCCAACATTTTTTCGGACCTCTGAATACGCTTATATTTTGGGGTGGGAGCATTATCTGGCTCCTAAAATTCTTTATCGTTTGCTTCACCAGGGCATTCGGGCATTTGTAGCTACGAAGCCCTTCACTTATGATGGTCAAAATTTTGAGTACGGGAGCATCCTTATTCCGGTGCAAAATCAGGACAAGGATGTGCTGGAATCCGTGTTGCGTGAGGCAGTTGAAGAAGGGATACCGGTATTTGATATTCCCACTGGATCCACTGGTGGAGTCAATTTGGGATCAGCGAATTTTAATACCATTGAAAAGCCCCGCGTCGGCCTCCTGGTAGGAGATCGGATTACCGTGAGTACTGCCGGTGAAGTGTGGCATTTGTTGGATACGCGGTATGAAATTCCGGTAACGCGTTTGGATGGGCGGAAATTTTCTTCTTACGATCTCGATGCATACAATGTACTGGTATTGGCCGGTGGATCTATCATTGACGTTTCGAAGGATAAATTAAACGGCTGGTTGCGTAATGGAGGTACCCTGATCACACTGGGGTCAGGAGGTCGATGGATGGCCAACCAGTTTCCTGGTCATTTTACGTATAGGAAAGTGAATGGGATAGATTCCGCTGAGGTGAGATACGATGAAATGGACGAATTGTATGGTGCCAGAGTGACCGGAGGTGCCATCGTCAAATCGAGGATTGATATGTCACACCCCCTCAATTACGGCTACCGGGATGTGGTTTTGCCGATGTTTAAGAACAACAATTACGTATTCGAGCGAAGCCCACTGGCATTTAAAAATCCCATCATTTACGATGAAGATCAACCCTTGTGGAGTGGATACCTCCATGCGTCCAACCAGGATCTGATCGCAGGTGGAAGTGCTGTTCAGGTGGCTTCCGTTGGATCAGGACGAATTGTGAATTTTGCTGACGATGTCAATTTTCGCGGTTTTTGGTATGGAACCAACCGGCTGTTTGCCAATGCAATATATTTTGGAAGACTGATCAATTCCCGATCTACGCAGTAATTAACAGGTTTTAATGATGGTAGGATAATAATTGAATTGGCCCCTGGAGAATGACAACGGTTGGGTTTGAAAAGGTTCCTCATGGTAGCCACATGCAGTGGAATGTAGATTGGGAAAGGGTTTTGAGTACCCTGATGGGCAGATACAATGGCAGTCTCAGGCATATATTCTTATAGGAAGGTAGGATTTCTTCGTAATCTACGCTTCCTGAGTGTCCAAATCTAAGGTGATCACCAGGTTTATCTGTTTGTTTTTTGATACCGGGGTATTGGGTACGTATTGATCAGTAATTCCCATCGAAGTCGGAAAGAATAAACACGGATCATCACTTTGGTTTTGGTGTATTACGAAAACAAAGCCCGGAAAAAATACCAGGCAAACACCAAACAAAGAATGAGTTTGATCCCTGTTCCCATCAGGAAACCAAAAAATGATCCACTGGCAGCACGTAATGCGCCCTGGAAATTGGCAGGACTTTCTAATATTTCACCGGTAAAAGCCCCCAGAAAGGGTCCGATGATGATACCCCATGGGCCGATGAGCAGACCCGCGAATACCCCGACCATAGCGCCTCGTTCACCCATTTTACTTCCGCCAAATCGCCGGGTACCCCAGGCTGGAATTATGTAATCCAATAGGATTGTCAACAGGGTTAATAAGGCGGTAACGATGAGGAAGCGAGTTCCGAATTCGGCATATTTGCTCCAGTGAATAAGGAGGATGCTGAACCATGCTGCAGCCGGACCAGGTAATACTGGAAGTATACTTCCAGCGATGCCTACCAGCAAACAAATTATCCCTAATACAAGCAGAAGAACGTCCATAGGCTCTGATATAGATTGGTCAGAGCGTACAACACGATGCAATCAGGAAAAAATCCCATGGAAGAAAGTCTTTCAATTTTTATTATACAATCCCCGGAATCCTAAATAGAACATCAAGACAATTATCTTGTGATCTGACGGTTATTCCTCCAATATCTGATCTATGGTCTGGTAAGATACTGCATGGTAATTGGGTCGGGCTTTTTGGTATATTTTTCGTGCCACTTCCTTACCAGCAGGGGTTGAAGCCAGTGCGGTATAAAGTGGTACCAGAAATTTCCGTCGCCCCACCTCAGTCAGGAATTTTTCCACCGCCGGAATCACCACATCGTATCCCTGTTCGATGGCTATCTTGTACCATGCTGCCTGTATTTCCGCATTAGTGGAATGTGTAAGATCAAACGTCTCATCGATCGATGAAAGCTTTTCTACTCCGATATCGCCGGGCAAATTGTTGATGAAATGCAACCATTCATGCGTGGTCCAGGCTTGTGCCGGATTTTCTAAACCGGAAATATCTCCGGAGGAAATGAAGCCGGTTGTCAGGGCGTCAATATTGTCAAATCTAGGCGTAACTGGAATTGGAGCATTGTCCGGTAGTCCTTCTCCATACACCCATTGATCTATTTTTAGGGTCTCTGCAAGTTCCTGGTCATCTTTTACCAGATAGGTTTTGAGCAGATGTACGAGTGTTTCGGAATTTACGGAATGGAAGGCGTAGGTGTCAAAATATTTAGACAGAAATGCATCCCAGGTCTCCCGTCCTACTGTTTCTTCTATTTTTCGCAAGAACAAATAGCCTTTATTGTAGGGAATGCCTGTCAATCCTTCATCTGGATCTCTATCCTGCAGGTCTACATGTAATCTGGTATCTGCACCCCGACCCTGACTCTTCAAATGTTCAATTTCCCGGACTAAATCCTGGTAAGTCAGGCTGGCGAGCATTTCAGAGTATTCTCTGCCCCTCAATGCCTCCATAATGCGATGCTCAAAATAGGTGGTGAAACCTTCGTTGATCCAGATATCCTCCCAGTTGGCATTGGTAACCAGATTGCCACTCCAGCTGTGCGCCAGCTCATGGGCTATCAAACCCATCAGAGACTGGTCCCCAGCGAGGATGGTTGGTGTGGCAAACGTGAGTCGTGGATTTTCCATACCCCCAAATGGAAAGCTTGGCGGTAGTACAAGTACATCATATTGGTCCCATCGGTAGTCTCCATACATCGCTTCAGCATCCCGTATCATTTGAGGAATTGATTCAAATTCAAGCGCGGCTTTTTCTATCACGGACGGTTCGGCATATACACCCGAATTCTCACTTAAGGCGTGGTATGTCAAATCCCCAGCTGCCAGGGCCATAAGGTAGGATGGCACGGGTTGATCCATGCGAAATTTATAACTTCCATTGTCTTTCATTTCTACCGGATTGCTGGCACTCATGACGACCAGCAGACCGGGGAGGACGGTTACGGTAGCCTCGTAGGTAAACCGGACACCGGGTCCATCCTGGCATGGAATCCAGGTTCGGGCCAGGATAGCCTGGGATTGGGTGAAAAGAAATGGTTTTTCTTTCCCGGCGGTTTGAGCAGGTTCCAACCATTGTAGTGCTCCCGCATGGGGTACCGTCGAATATGCAATTTTTACGGTTTCGGTGTTCTCTCTGATGGGAATGATCAGCGGAGTACCATAGATATCATGTCTTTCCCCCAGTTCAAATTCCACTTCCTCCTCACCATTGAGCCATACCTTGTGTACATTGAGATCCCGGGTATCGAGGATCAGGTGATCACTTCCAGTAAGATTTTTAATGGTCCAGATTGCGATACAATTCATGGTTTTTTGATCAAAATTAACCCCCGAACTCCAATCAAGGTGGGTTACTCGTACATCATTGAAATTCGCAAAGGAATTGGGGTCAGTGATGTGAAGTGAATCTACGGTCATATCGTCGAATGTTGAGGTAGAGGACGCGGGTCCATTGCTGCAGGAATAAAACACTATCACGGAAAATAATCCGATGAAATATTGGATGTGAGAAGTCATTTAGATCGTTTTTGCTTGTAAGAAGGGGCAAAGGTAACTAATGTTGGGCAATAAACGTATTTCAAGGACCTGGTCGTACGATACGGAAAATTTGAAAGTCATATCCCTGCCCCTTTTTCTGGTACAAGAGGAGATATACCAGGAATATCCCAATCGCATACAACAAAATAGGAGTTTTTGACATCTATAATATGTAGAATATGCAATTAGAGAAAGTACTTCGTGGTATCAGGAAGAAAGATCGGAGAGCACAGCAAATGCTCTATGATCACTATGCTCCGATTTTTATGGGTATTGCGATGCGTTACCTCACAAATCTCGTAGAAGCAGAAGATGCATTGGCAGAGGCCTTTATCAAAATATTTACGAGGATACATACCTTTGAAGATAAAGGGAGTTTTGAAGGTTGGATGAAAAGGATTGTGATCAATGAATGTCTGATGATCTTGAGGCAAAAACGAAGTCAGCAATTGTATCTCACACTTGATGATGTCGATGTGGAAATCGAACCTGAAGTGATCGGAAGACTCACCGCGGAGGAACTAATGGAAGCCATTCAGGAATTACCTGATGGGTATCGGACCGTCTTCAATTTATATGAAATTGAAGGTTTTAAACATCGTGAGATAGCTGAAAAGCTGGATGTCAGTATCCATACTTCCAAGTCTCAGCTAATCATGGCAAAGCGGAAGTTACGGGAAATTTTAAAAAAAAATTTAATCATAAATAATTATGAATCAGAAGGACATATGGCAGGATAGATTAAAAGATGTCCGAATCAATCCGTCCAGGAATTTATGGTTCAAGATAGAAAACAGACTCGATGCTGATATCCGAAATTCCAGACGTACCATATTGGGAGTAGCCGCTGCAGTGGTTCTGATGATAGTGGCCTATTTTGCAGGAATCCGGTCCGTAGCAAGTCCGGAATATACTCCAATGACACTCGAAATTAACGACCAGGCTTCGGAGGTACCACTGCCTGTTGAATACCAAAACCCTGCAATCAAAGAATTGCATTACAAAAAAGGGGGGCATCTCATTCCAAATGCCCGGGCTTTGTGGGAGAATCCTCTGGTTCCCAAGGTGAATTAAATCTTTCATAGAGACCAGGGCAAAGAGGTCCCACCCAGTACAAAAAGATACGTTGTGTAAATGATACAATTACTTCGCATTCCGGCCTATTTTATAAAATGGCAAGAATGACCAGAGACTATACTAAGGGTATGCTCCTGGTTCCGCACCTGATTTATTTCAAGTTCCTACCTCCTTATCCCCTGATCAACCGATCTGGGTCGATTTGTCCATCCCGGTAATCTTCGGCAGATATGAACATCATGGACAACGAATTTACACAATGTCTTACGTTTTTGGGTGTCAGCCTTTCTCCCTCGAACACATGACCCAGGTGGGCATTGCAATTCTGACATAGAATTTCAATTCGTCTTCCGTCGGCATCGATTTCTCGTTTGATGGCTCCTTCGATTTCGTCATCAAAACTGGGCCACCCACAATGGGATTCAAATTTGTCTTCTGATTTATACAGCGGGTTCAGACAGTTTTTGCAAAGATACAGCCCCTGGATATTATTGCTGAGTAGCTTTCCGGTGCCAGGACGCTCAGTACCTTTGTGGAACAGGACATTCTTTTCCCTTTCAGTAAGTTCTATATGGTGATGAATTTCATTCTTCATAATGCTTATTTTTTGTACTAAATCTATACCTCTTCGTGGTCCTTGTGGACCCTGATATAAACAGGGAAAATACGCAGAAGTTCACAAACCGACCGGAACATCCAGATCTACCAGAGAGATGGGATATATGGATTTTTGTTTTATCTCACTCTTCTTCATCCGCCAGGGTCTCTGCAATGACCTGCCTGGCTAACTCATACTCCGGCTCTGTCACGTATATCTCGAGAAACCCAAAACTATTGATAGCACTGTCTTTTTTATCCATAATCACGGTCTCGATATCGTTATTTTCCAATTCCGCTTTGATCAGATTGGCCGTGATTCGATCCTGGGTGGTGTGCAAGAGCTTCATGTTTTTTGATTTAGGTGGTATGCAAATGCGGGTACATAGGATGTTTTGGTGATTCAGTTGTATTCCCTCTAATTGAACGCAAAACCGCGCCCCGGGGATACAATATAACAATTTTTAAAGTATATACTTGCAGTGGGATCGAAAGATCAAGTCGTACTGGTCTGTTTCATAAATAATTTATATTAATGACGCGATTATTTTTTGTCGTACATAAGAAACGAAACCGAGCATAGGACAGCCCTACATAAGGCTTTTGGTGATGAAGGTACGGCAAAAAAGAAGCCGTCATAAGTGTGAATAACTTATGAAATGGACCAGTACTATGGAAAATAGTCAGGTCGCAATGGTCAACGGGAATAGAAGGATTACGAGGTGAAATCCAAGAATATCGAAATACAGGGTGTAATTACATTATAGAGCACTACCCAGGCTTGCCACCGATTCTGGTATCGGAGCAATTAGCGAATCTTTTTTCGCCGTGGTTACAACGCCATAATTTGGTTGGAATACCATGGTGAAAGAGGATATAGTACAGGTCATCCATTGCAGAGATGAGCAGGGTAAATAAGGCATCACCTCCTTATGAATATTGATCCTATCAGGATTGAACGGTAGGATTCACATTGCTCTGTCCACAAGGTTGCAATGTGCAGTTATTTTTATCTATCCGTGTTAAAATAGTTACCTTTGTCTATATATAATTACAGAATAACCAAAGTTTGATGTTGTTACATGAGAAATGAATTTGTGTTTTTTTCAATCATTTCCACCCTGCTGGTTTTTACGATTTACCAGTTTTTGTGGCCTCCTATTATATGGAGTCTAGTGGTTCTGGGACCGATCATTCTTTTGGGCATGTATGATATGACCCAAACCCGTCATGCCATCATGAGAAATTTCCCCGTTCTAGGACGAGGAAGGTATATGTTTGAAGAATTGCGCCCCAAGATATACCAATACTTTATTGAATCTGAAACCGATGGAAAGCCCATTCCTAGAATGTTGCGATCCATCGTCTACCAACGAGCAAAAAATGAAATTTCCACCACGCCATTCGGGACACAGTTGGATACTTACCAGGAAGGATATGAATGGATCGTACACAGCATCGCGCCCATCTCTGTGAGTGACCTGGAACCCCATCCTAGAGTTCGGATTGGAGGAAAGGATTGTATGCAACCCTACGACTTAAGTATTTTCAATGTTTCGGGGATGAGTTATGGATCGTTGAGTGACCGGGCTATTCTGGCACTGAATGGCGGAGCAAAAATTGCGGGTTTTGCGCACAATACAGGAGAAGGAGGAATCAGTCCTTACCACATAACACCCGGAGGGGATTTGATATTTCAATTCGGAACGGGTTATTTCGGATGTCGGGATGATCACGGTAATTTCGATCCTTTGCTTTTCAAGGATAAAGCTGAAATGGAAACGGTGAAAATGATTGAAATAAAATTATCACAGGGTGCAAAACCAGGCCATGGTGGTTTGCTTCCAGCTTCCAAAAATACAGAAGAAATTGCACACATACGCCATATAATACCCGGTATTGCCGTACATTCTCCGGCACACCATACCGCCTTCGATTCCCCAGTGGGACTTCTGGAGTTTATCCAGCAGCTTAGGGAACTTTCTCAGGGAAAACCCATTGGTTTCAAACTTTGTGTAGGCAGGCCATCTGAGTTCATTGCGATTTGCAAGGCAATGCTGGAAACGGGTATTTTACCCGACTTTATCACAGTGGATGGAGGTGAAGGAGGAACTGGAGCAGCCCCATTGGAATTTACCAATTCCATTGGTATGCCCATGCTGGAAGGGCTTACCTTCGTTCATGATATGCTGCGAGGATTTGGCCTGCGTGATGAAATCAAATTGTTGGTGAGCGGTAAGATTATGACGGGATTCTCCATGTTCCGGGCGATGGCGCTGGGGGCAGACGTATGTATGAGTGCCCGTGGAATGATGTTTGCCCTGGGGTGTATTCAGGCCCTGGAATGTCACAAGAATACCTGCCCTACCGGTGTAGCTACCCAGGATAAAGAGTTGATTGCCGGTCTGAATGTACAGGACAAAACCACCCGCGTCGCCAATTACCATCTCAATACGGTTGCCCGGTTTGTTGAAATGCTGGGAGCATCGGGTAAAAGATCGCCTGCTGATATTATGAGAAAAGATGTCTTCCGTCGGGTAAGTACCTATGAGGTTAAAACATTTGAAATGATGTACCCCACCGTTCCCTACGGAAGTTTCAAATATGGGGAGATTCCTGAAAAATGGCAAACTGAATTTGATTTTGCCAGAATTCATTCATTTGGTTAATTATTCCGATATGGTTTCAGAATGGTCTGTACTCATTCCGTTGTTCCTGCTCCTGATGGGTGCTTGCATGGGTTGTTCCGAAGACATTTATTCACCTTCGCGTACCCTGTATCATAACGGTACCATCTATTCAATGGACGACCAAAATCAAAAATTTACCTCGATGCTGGTAGAGGATGGTAAAATCATCCAATTGGGAGGGGAGCAATTGAAGGATCAACTGGGGAATGAGCCCTACCAGAGTTTTGATCTGGAAGGCCGGTTTGTGTTTCCTGGATTGATTGAAGGGCATGGTCACTTCTTATCTCTGGGAGAAGTGGTATGTGGACTGGATATATCTGGACTTAATTCATGGGAGGAGGTTTTGGATCGTACCGTGGAATTCGCCAGGGAACTTCCTGATACCAGCTGGATTATAGGGAAAGGCTGGCATCCCAATCATTGGGTGACGCTTCCGGAGAACACTACGGAGGGTTACCCCAATCATGCCGAACTATCCCGTTTGTTTCCGGATCAACCCGTGATCCTGCAACATTCGAGTTTTCATGCCCTTCTTGCGAACAAAAAGGCACTGGAAATAGCGGGTGTAACCACAGGGACCCCGGACCCTGTCGGGGGCAGAATTATTCGGTTTGAAGATGGTTCACCATCTGGAATACTCGAGGAGAATGCGATGGGACTCGTGATGGATCATTATTGGGATTGGAAAAACAACCGACCTATGGAGGAAAAAATTCAGGAACAGTTTATGTTTCTTGATTCAGCCTCACGACATTGCCTATCCTTTGGGATCACCACCTTTGTAGATGCTGGAATTGGCTTTCGGGAATTTCAGATATTACAACAATACCAGGAAGATCAGGGGTTGAATTTGCGTTTGTGGGCAATGGCTTCCGGGCCTCAGCTTCTCGAAGGTGCTTTCGATTCCTTGGTCCCCTATCAATCAGAGAATCATAGGCTCTTTGTACAAGCTGCCAAGGCATTTGTCGATGGAGCGCTTGGCTCCAATGGGGCGTGGATGTTGGAAGAATACCTGGACCAACCAGGATGGACCGGGCAAAATGTCACCGATTTGGAAAAATTGGAAGCGATAGGGCAGAAATGTCTTGACCTTGGATTGCAATATTGTGTACATGCTATCGGGGATCGGGCCAATCGACAGGTTTTGGATATTTTTCAGAAATTATTTGAAAAAAATCAGCAAGATGGCCAGGATCTGCGTTGGAGAATAGAGCATGCCCAGATCGTGCAACCAACCGATTTTGGTCGTTTTGGCCAAATTGGTGTCATTCCCAGTATGCAGGCCATCCATTGTGCCTCCGATGCTCCGATGGTCATCCCTAAGATTGGATCCACATTGGCCCGGGAAGGAGCTTATCCCTGGCGTGCTCTGATAGATCATGGTTCTGTCATCGCCAATGGAACCGATACCCCAGTGGAGCGTGTCAATCCGTTTGAAAATTTGTACGCTTCGGTGACTAGAAAAGCGTCTCCCGATGGCAAAGCTTTTTTCCCGGAACAGGCTATGACCCGGGGCGAAGCCATGAAGTCCCTCACTCTGTGGAATGCATTTGCCACCAAAATGGATCCGTTTATTGGAAGTCTTGAAATCGGTAAATGGGCAGATTTTTTTATAGTGGATACCGATTTGTTGTATTGTGATAGCGCTAAGATTCTGGAAGCTCAAGTCCTGCGAACCTATGTGGACGGGCGTATGGTATGGTCACAATGACCAAAGCCGGGATTATTGGGACGGTGTAATCACAATATGTGCCCGATGGGTCCCTGTATCCATCAACCCGGGAATCCCAGTGCTCACGGGTTGGGTAGGAAAACCGCTTTCTTCCCCAGTCAGATAAGGAATATGGACCACAGCCAGCAGCCTTCCTATCTGCACCTCACCAGTGTGAAAGTATACCATTTCCTGATTCACATCAAAAACAAATAAATTTGCTGGTTTTTCAGGCATTTTCAACGTTCCCGATTCTGCAGCTTCCGCCCGCAGCCGACGAATATCCTGCGTGTGAAAACCTCCCCTCTTGAGCTTACGACCCATAGCCATAAAAGGCTCCAGGTCCTTGTGATAGCATGCTCCATGAAAGGCTTTGTTCCAGGGATCATCGACCAAACAAATGAGTTGATTTTTTTTCCCCTGTCGCTGCATGGTTAGTTTGCCTTCATTATCGTATCCCAATACTGAAGCTTCTTCGGCCGAGAGCTCTATTTCATAAGTTCTTCACACTAATGACGGCTTCTTTTTCGTCGCACCTTCATCACCAAAAGTCTCATGTAGGCCTGTCCTATGCTCGGTTTTGTTTCTTCTGTACAACAAAAAATTATCACGTCATTAGAATAAATTACATATGTAACAGAACACCGGACATCAGGTGACGCATTTAGAGCAATTTTAATCGGGATATCTGCGGAAGGAACTGGGCCGACATGATTCTATGAGAATACCCTCGAAATTCCGGGCCAGATAAGTAAAATAAGCAAAATCTGTAGTAAGTTCATAGGCTATTTGTTTCAACAGACCCTGGAAGTAGTATCTGTCCGACAGTCTTCTGAATTTTATAGTTCATTCTTTTATTATATTGGTATCATGAACTGGTGGTTAGTACTCGAAATCGTTTATATATCCATTGTGATTTTGGTGTGCCTGCGAATAATTTACGAAACAAGGAGCACTACCAAGACATTAAGTTATTTGCTGGTGACCATCTTCATTCCCATTTTTGGGATGATCTTTTATTTTTTCGTCGGTGTCAATTATCGAAATCGGAAAATTTATAGTAAAAAGCTCAAGATAGATGCCGACATGGATAAGCGCCTTCGTAAAAGGATCATGGAGCGATCCAGGCAATTGATGGAGCATGGGAATGAAGCACTGGTGGAGAATAAGGCCCTCGCAAAACTCTTACTGCACGATGAAATAAGTCCGCTGACCCGGCACAATTGCGCTGAAATTCTCGTCAACGGTGAGGAAAAATTTCCACGTCTTATAGAATCATTGAAATCGGCCAGGCACCATATACATATGGAGTATTATATTTATGAACCAGATATTATCGGCCGGGAAATCGCTGAAGTTTTAAAGCAAAAGGCCAGAGAGGGTGTCACTGTCCGCCTGATATATGATGATTTTGGAAGCCGGAGAATACGGCACCGACTGGTTCGGGAGCTTCGGGAAGCAGGTGTGAATGCTATGCCATTTTACAGGATTAAACTGATTGCGCTGGCAAATCGGATTAATTATCGAAATCACAGAAAGATAGCTGTTGTCGATGGCCGGGAAGCATTTGTGGGGGGAATCAACGTGGGGGATAGCTACTACAATCGTCTGGGTGACAGTGAACCTCTGTATTGGCGAGATACCCATCTTTATCTTACCGGTCCTGTGGTACGAAATTTACAATACCTGTTTTTGACCGATTGGAATTTTTGCGCCAAAGACAATATTGAACTTACTCCGGAATATTTCCCGGAAACAGTGGATTTAATATCGGGGGACGACCGACATATGCAAATAGTTTCCAGTGGACCCGATTCAGCCACCCCTTCGATTTTGTTTTCAATCCTACAAGCCATCATGCTTGCTGACCAGGAGGTACTTATCACCACGCCATATTTTATCCCAGGGGAAAGCCTTCTCAATATATTGGTGATAGCTGCCAAGAGCGGGATTGATGTACGTATACTGGTTCCCAAAGAAGGGGATTCCTGGTTCGTGAGCAGAGCATCGCAATCCTATTACGGAGAATTAATGGAAGCAGGTGTAAGGATATTTCAGTACAAGAAAGGTTTTATCCATGCCAAAACCATGGTGGTGGACGGGGAGGTTTCCATGGTGGGTACTGCAAACATGGATATTCGAAGCTTTGATCACAATTTTGAGGTGAACGCGATCATATACGATGAAGAAATCGGTGAGCAAATGCGTCAGATATTCTTTGACGATGTCCGTTTTTCAGAAGAGATTGACCCTGAACAGTGGCTATCCAGGCCATGGTACGTGAATTTGGGTGAAAGGGTAGCTCGTTTATTTTCACCGCTACTGTAGCCGATTCCGGTGGACCATCGGATAGGTACTGATAAAAATCACCCCACTATCGCTGAGATCAGCAGATCTTTTAAGGAATAACCCCTTTTTTGTAAAACAAGATTGGGATGTAGTCGTTATTTTGACGATTGATAGTATATTTACATTGAAATATTTTTTAAAATGATTTTGAATTTACCTCAAAAAATGTTCTCCATGCGTGTGCTGTTTTTGCTGGCAATGGTCACTTTGGTATTCACCTCCTGCAGAGATGGGAATACCTCCCAATCTACGACTTCGGATACTCCGGCTCGAACCACCGTATCGGGGAGCAGTTCACCAGAATCTTTCAATCAAAGTGATTTTGGTGCAACACAATCCACTCAAACAGGCGATGCGCAATTTCACTATATATGTGCCAACAATTGTGAAGGTAGTGGTGCCAATGCGGCAGGAACTTGTCCCGTTTGTGGGGAAGAATTGATCCATAATCAGGCTTTTCATTCGGGAGGAGAGGATGCAGGTCCGCAAATCATGAATGATCAGGGCAGTGACTTTACTTCCAAGATCAATCCTTTGGGTGGAAGTACTGGGAGCGCCACACCATCGGTTACCGGAAGTGCTCAATTCCATTATATCTGCAGCGCTGGTTGTGGGGGAGGGGGTAATGCACAAGGAAGTTGTCCTTCCTGTGGGGCTTCGCTGGTGCACAATGATGCATTTCACAATACCGCAGGTGCGACCACGACCCCTACTGGTGGGGCAACACAGGCTGCACCCACATCGGCCAATCGATACCCGAGTGTATTCAACACCCCCGGGGCTGTACCGCCAGCCAACCGGATAAATACTTCCGGAGGTGGCGGAGGAGGTTTCCATTATATCTGTAGTGCAGGTTGTGGTGGTGGTGGAAATGCACAGGGCTCGTGTCCATCGTGTGGCGCAGCTTTGGTGCACAACGACGCTTTCCATTAGTAGCCAGAAATCCTGTGCCGGGAGAACCCTGGAATTGTCTTTTTAGTCGGGTGAGGATGACTTGTATTAATGATCGGGAAACAAGTTCAGCCTGTTTATGGATTATGTGTCAAATGTCCCTACAACATCGCTAAAAAGGAAAAAAGGTTTGATTGAGTTCTTTAACCATATACGGAAACCTTTTTCTTGGTATAAAGTAGGGCTATATTCCGAGCGACCGATCAATATTTATTAAATTCGGATCTGTATGATTGAATTTTGATTGAAGAGTGGTATTTTCCCCATAAATAATCTTTTTAGCTGATGAAAATATCATTACAAATCCTTCTTGGATGTTTTCTCGTGATAGGCCTGGGAAGCTTCCAGGAAGGACATGCTCAGGAATCTACACGTCTTCAAGTATTATCGCAATCGACCATGACTAAAAAGGAGCCTGTTCTCCGACACGTTGTTTTGTTTGCTTTTAAGGAAAGTTCTTCTGAAAGCGATGTGCGTCGTATCGAGGAAGCATTTTCTGATTTGCCGGCCAAAATACCGCAGATCAAAGATTATGAATGGGGAACCAATAACAGTCCCGAAGGACTTAATGATGGATTGACCCACTGTTTTTTGGTTACCTTCGCCAGCGAAGAGGACCGGGCGATTTATCTTCCTCACCCTGAACATAAGGCCTTTGTCGATATTTTACGACCCCATCTGGAAAAAGCTGTGGTAGTGGACTATTGGACAAATGAATGAGGAATACAGCATCCTGTTGGCTCCAGACTCATTTAAAGGCAGTCTGAGGTCTGTTGATGTTTGCAGATATTTGAGAAAAGGACTGGAGCAATCCGGATTCCCGTTTGTTGTGCATGAACTCCCTCTGTCGGATGGCGGAGAAGGTCTGGTGTATTCCCTCGTGAATGCACTTGGAGGAGAATATTGCACTACGCAAGTTCATGATCCACTTTCGCGACCGATCATCGCTCGATATGGTCTTATCGACAATGGATATACGGCCATCATCGAAATGGCTGCTGCTTCGGGCCTGGAACTTCTGGCTCCTTCAGAATATGACCCACTTGTAACCACAACCCGGGGTACGGGCGAGATGATACTCGATGCACTTGATCGGGGATGCCGTAAATTGATTATCGGAATAGGTGGCAGTGCGACCAATGATGGGGGAGCAGGTATGCTTCAAGCTCTTGGTGTTCGAATGCTGGATCAGGAGGGGGCTATAGTGAGAGAAATAGGAGGAGGATCACTTTCCGGGATTCATACACTTGATTTTCAGAAAATTGATCCTCGGTTACGGCACAGTGAAATTTTAGTCGCCTGCGATGTAACCAATCCACTTACCGGTCCCCGGGGAGCGACATTAACGTATGGCAATCAAAAAGGAGCTAGTCCCGCAGATCTGGAAGTTCTGGAAGAGGGTATGTTACACTGGGGGCGGTTGTTGGAAGCAGTGTCAGGGCGAGCGATCATCAAAATACCTGGCAGTGGTGCAGCAGGCGGGCTTGGTGCGGGATTTCTGCTGTTTCCCCAGGTCGTTCTCAGATCGGGATTTGACATTATCCGTGAGGCTACCAGATTGGAATCTTTAATTGACCAGGCCGATCTGGTGATCACCGGTGAGGGCAAGGTGGATGAACAAACCTTGTATGGGAAAGTGGTTTCCGGTGTGGGTTCTATCGCAAAAAAGTATGGTAAGCCAGTGATTTGTGTAGCTGGAACCCTTGGCCCTCAAAATCAAATTTTACTTGAACAAGGTATTTCGGCTATGTTTTCCATCGTAAATCAACCGATGACTCTGGATGATGCTATAAGCCAAACACCTCAACTCTTACAAGAAACGGGAAAAAATATCGGAAGTTTATTTGCTTCAATCCGAAGGGGATTCCACCACGCTAAAACGGCCAGAAAAGCGGAATCATAAAAGTGGCAATCATCCACAAAATCAAACTCAATGGTCCACCCACTTTTGTAAAATCCAGGAATTTATAATTTCCTATTCCGTAGATTAAGGTATTGGTCTGATAACCAAATGGGGTCATAAAGCTGAGGGATGACGCATAGGTTACAGCAAATATGAAGGAATAAGGATTGACATCCAGGTGGTGCGCGGTCTGAATGGCAATGGGAATCAACAGTGCCGCTGAAGCGTTGTTGGACATAATGGCCGTAATACCCAAAGTCAACAGAAATATTCCGGACAATACGACCCTTGGTCCGAAATCCTCGAGTAAATGTACCAGATTTTGGGCGATCAGCTGTGCTCCCCCGCTTTTATCCAGGGCTGTACCCAAAGGTATCACACCTGCCAGGAGGATAATCACTCTCCAGTTCACCGATTTGAATGCATCTTCAGGTGAGATGCTCCGGGTCAGCAAAAGAATCAGAACACCTATGATAGCGCTGATCACAACCGGAAATATATTGAAAGCGGCCGTCAGAACTACGCCCAGCATAGTCAGAATGACTATCCAGGTTTTGTTTTCCCGTCTTGGTGAAATTCCCACTTCGGACACCAAAACAAAGGATGGGTCCGCATCAATCTCGGCCAATTCCTCTCTGCTCATGATCAACAGGATAACATCTCCGGCATTGAGCTTGATATTGAGAAGATTTTCCTTTTCGGTTTCTCCATTTCGTCTGACTGCCAGGGGAATCGCTTTATTGAACTCCGTAAAGTTGATCATGTTGAGTGTCCGACCCTCCAGGGGGGATGCCGGAGCAACCACAGCTTCGACCAGGGTGTCCTGACCTCTTTCCAGGTCAAAATCCCGCCACTCGGGGCTAGGTTTGAGCGAGATGTCAACACGTCCGATCAATTTCTTTATTTCATTCGCACTCCCATGAATCCTGAGGATATCTCCTGCTTCAATACGGGTTTTGGTCCTTTGTGCGGAAGATTCGATGTTTTTCTTGAAAATCCGGAGAACATCCAGGTCGAGTTTGCTGGTCAGAACTTGCGGATCAAAAATTTCGTCGATCAAATTGCTGTTCGGTTCAATGACGACATCCGTGATATAATTTTGGATATCATAATCACTGGTCAGTTCCTCATTTTTTCTACGGGATGGGATCATGCGGTAACCAAATAAGATCAGATATAGTAATCCAGCCCCCCATAATACAATACCCATGGGACTAAATTCAAACATGGATAATTTTCTTAAGCCCATATCACTCACCAGGGCACTGGCCAGGATATTGGTTGATGTACCGATCATGGTGCAAATACCCCCAAGGATGCCCGCAAAGGAGAGCGGGATCAGTAGCTTGGAAGGGCTGATGTTGATTTTGGCTGCGATCTTTAATATGACTGGAATGAAGATGACCACGATGGCCGTGTTGTTGATAAATGCAGATCCAAAACTGATAAATATGAACATTTGTGCAAGTCCCATTCGGAAATTTTCGACGATCTTCTTGGCAAAATAATTTCCTACCGTGGTTAAAATACCAGTACCCCTTATGCCTTCACTAAGAACAAACATAAAGGTGACCGTGAGTGTCGCAGGGTGGCTAAATCCGGATAAACCTTCCTGAAGATTCAGAGCTCCGGAGGTGATGAGAAGAACCAGGATAACCAGGGCTGTGAGATCAAATGATATAAGATCTGTGGTAAACAGGATAAAGGCAATGGCCAAAATAATAAAAACAGTTACAATCTCCGGCGTCATTCATTACAGTGTTATTACCCAATCATTGGCTGTACCCAGGAGGATGGAAGAATCAAGGACGGAACATAATTGAATGTCTCTTGCAGCGTATGAATAGCCATTTTTTTTTAAGGCGTCATTACTTTCATTCGATTCGTTCCTTCACCTATCATCTCGACATCAATATAATTACAAAACATGCCATACTTTGCTCTGTGGCGTCAATTTCGTTCCCCAGTTACATATTCCCCAAAGGAATCCCCCACATCCCTTTGGGGTGTGGCATGGAATTCTCCACAAAAGTAGGCTAGCTGAAATCTACCAAAATACAACCAGGAAGATAGAAGTCATACTCATGAAAAAAACATTTTCCATTCAATGTATACCCACAGCAAGTACCGTATTCCAAATGCGTTTTTCCTTCCTGGAAACGCATAAATATACCATTCTTGTGAAAATCCCATATAGAATGCCAGAATAATTTCTAAATTCCGCTCCTTGGGTTTTTTTATTTAGATGAAAATAATGTCGGAATGTACGGGGAAATCCCCTGAGTCAGGACGGAAACAGATCGCTTTATTTCAGATAATAAACCCACTTTGTATACGATTAAATTTGCGGATCAAAGATATTTTTGGAACCATTGAATCCCTTCCTGGTATACCTCAAGAACAGGAATAGTTTTGTGTTTTGCAGGATACCATATGATCTGCTTGGGTTGCCGGGCCTTCTTGTACAAAAGTTTGGAAGTGATTGGTGGCACTACCTCGTCATTTTCTGCATTGAGCATGAGCAGAGGACGAGGGGCAATTTGGTCCACAAAGTTGATCGGATCCATAACGCCCAGATAATTCTTGTGCTGCCCGGACCAGGCCTTGAGCCCAAACATCAAATTTATATTTCCCCCTGCCAGCACGATGACCGGAACCTTAATACGTGCATCGACGGAGGTAACTATGGTACCGATAATTCCACCCAAACTGATACCCATATAACCAATTCTATTGGCATCCACCTGGTCCAAAGTGCCAAGAAAATCAATGGCTCTTCGAATATCAAAAACACTTTGAGTGATCATTTCTCGGCTCTGATACCGGGTGGAACCGTCAAAGGAAAAATCAAATCTTTGGAGCTGACGCTGGCCATGATTGTAAAGGTCCAGACGCAAAACGGCAAATCCGGCATCGTTGAGCAATCTAGCTCCCCCCTCAATATAATCCACTTCCTTTCGATCCCACAGACCGTGAATGAGAATTATTACAGGCAAGGGCTGTTGAGCGGTAACAGGGTAAGTTAGAATTCCGGAAACCTTTTGTTGGTGCGTACTTTGAAATTCAACCTTAAAGATTTCCAGACTCTGGTCCTCTGTTTTATACAATATCAATTTGGTCTGTAAAGGCAACTCCCGATCATATTCATAATATGAAGTAACCGGAAGTTTTCGTGAATAGTGACAGTTGAATAGGGTGAGTAATAGGAAAAAAGTAATTCCGTTACGGTGCATTGGGCAGGTAAGCTTCACTTTCATAGTTGTTAATTCCTCGGATGCGATTTGATTAAGTCTTCGTAGGTGGAAGTTAGAATTTCTCCCGTCTGTTCACCCAAGCTGGTTCGAGTAATGTAGCTGTAACGTTCAAAACTATCGTAGTCCTCTTTGGTGAGGATATATCCGTAAGCATCGTTTGTCAAGCCAAATAAAAACGGATGAGGAACACCCATTTTTCGCTTGAGGTAATAGCCGATATTGGGAAGAGCCTCGCCGGGAATAGTCAAGATGCGTGATGTGCCCAGATCCACCATAGTAAGGGTAGTTGATACGGTATATCCATCCTCATTCCGATCTCCTAATCCAGTGGCATCCATGATCTGTTTCATCAATGGCGAAGTGACTGGGAAGGTGGTTTGGACAGAGTGAATGGATAGTATCGGCTGGCTTTGTGCCTTTGCTGTATCGACAATGCGTAGTGCTTCATCTGCCAGCAATCTACCTATGCGTTCGCATTCTTCCCAGGTCTGGTCCTCCCTATCGCCTTCTCTTCGGTTGTCTGCTGTAACCATGCCACCTTGAGCACCATTGATAAATAAGGCAACACCACCCACTCTGGATTCTATTTGATCGTATAAAGGGCCACATAGGTCGGGAGAAAGAATGCCTTGACGAGGGCCCAAAACCTCCGGGTGGATGGCATAATTTACGAGCGTTCCTATGACCTGATCGTTTGAAGCATCCAATGCCTGGATCACCCCACATCGTGGATCATATAACCGGGGGGCGTAATAATTGTAAGCAATTTTCCCTTCTGCTTCTCCAACGGCAATTTTCAGATAAGCAGGTCTTATATTATCGAGGGCTTCCTTTATGGCTTCCGCCATTTGCTGGATACAGAATGCCAGATATTCCTGATCAGATGAGGGTTTGCCATTCTCATCCGGAAAACCGTAGGCATCGGGAGCACTGTGCGTATGGGTTGCTCCGATGAGAATATTTTCCGGGGGTATCTCAGGAAAATATTTTCGGGTTTGATCACCCAGCCATGCCGGCCAACCCAAATTGTCGATGCCTACAACAACCAGAATTTCTCCATTTGAAGAAAAAGCCATGACTCGAACTGAAAGCCTCCCTTTTAAAATATGTGCCGGTTGGGGAACACCCACTCCTCCTGAAACAGGCAATAAAGGGTCTGGGGTGATATCCCGAAAAGCGGTTCCTGCTCCAAAATTTTGACTATGCAGGCTACTCAAAGACAGGAATAGGGCAGTAAAATATGTTAAAAAATGTCTCACGTCGATATAAAGTTAGGTTTGATCTATAAAAAATTTGACTTTAGTTCAAATATGTATAAATTTACATCATTAATTCCAGGATGGGAAGTATAGCATGAAAAATAGATCATAAAATTGAACTTCCCGATTGACGTAAACTCCCGAAGCTAAACCCCTTCAGAACCCCTTCACAAAATTTTCTAAGTCTAACTTCTGGTAAAAATAGGTGATGTCACAAGGCAAAACCTATTTTTTTTTGGACCTTTATAAAGACAGTAAGTGCTTTTTTTGGCAAAAAAAGCTATAAATATTGAACCAAAGTCAAAATTTGGAGGGTGACCCAATAAAATTTGGTGATCACGATTCACTCTCAATATTTCGTCGGAACTTATTTTGCCGATCGTCGTTGGAGTAAATGATTGAATTGTGCATTTTGTACACCTTTCAACTGCTTTACCTCCACGAGGGCATTGTCCCTGTTTAATATAGAAAATGTCATTAGGTATACATGTATCCCCGACCCCAATGCCTTTTGGTATTCAAGCTCATAATTTTCCCCCTTACTTACAAGAGACCTGGGATCGATACCATTTTTTATTTGTAGAATAACCTCCTCCTGTACAAGGGGATAGGTGGATCTGTCATAAATCAGGTGTCGTCTGGTCAGTTCCGCGTCGATAATGTCCGTCATAACCTGAATCGCGGGAGGGATCACCATATCCAGTTCATATTTCTTATTATTCGTATAATCAGTAAAATGAAGACCAGGAAGATCAGTAATCTGATATTCGGGTTCTTCCAAACGGTAGTCCAGATAATCCGGATGCTTAAGTATGGATTTGACCCGATTCAGTACCTGGGGTGGGAGGTTCAATTCAATTGTATCCACCACAGGTACATATTGCCGTCCTATAAAATAAGCGCGACCATCTGGAAGGATTTCAACCCTGTAAGTAGGACAAAATCCGAAACACGGTGTACGTTCATATGCCAGTAGCTTTTCCGAATCGGGAATTTGTTGGAACGATTTCATTGGAGTGCAGTTTGCGAGGAGAATGATTATAGCCACAGGGAAAAGAAGATATTGCTTCATATTGTTTGATTGACAAAGAAAAGGGGGCTCACGTCAGCATTTGGAAATAAATGTGTACAACATCCAAACCGGGAACCCCGGATGGGAACAAAAGGATCCCCACGGGCTGACATAAACCCCAGAAGCTGTTTATTCAACTCCTTTCGTCCGTAAAAAGTTCGTATAAGATCTGTAAATTGGGTTCGAGGATGATTTCCGTCCTGCGATTTAACTTCTTATTGTCTTCTGTATCATTGGGTGCTACTGGATCGTAAAAGGCTCTGCCCGAAGCGGTAATTCTTTCGGGATTGAGTCCGTTGGCGGTTAGAATTTGAACCACTGCCGTCGCCCGTTCTGCGCTCAGTTGCCAATTTCGGAAAGGAGTCCCATCCGAGTCCGTATGGCCGACCACATTGATATTGATATTGGGATGATGACGCAGTACTTCGGCAAACTGGATCAAAGCCCTTCTACCTTTGTTGTCGATGACATTACTCCCTTTTCCGAAAAGCAAATCCTGGCTCAGAGAAATATAAACCTTCCCTCGTTCTTCGCGTACGTTGAGCTCTGAAGGCGTGAAATCATTCAGAGCCTGGGTAATTGTGGATCGCAGCGTGTCCATACGAACCTTTTGTTCGTGTGCTTGCTGGCGTAATGATGTCAGGCTGGCTTCTCTCTGATCGATTTCCCTGGCCAGACTGTCCAGACGGGTTCGTTGTTGTTCCAGATCTTTTTCTTTCGCTGCCAGTTCTCTGGAGAAGGCAGCCATATCTTCTGAATACGTTGTGATCAATTTATCCTTCTCCTCAATGGCATTTTCGTATGATTGCCTGAGTTGCTCATGACTTCCCTGTAAGGCTGCATATCTTTCTTTGGTAGTATTCAATTCTTTGCGAAGATCTTCCAGAATCTGAATCCTTTGCCGTAGGTCGGCGATGGTGGCTTCCTGAAATTCATTGGTTTTCTGAGCTTCTACGAGTCGTCTGTCCGTAGACTGGTACCTACGTTCGAGGGCTTCATACTTCTTGGAGGAAACACACGAAGTACAAAGCCAACCGAAGAGCAAAATCAGACATACCCAAAGTTTCATTGTGCCCATAATTCTACGTTGCAAAGATAAAATTTAATAATATTGTCCAGGTGTTCTTACTTTTTTATTTATGAAAAACGATTTTCTGATTTTTATTTTATCCCTTTTCCTGTGTTTAACCTCTTGTGAACACCATCAGGGTGAATCAAAATCCGCCCCGGCACAGCCAGGAGGCGATACTTTACTGAGCGGCAAGGATCAGGCCATTATGCAATTGGCGATCAAAGATTCTTCAAAATTTCACTTTTTTGTAGAGAATCCGGCAGGAACCCTGGATTATCAGCGATTTAATTTTGACAAAAACCATTGGCAAAATGTGGAATATACTATACATCAGCCATTTATCAGCGGGCCTTTGCACACAGGACGTATAATATACCAAAAAGATTTATGGCAGGATTCTTCCTGGTTTTTCCTGTATAGTAAACAACTCGATCGGGGTATGGTTCTTGAAGTCCGTCCGTTCGCTCTTATCGAAATCAACGACAACCCATTGAAATCGGTGTATATAGTGGTTCCAGTTCGGGAAGATCTCCATCCTCCGGGGTGTCCTTCTTTCGATGATTGGTTTACCACATGCAATGACCAGCGCTATTTTATACAATACTGGATTGAACGTCAATTTGAACCAAGATTCATCCGACGTCTTCAATGGAAACCCTTTTCCTGGCCCGGAATTCATTGATTATTCCACCACGATGGGGCATATAAAATTCATTTATAAACCCCAAGTATTTCGGGAAATATTGCAAGTATTTAAGGTATACGTTCATTAAAGTGGCTGCGGACTGTTTGTATGCCTTAAGCATCCTGGTATACATTCTATTCTGACGGGGTGAATACAAAAATGAATTGACAATTTTTAACCACATTGCACCAAATATGTGCTGAGAAGGGTTTGTTTCAATTATGGACTTTACGACAATTTCATGTTTGGGCGCATTTCTCCCGCTATAATCGAATCGGCCAAACCAAAACGTCCCAGGTATACCGTCGTATCGGGTCCAATATGCATCGATTCAGAAGTGCCGGGAAGGGAGAGACAAAATTCACGGTAGGTTTCCAGATTCATAAAAATTATCCAATTCAACAATATTTATCTTTGCATTTTTAGTCAGACCAGCAAGACTATGAGTATTCGTGAGTTTTTGAGATGGGAAGATACGGAATTTGGACTGCGTGTGGTACTCGGGGGAGGAATTCCGCTTTTTCTGTTCTACTTTTTGGGCCTTCCGGATGTAGGACTCATGCTCATGGTGGGATCGACATTTATTTCGGGCATTGACATTCCTGCAGAACTTCCCAGAAAATTGCGATTGATGACATTTTCATTGATTGCTACCCCCATCGTATTCATGACCATCGCATTCAGTCATCCGTATCCCTACCTGTTTTACTCCATCCTGGCCGGATTCATTTTTTTATTTAGCTATTTAGCCCCATTCAGTTTTCATTTTGGCAAAGTTGCTTTCATGTCCAATCTGGCGATCATGTTATCGCTCAGTTTTGTATCCTCACTCAGCGATCCCAACGATATATTTCATACGGCCTTTCTGATTTTTGCGGGGGGACTTTGGTACATGTTATTTGCCAGCCTGATGCATTTCATCCAGCGGCCGATACAGGTAACGCGTCGTGTGTCCGATGTGCTGTCCAGGACCGCAGATTATTTTACCACCCGAAGTCATTTGTTTGACCCGAATGCGAACCGGGATCAAATTATACTTCAGCTCGCTGAAAAGCAGGCATTTCTGAGTGATGCCCATGAAAAGGTCCGGGCGATGTTGATGAGAGACTTTGATTATTCCCTGTTGACGCACAAACGTCTGGGGCGTATGTTGCACTTTTTTGCCTCTCTGGTTGATTTATTTGATGAGGCATTGGCCACCTCCTGGAAATTACAGGAAGCTACAGAATTAATGGAGAACCCCGAATTGAAAAAATCGTTTGGGGATATCAACACATCCATCGCTGATTTACTAAAAATGATGGAGGCTTTTCTCAACCGAGAAACGAACATCACTGATCTGTATCAGTCGTGGAAAAAGCTGGAAATGAAAAGCCGGGAGATCAAGTATAAAATGGATAGAATGCGGCATGAACTGGGGCCGCATCAGGAATCCAGTGACAACTACCATGCCTTCAAGCCGATTCAGATTTATGTCGCAGAACAAATGGATACGCTGGAATATATGATCATGATATTGGAGGGGAACAATGAAAATATTGCCACTATTAAGGGGAAAGACCTGCATCATTTTGAGACCAGGGATCGGCTCCGTCTGGAACAACTTCGGAGTCATCTCACTTTCAAGTCCGGGTATTTCAGATACGCCCTGCGTGTGGTGATTACTGCGATGACGGCCTATTTTTTAATCCGGATTTTAGGTTTCGAAAATCCCAACTGGGCCCTGTTCACGGTGTTGGTCATTCTCAAACCGGGCTACAGGGTATCACAGGAAAGGTTGGTATGGCGGGTGCTGGGAACAGCTCTGGGCGTTGCGGTCGCATATGGATTGTTTTATCTGTTGGAACCGGGACATTTTCTGAGTTCAGTGGTTTTCCTGGCGGCCTTTTTTGGTGGTTTTGCGTTTCTCACCAGAAATTACACCATCGCTTCCGGTTTCTTCACCGTGTACATTCTTTTCCTCTATGCCTTCCTGGACCGCAATATGGAAACATCCGCTTTCTTTCGATTTTCCAATACTTTGCTGGCGGCCATCCTAAGTGTTTTCGCAATCAGATTGCTCTTTCCCTATTGGGAAAAAAGAAGCATCAAATATTTTCTCAGCCATTTTTTGCACAGTTCGCATCACTATCTCAGCGAAATTTACCATCAATTGAAAAGTCCCGGCTTTGATCTGACTTCGTACAGATTGGCCCGGAAGGATGCACAGCTCGCCATGGGGGACTTCACTCATGCCTACCATCGAATTCTGGCCGAGCCCCGGAACAAGCGAGGGAATATCTCTGAAATGAAGGTCTGGATTTATTATTCTTCCAGTATTTTGGCCGTATGTTCCAATATCGGAATTTTTCTGCGAAGAGAACCCGAATACCGGCTGGATCAGCATGAACTGAGGGAGTATTTTGAATGGATATTGAATTATTTTGACCATATTATCCATTCTCTGGACCAGGAAAACCAGCGTAGTTTTACCGAAAAATATGGCAATAAAATACACGAACTCAACAAGGAGCACCATCGTCTCCGGAAAGAAATCAATCAATTGGCATCGGGATATACAGAAATATATATCTCCACGATTCATGAATATTTTCTCGTTCATGAATTGATCACCCTGTATCACCTGCTGGAACGACTGGAAGATGTCACCTCCGGATCCACGATGTTACTGGGAGAAACTATCCACATCGCTTATAATTGATAATCCGGATTTATTCAGCGATGGGAAAAGCATTATCCAAATGTAAAATATCCCTGGCTCGGTAACAAACCCATCCGATTCGACGGAGCTACGAATTCCTGAATTGTGCGTGTCAAGATTTTCCGTGAAATTCCGTGATGAAAATTAGAGTTATCCTTGTGCGACACACAGCGAAAGAAGACCCTTTTCCGGATTCCATATATTGGG
>CAYRRD010000033.1:0-38886 GCA_964426625.1 uncultured Saprospiraceae bacterium | reverse complement strand
ACAAAGATCTGACACCAACAAGGATATTACAATATGTGGTTAGCCGGACGGATACGATAAAACGAATTTTGTTCCGATTAATATCCTTCCCTGCAAAGCTCATCCGAAGATCAAGACAGGTATTTTACAAAATATATTGCAAGCAGAAAGAACTCGTGCCTCTATTTGCGTGGGCTGATTCATAAACATCCATCAAAATAAAACGTATACCATCTTTTGACAGCTCGTCAAACAGGACAGATATGTGGATAACCCAAAAAAAGTGTTGAAAACCACTTGTTTTTCCCCTCGTGACCTCTCTCAAACCAGATTCTAAAATCTTTAAGGCATTGAGAACAAGGTTTTACCTCAAATTCGCACAAAAGAGTTGAACTAATGGCCAATCATGATAATCCAGAACAAAAAGTTTGCCTAAATTAGTGGACTTGCGAATTTGAGGTTATTATAAATGAGATTATATCGTAATAAAAACTGGATATAATTAGATATTTTATTAATTAAATCCAGGTTTATATTATTCTATACCAAAGAAATAAAATTTACTAATTACATGTATGAGTTACTGCAGTCTCTACTCCTCTCGACTTGAAATATAGATCTGCATTATTAAACTCGAAGCCGCCCGGATTATTCAAATCTACATCCGGAGCAGTAGTCCAATTTTTGACAATTGTTTTGGCACTGGCTTCATGCTCGTCATATTCAATATGATAGGTGATTCCATCAGGTTCCAACTCCATATCGACTAACAAGTCTAATTCAGTACTGTAAAGATGCCATGTCCACAATACTTTTCTGAATGCCGCACCATCAATATTAACACCCAAAATTACACTTTTTGGTTTTGTTACTTCACGGCAAACTAATTTGTATTCATATTTCTCATTGACCGGATCCCAAACATACTCATAATCACATTCGGTTACCGTATGGTATGTAGTATGCTTTGTTGCTGTATATTTCAATCTAGCTCTTTTGTCACCTTCAGTTTCCTGATCGCTGTAGGTGTTACTACAACTACCTCGTAAGTCAATAATTGCAGGAAACTCATAAAAACCATTAGACTTAGTTGCACGACTATTTTCAACTTTGTTTACAGCATTAATAGTATTTTCATGGGCAACGATTACGGCTTCTTCATTATACTTGTAAATAACACCCTCCATTTTTATGAACCACTCATTGTTTAGAACTGGAAGCATATTGAGCATAACTATATTTGGTGATAAATCTTTATCGCTAACGATCGAACTATACTCTATAAGTTTTGATTTATACTCAACTTCGGAAGTTGAGTTCTCAAGATCATCAATAGCAGCAGCATATATCCTTCTAAATGAAGTGAAACCAATCTCATTTTCAAATAAATTTAAATCAGAATCCTTGTATTCACTATTCTCAATTTTCTGTAGAAATGCCACCATGCGTTTGACGGTTTTAAAGTTAAGCATTTCATTATCTAGTGATACATTGTTCATCAAAAAAAATTCATTCAGGTCCTTTATTATACTCTTTGATTCTACTTCATTAGTTTTAAAACTTTCATGAGTATCAAATTTATCTGTTGAACATTGAAAGGTTAGGATCGCTACAAGGCCCATAAATAGGAACAAATATGACTTTCCTCGAAATAATTGACGGAAATTGTAATAAGTATTTTTTGTTTACAGATCATTTTAGAAATTTGAATAGTTTAAAAAAATGTGGAAAGCAGAACGGTACCACATCCGATTTAACACAAGTTATAATCTCAATATTTGAGGACGCAAAGGTATACTTCTCGAAAGAAGGTGGATGCGAAATAATTAAATTAACAATAATTAAATTTATTATTAACTTACAAACTGACTTAAAGCCAATAAATTTGTCTGTGGATAGTAGTATTGTATTCCTGCCAATCTAATCATAAACCTTTTTCTTCAGAAAGTCTAATGACTCAAGCAGCCGTAGAAGTGTTGCTCCAAATACTGACCTGAAGTCAATAGATCTGTCTGCGGAGAGTAGAACTGTATTCCACCGCATATTTTTATGATTTCGAGTTTTAGCCGTCGCCAGAGCCTTTGACCGCGGCAGACTGAAGCCCGCCTGCATCGAGTTTAATAGCAAATAGCTTGATCCGGTGTGCAAATACCTGTGACCCACTGCGGCCACATCCCAGGAACTAACCACTCCCTGAGTATCAACCACGGCAGCTTTTTGTAGCGGCGGTTTTTACCGCCGAATTCGCTGAATAGGCGAATGTCCAGAAAAATTTCAACGTCCTGGATAACACATATTCTTTTGTCGGAGTTTACCTCCCAACTGCAAAGTGGGAGGCTGGGGCCACCCACCCCGATACAGGGGTAGTGCGGTAAACTCCTCCCTTCCCAGGATGACCTCACCTCAACTTCACCATTTTCCCGATCCCATTCCTGAAATAATTCCCTTCTTCGAGTTCGTTGATCTGATATTTTTCATATTCACTACCTTCTCTATCCCTGGAAATCACCTGATACAAATAAACACCAGGTGCCAGATCCTGATTCCAGTTGTCCCTGCCATCCCAAACATATTCCGATAAATGTCGACCAATCCGCATCGGACCAAACTCCTCCTTCGTGATTTCTTTAACCAATCGTCCACTTACGGTATAAATCCTTATTCGGAAAATATCCGGCTCCTCCGTACCTGTGAGGGTGTAGGCAAAACGAACCGCATTCACAAACGGGTTGGGATATGGCAGAATCTCGCTGATACTATTCTCAAGGATAACCTCAAAATTAAGAACCAGATCTGATTTTGGGGTATTTCCAGCATTGTCCCGAACGTTCACGCGCATTTCATAAAGGCCATTCTCATCAAAATCACTTTGATAGCGCAATTCCATGCCCCCTTCCTTCGGTTCCATGGTTAACGAGGGATTTGTAGCATCAATTTTGAGGACCGTCCCGGAAGGTTTTGTGATCTCAAAGGTGTATTGTGGATCTGAAGAGGACAGATTTTGATTGGGGAAATCCGAAATATCTACCGTAATCAGGGAATTGGGGGCTACGATATCACCATTTAGAATCGTTTGCTGGTCAAACAATACCGACAACGTCGGCGCAATACGATCACCCACTATATCGAAATTCCAAAATATAGAATTGTTGTCTTCTCTGGCTTCTGTTATCTGATTATCGGGATCTACGGTAATTTTCAGGGTGGAAGAGCCACGATAATCCTGGCTTACGGGCCAGGTAAATGAAACAGGTTGTCCCAGCTGATCTCTTCCCAGGCTCACACTCCAATCCAGAGTTCTGTTTGCATTGAACAATTCTATAGAAACCTGGATTGAATCTGCCGTAATTTCACCTTCCTGACCGACTGAAAAATGGACAGTCAATATATTTTTCTCAATATCTGCTGTATCAACTAAAGCCACATCCGGCAAGTTGCTGACGCGTAAATCGGATTTGAATTCACCGAAAATCCGCCAGTAAAATTGTGGGAATGTCCGTTTTTCCATATCAAAAATATCTGCAGACCAATAGAATTCATGAGCTCGTCCTTGTCCCAAATCACCATTCTGGACTGAAGATGTCCCTGCGTGGATGCTCAATTTTTCCTGCAACTCCCCCGTGTACAAGGTCAATTCCATACTATCCCTACCAAACCCAACCATTCCGGCTTCCCAGCTCTCCAGCGTTTGCAGGAAGGTCACTGGGTCCGTCCAGATCTGCCCCCGGTCCGTATATGAAGGCAAGTTCACATATTCCACGTTGATGCCTGCAGAATCTCCCAGGATCTCAGTGACGACCTCACCACCCACCTGGTAAATCAGAGAATAAGCCCTTCGATCGATTTCTTCCAGTGCCCGAATCTGGGTTGCTCCCCTGGCCTCAAAAAAATTAAAAAGGTTCACACCCTGATTATCGATCGAGTCCAGAGCCCAACTTGCTCCATTGGGACTATTATTGCCATTGGTCGTATTCCAAAATAAAATGTAATCCCCTTCTTCCGCTTCCTTTTCAATCAACTCGACAATCGATTGCCTGTGGAGTTTGTTTTGAGGCCGAAAAACAAAGGTAAACAGGAATTCATCACTGGCCACAGGCCAAATGCTGTTGTACAATCCCGGTTTGGGATTTCGAACCCACGAATTGGCGCGGGGTTTGAAGATCGATACATTGAGTGCAGGATGGTCGGTTCGGAAAAATCGGGGTCGGTGGATTTCGTTGAACAAATTATCCGCTTTTTTGTGCCCGTGGTCCAACTTGTAGACATTCTGAAGCTCTGCAAAATCCAGGCTATGGTCACCCAGACTAACATCTACGAGGCTATCTCGCTGGAACTGACCGAAATGGGATTGATTCCAACCACTGCGATCCGGTATAGGAATAAAAGATTGATATGCTGTAAATACACTATCCTGAGCCCATCGCGCTCTCCAATAATATACCTGCCCCGCAGTTAATGCGCTTTCCACGGGTACCTGAATTCTACTTACCCTGCTAGAAGTGGTCTGGAGCTTTTTGATGGTTGAATTGAAATGCGGGGTAGTGTCCAGTTCTATTACATATTCCCAGATTTTATGGTCCACATTCCCATTGAAAATTTCCAGGGTCGGTTTTTCTACAGGGATGATGGCGTGATCATAGGGATAAATCAATTGCAAGGTGGTATTCTGAATAAAAACATCGAATCCAGTTTTTCCATCCAGGACCCAAGCATTATTGGTCTCTCCCAGCATTTCCGGATACTCTTTTATCTGATTATCAGGATCCAGGGTAAGGAAAAATGTATTTCTACCTTCCATTTGATCTGTGATGGGAATCTCAATTTGGAGGGTAGTAGAAAACCCATTCACTTGTTGCCAAATGGTATCCAAAGTTCTTGTCTCCCCACCCGGCAGTTGATGGCGAACCAACACAGCAAAGGTATCCCGGTTCAGCCTGCCCAGATTTTGTATCTCCAGGTCAAGAGTGAATGATTCATCTATTAGGGAAGGACGAGTTGGAGTAACCGTTGTGGAAGATGGATTAAAAGTAAAATCAGGTCCATCAAAATGATACGATGACAAAGCCGGATCTCCTGTAAACACAAATACCGACTGCATATGCTTTTGGAAACGTCCCATCCGGGCAAGGGATTGTTGCACTATATTTCCCAGTGTACCTCCGTACTGTTTGGACCCCAGTTCATCATAAAACTGTCTGGCCAGGCTTTGGAGGTTGGACAGATACTGCGAGGTGGCGGTACTCAAAAACAATATTGATCCAATATCCGGTGTCAGTATGAATTTTTCGGCAAGATTTTTACCCGGGAGGAAAATATTTCCACTGGAGCACCCCAACGCCAGAAACACTGGAAGTCGCCCCGTGTTCCCATACTCCTCAATAATATCAATATTGAAATCCAGACTCGATGATGCGCTGTGTCCAAAGAACGAAATCAATGCAGCACCCTCGTTGATATATTCAAAAATCTCATCACGTTCGGGTATTTCAGTTCCTCCGAAACTACTTTTGTAGTACGAGATCAACTGGGCTGAGAAGGTATCCTTTTGCATTTCACGACCCAGGTTGTCCATAAAATTGGAAATGGTCGAATAAATATTCCGGTCTCCACCGTTGAAATGCATCACACGCTTCATCCAGGTACGATCTTCAACTTGTTCCGGATGGCGAAGAACATTTTCGTAAGTGCGGACTTTCTCCAGGTAATATCCAATCTCCTCGCTTTTGGTAACCGGGATTCGTCCCACAGGAATTCGAGGGACTGCCTGTCCTTTTTCGGCGACCAGCAAATTATCGGATCCATAATGTCCGAAGGTCGGAACAAAATGGGATTTCCCGTGGTAGTTCTGATAATCGGAGGCAGACCGGATAAACCCATAACCCATTCCTTTTCCGATAATATTGATATACCGCACACCCTTTTGCTCCTGGATCAACAGACCCACAAAATTCCGAATAGCATAGGGATGCCCCTCCACGCCAAATATAAACTGGTCCCGAAGTTCTTCGACGGTTGCCACAACAACCTTGTATGCACCGCCTTCGGTTGAACGACGATATCCGGCATACGCTTCAATCTGATCCTGTTCCCCATCCTTTCCAATGAAAAATTCAGAGGTTATGATCAAATAATCCATATCCTGATCCAGAAAATTTGTAAAGTGAACTTTCCTTAGTCCCGTTGGCCGTATCGGATTGGGACCAGGCACAAATCTATCCCCTGGCATAGCTTCAAGATGGTACACATAATTATTTCCTTGTTCATCGGGAAGATAGTAGCGCCCCTGTCGGATATTATATATAGGACCGGGGTGGGTGTCACCCGGCACACTCAATCCGAAAGTTTGCGAAATTTGAGAATCGGAAAGAAAAAATTCACGGGAGGAATCCAGCGTTGTGGTTGGAGTTTCAAACCGGAGGGTGACGAAGGAAAGTGCTACTCTATTGTTGCTTTCCACTCCCTCCACTTCAATTTCCAGTGTATTCCCTAAAGACCCTACCGGTAAAGACAGCTGAACAATTCTGGCAGACTGATCCTGGTCATTCGTGAATTTTTCAATCTGATTTCCATTGACCGAGAGATTAAATGCACGGGTATTCAGATCGCATCCTACACCGACACTCAAATACAAGCTATCCCCTGTCACATTCAGATCTGACAGGATTATTTCCCGTTTAACGGTGCGGGCAAAACCCGTGGCGAATCCTTCCAGGTCGTTGAAATCGGGATCAATCAGCCCCTGGGGAGCCTGAGTATAGAACTGTCCTGTATACACGGTGGTGATTGAAGTCCAGACCCAATTGCGGGGGTCTGAAGTTGACTGGATCTGAGCTTGCTGAAATCTGGTTTTAGCGATTTCCTGGTCCAGCGTTAAAAAGTATACCGAAGTATCCGTAAAAAGGCTGTACTCCGGATTGAGCATTTGCCGATCAGGTTGATGAAAAATAAAACGCTCCAGGGTAGTCCGGTTTTTTTCTCCATAAAAAATCAAGTGGTCTTCTTCGGAAAACACACCTTCCGTGGACACTCTGATGGGGATTTGTTTCCCATGATGAAATAGGACCAAATCCTGCCCACGCCAGGAATCCGAATTCCAGCCCGCCTGAAGGAGATCTTCATAGGTCAGGATATACATTCCATCTTCTGCTATTGGTATACGGAGGTAGGATTTATCGTAATCGATCCATTCATTTCCATATACGATTTGGCCGTCTGGAGCAGGCATCTGGCTTTTCAGCGGGGAAACCCATATAAAACAAATGGCTAAAAACAGAACTTTTGGCAGCGTAATGGTATTAATATATTTCATGTTTTTGTATCCTCAACCCTATGAATTACATAACCTGATACGAATGTCTTTAAAACCTTTCATCCTGGTAATCTGTCTGACCCTGATGCATTCCCTTTCCGGATTGGCACAAGGTGAAGGCTCTCCACTTGTATACACCAAACAATTTACGGAGACGCTCCATTCCTCTGGTCTCGAAATTCGGCAGGATTCCCTGGAAAATTATATCCTGACGAATCGAACCAATCCCTACCTCAAAAATATAGATCTATATCTATTTCATCCTCAAACGGGCAAGGAGGTGATCGTCCTCATTGATGAGAACTCCATATTTCCGCAAATGAAATTCTCGGGTCACATCACCAATCTGATGAACAATGACAACGATCACGCTGTGGCATTTTATTCTTTGGATTCCTACTTTATTTTGACAGAACTCGGTGCTGCCTGGGCGATGGATAGCCAGTTTATTCCCAAAGACAAACAGGAAATACTGGGATATTCACGCAGTTTCTACAATCCAGATTCAGGTATTCAGGTAACCATCATATTGCTGGCTTCTGAATTACCAATACTGAGCACCCCCCGGGAACTGACGGCGCTGAGATTTCGTCAGTAAAAAAGGGCGGTGGGTTTTGACCTCACCACCGGTCCATTTGTCTTTATCTTAAGGATGGTTGTGGATCCAGTACCATATCCTCCCATAGCCTGGCAATCTCCTCACAAATTGCCTTCCCCTTATCAGCGTAATACCATTTTTGGATTGCAATATTGATTTTATCACGGCTTTCCTGCTGGTCCCGCAAGGTTTCAAACAATTTCTGAGCTTCCATAGGCCGGGGTCCCCACGTAAAGAGATCGTACCCTTTCAGATCACGGACGATGAGTTTGGGAATGTTTTTTGATCCGTTGGTCAGATATTGATCGATGAGAAAGGGTTCGCTGTCACGGAGTTGAATTTCATAGGTTATCCCGGGATGTTCCCGGATCATTTCCATGATAAATGGAATCGCGTGGGCGGCATCGCCACACCAAGGTTCAGTTATAATGATCCAGTGTGTGGACCTATTGGTCCTTGGAAGAACTTCGGCCAGGGGATCCATTTGTCCCAGACGTTTCTCCCAACGCTCCAATCGTGTTTTACTGAGCTTGACATAGTCAATATAAATATTCCGCTCATACAAAGGATCTGCGATCTCCCGATTCAAAATCCGATCGTGGAGATGCTTATACTCGGTATAATTCACCTCGAAAAAATTTTTACATTATTATAAATAGTGAAAGATAAACTTCCGAACAACCGCACATATTCAATCAAACTGGATATATCCTTATTGTTTTTTACACATTGATGCGAAAACGCTCCTCAATTTGATCAAATTCATCGGCATTCCGAATATCTATACGGACCTAACACCCAGGGTCAAAAGAAGTTTAAATACCGTCTTGGCATGGTACTTATCGCGATGGCTCCCACAATTTATCGGAAGCGAAAAGAAGGGATCGTATATTTACTGCCATCCTCAAAACCTACTCCCTGGAATATATCGAACAGAATGGCGTAAGGTATCCTGAGCAAAATCGATCACCCGGTAACCAATTTCATAATGGTCAATAGCAAACTCCTCGACATAAGGGAAAATCTGCATAAAACAAGATGGGGTGATATTGACGATAACATTTCTCCACACCACGGTTCGATCGACATGGTAATGCCCGCAAAAGACCTGGACTGGACGAGGATGCATATGCAAAAGATGGAGCAGATCCTGGTTGTTTTGAAGTGAGTATCCCTGATCCATATGAGGAACCCCGGCAAGCAGAGGGGGATGGTGCATGAACACCATCAAATTCTGATCGCGGGAACGATTGATTTCCTCCTTCACCCAGGATAATTGATTCTCCGACATAAGACCAGAAGCAGAATCCAGGTACAGCATATGGTAATCACCCATTTCATCTGAAAAATAATACTCATCCTGGTCATTACTTAGGTCCTCTTTGAGCAAACCCCTCGTCATCATCGCAATATCATCATGATTGCCCCCGATGATCTCAAAAGGAATACCCAGATTCTCCAGGTGAATACGAATCCATTCGTACACATCCTCACGGGCTTCCTTATAACAAAAATCGCCGGTAACAACCAACAGGTTGGGATTGAGTCTTTCGACTTCAGAAAGGATGTTAAGAAAATTGGACCGTAGATTTACACCAAATGGATATTGTTCCTCACCTCCGATGTGTATATCCGTGATTTGTACAATCCGAAAATCTATCATGGGTTGATTTTAAAATTATGAGACCTTACACAAAATGCATACCTGACACAAAAACTATTAACTTTGTAGTTACGTTATAAAAAAATTGATACTAATTTAATTCCAACTTCGTGGTAAGATACTTAGAAGTGTTCGAAAAAACCAATCGATTATGAAAAACATCGCCGGATTTTTGATCGCAGGAATACTAGGTGGCCTGGTTGTGGTGGCTGGAATGCAACTGATCGAGGACCCTGAACCACCTCGACAGGAATATATATCCCCCTTGAAGACTGTTCCCATCACTTCCACGGAAATTTTACCCACTCAGAACCTCACCGTGGCCGCCGAATTGACCATGCCTGCCGTAGTCCATATAAAAGCCGCTGAAAGTGAGACCAGAGCCCGGGAGCGATACATAGAAAAACGCCAACAACGCTACAATGACCCATTCCGTTTCTTTTTTTCCGAACCGTACCGAGGCCCCAAAGTGGGATTTGGTTCCGGTGTTATTGTCACCGAAGATGGGTATGTGGTAACCAATGATCATGTTATCGACTTCGCGGATAAATTTGAAATCACCCTCAACGATAACAAGAAATACGAGGCCACCATCGTAGGCCGGGACCCGGATGTGGATATCGCAGTACTCAAAATCGACTCTGATGACAAATTTACACCGATCACCTTCGGGGATTCTGACAAGGTCAAAATTGGCGAATGGGTCCTGGCTGTGGGCAACCCATTTGACTTATCCTCCACAGTTACAGCCGGCATTATCAGTGCCAAGGGCCGGGGAAACATCATCGATCGGGAAAATGCCATTGAGGATTTCATTCAAACGGATGCTGTGGTCAACAAAGGAAATTCCGGAGGTGCGCTGGTCAATGCGCGAGGCGAACTGATCGGGATAAACAGCGCCATCGCCTCACCGGATGGTATATATGCCGGTTATGCCTTCGCTATTCCCTCCAACATTGCACGACAGGTTATCGATGACATCATTCAGGGACGTGCCCCGCAGGTTCGTACACCAGATATGTCAAGCCGGCCTTACCTGGGATTTGAATTGGAAGAACTCACCGCTGAAGTGATTCAATATTATCATCTTCCCGTCAAACACGGCCTGATTGTTACCGACGTAGATGCCGGAAGTCCGGCGTATCGGGCAGGCTTTGAGAAAGGGGATATTATTATCGCTGTGAATTCTTACGAAACAGCTCGAATCAGCGATTTTCTCAGAGAGTTGGATGGAACAGAAAATTCACCGTTGGAATTCATAGTCAACCGGAAAGGCCAAATATTGAAATTTACAATTAATGTATGATAAATGAAGGTGCCGTATGCTACCAAAGGGGAATGGTTCTGGGATATTTTGTTCCCGGCCAGTTGCCTGGCATGCGGAGAAACCCTTCAATATTCCAAGAAAGAAATATTCTGTCCGATTTGTCGTCAAAACATGGTGATTAGTGATACCCACCTTATCCCAAATCATCCCCTTAAAAAGAGATTGAACAAAGAATTTCCGTTTCATTTGACATTTTCCAAATACCGTTTCCCCAATAAAAGCCGTGCGGTATCACGCCTGATATACGGTTTAAAATATCAAAACCTTCTATATATCGGACATATTGAAGGGGAAGAATATGGTAAAATTATATCACCATGGCTGAAAGAACACAGAGTTACCGGTCTGATTCCAACCCCATTGCACTGGCAAAAGGAAATCAAACGGGGCTACAACCAAAGCGTTGAATTTGCGAAAGGACTTTCCCGAACAACCCATCTCCCCATCATGACCTCTATCCTTCGCAGAGTAAAACGGACACGTTCCCAAACTTCACTCAATAAAAAAGAACGGCTCAAAAATATGCACAAGGCTTTCCAGGCCAAACCTGCTCCTTCTCTGATGCAACAAACCCAACCTTTACATTTTCTACTTATCGATGATGTAATCACCAGTGGAACTACCTTGTCAGAAATGGCGCGCACACTTCGCAGTGTATACCCCGACTGCCAATGTAGCATTTGCACCCTGGCCTATAAGGACTACGGATAAATTATGCAGCCTCAATTTATATATTCCTGGACTTCAGTTTTCGATCACCGACCTCCATTTTGTTGAAGATCTCATTGATCGCATTGGCAAGATTTTGATCTTTTTCTGTAACGACATCACCTGCTTCGTGGGTAGAAAGGGAAAATTCCACTTTGTTATACTCATTGGACCAGTTCGGATGATGATTTTGTTTTTCAGCTTCAAGAGCCACCTGGGTCATAAAGCCAAACGCCTGATTAAAATCATCGAAAGTAAATGTGGCTTTGAGGGTATTATCAGAGACTTTCCAATACTTCATGGTGTGTAATTTTAATTTTGATCAATTGAGCGATACCATCTGGATAGTTAGTACTCCTCTATGACGAAAGCTTACGAATTAATATTGCCCATATTTGACAGTTCCTGGATCTATGGATAGGCAGATCGGTGCCACAAGTTCCTTAAATGTGATGGAGGTTGCTGCCACAACGTATTGTAGTATTCAAGGCTATCTACTTCCGTTTCATTCCCAAAAGAAATATTATCAAATAAATAAAAAATAAGAAAAGTAATTATCAAGTTATATCCCAGATAAAGAAAATTCGGATGCATTGTATATTCTCTAAAACCCTTGCGGTGATGGAGAACTCCTAAAACCGATACTATGGAATTGACAACTTCAAAAGATGGTACGAAAATAGCCTACGATCAAACCGGTCAGGGTCCAGCTTTGATTCTGGTAGGTGGCTCTTTTGAGCAAAGAGCGATGCAATCAGAAACATCGAACCTGGCTTCTCATCCGATCCTGCAACAACATTTTAGTGTGATCCACTACGATCGAAGGGGGAGAGGTGACAGTACAGACAATCATCCTTACGATGTAGAAAGGGAAGTTGACGATATAGATGCTTTGATTTCCGCGGTTGGGGGCTCAGCATATATATCTGGGATATCCTCCGGAGCTATTCTCGCCATGGAAGCTACGATTGGGCTGGGATCCAAGGTGAAGAAGCTGGCAATGTACGAACCTCCATTCCAGTATGCGGGAGCGAATACCGGAATGATACTGAAGGAATTCAGGGACCAATTCACCAGAGCTATGACTGAGGGTCGGCGCAAAGATGCGGTGGGTCATTTTCTTACAATGCTGGGCATGCCTGAGGAGCACCTTGAAAGTCTGCACCAGTTGCCAATGTGGTCCATGTGGGAAGACATTGCTCCCACTCTGGGCTACGACGCCTGTCTGCTGGGCGAAGATGGTTCAATACCCACAAGCAGGGCAGGTCTTATTACTGTTCCTACCTTAATCATGAATGGTGATGCCAGTTTTCCTACCATGGCTATTGTAGCTGGTGCTCTGGCTTATGCGATTCCCGGCTCAATAAGGCTAACCCTCAAAGATCAGAAACATGAAGTAAATGCTGAGGCACTTGCCCCTGTTCTCGTGGATTTTTTCAATCCCATACCTTAAATAATCCTGAGAAAAATGGAAGTCAAATGATTTTTACTGAACAGAGATCCAGGTTTTACGCCGAAACTTTCTGATGAAGAGAGTACCAATTTCCCACAACAGTTACCGATCAAATTCAAGCGATACGGGCATATATACTGCTACAGATCTCCGGTCTGTATCACTCACATAAAATTAAGATTCTAATCAATCCGCTTCTCACGAGGTCAAATTCCGGATCTAAAATGCAGGTTTGATATCCTCCTCATTACGAAAACGACCAGTCATAATCACCCAGACCACGGATACCCGCTTCGAGCAGATCAATTGTAGCCTCCACATCCGTTTTATGAACCGTTTCTATCACCTGATGCATATTTCTCAGTGGGATGGATAATCCACCTGCGATCGCGCCCTGTTTTCCATACTTCTGAATACCTGCGGTATCGGTTCCCCCTGCAGGCAATATTTCGGGTTGCCAGGGGATCGCATTCGATTTGGCCAGAGACTGAAGATAACGCACCATCCTGTAATCTGATATCGCACTGCCATCCATTATTTTAACGGCTGTACCTTTCCCAAGCTGGGTGACCATTTCATGAGGTTGTGCTCCGGGTACATCAAAAGCAATTGTGACATCGAGGTTGATACCAAAACGGGGATCCAGATGTCCGGCCGCATTGATCGCTCCACGAAGTCCTACTTCTTCCTGAACCGTAAACACGGCATCCACGGTAAAAGGTAATTCCGAACCTGCCAACCGCCTCAAGGCTTCAATCAGAATGTAAACCGAAATGCGGTTATCCAGGGATTTACCGTTGAAGCAATCCCCCATTTGGATAAGTGACCGTTCCCTTGTAATTGGATCCCCTGTGGATATCAATTGCTGAACTTTATCTGCTGGAAAGCCGGTATCGATGAAATAATCTTCCATCCGGGGTGCCTTCTTCCTGTCCTCCGGATTCATAATGTGGATGGGTTTTGAACCCATTACACCGAGGACAGGTTCCTTCCCATGAATGATGACCCGCTGTGAAGTGAGTGTCTTGGGATCAAAGCCCCCTAGTGGATGAAAACGGATAAAACCCTGCTCATCGATATAGGTTACTATGAATCCTATTTCGTCCATATGCGCAGTGACCATCACCGATGATTCATCCTTTCCGTGCAAGCGGGCAATGAGACTTCCCATAGAATCCACCCAAATTTTATCGGCCAATCCTTCCACCTCCTTACGGATCAATTCCCGTATGGGTTGCTCAAATCCTGGAGGTCCCGGGCACTCTGATACCCTCTTGAGTAATTCAAAATCAATCATTCAATTTCGTATTTGGAGGTGCAAATGTAAGCTTTTTACTTCAACATATGGAGGTATCCAGTGCACGAAAACCTATATTCATACCCAGTTTTTCTTCATCTTTTCACCAGCTCTTCGGTACAATGATGTCATATAACCCCCACTATGTCACCATCACTGTGCCTTGACCTGTCGAAAAAAATGCAGACTTCGTCGTCGAGAGGAGACAAAAGGTCTGGTAGACCTTTGATGAGGGAACTGAAAATCCCTATCGGAAGGTGGGAAGGTATAGCAATAACTACATAATGCTTTAGATGATGAAGATATGGCGAAAAAAAAATCCGTCTAAAGTGTCACGAATGTAGTGATCGAGGCACAAGAGCCTGAAATTTCACGGTTGCGCAAAGTTCCGAGGTCATCCCATGCTCAGACCCACAAACAATAGCCCCCTGCATACACTTAAATTATACTACAAATGCCTGGGCGCCAAAATAACTTCCACCTCATCAGACCCGTCAATTGTAGTATATTCGCAAAAGATAATTATTTCACGCGCATGGCAAACATCAGGCGGTTGGCCGGAGATACCGTATGGTACGGACTCAGCAGCATCGTAGGGCGGGTCATCAATATTCTTTTATTGCCTGTCATCACCTCAGTTCTCCCTGTAACACAGTTCGGAGGTTACTCCACCTTATATTCCATGGTGGGTATTTTGTTTGTTTTTTACACCCTTCGACTCGAAACTGCCTATTTTCGGTTTGGCAGTGAAGAAGGCAAAGAACAAACCACTTACAGTAGCGCTCTGACCATGGTGTACGGGATTTCTATCTTCCTGAGCGTCACCCTATTTCTGCTACCCGGTCCGATAATTTCCCTTCTCAATTTGTCCGATGACTATCGGATTTATATACCGATGCTCGCTGTGATCCTGTTTTTTGATGCGATCAATGAGATTCCTTTTTGTCAGCTCCGACTCTCCAATCGTCCCCGCCGATTTGCTTTTATCAAAATCGGAATGATTCTGACTAACGTGATTGTGGTATGTTTTTTCTTTCTATTGTGCCCGTGGCTTCTCGATCAGGGAGCAATCTGGATTTCAGCAATTTACCAACCCCAGCATCATTTAACCTACCTTATAGGGGCCAATGTAATATCCAGTGGAATCGCGTTCCTATTCCTTCTCCCGCAATGGACCTCTTTCTGGAAATCTTTTGACCTCGTCCTGATCCGGCAAATGATGGCATATTCCATGCCTTTACTGATTGTAGGTCTGGCAGGAATAGCCAACGAGACCCTGGATCGGGTTTTCCTTCAAAATTTACTGCCCTTTGATATGCAGGAAACTTTACGACAGGTAGGGATTTACTCCGGAAATTACAAAATTGCCATGTTTATCGCCTTGTTCACCCAGGCATTCCGCTACGCTGCTGAACCTTTTTTCTTTCAGCAATACCGAAAGAAGGATTCCAACATATTGTATGGAAAAATTGCGACCTATTATACCGTCGTATCTGCTTTTGGATTCCTTGCGGTGACTCTTACCCTGCCCTGGTTGCAACAAATATTTCTTAAAAATCCATCGTACGTGGAAGGGTATTCAGTCACTGTGATTATCCTAATGGCCAATATTCTTTTGGGCCTCTATTACAATCTGAGTATATGGTACAAACTCCTGGACAAAACATGGTATGGCCTTTGGATATCTCTGGTTGGTGTATCAGTTACCATTCTGGGTAATCTGATTTTCATTCCTATGATTGGATATATGGCTTCTGCATGGACCACGCTGGCATGTTACCTCCTTATGACTATCCTTTGCTACTCCCTGGGCTCCAGGTTTTACGAATTCAAAATTGAATGGCGGAAAATCGGGCTGATTATATTAATCACAGTCGGTTCCTATGTCGCATATGAATGGTTTTGGCATGGAAAGTCATGGGACGCCGGATGGGCCATGTGGATGCGGTTTTTGTTTTTCCTGACTCCCTTAGGCATATACTATCTTTCTGACAAGGCAGAAATTCACAAGGTATTGCAAGGTAGGATATAGTCAATCGAGGAGCCTCATTTTTTCCCAGTTCGTTTTACGTGTACGATACCGGTCTTGATACAATTCACATCTTTTACCATCAAAATTATTGCGTGCTATTCATTTTTGCCTATATTTAACCAGATTTTGAAGATATTTGAAGATATTCATGTAGGAAATAGCAGATTATCAAAAACCAAGCTAAAAAATTTTGAGACCCACAAATATTCAGGATCCCGAGTATTTCCACAAGGTGATAGATTGTCAGTATGCCTGCCCGGCGCATACTCCTGTCCCGGAATATATTCGGTTGATCGCCAGCAAGAAATATACAGAGGCCTATATGATCAACTGGGAGTCGAATGTCTTCCCTGGTGTACTGGGTCGTACCTGTGACCGCCCCTGTGAACCTGCCTGCAGGAGGGGGCGTATTGAAGAAAATGAAGAACCCGTGGCTATTTGCCGGCTCAAACGGGTAGCAGCAGATCATAAGGGCGAAGTGAAATCGCTTATGCCCAAAATTCCGGAAATAAAAAACGGTAAAAAAATCGCACTTATTGGAGGTGGCCCGGCATCACTGACCGTGGCACGTGATCTGGCACCATTGGGATACGAAATTCACCTTTTTGATGAATGGCATAAAGGAGGTGGAATGATGAGAACCCAAATTCCTTCTTTCCGTCTGCCTGAAAGCGTACTCGATGAGGAAGTGAATTACATCACTGACATGGGAATCCATACGCATTACAACCATTATGTGAACAGCATGCGGGAAATATTGGAGGCGGATTACGATGCAGTATTTGTTGGTACCGGTGCGCCCAAAGGAAGAGATCTGAACCTTCCCGGTCGGGAGGAAGCCGATGCCAACGTTCATATTGGCATCAATTTTCTGGCCAGTGTAGCCTTCGGTCATAAAGATAAAATTGGCCGGAAGGTGATTATCCTCGGCGGAGGTAATACCGCTATGGACTGTTGCCGGACATCGCGCAGACTGGGCGGGGAGGAGGTGAAAGTAGTTGTTCGCAGTCCCTTCGAAAACATGAAGGCTTCTCCCTGGGAAATTGAAGATGCAATGGCAGAGGATATTCCTATCCTCAACAACATGCCACCCAAATCCTTTGTGGTGGAAGATGGAAAACTCAAAGGAATGTGGTTTGGGCATGTGCATGCGGAGTATGATGAAAACGGACGGCGAAAATTAATACCAACCGGAGAACCAGATACCTTCATCGAAGCGGATGATGTAATTATCGCCATAGGGCAGGATAATGCTTTTCCCTGGATTGAACGGGATCTGGGTATTGAATTTGGAAAATGGGATGTCCCCGTGCTCGATGAGGTCACTTTCCAATCTACTAACCCCAAAGTGTTTTTTGGGGGAGATGCCGCATTTGGACCGGAGAATATTATCACCGCTGCGGCTCACGGACATCAGGCAGCCATATCCATCCACCATTTTTGTCAGGGCATCGATGTCAATGCCCGGCTGGCACCCCAGACCAACTTACTCAAGCAGAAAATGGGCATCCATGAGTGGATGTACGACAGCATGGTCGTAGAGGATGACCGATTTGCGGTTCCACACGAAGATAAGGCTATCGCTCTGGCAGACCGGAAAGTGGAAGTAGAGCTGGGGTTTGACCTGCCGACCGGTTTCAAAGAAGCCCAACGTTGTCTCAACTGTGATATCCAAACCGTTTTTTCATACGATCAATGCATCGAATGCGATGCCTGTGTGGATGTATGCCCTACCTCTTGCATTACCTTTACCTCCAACGGAGATGAAGAAGATCTGCGACAACGGCTATCCGCCCCCGCGCTAAACTGGAGCCAGGATTTGTATGTATCAGAAACCTTACCTACCCAACGTGTTATGATCAAAGATGAAGACGTATGTCTCCACTGTGGTTTGTGCGCAGAAAGATGCCCTACCACCGCATGGGATATGCAAAAATATCTTTACAGTGTAACTAAAGCTAGCAAAATCTTATAGGAAAAAATATCATGAACGAAAAGATCCGAGTGAATGACATGGTGGTTCGATTTGCCAATGTCAATGGAACAGGTTCATCTAGTGCTAACGAAGTTTTTTCGAAAGCCGTATTTCGAATGGGCATTCCTGTTTCTCCCAAAAACATATTCCCATCCAATATCCAGGGTTTACCCACCTGGTATGAAGTAAGAATCAGTGGCAAAGGATACCTGGGCCGTCGTGATGGGATTGACATCCTGGTAGGTGTTAACCCAGAGAGTATGAAAAATGATATCGCTTCGGTTCGACCGGGAGGATATTTCATTTATGACAGTACGCGGAAGTTACACGATAGCCTGCTCCGGGAAGACATTCATATGATTGGCATTCCTATGATGCAACTGAGCATCGACAACTACGAATTGCCAAGACTCCAGCAACTTTTTAAAAATATCATTTACATCGGAGCGCTGGCTATACTCATAGACCTGGATCTCGAAGTGATCAAATCAATCATCAGTGAACAATTTCATAAAAAGCCCAAATTAATTCCACCCAATTTCAAAGCACTGGATCTCGGGGCCAACTGGGTCCGTGAAAACCTGAAGTATCCACTCAATGTACGACTCGCCCCCATCGAGGGAACGGGAGATAAAATCATGATCGATGGAAATGCTGCCACTGCATTGGGTGCTATCTATGGTGGCGCAACTGTCCTGGCCTGGTACCCCATCACCCCCTCCACTTCTGTGGCTAAAAGTTTTGAAACCTACGCCAAAAAATACCGGAAGGATCCGGTTACCGGAAAAAACAATTTCGCCATTATTCAGGCTGAGGACGAACTGGCTGCATTTGGTATGGCCATGGGTGCGAACTGGAATGGTGCTCGTGGCTTCACGGCGACTAGTGGAGCCGGGATATCTTTGATGAATGAGTTTATCGGCCTGGCCTATTTCGCTGAAGTCCCTATGGTCCTCGTCGATGTCCAGAGAGGTGGACCTTCCACCGGGATGCCCACCCGCACCCAGCAATCGGACATATTACCCTGTGCTTACGCTTCACATGGCGACACCAAACATATTCTACTGATACCCGCCAATCCAACAGAATGTTTCGAATTTACCGCCATGGCCTTCGATATCGCGGATCAATTACAAACCGTGGTATTCCTTATGTCCGATCTCGATCTGGGAATGAACATACATATGTCGGAACCATTTACCTGGGATGACAATCGTAGATACAACAGAGGGAAGGTTCTGAACAGGGAAGAGCTGGATGCCGTAAAGGACTATGGCAGGTTTAAAGATGTGGACGGAGATGGGGTTGGATATCGGGTGATCCCTGGGACTCATCCCTCGAAAGGGGCTTACCTTTCCCGGGGAACATCTCACGATCCCTATGGCAGATACACCGAAGACGGTGTGGTACACGCAGGAGAAATCGACAGATTGATTCGTAAATTTCATACCGCCAAAGGGATGGTCCCCCGACCTGAGTTTTACCAGGAGGAAAATCGGAGCGACCATGCCATCATTTTTTATGGTACTACCACATATGCTGCACTGGAAGTAATGGATATCCTGATAGAGGAAGGCAAGCCCATAGATGCGATGCGAATCAAAGCATTTCCATTCCAGGATGAAGTCCGGGAATTTATCGAAGCACACTCTATGGTGTATGTCATCGAACAAAACCGTGATGCACAATGCAGATCATTGTTGATTCTGGAACTCGGCATCAATCCGGCAAAAGTGCAATCCATTCTCAATTACGACGGAATGCCTATTACCGCCGATGCCATTTTGAGACAAATTGAACGCCTGGGAAATGATGCGAAAAATGCCTCCGGGGTTCTTGTTTCCTCCGACACCCACCATAAATCACACGTATTATGAGTTTCGTAAAACCCACCTTTCGACATCCTTCCAGCAAAAAGAACGAAGCTGGATTTTATAAATCGGACTATGAGGGTCGTATTTCGACTCTTTGCGCTGGATGTGGCCATGATAGCATCAATGCATCGATCGTAGCAGCATGCTATGAAATGAATATAGAACCGCACAAAGTAGTCAAATTATCGGGAATAGGCTGTTCATCCAAAGCTCCCGCTTACTACCTTAACAATTCACATGGCTTCAATACCGTCCATGGAAGAATGCCTTCTGTGGCCACGGGAGCCAATATGGCCAATAAGGATCTCACCTACCTGGGTGTTTCTGGTGACGGCGATTCGGCATCGATCGGAATTGGTCAGTTTGTGCATGTCAATCGACGCAATTTGAATATGGTCTATATCATGATGAACAACGGGTGCTACGGTCTCACTAAGGGCCAGGACTCAGCCACAGCTGATATAGGCTCTCTCAGTAAAGCCGGATCCGTCAATGAATTCTCTCCCATCGATATGGTCAGTCTTGCTCTGGAAATGGGAGCCACTTTTGTTGCAAGAAGCTTTTCAGGTGACAAAAACCAATTGGTCCCGTTAATTAAAGCCGCCATGTCACATCCGGGTTTTGCCTTTATCGATGTGATTTCGCCCTGTGTCACATTCAACAACAACAAAGGATCCACTAAAGCATACGATTATGTCCGGGATCATATGGAAGTCACCTCCGAGTTTGATTTTGTCCCTATCCGTGAAGAGATTGCCGTAGATTATGCTGCAGGATCCCAGAAATGGGTAACCCTCCATGACGGATCTCAAATTCAACTTAGCAAACTCAACCCTGACTGGGATCCCACCAACCGACGATCTGCTCTGGAAAAATTACAACAGGCCCGAGCGAAGGGAGAGATATTAACAGGATTACTTTATATCGATACCGATTCACGTGATTTACATACCATGTTACATACCACGGATACACCCCTCAACCAATTGAATGAAGGCGCATTGTGCCCTGGTCAGACCATACTTGATGAAATCAATGCAGCACATCGATAATTTCTAATCATCCGGATAACACGAAAAATGTAACGGTTGCTGGTTACCCGTTCCCGTGCATGCCAGTTTATGTGCCAGTAAAGCCGCATTCCATAGTTTTGTACCGTGGATAGCACCCCGGAATCTTCCTTGGCCATGTGAAACGTGGACATCCCAAACAGGACCAATAAAAAGTTATCCTTATATTTGGGAAATTTCTTAACATTCACAATCCACTTTTATATGGCCCGACAGCTGCATTTTCTGATTTTGTCCTTCTTCCTCGTTTTATCCACGACGGTAATTTCTGTGGCACAGAACCTGCGTAGTGATCACATATTTGGTGAATTTTTGGAGCGTCCAAGTACGGAGTACCGGACGGCTTCCGGCAAACCCGGCCCAAAATACTGGCAGAACGAAGCAGATTACCAAATTGAAGTTCAGTTGGATACGACCAACCATACCTTTACCGGTTCTGTCACCATTGAGTATCTCAACAACAGTCCGGAAGAGCTGGAATTTGTCTGGCTCCACCTGGAGCAAAACCGATTCACCCCGCATTCCAGAGGCACGCTGACCACTCCGGTACAAGGGAATCGATACTCGGGAAATGTAGATGGTGGTTTTGAGATAAGCAATGTTGTCGCCCGGACCGGGAGAAATCAGGAAACCAGGGATTACTTAGTTGATGATACCCGGATGCAAGTTTTTTTCGACACACCCATTCCTGCCTACGGTGGCCGGGCTACCATTAGCATGGATTTTTCCTTCAAAGTCCCTGTCAGCGGTATGGATCGTATGGGGCGATTGAAGGCTCAGGACGGATATATCTATGCCATAGCCCAATGGTATCCTAAAGTGGCGGTTTTTGATGACACAGAAGGATGGAATATTCGTCCCTACCTGGGTGCAGGCGAATTTTACCTGGGATATGGCAATTTTGAATACAAAATCACAGTGCCCTACGACCACATCGTTGTAGGATCGGGTAAGTTACTCAACCGGGATGAGGTATTGCCCAAAGTTCTACGTGATCGATGGGATGCAGCTTTGCAAAGTGACGAAACCGTCTTTCTCATCCGCGAGGATGAAATCAGAAACTACAATCTCACCCGTCCAAAAACTTCAGGTACTATTACCTGGCACTACCGAATGGAAAATACCCGGGATGTTGCATTTGCCACGTCCAATGTATTTATTTGGGATGCAGCCCGGCTGAATCTGGAAAATGGCACCATCGGTTTAGCACAATCAGTATACCCTCGCGAAAGCGCAGGTTATGAAGCCTGGGGTCGGTCCACAGAATACACCAAGGCTGCCGTGGAATTTTATGACAAAACTTACTATAAATATCCCTATTCCACAGCCATCAATGTAGCGTGCCATGTAGGTGGAATGGAATATCCTGCAGTATCATTTTGCCATTACCAGGCAAAAGGTCAGGGGTTGTGGGGAGTAACCAACCACGAATTTGGTCACAATTGGTTTCCCATGATTATCGGTACCAATGAACGAAAACATGTGTGGCTGGATGAAGGACTGAATACCTTCATCAATCACTACGCCACCAAGGCATTCAACAATGGTGAATATCCGGCTACTCTGGATCAGACCCGCCGATATATCAGTTGGTTAACCAATGAAAACCGGGAGGCCATCACCATTTATCCGGATATCACCAATCTCAGAAATCTGGGAATGACAGGCTACCGAAAACCGGGAATAGGGTTGGTCCTGCTCCGGGAATATATCATTGGTCCGGAGCGTTTTGACCGGGCATTTAAGGCATACATTGAACGGTGGGCTTATAAACACCCACAACCCCGGGATTTTTTCAACACCATTGAAAATGTGACTGGGGAAGATCTCAATTGGTTTTGGAAGGGATGGTTTTATGGAACCGGCAACATTGATCTGAGCATTGCCGGGACGCAAAAAGTACAGGGTGGATATCAAATCCATCTTGAAAATAAAGGGGAGATTCCTATGCCGGTGGTCATGCGTTTGACCTATGATGACCAAACGACCGAGGATGTTCGATTACCGGTGGAAATTTGGCACAGGGGAGATCAATGGACGTATTTTCACACCACCGACAAAAATATCATTTCCATCCTGATCGACCCTGATAAAATACTTCCTGACATCAATGGTTCAAATGATGTATGGCCGGCAGATTTTTATGAAAAATAAATCACGTTGGGATTCGTATTAAATGGTATGGTAGAAGATAGTATCATAGAATACTATAATAAAACGCTCAACGCGTACAAAGATGGCTGGGCACTGGAGAAAAACAGACAGCTCAACATGGGTCTCTGGTTCCCGGGCACAAAATCTCTCAGTGAAGCATTGCAAAATCTGAACGAAGAGCTCGCCAGAAAAGCAAATATTTCGGCTGGTCACCGTGTCCTCGATGCCGGTTGTGGTGTGGGAGGAACATGTATCCACCTGGCCAGCCGATACGATTGCAATGCCTACGGTATCACTCTGGTGCCCGGTCAGGTGGAATTGGCCCAACGGTTTGCGATGGAATCCAATGTCTCAGACCGTACCGATTTCAGAATCATGAACTATTGCCATACCACTTTCCCGGATAACTATTTTGATGCTATTGTAGGCATTGAAAGCATATGCCACACACCCGATAAACGGTCTTTTCTTACCGAAGCCTTGCGCATTTTAAAACCCGGAGGGCGACTGGTATTTGCTGAAAATCTTCAGGCCAAGCCCAGGCTGACACCGGAAGAGCATAAAATACTGTATACCTATGCCTACGAAGGATGCAAAATTAGCACTCTCTTCACCGGAGAACAATATCTTACCAACCTGAAAGAACTGGGATTCTCGGATTATAAAATCGATGATGTTACACCATACATTTGGCCATCCATCCGAAGAATGCGACGTCTGTACTACTTTGCATGGATATACAACAAATACAGGGCATGGGCAGGTCGGCCTTTCGGACCCACAGAGTTAGCCCATACAAGAATGTGCTATTACCTGTATACCAGCCTCAAGCGAAACCTGTGGTCCTATGGGTTGGTACAGGCCACAAAATAACCTGCGCTGGACTATAATTCCGTATTAAAGAACATAGGAAATCTTCTATATTTACGGAACTATGAAAACATTGAAGCGTAAACCTGTTGTCCCACAAAATCTTCTTTTCCCATTCATCGCCATTACCTCACTTTTTTTTATGTGGGGCATCGCCAATGATATGACCAATCCGATGGTCTCTGCATTTAAGAAAGTGATGCCCGAACTATCCAACTTTGAAGCGGCATTGGTCCAACTTGCTTTCTATGGGGGGTATGGCACCATGGCTATTCCTGCAGCTTTATTTATACGCAGGTATAGTTATAAAAAAGGAATTTTATTTGGTTTGTCATTGTATGCTTTAGGAGCCTTTCTTTTTTATCCAGCTGCTTTATATGAAGAATACACCTTTTTCCTACTTTCTCTGTATGTGCTAACCTTTGGCCTGGCATTTCTCGAAACCACGGCAAACCCCTTTATATTGGCCATGGGAGACAAGGAAACTGCCACACAAAGATTGAATCTGGCCCAGGCCTTCAATCCCATGGGTTCATTGCTTGGGATGTTGGTCGCTCAACTATTCGTTATTCAATGGCTTCGGTCCAATGATTATGGCCCCGAGGCCTATGCTGCACTGGACACCATGGAGAAGGCCATGATCAGGACCAATGATCTCAATATTATCAGTGGACCCTACCTCGGTCTGGGTATATTGGTACTTATCATAATGGTTGTAATAGCCTTTACCAAATTTCCTATACGCCAGGAAACTGAAAAAATTTCGTTGAGATCCTCGATTACCTTGCTTCAACAAAACAAGAGATATTACGAAGGTGTCATTGCACAGGGATTTTATGTCGGAGCACAGATTATGTGCTGGACTTTTATATTTCAATACGTGGATCACATGAATCAATCCCGACCACCTGAATCCCAGTTGACTGCCACCTGGTACAATATGGCTGCAATGATTTCCTTTCTGACTGGTCGTTGGATCTGTACCTGGTTGTTACAGTATGTCAACGGAGCACGGTTGATGACGTATTTTGCCTGTGGAGGAGTTCTGGCATGCGCAGGAGCTATTTTACTTCCGGGAATGGGAGGATTGTATTCGCTTGTGGCAATCAGTATTTTTATGTCACTCATGTTCCCTACGATATACGGGATCGCCCTTCGCGACATGGGTGACGAAGCAAAATTGGGATCAGCAGGACTGGTCATGTCCATCGTAGGGGGCGCTTTGATGCCGCCTCTGCAAGGTGCAATTCTTGACTGGGGAGGTCCGGGATTTGGGGATGTGGCTGTTTTCGGTTGGATTCCCGAAGTCAAATTTTCATTTGTTTTACCCCTGATCTGCCTGGCTATTGTTGGGATTTATGGTTACAGAAATATTAATTTCGAGGAAGGGCCTCACTGACATTTTTATTATTTTGTTGGAAAAAACTTATGGCACGGCTTATTACCATCCTACTGATCCATTGTCTTTTGTGTTCGTGGCTCATGGCACAATCCCTCCAGGTCAGCCCCAATGGCCGGTTCCTGGTCACTGAAAACGGTGAACCATTCTTTTGGCTGGGAGACACCGCATGGGAGCTTTTCCATAGGTGTACCAAAGAGGAGGCTGTCACTTACCTGAAAAAACGAAAGAGTCAGGGGTTTAATGTGATTCAGGCCGTGGCACTCGCAGAACTGGATGGTTTACACACTCCCAATGCATATGGAGAACTTCCATTGATCGATGCCAATCCGGCCACTCCCAATCCCAGGTACTTTGACCAGATGGAGGACATCATTCTGGTTGCTGCCGAACTGAACATGTACATTGCTTTGCTACCCACATGGGGTGATAAATTATTTAAAGCAGGTTGGGGTATCGGACCCGAAATCTTCACCGTGGAAAATGCCTATCATTATGGGAAGTGGATTGGTAATCGGTATCGCAACCAGGAAAATATTATATGGATAATAGGCGGTGATCGTCATCCCAGAGAGGGAACTGAGGATGTGGATATATGGCGAAGCATGGCAGAGGGGGTCGCTGAAGGATTTGGAGGACATCAAAAAACTTTAATGAGCTTTCATCCACAACCTAAAGAAAATGGAGGATCGTCGACCTGGTTCCATGAGGATAACTGGCTCGACTTCAATATGCACCAGACCGGACACTGTCCCGGGAATTCTTATCTCAATATAACCCATGATTATGAGTTGCCACTGGTAAAGCCCGTACTCGATGGAGAGCCTATGTACGAAGATCATCCCGTATGTTTTAATGCCAAAGAAAAAGGCTATAGTCTGGCCCGGGATATTCGAAGGATCATGTATTGGAATGTATTTGCAGGTGCCTGTGGTCAGACTTACGGATGCCATGATATATGGCAAATGTACGACCTGGACAAAACGAGCATTAATGGACCGCTCAGACCCTGGCATGAAGCCCTTGAACTTCCGGCAGCCAATCAGGTCGTCCACTTAAAAAATTTGATGTTATCGAGACCTTATCTGACCCGAATTCCTGACCAATCTCTGATAGTCACTCCCCAATCGGATGGTACGGACTACGTCATAGCGACCCGGGACGAAAATGGAGCCTATGCCATGGTATATTTCCCTACCGGTAAGGAAGTGGAACTCGACCTCAGTCCACTTCGAGGAAAAAAGTTTCGATCATGGTGGTATGATGTGAGAACGGGGACGAGCTGGAAAGGGATGACTTTAAATAAAAAACATAGAATGATGGTGAATCCACCCTCTCAGGGTGCCGGACAAGATTGGGTTCTGGTAGTCGATTCCTGGGATCATAAATTTCATCCGCCAGGACAATTATAATTATTCAGAACCATGATACCCGAAAATCATTATTGCAACAAAGTGCAAAAGCTTCCGAAAGATGACCCGAACAGAATATTTCATGACACCATGTATGGTTTTCCAGCAAAGGATGACAACGAATTATTTGAGAGATTAATGCTGGAGATTAATCAAGCCGGACTCAACTGGTCATTGATCATGAATAAACTGAGCAACCTAAGGACGGCTTATGACTATTTTCACCTGGATCGGGTGGCTTCCTATATTGATCGTGATATAGATAGATTGATGAAAGATCCCGGGATCATCCGTCACCCACATAAAATTAAAGCAGCGATTTACAATGCCCAAAAAATTATGGAAATTCGCAGCAATCATGGTTCATTTGACGCCTGGTTGACCCAACATCACCCCTTGACGCACGATGCCTGGACCCGATTGTTTCGAAGTCATTTTAAATTTACAGGACCCGAAATCGTCAAGGAATTTTTAATGGGGATCGGTTTTCTTCCGGGCGCCCATCATCCTGCTTGTCCAATATATGCCCAACTTCCAACACGGTAATTCAGCGATTCTGGCGATAAATCACTTCTCACTACAATTTACTGCTCGGTATAGTGGTAGGTAAGTCCCCCGTCCACAAGATAGGTAGCTCCAGTCACATAGGACGCATCATCGCTTGCCAAAAATGCGGCCACGGCAGCAATCTCTTCTACTTTCCCCATTCGTCCCATCGAGATATTGTCCAACAACTTTTCCTTGAGTTCGGGATTTTGTTCCAGGGATTCATTGATATCTGTGGCTACAGCTCCCGGGGCGATATTGTTCACCCTTATACCCAAAGGAGCCAACTCCACCGCCAGGTTCCTGGTCATCATTCGCAATCCCCCCTTACTCATAGCATAAGAATCGAAATTGGGGAAAGGAATAATTTCATGTACCGAACTGTTGTTCACCACCACTCCTGGTATTCTCTGAGCCACGGCATGCCGTACGAAATGCTGAATAGCAAAGTAGTATCCCTTGAGATTGATGGCGATCACCCGGTCAAAATCCTTTTCGGTTACCTTCAGGAAAGGGCTGTGTATTTGAATCCCAGCGTTATTGATCAAAACATCCACCTTTCCGTGTACTTCCACAGCCTTCAGGAACAAATTTTCAATATCTTCCACTTGCCCCATATCCGCCCTTATAAAAGTAGCTTGTCCTCCATGCATAGTGATCTCATCCAAAATTTCCTGAATATTATCATGATCCCGGTAAGAATTGATAATTACCACGGCCCCTTCTGATGCGAGTCTTTGTGCAATTGCTTTGCCGATACCACTCGTGCTTCCCGTGACTACAGCAGTTTTATTTTTAAATCGATCCATATTCCCTGCTTTTGGATTCAATTTACGTAAAAAACATGAGAATAGCTTTGAATATCCCTTGACTTATCGTAATGATGGTTCCCGAATAAAGCCCGGATTAAGACCATTTGCATTCATCCATAAAGTGTGGGGGATCGCAACAGCCTAATCCTCCCGTATCCCACATCCATTTGTCTTTTGAAGGGTCAGGTTCGATGTAATTGTGAAGTGGGTTTCTATATGGGGCATGATAACTTTTAATATTTCCGTCCAAACTTACTTTAAGTTTTGCCAAACTCAGGCCTTCTGTAAATTGAAGTGCCGGACGAAAATGAACTGAACTATTTCTATTTCAAATGTTGCAAAGATGAAACTTGTGTATCGATAACATCCGAATAAACCAATATCATCAGACTTAGCCTGAGGCTTGAGTCACTTTAACCAGAAAAGACCTGGAAACCAAATGATTACCATACCATATCTTTGGTATTGCCGCAATGAAAAAGGGTTGAAGCACACTAATACATTCAACCCCTAAATATTCGCTTGGTGGCTTGATTACTTAAGATGAGACCGAAGTTTCCACGCAATTTCTTCATGTACCTGAAGCAGACCTGTAATAAAGTCCGCAGAACCTACATCATTGTATTTGTCCTCCAGATCAGGAATAAGTTCCCGAAGGTCCCGGATGATGGATTCATGGTCGTTCAATAGGTTGGTCAATTGCTCTTTGGGATCAGTTGTTGTTTTCTGTTCTTCCAGACTGGTCACTTTCAGATAATCCTCAAGTCGACCCATACTGTAATGGCCTATTTTTCTAACACGTTCCGCTACAGCATCAATCTCTTCCGCAAGGGATTCATATTGTTCCTGGTAAAAGTCATGGAGCTCGGAAAAGTTTATACTTTCCACATTCCAATGGTAATTACGGGTTTTGACATACAACACAAATTCATCTGCGAGTACCTTATTCAACTTATCCGCAATTGCCTTTTGATTTTCTTTGGAAATTCCAATATTTATGTTCATATCATCATAGATTTATTAAAGTGGTTATCAATATATATTCAACAATGGAAATTTCGATTTGTTTTTAATTTTCACACAAAAGCTAGCCACACACCCGAGGCACGACAATACATTGGACTAATCGTAATGTATGATCCAATATCGATGTGGCAAGAGAATTGATGTTTCCAAATGCCCCCGCTGGGTACGTCTGGGGGGCAATCCTTCCTCCCATCCAATTTCAATGGGACCATGGGACCTATACAGAATAGGAGTTCCGTCATTCCCTGGGACAAGTGTAGGAAAACCTAAATCTCCAGGGTTTCCTTCAAATCACCTCATCCTTAGTGTTGTTGGGGGGGGCAAAAAAGGACCTCGTCCATATTACTTCGTACATAGTTATCCGGGCAGCAGCCTTATCGAGCGACATAGAGGACCGCTGAAGTGTTTGGGAATTTCGGAAATATCTACCTTTGGTCATATTGCACGGTAGAAGGTCAGTGCATTTTGGGCATATCGTATGATATCAATAGAATGTTCCACCAGATAAAACGGTTGACCAGGGTACATTTCAAAAAGTTGCCTCACACGATGATTCAACTCAGCATTCCGGCTTTGGCGGATAAAAATCCCCACGACACGACCAGGGTTCTGCTCATACTTTTCCAGATATATATCCGCATCTTTCTCTGTGGCATCACCAATCAGCACGAAAGGCAATTGAGGATAAAATTCGAGTAAGTGATCAATAGTACGACTTTTGTGCTGTCGAAAATCCTCGAGTTTCCGACCGAAAAATGCACCATAGTCCCGAAGACAAATCGGACCATCTGGCATACCATGGATTTGAAGAAACTCCTCCAGAACTTCATACAGACTCCAGGGACTATTGGAAACATAAAACGTGGGATTCCTGTGGTTTCTATTCTGATCCAGAGCCAGATACTCCAACGCCTTGTTCATACCATCGAAAGGCTTGCGCTGATACACGTTCTTGAACAAGGTGACATAAATCATTTGAAGCTTCAACCAGGAACCTACATGAGATTTCAGGATGGTATCGTCTATATCACTAATAATTCCAAACTGGCTGTGAACTCCTGGCCACATAATATCGATCGAATTTTTGATCAGTGTGCTGGACTTGTATTTATGTTCGGGTAAGGATATTTCACCTTTGTCCCAATGAATATAAGGTTGTTGAATGTGGGAATTGTGGGGAATTCGGAAGACAAAATACCCTTCCCTATCCGTAATATCCTCGTACAATTGCCCCCGGTATGTAAAATGAACCGGCAATGAACGCAATTCATCTGTTTCAAAACGACGAATATTATTGATTAAATTTCGCCACAAGCTATCCTCCTTTTGCACGGATATACCTTCATTTTCAATAACTCTTCCCTTCACTATAACCTCCCTATGATTTCCATAGCTTCGATAAGCATGAATCAGCAGAGGGTCTCCTATAACGACCCGGTTTGAAATTTTACTGAGTAACTGAAAAAGTTGTTTAATATTCTTCCACATGCTTGTTTGTTACCTGGAAAAAACCATTTAAGCGTCTGGAATATATGTGAAAATTCCTGGTGCTTTGTTTCACTTATTAATATATACTAATGATCCTAAATAATATTGGAATACAATGAAGCCCTTATCAAGGAGAAGCGCTTATGAATTGGAACATTAGTCGTATACCACAAGAAATTGATATCTAACATACCCAGATTACAATTAAATTTTTATGTGCCTGCTACACGCAGGCTGTCCTTGTTTGTCCTCAAATATCCCCAATCTATAAACAGGAACCAAAACTTCCGCAATCCGCACCCGCTATGGCATGCCATTCCTGAAAATTTATATCCCATCCCCTTCATCCATCCCGGCTCATGCGGAGTGGATGTCTACGCACCCGGAAATTTCCCAGGGATTATTGGTTTTTAAAATGATCGATCCAAGACACCCCTGGACGATTTCTATTCTATACCTGAAATCCGGGTAAAATCACTAAGGAGCACTACACTTCCGCACGGCATTTGACCGAGCAAATTTCATCCCGTTTCCAGGTCAAAATAAGAACTTTACCAAACAAATTTTGATTGTAATTATTATTTTATCATAAATTATAGGAAATATACCACGAGTAGAATGAAATTCATTGATTATTATAAAGTTCTCGGTGTTGATAAAAACGCCGACGAAAAAACCATTAAGAAGGCCTATAGAAAACTTGCCAGGCAATATCATCCGGATGTCAATCCCGGAGACAAAGAGGCCGAACAAAAATTTAAACAGATCAATGAGGCACACGCAGTTCTGAGTGATCCCGAAAAAAGGAAAAAGTATGATAAATACGGGGAGAACTGGGAACATGCTGATGCCTTTGAGAAAGCGGGAGGAGGTCGCCAGTATCGTACTCAGGATTGGGCTTCTCAGGGGCAACCGGGAGGTGGCTGGCAGGAATTCACCTACAGTGGTGATGCCGGAGATTTTTCAGATTTTTTCAGGGAATTTTTCGGAGGAGGCGCCCGAACTGGCAGAGATCCCTTTGGTAGTTCATTCAGGCAATCCATGAAAGGTCAGGATTTTAATGCCAACTTACGGATTCCGCTGACCGAAACCTTGCAGGACAAGCAGCATATACTCAATGTCAACGGGAATAAAATCAGGATTACGATTCCGGCAGGTATTGAAGACGGCCAGACCATTCGGATCAAAGGCCAGGGGGGACCTGGTTATGATGGAGGTCCACGAGGGGATCTGTACATTACTTTTGAGATCCCCAACGATACCCGGTTTGAACGGAATGGTGCTCATCTAACGGATCATGTCACACTCGATCTGTATCAGGCAGTTTTGGGTACCGAACTTATTATTGACACCCTGGATAGTAAGGTAAAAGTGAAAATACCTCCAGGTACCCAACCCGGTGAGAAAATCCGTCTGAAAGGGAAAGGATTACCGATGTATAAGAAAAGTGGGAAGTTTGGCGATTTATTGTTAAATATTCAGGTCACTATACCCAAAAATCTTTCACCAAAAGAATCCGAATTGTTCAACCAGTTGGCTAAAATGCGATGATTATGGGCACCACAAAATATATTCGATTGCAGACAATCATTGAATTTCACGGAATTTCAAGACATCTGGTGGATGAATGGTTGGAATATGAATTCTTTGACATTCATACTGATTCGGATGAGGAATGGATTTTTGAAGAAGAATTGGATGTGGTGGAACAGGTAATCAGATTATACAGGGATCTTGGCGTAAATAGTGCAGGCATAGATATCATACTGAGGCTCACGCAAAGGTTGAGGCAACTTAATCGGTAGCATTCCTTGATGATAACAATCCCTCAGCCCATGACCATGTTCCCTATTATAACCTACGCAAATTCATACCTGCCTGGATAAGCATGGAGGTGAGCACCACGGCTGCGCACCCGATCACATTATACCACAGAAAACCGATGTCGGAAGTAAAATAAAGATAAATAACCACCGATTCGGCTAGTAATGCACCAATGAATACGGCATTCGCACCAACGAATCGGATATAAAAAGCCACCAGAAAAATCCCCAGGATCGTACCATAAAAAATGGAACCTATAATATTGACCAATTGAATCAAATTTTCGAACAATGTTCCAAAAGTGGCAAAAAGGATGGCAACCAGACCCCACAAAAATGTGGCTACTTTCGAAGCCCATAAATAATGACCTTCCCCCTCACCCGGACGTACTGTTCGCTTGTAAATATCGACGATCGTGGTGGTGGCCAAAGCATTTAGCTCGGCGGATGTGGATGACATCGCCGCTGCAAATATAACAGCCAGCAACAACCCGATCACTCCTTTTGGTAAGTGATGAAGAATAAAGTTAATGAATACATAATCTTTATCATTGGTCTCCACCTTGGGATCAGCCTGGGAAATGAGGGTTTTGGCTTGCGTTCTCAATTCAGTTTCTCGCTTCTGGAGTTGGAGAATCTGATCTCCAAGGGTGGCATCTTCCCCATGCAGGTATTCGAGTGACAAGTCCGATTTTTGACCCACCAATGCACTATACTCCTGTTGTACAGCTTTATACTCAGCGGCATATTCACTTGACATCACCGTCTCCTCACCTATAGGGTTAAAAAACAGGGGGGATTGGTGGAATTGGTAAAAAACAAATACCATGACCCCGGTTAGCAATATGAAATATTGCATTGGGATTTTAAAAATGGCGTTGAATATCAGTCCGAGCTGCGATTGCCGGATGGATTGACCGGAAATGTACCTTTGCACCTGGCTTTGATCAGTTCCAAAATAGGCCAGGGCCAGAAAAAAACCGCCGGTTATCCCACTCCAAAAGGTATATCGGTTGTTCAAATCCAGGCTAAAATCAATGGAGGTTGTTTTCCCATGCAATCCTGCTAATTCCCAGGCATTGCTGAAGGTCATCTCCCCGGGAAGTGCGTCAATAATGAGATAAAATGCAAGTACCATCCCACAAAGGATGATGAACATTTGATATTTTTGTGTCACATTTACCGCTTTAGTGCCCCCACTGACCGTATAGATGATGACCAGCACACCTATAATAACGCAGGTCAGCGACAAGTGCCATTGCATGATCGTGGATAGGATGATGGCAGGAGCATAAATGGTAATTCCGGCTGCCAAACCGCGCTGAACCAGAAACAAAAAGGATGTAAGACTGCGTGTTTTCAGGTCAAAACGGTTCTCGAGGAGTTCGTATGCCGTATATACCTTGAGTTTATAATACAAGGGGATAAAAGTGATACATAGTATGATCATGGCAATGGGAAGGCCAAAATAAAATTGTACAAATCCCAATCCATCTGCAAAACCCTGTCCCGGTGTACTCAGAAATGTAATTGCACTGGCTTGTGTAGCCATGACACCCAGGCCTACGGTAAGCCAGGAAGCTTCATTGCCTCCACGAAGATACCCATCCAGTTCCTTGTCTTTTCGCGTCTTCCACAAACCAATAAGCACAATAAAGCACAAACTTGCTCCCAAAACGATCCAGTCCAACCATGATATTTGTCCTTGCATAGGTGTTTAGTTTTGTGCCTGATCCAGAGAAAGGATATTGACGAATAATTTAAATGCGCCGGGAACCCCCGCCGGAAGTTGACGAAAAAAACTCAGCCCGGTATATACATAATGGCCTTTGCCATAAGGTGCGATCAGGAGCCCTTCGGGGAGATATTCTTCCCCGGGATCCTTAAAAGCCACCACAGTTTCATATTCTGAAGCATAGGTTCCGGGGAAATACAAGCCTCTCTCCTGAACCCAGCCTTCAAAGTCCTTTTCTGAAATTGAATTCGGAAAATTCAAAACACGATGGTCTACATTTAAGATCTGAACAGGTGAATTCTCATCGGTAACACGGCTTCTTGAAATGTCAAGCTGAAAGGGTGCAAAACGACTTGTTTTTAAATCATGACCGGTATTGTATTGCAACACCAGAGTCCCACCCTGATGGGCATATTGCAACAATTCCGGCATCACTTCATCGATCCCGTCGACTGTATTCAATGCCCTGACTCCCAAAACGATCGCGTCGAAATTGTCCAGTTTTGAATGAGGAATATCTGAAGGAGTCAGGACCTCGGTCGAAATCCCTATTTCAGTTAAAAATCGAGGAAGTTCATCCCCAGCACCCTGGATGTAGCCTATTCGATGAACTGCTGTTTGCAATTGCAAACTGACTACTGTAGCCTGAGCGGGTTGGAGGATAGTTTGCAAAGGTATATGATCATAGTCGATCAGAGTCATGGTCCGGTCATACACTTTCCCGTCCCGGGTGGTCACCACAGCTCGAACTACGCTCTTCAGATCGATATCGGGTCCGGATATTTCAAATATGAAATTTGAATTTTCATCGTCATCCAGTAAAAAGTATGCTGGCTTCGATTGAAACCCATCGGGCATTTCCAATTTCAACGTATCTCCGGGCATTCTATTCGCCTGGTGATTTCTCACCTGGACACCCAGAGTTTGCGATTGACCTTCCTGAAAAAACAGAATCGGATTGAGTACATGAATCGTAAATGCAGGAATGACCTCTACCGGTTTATACACCTCTCCCCTGTCAGGTCTTCCTTCCACGTGGACGACGTCTCTGGTGACAGTGAATTGCTGTCCTTCAATCTCCAGTTCAAAGCGTGCCTGAAGATACCTCGGGGATTCAGGTAAACCGATATTTTGAAGATCATCTACCATATATAGGCCCAGGGAATGGTGGTTGTTGAGCCAATATGGGTTGGTATAAAATGCTTCTTCGGGTAATCGGATGGCTAGCCTGCCTTCCATCCCCAGGTTGTTTGTAAGACTTTTTTCCACTGGTATCTTTTCCCCGACAGGGAGAATCTCAACATTTCTGATGGATACAGGGATCTCTGACCGATTGATGGCCTCCCATGCGAGTGTATATTCCTGCCCTGGAATCAAATGATTGGTCGGGCTACGCACTTCAAGATACAGTCCCAGGCATGCTTCTATCAGGGTAGTACATTCAGCAATTTTTTCTGATTTGAAGGCGTGATCAGGCATACTAAGTATAGCCCCGAGTAAATCCATCAACTGGGGTACAATGGCAGCGGGATTGGTAAAATCAAAAGCATCCACGATTTTTTCATATCTTGCCATGATCTTCTCACCTCCTTCTACTCTGGACCAGGTGGTATTTATACCTGAAAAAGGATCACTTCCGGAGGGTTCATCACCTTTTAGGAATTCCAAATAGTCTTTTTCTTCCCCTCGGGATCCTATTCTTCCAAATCCCTGACAGCGGTGTTGGCTGCGCGAGATGGCTGAAATTTCATTATTGGATTGACCAAGTAAGGGATAATACACTCCGACATCTACTGCGTAATGATCAGATTTGTTGGCGGATTCAAATTTTTCCCGGCTTCCGTAAAACCACCATGAAGTATTGAAAAACAACCTTTGGGGTTGCCATGGTTCTACATATTCGAGTTGATGCGTAAATGCGCTGGGATCTGCAGCCAGGTCAAAAGCTTCATAACTGAGTATGGCCGACCCTGTATGATGTCCGTGGGTACTTCCAGGTGAACGGTGGTCAAACCGATTCACTATGATGTCAGGGCGAAACTTTCGAATAGCCCATACCACATCATGCAATACTTCTTCCTTGTTCCAGATCTCAAAAGTTTCGTCGGGATGTTTGGAATATCCAAAATCTATAGCCCTTGAGAAAAACTGATTGCCACCATCTATTCTTCGTGCTGCGAGAAGCTCCTGGGTGCGGATAACACCGAGCAAAGGCCCAATTTCGGGGCCGATCAGATTCTGCCCCCCATCTCCCCGAGTCAGCGAAAGATATACGGTGTTATAATGCCGGTTATTACTGAAATACGATATCAAACTTGTGTTTTCATCGTCAGGATGTGCAGCTACATACAGGACATTAGCCAGCGTTCCAAGTTTTTCAAGTTTATGAAAAATTTCTGACGAGGAGAGTTCAGGGGGTTTTTGAGAAAAGCTGAACAAGGGCAGCACGACAAAACAGAGAATACAACCGTATAGTTTGTTCATATACAAGATTTGCTATCAGGATTGAAAGATAAAGAAAATATAGAAAACCATCCAAAACAGGCCAAAATCGGCCCATGAATGAAATTTCAGTGATTCTCCAACCTGGCTGAAAGGTGGATATGTAAAGAAACTTTGTAACACGATGCTGTTCTTTTGGGAATTTTATTTCATCACCTCTCCAATCGGGTTCGATGCTTTGTCTCATTTCACAAAGATGACCGTATGGGTATAATTACTGAATCCCGGCATGCATTCCCTATCATCAGAAATCCTCCTGACATAAGGAATACGACCGTTCAATATAGAATATTTTATATTTGCAAAAATCTAACATCTTTGTACGTAAAATCATGAGTCAATACGTCGTATATAAATTTGGCGGAGCATCCGTAAAAGATGCGGATGGGATAAAAAATGTGGCCAATATAATAGAATCTAATCCACCTCACAAACTGATGATTGTAGTGTCGGCCATGGGCAAGACCACCAACGCACTGGAAGAAGTGGTCCAGAAGACGATGGAAGACCCGCATCTTGGTGCAGAGCTGCTTCGTAAGATTTTGGGCGATACGAAGGAAATCATCTCCGAACTGGAATTAAAGCCGGACAATCACACCGAAAAATTGGAAATCGTTGTAGGCCAGGTTTTGGAATTTATACATCAGATTAAGGAAAAACCCAGTGCTTCCAAATATGATTTCATTTACGATCAGATTGTGTCAACCGGAGAGTTGATTTCTTCGCTGATTCTGTCCGCTTATTTAGTTCAAAAAAGAAACCTCGACCTGCATTGGCTGGACGCACGTGAAATTATACGCACCAATTCAACCCACCGTGAAGGCAGGGTAAATTGGAACGAAACCTCATGGTTGTTCCAAAAAACGGTGATACCCACTTTCGACAAACATCGACTCATCCTTACCCAGGGTTTTATCGCATCTGATGATCACCACCATTCGGTCACCCTGGGCAGAGAGGGTTCGGACTACACTGCAGCCATTTGCTCATATTGTCTGGATGCTGAGTATATGACCATCTGGAAAGATGTTCCGGGGGTATTGACCGCCGATCCCCGTTTATTTGAAAATGTCTCCCTGATCGATCGGCTATCGTATCAGGAAGCCATCGAAATGACCTATTACGGAGCCAAAGTCATCCACCCCAAGACGATCAAGCCGCTACAAAACAAGAACATCACACTTAAGGTCAAATCTTTTATAGAACCACAATCCCCGGGCACCCTGATCGCTGATTTTAATGAAATCTCCTACCCACCCGTCGTGGTCGTTGAAAAAAATCAACGGTTGCTTTCGATCAGCACCAGAGATCTGTCGTTTGTAGCGGAGCACCATCTTAGCCGGTTGTTCAGCCTTTTTGACAAGCTCCGTATCCGGGTAAATTTGATGCGCAACACGGCGATATCATTCACGGTCTGTATCACGGATAATCCCAATCGTATCAACAGGTTACTGGAGGAAATCGGAGCTGAGTTTAATATCGTCAACGAACGCAACCTGGAGTTGATAACCATCCGCCACTATCAAGAACCTATAGTTGAAGAAATGAAGAATGGGAAAATCGTTCTGTTTGAGGAACGGATCCCAAAAACGGTTCAGCTGGTATTGAAAGAAGTTCCGGTGATGAAAAGAAAACATGATATGGCGTAAAACCTATTCTACAGGGGTATTTTGGAAATCAGTTCCGGTGTCGGCTAATGACTGGAAATTTCAAGATATCGTCTTTCAGTCTTCTCCGGTCCCCAGATGATATTGCTCATTTTCATCGGACAATGAACCCCACAAGCGTCCAAAATAAAAAATGGACATGGTAAAGTTTTCCCTAACTTAGGGTT
>CAYRRD010000032.1:0-38917 GCA_964426625.1 uncultured Saprospiraceae bacterium | reverse complement strand
GAAATCGCACGATTACTCGAAGCCTTCCCGGGCCGGGGCGCCCTGACCGATGAATCTCAACCCGTCCCCGCTGACAAAGCCCTAATGGCGTTTGATGTGTCAGAAGATCTGGAAATGGATCTCGTTCTGAGTGAACCACAGGTCAACCAACCCCTCGAAATCAGCTTTGATGCCCAAGGCCGCCTTTGGGTGATACACTACAATCAATACCCCTACCCCGAAGGGGTCAAAATCACCGGTCTGGACAACCACCTCAGGGTGGAATTTGATAAAGTGCCCGATGCACCTCCTGAAGGTGTAAAAGGGGCCGATAAAATCACCATCTTTGAAGATACCGATGGAGACGGAACCTACGACCGGGCCATTGAAAGCATTTCCGGGCTCAATATCGCCACCAGTGCATCGCAAGGATACGGAAAAATCTGGGTGCTCAATCCCCCTTACCTCATATCTTTTCCCGATGCCGATGGTGATGGCATACCCAATGGGGAACCTACCGTCCACCTTCGGGGCTTTGGTCTGCAGGATACACACGCCGTGGCCAACAGCCTGCGCTGGGGCCCCGATGGATGGCTTTATGGCGCCCAGGGCAGTACTACCATTTCCTCCGTGAGCTCCAAGGCGAGTCCTGACACCTACTTTGAAGGCCAGGCCATCTGGCGCTACCACCCCATTTCAGGAATTTTCGAAATCTTCGCCGAAGGAGGGGGAAACACCTTTAATGTGGAATTTGACGCCCAGGGCCGTATTTTCTCCGGGCACAATGGTTATGGTCGCGGCCCCTACTACAAACAAGGAGCCTATTATGAAAAAAGCTGGGGGAAACACGGCCCACTGACCAACCCCTACGCTTTTGGTTTTCTTTCTGACATGACATTTGAAGGAGAACGCTCCAGATTCACCCACGCCATTCATCGTTATGAAGGGGGTCAGTTGCCCGATCGTTATGCCGGAAATTTTATCGCCCTCAATCCACTCCAGGGAAAAATCCAACTCACAGCGGTATCTGCAAATGGTTCATCCCTGCGCACGGTGGATCAGGACATTCTTGTGACCACAGAAGACCGTTGGTTTCGTCCACTCGATATCCAGACAGGTCCTGATGGAATGGTGTACTTCTCGGATTGGTACGACAGCCGGTTGTCCCACGTCGATCCCAGGGACACATGGAACAAAACAAGTGGTAGGATATACCGTTTGCGCCACCCTGACAGTCAACCCGGATATGCCCCTTTTGACCTGACACAGATGTCTTCAGAAGAATTGGTCAGACTTTTGGATCATGAGAACAGATGGTACCGCCAAAAATCACGCGAGGTACTCCGGGATCGTGGGGATCAATCCATCCTGCCAACCCTTATGGAAATGTTGGCAAAGGAAACGGATCAACCAGCCCTGGAAGCCCTCTGGGCGATCCATGCCATTGGGGCATGGGACGACAATATCGTCCATCAAGGTCTGGATCATTCCTATCCTTATGTCAGAATGTGGTCGATCCGACTCGCCGGCGACCAGGATTCTGTATCGATGGAGGTTGCACAGGCATTGGTCCGTAGTGTCATTGGGGAAAATCACCCGGAAGTCAGAAGCCAGTTGGCCGCCACCGCCAGTCGATTGCCGTATTCCATAGCGTTGCCCATAATTCAAAACCTTTTACTACATCACGATGACTCGGAAGATCCGGATATCCCACTTCAAATATGGTGGGCTCTGGAATCCAAAGTGGAAGCTGCTCCAGAAGCAGTTGCAGACCTGTTTCATAACCCACAAATTTGGTATCGCCCTATCGTACGTGACTTCATCCTTCACCGTCTCATGCAGCGCTACATTATGGCGGGAGGACAGAAAAATCTCGCCATGGCACAACGTCTGTTTGAATCCGTACCAGGAAAAATGTTTGGTGAAAAACTGATGAACGGCCTCCAGGAAGGATTGAGAGGCAAAAGTGTTTCCACCCTCCCCGAGGAACTTCTCGTTGCTATGGAACCATATCGGGCTACCGGTGAAGGGGAATATGCCATGACCCTGCGTCAGAACCCGGAGGAAATTCTACCCCAGGTTCTTGAGATCGTAGCAGACCCGGAAGCTGAACTTAGTGAACGATTGTCATACATCCGGATCATGGGTGAAAACGATTTTCCCAATGCTGTCCCGGTCCTGCTCGACATCCTGAAAAGGCGACCCATAATGGAATCCAAGGCAGTAAAAATTACAGCATTGAATGCGCTCCAGCGTTATGACCAAAACACAATAGCCACAGACATTCTGGCAGCATATCCTAATATACTAAGGGAAGATCCTGAAGTCAGGCTGGCCGCCCTGAATCTTCTGGTCAGCCGCCAGGATTGGGCTATTGCATTGATCGATGAAATCACCGGAACATCTGTCATTCATTCAGATGACGTGCCGATCGAATTGGCGAACCGAATGATATTACTCGATGATGAGGCACTCACCGAACAAATACATAAAATTTGGCCAGCTACAGAGGCCTCCTCGACGGATCAAAAATTTCAATCCATCAAAAGACTGGCCTCGATTATCAAATCCGGAACGGGTGAGGTTGCTTCCGGCAAAATCATATACAGTACCGCCTGCGGCATTTGTCACCGGCTCAATGATGAGGGAGGCAATATTGGTCCCGACCTTACGGGTTATGACAGACAAGACCTCTCGACGCTACTGATACAAATTGTTGATCCGAGCAATGATATCCGGGAAGGTTATGTCAATTATCTTATACGCACCCATGATGGGCGGACCATTACCGGATTTCTTTCCGACCGGTCGGAACACACCATTACCGTTCAACCATATGGAAGTAAGCCCATTCATCTTTCCATGGCAGAGATAGAAAAATTGGAGCCGCAATCCACGTCCCTCATGCCGGAAGGTATTTTGGAACGGTTGAGCGATCAGGAGGTACAGGATTTGTTTGCTTATTTGATGGATTAAATTGAGGCTGACGCCGAATCAGGTCCGGAGTAACGGGTGTAAAGTAAAGGTTGAAGGCCAAACTTTAAACCATAAAACCCAAACAGCCAACATCCAATAGCCAGTAAAAACTACTCCCCCATTAACCCCTCCATTTGCTCCTGAAATTTCCGGGATCCGTAGTTGGCAAATCCAGTACGGTGCATCCGAATATATCCATTCTTATCTATAATTACCGTGGTAGGCAAAGTTCCGGAATATATTTCCTCAGGAACCGGGCCCCTTGACCGATACATCGGCATATTTTCATACCCTTCCTTTTGGAGAAAATTCATAGCTGCTAAACGATCGCGATCCTCATTGATCATGAGAAAAAACAAATCCGGATGATCGTCAAACCTGGAATACAAAGCCTGAATCGAAGGAAATTCTGCTCTGCAAGGCGGACACCAGGAAGCCCAGAAGTTGATGAAGACGACCTTGCCCTTCAAGGACGAAAGTTGCCGTACATTTCCAGTTTCATCTTCAAAGGAAAAATCCAACACATCCCACTCAAGACTTGCTCCCCGGTCTTTATTGTGCTCGATACTCGCATTGAACAGCCCCGTATGCATCAACTGACGCATAGTCCACGATTTGAAATCAGGACTAACAAACAACATTACGACAAAAAATCCCATCATGATAGAAAAACCGTGCTTTCGAAACACAGCCCACCATGGGCTTCCAACTTTACTTTTTTTCACAGAATTTTGCTGATTTTTCACGTGCTCTACCTGGTTCTCATACAATGAATACCCAATACTCGTAACGACGTCTGATATTTTCCACTCAATAAAAGTGGAATGAATCGACGTCAAATTTGCTCCGGAAATATTGAGACCCTCCGTCCATTCTTCATTAGTCTTCAGCTGTATCGAAGCCCTTTCGAAAACTATCGTGGCCGCAAAAAACAACAAATTTATCCAAATGAAGCTTTTAAAAACAGCTTATCGACCGAAGGCAGGCCCAGTCAACCCTGTCGATTACCTTGTGCAACATCCTTCGGCTCCTTCATTATTGACCAATTTTCCTAAAACATCCGTTTGGTCAATTCAAAACGTCTTGGGTATGGTTAAACTCCTTTTGAACTTAAAAGTTGAAATCGGGCCCGAGTGAGAACTGGATTTGTGGTTAACCATCTGTTCCCGGGGTCGCCTTCCAATGCTCAAATTTAACACATCAGCTAATTTTCCTGAATATTTGAATTTTTCTTTCTAATTTATCGCTTTATTTTCCTGCTCACCCATTAAAAATAGGGATCTTGAAGTTATCACCTATATCGAGACGAAAAGCAATGTTCACCCTCGGCGGCACAATTCCATGGTTGTATCACATCCACGGGTGGCCTGGAATACGGCATCCCAAGATCAAATATCAAATCGGTGCCTGCGATTGGTCGATAGGATTCCACAGTGATCCCCAGGCCCTGGAGGAAGCCCGGTTAATCGGACTGGAAGGTGTGCAGGTCAGCCTGGGGAAAAAGGAAAACAATATGCACCTCAGACAAATGGAAATCCAGGAAATCTATAAAGCTAAGGCAAAGGAAACGGGGATACAAATCGCCAGCCTAGCCATCGGGGAACTCAATCAGTATCCTTACAAATCCGATCCACAGACCATTGCCTGGGTACGTGATAGTATCAGCGTGGCTCAGACCATGAATTGCTCCGTGGTCTTGCTGGCATTTTTTGGACAGGGTGATCTGAAGAATGACCTTACCGGTCAGGAAGAAGTGATCCGCAGACTTCGTGAAGTTGCCCCAATGGCTGAAGAAGCTGGTATCACCCTTGGCATAGAATCATGGCTGAGCGCAGAAGAACATATGCGTATTATCGACGCTGTTGGATCGGACTCTATAAAAGTATATTACGATGTGGCCAATTCACAAAAAATGGGCTACGATATTTATCAGGAAATCGAATGGCTGGGAGGTCAGATTTGTGAAATTCATATGAAAGAAAACGGACAATTGCTGGGGAAAGGGGTGGTGAATTTTAAACGCGTAAAAAGCGCATTGGAGAAGATCGGATATACAGGATGGATGCAGATCGAAGGCGCAGTACCATCTGGTGGTCATCGAAGAGAGAGCTACATCGACAACGCTACATTTCTTCGTAAAACGTTCCACCTGTGATGCCCAGAGATCTTTTCAATATATATGGTATCATCCTCGTTCTTTCTTGCCTGGGATGTCACCTGGAAAATGTGGCACCTTGCCAAAACCAACTCCTGGTACCCGAAGGTTTGAAAGCCGAGCTTTGGGCCAAATCTCCGATGTTTTACAATCCCACAGCATTGGATGTGGATAGCCGTGGGCGAATTTGGGTCACCGAAGCGGTCAATTATCGCAATTTTAAAGATCGAGGACCCAATGTGCTTTCCCACCCCGAAGGAGATCGTGTCATCATTCTGGAAGATACGGACGGAGATGGAAAAGCTGATCAGTCCCGGGTATTCGTTCAGGATTCCGATTTGCAATCTCCAGTGGGTATTGCCGTTATTGGCAATCAGGTCATCGTTTCTTCCGCTCCGCACCTTATTATATATACCGACGAGGATGGTGACGATGTACCGGACCATAAAGAGATCCTGCTGACCGGATTTGGAGGCTATGACCACGATCATTCGCTGCATTCGGTGGTGGCCGGTCCGGATGGACTATGGTATGTCAATACCGGAAATGCCGGACCCCATATAGTCACCGATCGCAGTGGATGGACACTTCGATCGGGAAGCGTGTACAATGGAGGGACACCATACAACAACACCAATCAACCCGGATTGGTGAGCGATGATGGAAGAGTATGGACCGGAGGATTGGCACTGAAAATGAATTCCGATGGCACCGGTCTGCGGGTAGTGGCGCACAATTTTCGAAATGCCTATGAATTGACCGTGGATTCCTATAGAGATATATGGCAAAATGACAACGATGATGAAGTGTCTGCATGCCGTACTACCTGGGTCATGGAAAATGGAAATGCAGGTTTTTTTTCAGCGGATGGAAGCAGGACCTGGCGCGCAGATAAAAGACCCGATCAAAATATTTTTACAGCCCACTGGCACCAGGATGATCCGGGGGTGATGCCAGCCGGTGACAATACCGGTGCAGGAGCCCCTACCGGCATGGTTCGTTACGAATCTTCCTTGCTCGGGCCCGAATATCTCGGCATGCTGTTGAGTGCTGATGCCGGCCGCAACGAGGTTTTCGGTTATCGCCCCCGACTGCAGGGCGCTGGCTTTGATCTGTCCGACAGGATACGATTCGCCTCATCGGTTAGGGAAACCACCAAAAATTACCGTTGGTCCTCTGTGGATCAGGATACCACGAAATGGTTTCGACCCAGCGACGTGGCGGTGGGAACCGATGGAGCCATTTATATTGCAGATTGGTACGACCCCATCGTCGGAGGCCATGCGATGCACGACAGCACAGGTTACGGAAGGATCTATCGGATATCTCCTGCGGATCAATCGCTGACTTGTCCCCAACTCGACTTTTCCGATGTAGAAGATCAGATTGAGGCCTTCCTCAATCCTGCGATCCATGTACGACATACAGCTTTCAATATTTTAAAATCGCAGGGGGAGGCGATCATAGATCGAGTAAAAAAAATCGTGAGCCAGTCTTCCAATCCATTCCACCAGGCCAGAGCCATATGGTTGTTGGCAAACCTGGGAATAACGGGGCAAAGAGAAGTAATCACTTTGCTGGACCATCACCAAAGAGAAATTCGTCTGGTGGCATTCCGGGCCCTTCGTCAGACAACGGAAGAGAATTTGTGGTTGGAACAGGCTGCCAGGATGGCCAGGGATGAAGATGCCGCTATCCGGAGAGAAGTGGCATTATCCTTGAGGGACATTCCTCTGGATCATTGCCAGAGTATCCTAATGGAGCTGATCAGGGGTTATGATGGAGAGGATCGATGGTATCTTGAGGCGCTAGGTACCGCCAGTGAAGGAAAGGAATCGGAATTGTATAGGATATTGAAACAGAAAGCAGGACCTGATCCCGTTACCTGGTCCGTTTCTATGGCCAATTTGGCCTGGAGACTCCATCCGTTGGAAGCTGCATCAGACCTCGAAGCCCGGGCTTCCTCCGAAATACTTACGATCGATCAGCGGATACTTGCCCTGACCGCTCTGGCTTTTATTCCACACGAAGGGGCAGCCTCTTCCATGCTCCGTATTGCCGAAAGGGAAAAGCAGGGTCGAGTTTTTGATATGGCCCAATATTGGCTTCAACATCGAAGTTCCAACGACTGGGCGGGGTTTTACCTGGTCCCCGAACGGGACAATGAAATTGACCCTCAGATTCAAAACCGGAGAAAGGAATTACTCGCTTCAGAGCCAGGATCTTTAGAAAGGTATGAGTGCATGCGATCGCTCTCGAAGGATCCGCAGGGAGGACGAATTATGATCGAACTGGCAGCTAGCAATTGGTTGAGCACGGAGGAAAAGGACGAAGTATCTACCTGGATTTTTGCCAATCCTGATCCGATGGTGCGTATCCTGGCAGAGGAATTTTTCGAAATTCCCGAGGAGAAAGCAGGTTACCAAATCACAGACATCATACCATTGAAGGGGGATAAAATTTCGGGACGCCAAAAATTTGATCAGGCCTGTGCCACCTGCCATGCGTATGGAAACAGGGGAGCACAAATCGGCCCGGAATTATCTGGGATTGCAGCCAAAATGGATCGAAGAACCCTCCTGGATGCCATTCTTTATCCCGATGCCGATATTGTTTTCGGGTACGAACCCTGGAAAATCACCCTTCAGGATGGAAGTCAGCACATAGGTTTCATCCAGGGAGAAGGGGACTATCTTCTTTTACGAACTGCATCGGGTAGTCTATTGCAACTCCCGGCTTCCGACATTTCGGGGAAAGAGAAAATGCAATCTCTGATGCCCGATCCTGTCGTGCTGGGGCTTGGTCATCAGGATGTCGCTGATATTGTTCAATTTTTGCTCGATGGTGAAATCCCCATCCGGGATGAAATAGGTCATGCACTGGAGTGATCCGGGGTATTCCGTATATTTGTCCAAATATAAACATAAAGGGATTTGAAAAACCCCATTCACCAAGACCAAAAAAACGCTATGAAACCCTTTCGCCAAAGATTTGAAATTCGATGGAGTGATCTCGATGCCAACCGGCATGTAGCCAATTCGGCTTATGTGAACTTCATGAGCCATACGAGAATGGCTTACCTGATCAGCCACGGATTTGATCATCATGACATGGAAAAATTCCGGATTGGTCCGGTCTTATTCTACGAGCATATTTATTATCACAGAGAGGTGCTGCCCGGACAGACCATCGATGTAACCCTATGGCTGAAAGGATTATCAAAAGATGGTATGTTCTTCGAGTTTGGGCATGAAATATTTGGGATAGACGGCACCCACCATCTTTCCGCTGAGATCATGGGCGGTTTCATCGATCTCGATACCCGGAAACTTACTCCTCTGGCCGACGATCAAATACGGCAGATTTTTGACAACCTGAAACGGACACCGGATTTCCGATGGCTGACCAGGGAAGATACCCGGAAGGGTCCGATGGCCCAGCGCGGTTAATTAAACTTAGGCTTTCAAGCTGAATGTCTAAAGTTCAAAGCGGGAGGTGCGAACGATAATTATGGGTGATTCATTTCTATTGTATTGAAACAATCGACTCATCGTGGCTCCCTTTAAACCATTTTGCAGCTAACCCATTTTGCAGCTAAGTTGGCGGAGATTCCCCAATAGTGTAGCTTTCATTTTTTTTGAGTGTCAATTTGTGTACTACGGATTTCTTTTTTCTGAAGGGATAATGCTTTATCTGAAGGATGTCATTAAAGGTTTTCCACGGGGTCCGAATGCTCGGACATGAATAACTGAATCTTGTCCTAATCAGTCAGACTGCTTTGTATCATATTGAGTTGCTCGGGAAAATCCTACAATGCGTAGGGTATGATGACTGATCCGGTCATCTTCATTTCGATAACTTTCCACCAATCGGAAATACCCCTGGTATTGACCAGAAGCAGGATTGTTTCACATTGTACTTTTGATATACATATTATAAAGATGTGCCATTTATTCCAATAGGGCAACACCCCCTGGGTACTACAAAAAATTAAAGACCCTTATATTCGCATATTCCAAAATCCCTGTACCCCCCTACGAGCATTGAATGCCGAAAAAACCAGAAATTATTTTTAAAATCGAGTTTTTTGCGCAAGTTGGGTTAGGTGCATCCCCGTTGACCAAAAACTTACGAAATCAAAGCTCCAATAATGAAGGGAAGAGGGGCTTTTAATCTCCACGAAGTCAGCAATCATCTTATGTTAATATGAATTCGAATTCTCACCGAAAAATTTGAACTTTCAGCTCACCCCTCGGTACACGAGCAAGGTAGGATTACAAACAAAGCTGCACAGTGGTGTGTGAGGCAATGAACAGATAAGGAAATACCTGACAAAACGGTATTACAAAAACTGCTCCCAGAGCAGCAAGCGATCTATGCCACCTCTAATTCCCCTCTGTCGCCGTAAAACTGAACCAATTCCTCCCGTGCCCACATAGTATGATCAGGGATTATGAATTCCCGGCTTTCCCCTTTCCATTTAAATCCTCTCCAGGGTAAATTCCAAATATTTTAGTAAATTTCAAGCCATTTATTAACATATCTTATGTCCATACATCGCCTCTCTTTCATCTTACTCCTGGCCACCTGCATGTTTGCGTGCAATACAGAACCTGAAACCCGGGAAATGCCCCCAATCACCAGAGAATATTGTTTGATCGCCTATATGACAGGTTATATTGGATCGGGTGGTGAGATCGAGGGCATCCGCAATCCCGTATTGCAGATGATCAAAGGGGAACACGTGCGTATTACGATGGTCAACGGAGAAACTATGACCCATGATGTTACCCTGGAAAAGGGTAGGAGTCAAAGTGCATCCATCATCGAGCAAGGAGATTCCACCAGCATCACTTTCATTGCAGCGGAAGATGACATATATTATTGCAGCATACCCGGGCACAGAAATGCGGGCATGGTAGGGGCAATAAAAATCGTTGATCCTACGCTTTCCGCAGGTGTAGTCATCGGCCAGATCCCATTGATCGATAGTATAAAAGCCAATTTCGATTTCGAATACAATACCCTCGAGGATTGGACCGCTACAGGAACAGCATTTAACTATCAACCCACTTCTGATCGGGCTATGCATATATATGAATCGGAACGAATGACGGACGTCCGGCCCAGCGGAGAATATTTTGTGGTCAGTGGCGGGACCCTTCAATACAAAGATACAGGAACGCTAACCTCAGTTCCCTTCGAAATCACCCATCCGTTTGCATCATTTAAGGTAGCAGGAGGAGCCCTGAAAGAAACCCGGGTCGAACTGGTGGATGCTGTTACTGATTCCGTGTTTTTTGAAATTACAGGCAACAATAGCCACAGATTGCGCCCTGTGGTAGTGGAGCTGGAAGATCGCATCGGACAGGAAATGTATATCCGCCTCATCGACCGTGAAGATGGAGCCACCGGAATCTCATACGTCAGAGAAAATGTCTGGGCTCATATCAGTTTTGATGACTTTCGGTTTTATCCCCAACGGCCATTCTTTATTGATGAACTCAAATCAGAAGATATCGTAATTCTACCTCCAAGAGACATAGTCAAAAATGCAGGACTTTCCGGAACAGAAGCTGCGGCAGCCATGGAAGCACCGCAAGGATTCACCATTACCCTGGCTGCTTCAGAACCTCAGATTATCCGGCCTATCGCATTTACCATGGATCACCGCGGAAGATTGTGGGTGGTGGAATCCCATACCTATCCCGTGCGGGCTCCGGAAGGTCAGGGCCAGGACAAAATTTACATCTTTGAAGACACCGATGGCAATGGAACTCTGGATAAAAGAACCCTTTTTTATGATGGGCTCAATCTTGTCAGTGGTATCGAGGTAGGATTGGGAGGTGTATGGATCGGTGCGGCTCCTGAACTCCTGTATATTCCTATCGACGATAGTGGATCAGAACCTGCCGGGAAACCTGAAATCCTGCTGGATGGATGGGGGTATCAAGATACGCACGAAACCCTCAACAGCCTGGCCTGGGGTCCCGATGGATGGCTCTATGGCACGCAAGGGGTGTTTACGCATTCCAATGTAGGCAAACCTGGAGCAACCGACGAGGAACGCCAGCCGATCAATGCCGGCGTGTGGCGTTATCATCCCACGAAAAAAGAATTTGAGGTATTTGCCTGGGGAACCAGCAATCCGTGGGGCATCGATTTCAACCAGTACGGACATGCGTTTATTACTGCATGCGTTATCCCGCACCTCTACCACATGGTTCAGGGAGGCAGGTATCAGCGGCAAGCAGGAAGACATTTCAATCCCTATGTTTTTGATGATATCAAAACCATCGCCGATCATGTCCATTGGGTAGGGGACAACGGCCCTCATGCCGGCAACTTCAGGTCATCGGCCGCCGGAGGTGGTCACGCCCATGCGGGAGCAAAAATATTTCAGGGAGCAGAACACTGGCCCCAGGAAATGCGCCATAGCATATTAATGAACAATATCCACGGATACCGTGCCAATAGCGATATCCTTAAGCGTGACGGATCTGGCTACACCGCCAGTCACGGCCCGGATTTTATCAACACCCATGACTCGTGGTCTCAGTGGCTGGACTTTGAGGTGGGGCCTGGTGGATCTATGTATGCCATTGACTGGTATGATAAAAATCAATGCCATAGTTCCAATCCGGATGTACACGATAAATCGTTGGGTCGAATTTTTCATATCAGCTATACTGGTGACGAACATATAATGATCGATCTTTCCGAAAAATCGGACCTGGAATTAGTTCAATACCAATTGCATCCGAATGAATGGTATGTGCGTCAATCCCGGACCCTGCTGCAGCAAAGGGGTGGATCATCCGAAACGCACGCTGCACTGCTTGATATTTTAAATAATCATGAGGACGCGACCCGACGACTTCGTGCCTTGTGGACCTTACACGTGACCAAAGGACTGACGAAGGAGGATCTTTTAGGACTGATGGACCATGAGAATGAATATATTCGAAGCTGGGCCATTCAATTGATGGGTGAGGACCGGTCGTTTTCAGACGCCACGCTGGACAAACTCGCCCAAATGGCAATGGATGAATCCAATGCTATGGTTCGGTTGTATATCAGCTCTGTTGCCCAACGGATCGACCCTGAACAAAGGTGGGATATCATCGCCGGATTGAGCAGTCATTATGCTGACGTCAATGATCACAATCTGCCATTGATGAATTGGTACGCTTTTGAACCTCTGATTGATCTGGATATGGAACGGGCTATGGAACTTGCCATGGCAGCAGAACAACCGACGCTGGTCCAGTTTACCATACGCAAAATCGGGATGCTAGACACCGATATGGCACGACGTGTACTGCAGGATGCACAAACCCGGATGGAAGATAAATTTACAGATGAGAAAAACCATGAAATCCGGGAAGAGTTGGATTTGCAGTTGAGTATGGCACATCACTAAATCCACTATACCGGCACAAAGGACATTTTGATCAATATCCCCACTTAAACGTTCTGCAAAATTGTCGGTACAGTGGAAAGAATTTCAATATATTTTTTGGAAAAGTCAAGGGGCAGTGATGGTGACATAGCGGAGGTTATATGACATCGGTGCAACGAAGAGGTGGTAAATTAAATGAATAAAAACACCAAAGAGATAATTCAAATTACCATGGGGAACCCTATAAATCGAAAATATTCATCACAGGTTTTAATTTTATGACCTGGTAACAACAAAATATCACCTACAGTTATCCATCATTCCAATTCCAGGGGCTGAGTATTACCGTAATCCTTACCTCTTATGGCTTCAAAGTTTCGAACCATATCCCGGAGTTTGTCCTGTCGATCCATGGCCAGATTATTTTGCTGACCCGGATCCGTGGCGAGATCGTATAGTTGGTATTCATCACTATTACCCAACTCGATATTTACCCAGGTATTGACAGCAGGACCATTATATGGTGGAATCATCACCCAATCACCTTCGCGGTATGCAGTTCTCGAGGTTGCTTCGATAACCAGATTTTCCCTGCCATCCTCGCTTTCCCCCAGCAATACTTTCAGCAAATTCTGGCTATCGTTTCCCTCATTATTATACTCCTGTGACGTTAATGTAGCCAGGGAAGCCAAAAGATCCAACTGGCAGATCATCGCATCAGACACACCAGGTACTATAATACCAGGCCACCAGACTACAAAAGGTACACGGGTTCCTGCTTCGTACAAACTGTATTTGCCCCCACGCCATAGCCCTGCAGGAGTATGGTTTCCGAGCAATTCCACTGCCTGATCCTCATATCCGTCATCCACCACTGGTCCGTTATCGCTGGAAAAAATAATCATGGTATTTTCAGCCAGTCCTGCTTCCTCCAGCGTTTTGAGAAATTCACCAATCATCGCATCTGCTTCCAGAATAGCATCCCCTCTGGGACCCATCCCACTAGCGCCTGCAAATCGGGGGTGCGGAGTTCGGGGTACATGGGGTTGTTGGAAACCATAGTAAAGGAAAAATGGTTTATTGGATTTCTTCAAAACAAACTGGCGTGCTTTATTCAGAAAATCATCGGCCATATCAATGTCGGACCAACGGGCTTCATGACCTCCTTTCATGTATCCGATCCGGGATATCCCGTTTACAATGGTTTGGTCATGACCATGTGAAGGTTTCATAGTAAGTAATTCCGGATTGTCTTTTCCTGTAGGCTCTCCCGGGAAATTTTTCTGGTAACTGACTTCTATGGGATCATCAGATTCCAGCCCCACGACAATGCCATCTTCCAGGTACACCGTGGGAACCCTATCCTGCGTCGCCGCCATGATAAAGGAATAATCAAATCCAATTTCATTGGGACCTGGTGACACCTTTTTATTCCAGTCCACATGTCCATCCCCAAGTCCCAAATGCCATTTACCTACCACGCCGGTTCTATATCCTGCCCTTTGAAGAATCTTCGGCAAAGTAAGCAAAGATGTATCTATAAGTAGTGGAGCAGTACCCGGAAGAATTTTGGCATCGGAATTGCGCCAGGGATAAATACCAGTCAATAGGGCATATCGACTGGGCGTACAGGTAGAAGAAGTAGCATATCCTCGCGTAAACCGCAACCCCTCTTTCGCCAGACGATCCATATGCGGGGTCGAAATTTCCGTTGCGCCATATGCACTCATGTCCCCAAAACCAAGATCGTCCATATAAATAATGACAATATTGGGAAGAGCCTGGGTAGTACTGTGATGCTGATCCTGTTGATCGGACTTACATCCAACGACATTGATCACCAGAAGAAAGAAGAATAAACGAAGCCTGGACATATCCATAATTTTCGATAAAAATAATTAATCTGATGAGATATTGAAATTTCAGCGTGGCTTTCCTTGTCTCAATTTTACAGATACTATGAATTCCGTTTCACCCCCGACTATTCTAATTCAAAAGCGCGAAAAACGGAATAAACCGTACACTCGTGTCTGGGATCCTGAGTCACGAATACTTTTTGCCGCCTTCAATGGGAAACATGATATGACTTCAGATATTTCCTTTCACTTGTCAGGGAGACCGTCTTCTACGGGATTTGTGTCTTCGAACCATATTGGTTTGCATCGCTCCCCGGGTATAATCCACCTCACGAACTTCCGATTTACTGGATATAAACTGTACTGCTTCATGGATGGTCATATGATGCTTGTCAGGTTCCGTCAGCAGATTGCTTTTGTAGAGAATATCCCGTACCGGGCCAATGACGCCCGACAGGTACAGGGTAATGCCTTCTCGAGCCAGTTCATCCTCCACTTCTCTAAGAACCCGAATTCCTGTGCTATCGATGCTGTGGATGTTACTGGAATCCAGGATCAGATGTTTGAGTTTTCCTGCCGGATGTCTTTTCACGACCTGACGAATAGATTCTTTAAAGAAAGCTGCATTGGCAAAAAATATCTGATCATCAAACCGAACGATCACGATATCATCCCTTCCCAGCGCTTCCTCATATCGATCCAGATTTCGATACCTTGTCGTACCTTCTATCTGACCGAGTTCCACTACACTGGGGTGGGTACTTCGGTATAAAACTACGAATATGGACAATGCTACCCCGCATAAAACCCCTTCCATAATACCTATCGCAAGTGTTATAATAAAGGTAATGAGCAACATCATAAAATCCGTCCGGTGTGCATACCACAAAATTTTGGCTTGTTTCATCTCAATGAGTCCGAATACAGCTACCACAATGACGGCACTAAGTACTGCCAAAGGTAAATAATAAAGCAGGGAAGTGAAAAACAACAGTGTGAGCCCCACCAGTAAGGCTGCAAAAACAGAAGAAAGGACAGTTCGCCCCCCACTCTCACTGACAATGGATGACCGCGAAAAACTGCCATCCGCTGGCAAGGCCTGGAAGAAGGAACCCATAATTTTGGCCATCCCCAGTCCCAGCAACTCCTGATCAGGTTTTACTTCATAGTATTGATACCGAGTTTCGATCGCCTTGGCCATGCTCAGACTTCCGACAATACCGATCACGAGCATAGTCAACACGGTGGGCATCAAGCTACGGAGGGTATCCAAACTCATATCCGGCCAGATCCACCCCGGAAGCCCGGAAGGTATTTCTCCTATTATTTCCACACCATACTGATCCAATCCCACCGTATAACTTGTCAAGGTAGCCAGGATCATCACTATCAAACCCGATGGCCAAAATTTTCCCAGGCTTTTTATCAAAACAATTAATCCTATAGATACCAAAAAAACGATGAGGGTGATGAAATGGGTTTCATGGATATGCTCAATAGCATAAAACAGGTTTAGGTATATATATTCAAACCGCGGTATATCCAGTCCCAGTATGTCCTGAATCTGAGTTACCATAATGATGATGGCCGCTGCAGATGTGAACCCCGAAATGACCGGGAATGAGATAAAATTTACGAAAAATCCTAATTTCAACAAGCCCATAGCCACCTGGATTAACCCGATAATCAATCCTGCAGAGATGACAAGAGAAATGTATTCGGGGGATCCCACCTCCGCCAGTCTGCTGATTCCCGACAAAATCAATATGGATGTAATTGCAACAGGGCCCACAGAAAGGTGGGGTGAAGTCCCGAATAAGGCATAAAATATGGGGGGTATTAAACCTGCATATAATCCATAGGTGACTGGCAAACCAGCCAATAAGGCATACGCCATACCCTGGGGAATCAGGAGCACCCCGATGGTCAACCCAGTGTAAATATCGGCAAGCAAATCCCCTTTCCCATAGTTCCTAAGGGAACCGATAATCGGGAAAAAGGACTGAAAGTTCATAATTTGAAATTAGTTTATCAAGTACTATACCCGACCATATACTGTGTTACCTTTCGGTACGAAGTACCTGGTTTAGTTGCCAAATAATTAATCCTCAATTATGAGGAATCTCAACTCCTTGAAAGGACGCCTCTGAAAAAGAAGAATTGGATTAGATACTTTCTCAAGGTTCCCCGTCCTCCGTATTCTCACAATATTTTAAAGAATCTATTCGATTTTCATCGAGGAATATCCTTTCAATCTCAGGAGGATCTCAATTAAGATTATAAATGTGAATGTAACAAATAACATCCAGTTACACGATTAGAGAATAAAATATTATATTGAGTCGAAAAAAAATGCTAGTTGAAATGATAACAATAATGCCTGGGTGAGTTAAGACTGATTTCCAGTGTATCCTCTAATCTGCGCGCAATAATTAACAATAAATTAATGCAGAAGGCATGCTGAAGTCTGGACTATAGCAGAAATTTGAAGTTTGAAATAGTTCGAGAACCACAGCAGGTTCTTCAAGATGCTGAAAGTATGGACATTTTTTACCTTGTGTTAATCATTGTACTCTTTTTACTAGCCATCTCGGATCTGGTAGTGGGAGTCAGCAACGATGCCGTCAATTTCCTCAATTCTGCGGTAGGTTCCCGAGCAGCCAGCTTTAAAATCATCATGACTGTTGCTGCTTTGGGAGTATTTGTAGGCGCTACATTTTCCAGTGGAATGATGGAAGTAGCCCGTAAAGGAATATTCAATCCGGAGTATTTTTTGTTCTCAGAGATTATCATCATTTTTCTGGCCGTAATGGTCACCGATGTAATCCTACTCGATACTTTCAATACATACGGAATGCCTACCTCCACCACGGTTTCCATAGTTTTTGAACTTCTTGGGGCCTCGGTGGCCATGGCTGTCATCAAAGTATATACAGATCCCAATGCATTACAACTTCACGAATACATCAACAACGAAAAAGCCCTGGTCATTATCATGGGCATATTGCTTTCGGTTGCCATTGCCTTTACTTGCGGAGCTGTTATCCAATACTTTTCCCGATTAATATTCTCCTTCGAATATACCCAGCGTTTGCGATCCATTGGACCGATTTTCGGGGGCATTGGAATCACGGCAATCACCTACTTTATGGTCATCAAAGGCATCGCAGGGACCTCATTTTACACACCGGAATTAGCAGAGTTTATAAATTCTAACACTCGATGGCTCCTACTGTATAGCTTTCTCGGCTGGACGGTTATACTTTTTATCGCAAGTAGATTGTTCCGTATCAACATTCTTACTACCATGGTTTTGATTGGCACTTTTGCCCTGGCTATGGCTTTCGCGGGCAATGACCTGGTCAACTTCATCGGTGTTCCCCTGGCTGCCTTCAATTCATACGAAATATTCAAAACCAGTGGAGTTCCTGCCGACGAATTGATAATGACCGGATTGGCCGGGGAAGTGGCAACTCCTACCTTACTACTTGTTATCGCCGGATTGATCATGGCTGCAACGCTGTATTTTTCCAAAAAAGCCCAATCTGTTCTGAAAACCTCCCTGGACCTGGGAAGACAGGATGAAGGATATGAAAGGTTCTCTTCCTATATGTTCTCGAGAAGCCTGGTTCGAAATGTCACAGCTTTGAGCCAATTTGTCAGTAAATCCATACCTGATAAACTCCAGGGTGTCATTCGAAAGCAATTTGATGAAACCCCTTTCAAGGAACAGCAAAAAAGGCTGAAAAAAGAAGCTCCGGTGTTTGATTTACTTAGAGCTGCTGTGACTTTGGTGGTATCAAGTATCCTCATTACGATGGGAACCAATTACAAATTACCGCTTTCCACTACATATATTACCTTTATGGTCTTCATGGGTGCTTCACTGGCAGATGGAGCCTGGGGTAGGGAAAGCGCAGTGTATAGAGTATCAGGAGTCCTTTCCGTTATCGGCGGTTGGTTTTTCACGGCATTTTCTGCCTTCACCGTGGCATTTATTCTCCTCATAATATTTCATTTTGGAGGCATCCTGGGTATTATTGCTGTTCTCATAGTGGCTGGTATCGCCGCATACCGCACGCACCGTACCCATTCAAAACGAATAGCAGACCTGTCTGAATATGAAAAGCGAAGCGAAGAAGGACTGTTAAACCAGGAGAGAATTTTGAATTTGTGCAGAAACCATATTCTAAATTTTGCGGAAGAGTACAATACCGTTGTAACCAAATCTCTCAAGGCCCTGGGGAAAGAAGATCGAAGTGCGTTGAATGAGGCACGCCAATTATTCCAGCCTATCCGAAAAAAGATCGATTGGCTTCAACTGCAATCCAGTAAAATTTTGGACGATCTGCCGGAAACTGAACTGGAATCGGGACACGTGTACATCATCGTAATAGATTATTTACGGGAAATGTCCCATCAGACCGATTCCATTCTAAAGAGCAACTTCAAACACGTGGACAACAACCACAAACCACTAACTTCCGAACAAGTTTCTGAACTGGAGGAAGTTCATGGTATCATGCGGACGATATTCCAAAATATAGACGAATCATTCAGATCCCTGGACCTCAAGAAAATGGGGGATTTTAATTCCGAATTTAGGGAATATGCAAGTAAAATAAGGGATATCCGGAAAAAGCAGATCAATCGGATTAAAAAAAGAAAAGTGGGTACCCGCAACAGTATTTTGTACCTTCAATTACTCAGTGATTTCCGAAATATGATGCTTTTTGCCAATCGTATCATCAGAGTATTGGAGGATCTGGTGGTTGTTCGTGACCTCGAAGACACCATGGTGGAACCTGAGAGCTATTCTGACGAGGAGGTGTAGCCCTATATCCCAAATCTGGTCTGCATAGGCGGAAAAACTCCCCATTTATAGATCTGGCTGCCAGGCTTTCATTTACTGCTGCCTGGAAAAATTATAAGACTCCAGGGGCAGCACGGTTTATCTGCTATTAATTTATGAAGTCTGTAAAAACCTTATCCCAGACTTATAAAGAAGGTCCTCAAGTTTTGAAGCCAATCTTGAACGGGACAGTACCCACATCAAAACGCGTTCAACCTCCCCTCTGCTTAAAACCTCAATCTCAGCCTCAGCCTTTACCTCTCTCACACTTTCAACCCTTCCCTCAGCCCCAATCTCAATCTCAGCCTCAATCTCTGCTCAATTATTAGAAAATGGAATCCCGTGGATAGGAGGAAAAGCAAATTGGGCCACAGCGCCATCGAGCAATAAAATGCAGAAATACGATGTAGGGTCTTTATATACCTTCTTGAATTCCTCTACTCTGGAGGGATCGATGATGTTTTTGGCGACCAACTCCTCCAGCGAGGTTGCATGAACAAACCAGTCTCTTTCCGGATCGACCGAATCATACAATTTCACCCCAATCTCGGGGCTCACTTTAGAAAATACAAATACTGGAAATTCGGACACATCACTGTCGAGAACCACTTCCTGTGCTTCTGCCAGCATGGACCGAAAGCGGGTATAACTATTTAGAAAATCTCTAAGTGTATTTTCGCTGAAATCTGACATAACCACAGGCAATTCAATTCATTAATTCCAGCAAGGCTATATTTTCTACGTGGCTGGTATGCGGAAACATATCCACCGGTTGCATGGCCCTGCAACGATATTTTTCCTTCCATACAGCGAGGTCACGGGCCTGAGTTGCTGGATTACAACTAACGTAAACGATCTTTTTTGGTTCAAGATTCATAATAAAATTGACTACGTCCTGATGCAAACCTGCACGAGGTGGATCGACAATCAACACATCGGGATGACCATGGTCAGAAATGAATCCGCTGGTTAACACCTCCTTTACATCACCACAATAGTATCGACAATTGCGGGCTTGGTTCAACCTCGTATTTTCCAGGGCCCATTGAACAGCTTCATCCACCTCTTCTATCCCCACAACCCTCCCGACTTTATCAGCCAGATATATCCCGATAGATCCCAGACCACTATACAAATCATATACCGTTTCATCTCCTCTAAAAGCCGCAAATTGAATAACCTTATCGTATAAAACTTTTGCCTGACTGGAATTCGTCTGAAAGAAAGATTTGGGACCAATATGAAATACCTTTTTACCAAGATTTTCGGTAATATACGGCTTGCCGAAATAGAGATGTACATCCAGATCATGGATAGAATCATTGGGTTTGTGATTCACCACATACTGCAGAGAGGTAATCTCGGGGAACCTGTATCGAACAGCTGAAAGCAATGCCTCAATCTTTTCTCTCCAGGGTTTTTTCACAACGAGAAGTACCATGAGGTCTCCCGTCTGGGTGGTCCGAATCATAAGATTGCGTAAAAACCCATCCTGGCTGCGAGCATCGTAAAAACTCAAATCCAGCTCAATAGCCTTTTCTCTGACATAATTACGAATCTCATTAGAAGGGGTTGGTTGTAATAAACAGGTATGAATATCCAAAACCTTATCAAAACGACCGGGGCGGTGGAAGCCCAGACCTTTCTCATAGCCGATGACCTTCCCCTCCAGGATCTCCGATTCGGTGAACCACCGCCGATTGGCAAAGGTAAATTCCAACTTATTGCGATATCCATAGATCTGTTCGCATCCGACGATGGGGTAAAAATGATCCACCTCTACATGGGCAATGCGCTGCATCACATCCCGCACCGATTTTTCTTTCAACTGTATCTGCCGCTCATACATCAAATCCTGCCACTTGCATCCACCACAATCCCCGAAATGAGGACAAGGTGGTCTGACGCGATCCGGAGAATATGTCACAATTTCCTGAAGCTTCCCATGCCACACTCCCTTTTTTTTGCGTACCAGGATGGCTGAGATAACATCTCCTGGCACAGCCCCATCCACCAAAAACACTTCCCCTTCCTCCGTTTTACATACCGCCATACCCTTGGCCCCGATATCCACGACCGTCCCATGGACTTGCCTATTTTTCCTATTTTTTCTCCCCATTATCGAATAATCGTTAGTTCTGTTCGTCTGTTCTGTTGCCGGCCCTCCTCAGTTTCATTGCTTGCCACCGGCTCTGATTCCCCTTTCCCTTCCACCGTAATCCTTGCCGGATTTAGTCCCTGATTTACCAGATAATCCATTACCGATTGAGCCCTCGCTTTGGACAAAACCAAATTGTCCTCAGCCTGTCCGACATCGTCCGTATGCCCGGTTAAACGAATAATCAATTGAGGATGTTCACGAAGATAACGAGCTACCTGATCTAATTCGGTTTCAGAACCAGGCAATAATCGGGCTTCCCCGGTTTCAAAATGTACATTTTGGAGAACCAGGGTCTGAGTCTCTGCTATAGGATTTAAATAAATAGTATCGGTAAGATCGCTATCAATGGTTCCACCTATTTTTCTCCGGTAAGAATAAATGATATAATCCCTCTTGGAAATGGTAATCCCATATTCCCTGTTGGCAGCCATCAAAAACGCCGCGTACCCCTCCGGATCAGTTTTCACACTTCGTACCAAATGCTTACTCGTCCAGTCAAATACATCCACGGTAGCGGAAGTTACACTTCGATCCGTATCCTCATCCTTTACCACCATTTGAAATAAAAATGATGCATCAGGCCGTATGGATGGATCCATCTCAAAGGTATAGATATCGAAATCACCTTCACGGGCAGAGGCAAAATATCCCTTCAATCCCGATGTAGATACAAAGATCCCCTCCTCATTTTGGTGACTATTTATAGGATAACCCAGGTTTTGATTAGCCGACCATTGATTGGCTACGATACGGTGTGACATAAAAATATCCCTGCCTCCAAATCCCGGCCAATAATCCGAAGTAAAATACAACGTGTTTTGATCCGAATGCAAGAATGGATTTTCCTCGTGTCCGGGTGAGTTGATATTTTCCCCAAGATTGATCGGTGGAATCCATTCCTGATCGCCCATGACCGACAACCACAAATCCCGCCCCCCGTAACCTCCAGGTCGGTCACTACTGAAAATAATCACCTTTCCGTCAGGGGAGAGGGTAGGCTGCGAATCCCAGCCCGGGGAATTAACCACAGGCATGAGTTCAGGCGCTGTCCAACCCGTATCGGACATCGAAGAGAAATATAAATCACAAGAACCCACATTCCCTGGTCGGTTGCAAGCGGTAAACACAAGAAGTTGGCCATCACCGGACAACGATACAGCACCCTCGTTATCCCGTGTATTGAGTACGCTGATTGGCATGGCTGGTGTCCACTCACCGTGGAGGAAATGGCTTTCATATAAATCTTCCTGATTTGATCTTCGGGTCAAAACCATATATCTATGATCATAGGTCATGCTCAGGCCAAGTTCGTTGAGCTCGGAATTGATCGCAGATGATAAAGGTACCAGATCAAATGATCGCGGCTGTCGATACAAACTATCCGCTATGTGGGCACTGCGAATGTAATAATCTACCTGCTTTTGTATATCTGGTCGGGGACTGTGGACTATTTCCCTATATCGCTGAAAAGCCCGACCTGCGTCCTGGTAATGATGGGCATTCCAAAGACTTTCACCCAATTTGAAATATAAAAAATGGTTTCGGTGTGCTGTATCAAGCTGAAGTGCCTTCTCAAAATCCGTAACCGCTTCGGGATATTGCCCGAGATTCATCCTGGCAGACCCCTGAAGGTCATAATAAGACTGGTCTTTGAGATCTTCCGGTAAAGAACGCAGACAAGTCAATGCCCCCGCCCAGTCGCCATTCCGATATAAATCGGTACAGGAGGAGATCTCATTATCTCCTGGCTGAGTTTTTTGGGAATATTTGCCCGGACCACAGCCCAGAATAAGCAAAATCCATATTCCACTGATGTACTTCATGTCACGGCAATATTCATAGATCTGTCTGGCCCCATAATTCTCTGCTCCAATTACAGGGACAAATTAGACAAAATAAAAAAACCGAGTACGAAATGGCAGGTATTGTCTTTCCCAACTTCAGTGCATTTTGGTCCATCTTTCTCAGCAATGCATGTTGCCAACTTTCCGGAACCTCAGTACGAATGAATAGGGGTGCTGTATACCCTGGACTGCCACAGCCATGGAGGTTGGGGAAGTCCTGATGCCGATTCCGATAAATGGCGACAGCAAGTCGGCTTACCTTACCTTCCCAGAAAGACCGAATAATTGGCTATGCGTTTTCGAGTAGTCCCTGAGCCCGGGTATTCCCCAGACTTACCGCTTTTTTCAAATCAGCCAGATAACCATTTTTGCCCAATGAACGCTTCACCAGTGCCAATTCCACATAAATGTCTCCGTCAGTTACATATTTCTGATCTTCCTCGATCACTTTCAAAGCATTGGTTAAGGATTCCAGAGCCCCCTTTTCATCTCCAAGCTTTCTCAATGCCATAGCATGCTTATACAACGATGCCTTCAGATGCCGTCGGTTCCTGCTCGAACGATCAAATTCCCTTTTATTGAAAAACCGCAACTCAAATTCGGCTTTTTTATAATCTTCCAGGTGCATGAGGCAATCCGCCTTCAACCTTCGGGCATGCCAGTGAATATCCTGAAGCGCAAGAGAGAACTTTATGCCCATTTCCAAATCCTTCAAGGCATTATTATAATCCTGTCGTTTCATTTTCAGTCGCCCTCTCCCGAGATAGGCTGCTGCGTTGGAATCGTCCCATTGGATAGCTTTCGTAAAATCTCTTTCAGCATCGTGGTAATTTTGGAGGATATAATTCAGGTAACCTCTGCGTTCATAGGCCTGAGAATGTTTGTCGTAGCCCTCAATGGCTGTGGTCAGGAGATCCATGGCTTCTTTCTCCCTGCCTTCCACCTTGCTCAGCTTTTTACCCTCCAGATAATTTTTGACCACCATTTTGTCGCTTTGGGGTTCAATCCATGCGAAATGCATCAATTTACCATCTTCGATCATCCACGCTCCGATATTTCCTGATATGGCAAACTGGGCAGTATAGGTCAACAAACTCACGGTCGTTTTCCATGCCTTCTCGGTCACATTAATCACGGTACGAGGAATCTCTATCGTCATGGATTCCTCGTTGAACAATTGTTCTTCCTCAAAAATCAATTCGATGGACTTGTGGTAATTATCCACCCGATGTCGAAACATCTTGAGTCCCTTCGAATAACTTCTGGGATTATCAAATTCGATCTTTCCCTGAAAGATGCTTTTGTAAAACATATAAAGTAAACTTTATCCTGCCGGACTGGATCTACCACCGTCCTGATGTTATGAAATATTGTCTGAAGTATAACAAAAATAAGGAGTTAATGATTACAATAGTGGGTAATTTCGCAACTTATTTGAAGACGCAATCAACTCCCTGATGGGGTTAATCTGGTCATACTCCCCGTTGCCTCCAATTACCTCATCACTGTCAATTGATAAAACATATTATATTCATCAATATGAGCTATAAAAAATTTTTAGTTGTCGGCCTTGGAAACCCCGGCCCAAAATACGAAAATACCAGGCACAACATCGGATTTCATGTCGTCGACCAACTTGTCGAGAAGTTGGAAGGGACCTGGGCAGACGAGCGATATGGATGGGTGGCAGAGGTAAAAATAAAAGGACGCCATATTACTGTATTGAAACCATCTACTTACATGAACCTGAGTGGAAAGGCAGTATCCTATTGGGGTCGAAAATTGAAATTGGAAAGCCCTGAGCAGGTCCTGGTCGTGGTCGATGATGTGAATCTTGAGTTTGGGAAAACGAGAATGCGTAAAAAAGGGAGCTCAGGAGGACACAATGGATTGAAAGATATCGAAGCACAGATGGGTCGTCAGGATTATCCCCGGATAAGAATTGGGATTGGAAGCGATTTTCATTCTGGCCAACAAGTGAATTATGTATTGGGTGAGTGGACTTCGGAGGAACGGACGGCTTTGCCTTCCTTGATTGAACGGGGCGTGGAAATGATCAAAAGTTATGTCCTTGTCGGAGCAGATAAAACCATGAATCAGTTTAATACCAGATAAAAATTTCCGGGTTCTTCTACTCCTTGGCGTCTACCTACTTATCCTTGTCTTTGGGAAATCATAGCAACTGCCCTGGTGAGGAGTCCTGATTGAATATTGCCCTGAAAACCGGAATATCCTTCGATTTCTTTCAATGCTTTATTCAGGTCAATATTCCCTTGCTCTTGCCGCAAAAAACAACCTCGATCATCATAAATTTGAGTCAGATATTCCTGTTCGGGCTGACCCGGTGTAGGTATACAGATGGCCTTTTTACCCAATGCAAGCAAATCCATTATGGTGGTATATCCACCCCGGCAGACAATGATCTCTGACTGTGCCATGACTTTGTTCAGCTCCTGAGAAGTAAGAAAAGGAAAATAATCCATATCCCCTGTAGAAAGCTTTTTTTCATGACTCAAAACCACCCCTCCTACCAAAGCGGTAGGATAGGGAAGCCCCGCAAATTGATCCCTGATTTCGTTTTCAAGTTTCGATCGTTGGGGTTCGGGGCCGGAAAGGACTGCCGTCAATTTATATTTGATAGAGGTGTCAGACGGAACCAATCTCGATACAGGTCCTATATACACGGCATGAGTCAGTGGGTGATCATGACCCAGGTCACCACTCAATCCCGGTGGAACCTCAAAATCGGGGATCCAACATACGTCGTATTTCCGAATAAATCGATGGTTGATTGCATTTACCGCAGGATCAAGGACATTACCCGGTGTCATAATATTGACCTGGTGGGTAATGAAAATATTGTAAGAAATTGTACTGTAGCAGCCATAACGGTTATCACTCACTACGATATCGTAGGCTTCATCCGATGCGATTTTTTGGATTATCCTGTGTTCATCTCTCACCACCTGAAGCAGACGAATCATCCTTCTTCCGATATTGAAAATAAAGTTGGTGGTAGGATACGTTACCCCATAGCCTGGGAGTTGGTGAAACCGGGCCATCGGAAATTCCATGCGGAGAAATTCTAATGGCCCGCCATCACTTGCAAAATCAACTTCATATCCTTGTTGCTGAAATTCTCTGGCGATGGGAATACACCGGGTAGCATGACCCAATCCCCAGTTCAGCGGACAAATCAGAACCTTTTTCATTCACTTTGATCGAGAATAATTTCCTCTCCTTCGGAATCATAGAATTTGTACAGGTTTATGGGCATATTCTGATCGGGATGAATTTTGATCCACTTTTTATATTTCATGAACCAATTCATCTGTTTGCTTGGGAATCCTTTTTTCAGATATGCGTATAAAAACGGATGTATCTTAATCTCAAACCGGGAATTGGGTCTCAGGTTGATCATATACTCGAGGTCACGTTCGAGTTCATCGATGGTCAGAATAGTGGAATTGATCTTCCCTGTTCCATTACACGATGGGCATACTTCGGCTGTAGCAATTTTCACTTCAGGTCGCACCCTTTGCCGGGTAATCTGCATTAGTCCAAACTTGCTCAGGGGAAGAATGGTATGCTGGGCGTGATCGCTTTGCATGAATTCCCGCATTTTTTGAAAAAGGATTTTCCGGTGTTCGTACTTGCGCATATCGATGAAGTCGATGATAATCAATCCGCCAATATCCCGCAATCTCAACTGTCTGGCAATCTCCTGGGCAGCTTCAAGGTTTACCTTGAGGACGGCATCCTGCTGATTCTGAGTCGAAACCTTGGGTCCGCTATTCACATCGATGACATGCATCGCCTCGGTGTGTTCAATAACCAGGTAAGCACCGCTGTTCATGGTGGAGGTTTTGCCAAACGAGGCTTTAATCTGTTTGGTAATTCCAAAAGTATCAAAGATAGCCTGGCGGCCATTGTAATACTGAACAATCTTGGTTTTCTCCGGTATATTGTGTTCCAGGAACTTTTTGATATTCCCATACAGCTCCTTATCATTCACTGCAATTCGGGTAAAATCATCGGTCAGTATATCACGGATCAGACTTTCGGTCATATCGAGTTCACTCAACAACTTGCCGACCTTTTTGGTCTGCACCATTCTGGTGTACATCTGCTTCCAGTTTTCGAGGAGCTCGTTCATCTCCTCATGAAGATCCGCTGCTTTCTTTCCTTCTGCAGCCGTGCGCAGAATGACACCAAAATTGGCAGGTTTGATACTTTCAATCAAAACCTTCAGTCTTTTTCGCTCTTCGGGATTGCTGACTTTCTTGGAGATGGTCACAATATTGCTGAAAGGTACCAATACCAGTAGCCGGCCGGGAATGGTAATTTCACACGTCAGCCTGGGTCCTTTGGTTGAAATAGGTTCTTTGAGAATCTGTACCAACAGCAAACTCTTCTTTTTCAACACCTCATCGATCTTGCCCGTTTTTATAATCTCTTCGCGAAGATCGTAATCTTTAAGTCGCCAGGTATTGTTCTGGCCTGCAATACTTTTGTTGGTGAATTTTTTCACCGAGGGTAATTTGGGTCCGAGATCCGAATAATGCAAAAAGGCATCTTTGCTATATCCAATATCCAGGAAAGCAGCATTGAGCCCCGGAACCAGTTTTTTAACCCTGCCGAGATAAATATCTCCCACCACAATTTTCGAATCCGAATCCTGCTGGTGGTATTCTACTAATTTTTTGTCTTCAAGAATAGCAACGTCGACCTTTTTACTATCAGAATTAATGATCAATTCTTTTTCCACTGTTATATATTTACAATGGCAAGACTTTGATACGAAAGGTTAACGACGACCGAATATAACCCTCAACTTACTGTATGATGCCCGGCGCTTTTCACCGGCTACATTGTGAGATTCCGGGGATTTTGTTCTCCTATGTCCTCTTACATGCTCACCTGCATGGCGGAAAAATGTTTCCAAAAAATCAACAAGGCAAATTGAATCCTTGTATTCGGTATCGCTTTGTTATGGCTCACAAAGGCTTGGTTTTGATATAGCGTCAATCAAAATATTTTAACTGACATCCAAAAAATTGAACTTGGCGTATAGAAAATACCTTTCATTCAAAACCTTACCTATTCTTAAATCGATTATCGAAACTTATTTCTTCTTCTTATGTCTGTTTTTGCGCAAACGCTTTTTCCGCTTATGTGTCGAGATCTTATGTCTCTTTCTTTTCTTACCACTTGGCATATATCATTCAAATTTTAAGTTTATAATCTAAATACTTTCACAGCGACGGCTGTATTCCTCGCTTTTTGCTGAATCACCTGTTTCGCTATACACCGTCGCCAGCAAACAAATTGTCTCACGATGATCAGGGTTGAGCTCCAGTGCTCTTTCCAGCCTTTCCCGGGCCTTATCCCACTGACCTGTTTGAATAGAGAATTTCCCTAAATGGACAAAAACTTCCGGCTGATCCGGATACTTATTGCTCATTTCAACCAGGGCAAGAACCCCTGTCATGGGATTGTCCGGATCGGGGGATTTGATCAGAAACAACGCCTTTTCCAACTCTGCTTCGAAAGAATCGTTATCCTGAAGTACAACCGCATCATATGATGAAAGCGCTTTTTCGCGCAAAATGGTTCGATGCAATTCGTCCTCAGCTTGTTGGGCCCCTGTAGCGTATGTACGCGCAGCAGACATCCAGTCCTCACTGGCTGTCGTCAAACGGGCAATCGTCTCCAGGTAATGACCTCCAATCTCCCATTCACTACGTGTAACCCAAAAAGAAGCAAGTTGTTTTAACGCTATAATTTGCTGGTCGTCTGCCTTATCCATCCACTCCTTTACCATTTGCCGATCTTCCGCATTGAGCGCCTCCAGCACCTCGTCAAGGTGATCATCCCAGGCGTGTTCGTTTACCACTTCTCCATCGGCTCCAATGGTTTGATCACGGTCCAACTGAACGGTATCAAAACCAAAGTAGAAAATCTGGATCAATAAAAATCCGGCAACAACCAACCAAATTTGTTTCTTATTCTTCATGCTTAGCGACCTGTTCGTCTGTAACCTGGTCTTTAACTGTATCTACAAAAATTTTGGCGGGTTTGAAGGCGGGAATATAATGTTCGGGGATGACAATAGCTTTATTCTTTTTGATGTGTCGACCAATTTTTTCGGCTCGTTTCTTGACTACAAAAGAACCAAAACCTCGGATATAGACATTTTCTCCGTTTGCTAATGTTTCCTTCACTTCTGTGAAAAAATTCTCCAGAGTCACCAATACATCAACTTTTGGGACTCCAGTCTTTTCTGAAATGATCGATACAAGTTCGGCTTTCCTCATGAATAAATGGTTTGTTTGATTTTTTACGTTTCAAAATGGACGGCAAATTACGTAATTTTATTCGGCACGGGGAAATATTCCAGCCGCCTTTTTAAAAATTATTTTGCGCAATCCTATTAAAATCAGGAAATTAGACAGAATTTTCCTAATTACTGACCTGCTATAAGGTTATTTCAGTTAATTTGGTTTTATTTAGCGCCAAAATTGGAAGTCTATGTATTCGATGACAGGATTTGGCTATGCCAGCAGGACTTATGACCCATACAAGATCAATGTGGAGGTAAAATCCCTGAATAGCAAATTTTCGGATATTCGGATTAAAGCCCCGGCGGAACTTTCCATGCTCGAAATGGACATCCGGCAGATCACCCTCGAAAAATTGCTACGCGGTAAAGTGGAAATCCAATTAACGATGGAAGGTCAGAATCTGGATTCCAATATCAGCGAAATCGATGAACGTGTGTTTGCCAATTACTATTATCAAATTCATAGGTTGGCTGATGAGCTCAACTTCGAGCCCAAAAACATCCTGGCCTCGATTATCCAACTGCCGGGAGTGGTCAAATTGATGGAGTTCAAAGTCGATCAGCAAATGGAATCGACCATTCTTGAAGCCGTGGAAGAGGCTTTGGATGCCTTGATGCAACACCGTAAAACCGAAGGCCATGCACTCGCTCAGGCGCTTATTGATAGTATTCGGGAAATTATATACCGTCAGGAAAAAATAGCAGGTGCAGAGAAAGAACGTATGGTCATCGTCAAGGAAAGGTTGCAACAAGCCCTCGAACAGCATATACCCCCCGAAAAAATGGATAACGGTCGCTTTGAACAGGAGTTAATTTATTACCTTGATAAAATGGATATTCACGAAGAAATGGTTCGACTGAAGCAACATTGTGAGTACTTCCTTTCAGAACTCCAAAACTGTGATATCATAAAAGGCAAAAAGTTGAGCTTTATCACCCAGGAAATGGGTCGTGAAATTAACACGCTGGGTTCCAAAGCCAACCATGCTGAAATCCAGCGATGGGTGGTCGAAATGAAAAATGAACTGGACAAAATCAAGGAACAACTCGCTAACGTATTATGATCCACCTCTCTCCAAAGAAATGCATCATAATCACTGCACCGTCGGGCGCAGGAAAAACCACCGTGGTGAGACATCTGCTGAAGAAGTGGCCGGACAAATTGGGTTTTTCGATATCAGCCACCAATCGCCCCCGAAGATCCGGAGAAATTGACGGGCGAGATTATTATTTTCTTACCTCGGAAGAATTTCACAAGAAAGTGGATACTGGAGATTTCGTGGAATATGAGGAAGTTTATAAAAACCGTTTTTACGGGACACTTCGATCCGAGTTGGAACGTCTATGGGAAGAAAACAAGGTGATCGTTTTTGATATCGATGTACAGGGAGCGCTGAAAATCAAGAAAAATCTGGATGCTGCGTGTCTGACGATTTTCATCAAACCACCCGATGAGAAAGTTTTGATCAAACGACTCAAAGAGCGAAAAACGGAAAGCCAGGAAGACCTCCAGTCCAGGATTGATAAGATGCGAAATGAATTATCCTATGAAAACTGTTTTGACAAAATCCTTGTTAATGATGTATTGGAAGAAACCCTTGCCAATGCCGAACTCCTGATATCAGAGTTCCTGGGCGTAAATAAAGAATGAAGGATGCAGACAACTACAACCAATGGAATTCGGATTAGTGTAAGAACCTTTTTTAGTAAGGAACACTCGGATCCGTTACAACAAAAGTTTGTTCATGTATATGAGATACTTATCGAAAACCTGACAGAACATCCCGTTCAGTTGATGGCCCGGCACTGGCGCATATTCGATGCTTTTGGTGTGAAACGCGAAATTATCGGAGAAGGGGTGATCGGCAAACAACCCGTCATCGATCCCGGAGAATACCACAGCTATTCTTCTTGGTGCCCCATTACCACTGAAATTGGTCGGATGGATGGCCGCTATCAAATGATAGATTTACATACGGATCAGAAATTTTACGTGAATATCCCGTCTTTTGATTTGGTATTTCCCAATGTTTTGAATTAACAGAAGGTTTGTGCTAATTTTGATTAAACTCCACCACTCCGCTTGGATTTATTCTCCTATGAATGGGCGCCTCCTATGTCCACTAACAGGTCGAAGTCGTTGATCTCCCCCTCCTAAATCCTGTCGCAGATCAACCACACCATAGCTCGTATATTTCCCCTCTGCCAGAAATTCTCTGGTCACAGTATTTCCCAATTTTATTCAATTGTAATTGGCAAGAAAAAAGGTTTCCGGGAAGTCCCGCTTCTGTGTGGTATTGATGGATATATCCCCCACGGAAAATGAATCCCGAGTAGGGAAGGATAATGTTTTCCTTTATCTTTATTGTTGATACTTCTTCTGAATATATCTTTCTTGAAATACGATGTTATGAAATGTTACCTGTACTCCCTATTATTTTTGATCATTCTAATACCTGAAATTCAAAGCCAAAAACCCAGCCCCCATGGCGCCATTCCCAGTCCCCGCCAGTTGGCCTGGGCTGAATTGGAGTACTATATGTTTGTCCATTTCAATATGAATACATTTACCGATATGGAGTGGGGTACGGGAGGCGAGGATCCAGCATTATTCAATCCATCCGACCTTGACTGTATGCAATGGGCCCGTCTGGCTAAAAAAGCGGGAATGAAAGGAATTATTATCACCGCCAAGCACCACGATGGCTTTGTATTATGGCCTTCCCAGTATACAGAGCATTCGGTCAAATCCAGTCCCTGGAAAAATGGCAATGGAGACGTCCTTCAGGAACTACGCGAAGCTTGTGATGCTTATGGGCTCAAAATGGGCATTTATTATTCTCCCTGGGATAGAAACCATGCCGATTACGGTACCGACAAATACCTGGAATACCTCCACCTCCAACTGGAGGAAGTGCTCACCAATTACGGTGAAATATTCGAAGTTTGGTTTGACGGAGCCAACGGTGGAACCGGCTACTATGGAGGTGCTAATGAGGATCGAAAGGTCGATCGCCAGACTTATTACAACTGGCCCAAAATCTGGAATCATGTGCGTGAACTCCAACCCCAAGCTGTCATTTTCAGCGACGCAGGTCCCGACGTTCGGTGGGTAGGCAATGAAAGTGGTTTTGCAGGGGAGACGAACTGGTCTACGCTCAATCGGGATCTGGTATGGCCAGGATGGCCTCATTACACAGAACTCCAGTTTGGTCACAAGAACGGTAGTCACTGGGTTCCGGCAGAAGTGGATGTATCGATCCGACCCGGTTGGTATTACCACACCTATGAGGATTCCAAAGTAAAAACACTCCCACAGCTTCTGGATATATACTACCATTCCGTGGGACGGAATGCTTCCTTTTTACTGAACATCCCCATCGATAGGTCCGGTCGGGTTCATCCCACTGATTCGGCACAAATGATCGCTCTGGCTGAGCAACTGAAAAAAGACTTTGAGACCAACCTGGCTGCGGGGGTAAACGTGAATGCTTCTTCGTTCCGGAAATCAGGGGGTAATTTCAATCCCAACAACATAACCGACGGTGATCCTGAAACCTATTGGGCTACCGAGGAGTTCACCCGCTCGGGAACATTGACGTTGGACCTCCGGGAATCTCATACATTCAATCGTTTGCTCATCAGTGAATATGTCTCACTGGGACAACGGGTAGAGTCCTTTCAGGTGGAAATACCAACTATAAACGGAGCTTGGGAAAAGATTGCCGAGGGCACCACCATTGGAAGAAAGCGTATATTTAGATTTGACGATGTCACCTCAGACAAAATCCGGGTCGTGATTGATTCAGCCCTGGCTGCCCCCCTCATTTCTTCCATTGAAATCTACAGAGCACCCAAAGTACTTACCCCACCCACCATCATGAGAAACGACCAAAATATAGTGAGTATAGCCGCCGGGGATAAAAATGCAGTCATTTTTTATACCATAACTGGAGATAGTCCGGATCTCACCTCCATGCGATACGAGGGTCCATTCCTTCTCGATAAAAAAGCTACGGTGCGGGCCACAGTGCTGGACGAATTTACTGGCATCTGGAGTCCCGTTTCCGAACAAACTATGGACATTCCACCTAAAAACTGGACTGTAAGGATAGGTGATCGTAAGATGATCGATGGTAATAAAGGCACATTTTCGGTCATTGAAAATGAGAATCGGATAGAAATAGATCTGGGCAATATCCATTCGTTGGTGGGGTTTGCTTATACTCCGGATCAGAGCAGGTATGCCACCGGGATGATCCGCGAATATAGTTTTCAAGTAAGCATGGATGGGAAGAAATGGATGGAAGTTGCCCGTGGTGAGTTTTCGAATATTCAAAACAACCCGATTCGTCAGGAAGTCAGGTTTTCTCCTGTGGATGCCCGGTTTGTTGTACTACAGGCCACTTCAACCATCGGGGATGCTGAAATTCTTCGTGTCGCAGAGTTTGATGTGATTACACCTTAGATCCTAACGCTCGTTTTCATAAGTACTTCAAACTTATGACGGCTCCTTTTTCGTCGTAACTATACGCCGTTTTGTCCCTTAGGTACGACAAAAAACAATCACGTCATGAGTATAATTTGCTTATGAATTAGAGCACTACTTCAAAGTATTATAAATTTTTTACATACCCATGTATTAAACTTCAATTCGAATTCGCTAGATTAGGAGCTTAATATCTTAACCAAACCTTACCCTACTATGAACAAACTACTTGGATGCGCAGCATTCCTAATTATGACTGTATTGATTCTGCCTGGATATGTCAATCCCAATCCGGGCATGACCGCAAAATTTCCAAAAAAACTGGAATCAACAATCCAGGACAAATGCTATGGCTGCCACAGCCCGGAGGGCCGTTCTCAAAAGGCCAAGGATGCCCTGCAGTGGGATGAGCTTCAAAATTTGAGTATGTCGGAACAACTGGTAAAATATGCAGCCATTCAAAAAGTTATCCACGAAGGTACCATGCCTCCCAAAGGAATGGTGGAGCGGAACCCAGCTATGAAACTAACGGATCAAGAGACTGCCAACCTCGAGTCATGGGCGTCTAAAATGCTTCGCAAAACTTCCCGTAAAATGAAATAGAAATCTACCCCGGTCAGCACATTCATATTGGATGGAAAATGAGTGGTTAGCCCCTGAGTGCCAGGATTTCATTCCATATTTCCGGATCAGCAGGTATTCCAAGCTCCATATTTATTTTCCGACGTGCTAAAGTACGTTCTCCGGGGTAAAACACCTTTTCCTTATCATGCAAGGACAATTGAAGACTATGGATGATGGCATTTATTTCATCCTGATACCGGGATTCGGACTGAGCGGGGGCTGCATCGATGCACAAAAATAATTGTGACAAATTAGTTTCATACTGCCTCTGACCTATCTCGTGTGAGGATTCTCCTCCAGATAATAGAGACACCATCAGATCGATTAATATGGTGAGCCCGGATCCCTTCCACATGCCAGCGGGCAACACTCGTCCACTTTTCAGGATTGCTTCCGGATCCCGTGTAAGTACACCGGATTCGTCCCACCCTCCATAATAGGGCAAGGAGTCCCCTTTACGAACTGCGTCTTCCATTTTGCCATAAGAATATTGAGAGGTTGCCATATCCAGTACGATATGGCCTTCGGTGCTGGGTACTGCAAAGATTATTGGGTTGTTGCCAATGATCTTCTGCTCGCCTCCCCAGGGAGCCATATTCGGTATCGTATTGGTCATACAGATTGCCATGCATTGCTGTTCTGCAGCCTTCCAACCATAAGTACCTCCCCGCATCCAGTGGTTTGTATTGGATAATGCCACTGCGCCCAGTCCATGGATTTTGGCAAGGGTAATAGCTCTTTCCATTGCCTGATGTGCATTGAGAATTCCCGCACGTTGCTGTCCATCCCACCGCTCCAAAGCTCCCCAATTGGTCAGTAACTTCATTTGACCTCCGATACGCACATAACCCGCGCGGACATATTCTACAAACCGAGGGAACCGGTTCAACCCATGGGATTCCACTCCATCACAACTCGATTGGGTATGAGTCTCCGCTATAAGGCGAGCGTCCTTCTCCTCAAATCCCAACTTGAGCAAGATTCCCTCCAGTATCTCAACCATCTCATTATAGGGAACTCGAAATTGATGTTTATCTGAATCCATAAACTGGCATTGATATGACTTGCAAGAAATTGAATTTTTGAAAAATATTATGCTTTAAATAGGTTACCCTATACCTGGATTAAACACGGCTTTTGTACAGAAAAAAAATGCCACGCTCTGGACGCCTGAATAATATACTACGGAAGGAGGATACGCCCCGGAAGACATCGAATTTGGGTGCGTAGACCTGGTAGAATATGAAAGAGAACCAAACCTTCAGATCAGCTCTCAATATCCACTGTCCACATAATCTATTTCCATGAATTCGGCCACTTCCTTTTTCCAGACATTTTCCACAAATGAAACATGATCCGGATGATTATTGTAGGTATCATAGCCTGCTTGATCTTCGAATTGCATAATCAATCCAAAGTCAAAATTGTTTTTGGGACTTACCTCCCGAACACAGCGCAGATTGTGAACAGTTGATATATTGCCGAGAGCGAGTGCCTGCTCAATAAATTGCTTTTCAGCATCGGATCCTTTCTCATGGATCAGTTTGAAATAAACGGTATGTGTAATCATATTGTCTTTGGTTTGGGAAGAAGAACAACCGGTGAAAACGATGAGTGGTATCACAGCAAACACCAGAAATAAAAAATCTTTCATATTATGAAATTTGCAGGAATGTGAAAGTGTCTTGTAAAAATAGAAGATAAATGGTTCTTTCAAAAGCGAGGACGATTATTTCTATTGGCTACAGATCCATGGGATCAATCAAAAATACTCTTGTTATATGGATTGAGAAAAATCAAAAAGAAAATCATACCAAAGCCCAATTCATAAACCTCCCATTTGCGTTCAGCAGGTATGGCTACGATAGTGAGCGTTAGCAATATAAAAACAAGTGCATGATGCCCATAAATCACCGGAACAGCAAACCGATCCATCAAGTTTTTAACCCACCTTACACGTCGATAAATAAGGGGGATCACCAGCAGATAAATCACCATGACGATACTGAGCAACTGGCTAAAAATCAATTTATTGATTTTTGTATCCCCTACTACCAGGTTGTGGAGATTGGTTTCATTCTGGGCGTTGCGTTCCATAAAGTATTCTCCTGTTTCCCAGCCAAAAATGCGCTGGCCCCAGGAAATTTCCTCCCCTGCAGCAAAGAAAAACAAGACAGCAAAGATGCCCGTACCAGTCAGCCACATCCAATCCCGTTTCTTAAACTGACGAACCCATCGGTTGGCACATACAATAGCCACACCAAATAATGCCAAAGTGGTGAGATTCTCCACGATACCGTCCTCATTGGCAAAACGAAGATTAAACATTTCCTCATCCACCCATCCTATGATCAAGGCTGTGGTTAACACTATTCCCAAAAGCACATATCCCAACCGGTCGAACGCCGTAACGTCGCCCAAAATTTTCTTCGAAATTCTTCTCATAGCATTATGATTCCCGTTATTGATTCGGAATCACAAATTTAGGGAATTTGCATGATCCCCCACGCCAGAAAGATAATCAATCCTATGAAAATCCAGCTCAGGACAAAACCTACCAGATCTTCGCGGTACCTGCGGAAGAAATTGGTCCAACGTTCTTTTTTCAACCAACCTGGTATATCAAGCAACAATAAATCATCACCGGTTTCAGAAGCAAGAGGTAATTTGCCATCCGGTCCAAATTCTATCGCATCGGACTTTCGACGCATTTCGTCAAAAAACTTTTCTATACGGGCCGGGTCTTCAGGTCGGGTCATCAGGCTTACGATGAAGAATGCCCCAAACCCAAGTAACATAGCCCATCCAAAAGGCTCTGGTTTCCATTTATACACCAACATCAGTTCCCCTGTGTCCGAAAAATTGATCCAATAATAACTGACGAGGGAAACCAATATCGCCGCAGCGGCTCCATAACGATTTGCCCTTTTCCACATTACACCCCCCAGGAATATGATTCCCACGAATGCAGCAATGGTTTCAGTAAATAAAAAGGCATGCAATACATTATCGATGCTCAGTGCAAATATCACGGCAACCAGGGACAACCCCAGACCGGAATACCTACCCATCGAGAGTAATTTTTTATCCGATGCCTGAGAATTAAAGTACTCTTTGTATATATTTTGGGTAAACAAAGCACCATTGTTGACCATAAAGGTAGACAAAGAAGACATGTTAGCGGCAACAATCGCAGATAACATCAGGCCGATAAGTCCGGGTCCAAGTAATTCACGTGCAGCAAAACCAAAGGCATGCTCCGGGTCTTCCAGGGTAATCCCCATCCCAATGACCATGGCCGCTACAATCAGTCCGGTAAGAGCCCATCCTATGGTAACCAGGCGCTTAACGAGGGAACCAAATGTTTGTCCTATTCTCCCGGCCCGCTCTGTGTTACCCGTGCCGCACATAGCCACCATGTGGGGTTGGGCTGTGATTCCTACCATCCCATTTACTGCCAGCATCGCCAGTGTAAATCCATCTATCCCACTTGCTTCATTCATCAGGTCAAAAAAGTTTTCAGGTAATACCTCCCTCATGCCGGTAAAACCACCCACTTCTCCCAATCCAAGCGGAATCAACATCATCGACAAAACGATGATCAAAACCCCCTGAAATACATCGGTATACGCAGAAGCCATCAGGCCGCCTGCAAAACTGTATATGATAAATGCCACTGTCATTGCCAGGACAACGCCATTGGCAGAAATCATACCTCCGCTCATTATTGTAATCACTTTTGCGGCTCCCTGAAGCATTGCGCCCATGATAAAAACAAAAAATACCATAGCAAATATGCTGTATACCAAACCAATTTTTTTCCCATATCGATCTTCAATGATATCCCCCACGGTTGTACGATTACTTCTTCGGTAGAATGGGGCAATCAACCAATAGAAAGGGGTGATCAGCATATTTTTCCACTGGTACCAGATCGTTGCAAACCCCAGTTGATATGTCACACCGGTTTGTGCTACCGGCATTTCAGCGTGGGTCCCGGTACTAAAAGCCTGTCCCATCATAACCCACCATTTGAATTTCCGGTTGCCTCTGAAATAATCATCGCTACTTTTGACTCTTCGGGACACCCAGAGCCCATAGGTAACGATACCGATAAAATATACAACAAGGATGGCGTAGTCAATAAAAGTCATAATTGGTATGGCTGAATTTGGAAAGATGCTAATATACATATATTGTTGAAACACGGGGATAGTGGGATCTTAAAATCTAACC
>CAYRRD010000031.1:0-38949 GCA_964426625.1 uncultured Saprospiraceae bacterium | reverse complement strand
CACTAGCACCCAGATCCCGTTAGGACTCTCAAATGTTTCCTATATTTAATAATCAAAAATGCACTATGGCCCGACCACATGTATTGATCATACCTCCCTGGTTTGATATTGATTTCAACCACCTCTTTTCCAAAAGTTACCACCGCTGGGCCGCTGATCTGGTAAGCATGGGCTTTGTTGATGTAGGGTTGCTGTACGGAGAATTTAATCCCGGGCTTCGATCGCGTCAAATTTTTGAAAACTCCGAAGTCAGTTATCGGTATCTGGGTGTAAAGTCATGGGGACTTCCCAAAGCCGGGGTGGGATGGAAGCTATGGGAGCATCACTATATTAGTGCTTTTGAGGATTATGTTCGAAGATATGGACAGCCTTCCGTGATTCACGGATTTTCCTTGCTCGGTGTCATTGCAGCAAATGCTATTTACAGCAAGCATCGTATTCCCTTCGTATACACAGAAGTACTTGGTTCAATGATCTCTGGGGATGTCGCTCCACGCCTTGTTCGAAAGGCCAGGGTGGGGGTGGAAATGGCGAAATGGGTATGTGGTATCAGTCCGGGAATGGCAAATGCGTTGGAGAAACGTTTCGGTATTCCTGTGAATCTGCTCTCGTTGTACGTGGATGGTGATCAATTTCCTGCCAGGCCTTTTCCTGCGGTTCCGATTCGTTTTATTTCCATCGGATCGCCTGCCAGAACCAAAGGAATGGATGTTCTGATCAGGGCCATGAAACAGGTGCAGGACCATTTACCTTTATCAAAATTGACCATAGTCTGTGAGGAAAGAGATCTAGATGATTTAAATAATTTAACAATGCAATATAAGTTGCAGGGGATGGTAGAATTGCATGAACCAGTGTCATACAACGCAATACCAGCCCTTTTACATGGTGCACATATTTTGGTGTCTGCTTCCCGTGAAGAAAGTCTCGGTTATACGATGATTGAAGCTTTGTCTTGTGGCAGACCGGTAATTGCCTCCCCGACATCGGGAGCGCAATTCATTGTACGGGAGGGTCTTGGGCGGATCGTGAAAACATCGAAAGGGAAACCGATGTCATCATTGTCTCTGGCACGGACCATGATCGAAACGGCAGAACAATTGGAGCAATACGACCCGGAGAACCTTCATGCCAGCGTCCAAAGTCGATTTGGGAAGAAAGAAATACTGGATCAATGGGCTGCGATTTATACTGAGGTGTCACATCATAGGAAATCATGAGAATCGTAACTGATCATAAGCTGTATCGGGAATGGTTGCCTTCTGAGGCTGGATTGTACCTGCAACCGGAATGGCTGGATATTTTCAACCGGGACTGGAATGCAAGGATCGGAATATCTTCCACAGGTGATGTTTTATGGATGTGGCCTTACAGGACTTCGGTGCGATATGGGTTGACCAAATTCGGAAGACCGGTATTTTGTCCTGACAATGCACCGCTTGAAATGATACGCAATACTTTACACCAGTTCAATCCTGAGATTCGCAGGTGGTTTTCTGTATGTGAGATCGACGACCGGACAGGAAGAATGGATCATGAGGCAATGATAAATGAACGCTGGAAATCACAGGAAAGATTTTACCAGTATTTCGACCTCACCTCTTATCCATATGATTTTAGTGCCGTTTCCCGATCAAAAAGGAAGCGTATGATCAAAAAAGAACATTTAGAATTTTGCCTCCTGGAGGATTTGTCGGATGCAGAGGAATTGTTGCTGCAATTCTTTCACGATTCCGGCTTCGTTCACTTTGAGTTCCGCCAATTAAAACGCATCCGAGATCAAATAAAGCACAATTATGATTCCTGGATTTTGGGTATACGACATCCGCAGGGATATCTTCTGGCTGTTCAATGGTTAATCGGATATGGAGATGTATTATATGGATGGGTCGTAGCCAGAAATCATTCCCAAGGGGAAAAAAATGCCAGAGAAATGCTGGTGTGGCATATACTTCAGTGGGCACGTGACCGATATAAAGTTTATGACCTGGGTGGATCGAGTATACCCGGCGTGAGACAGTTCAATCTGGAGATGGGTGCACAAGAAAAACGGTATTGGCGATACCAAAGGTTTTATCCCCGGTGGGTCGGTCAGCTTATTCCGTGAGCTATTGTTTGCATAGGGATTTGACTTGAGGAATCATATACTAAGGATAATATAAAACAACCTGGGGTCTTCGATTTCCCATCTGATGTAGTTAAGGTAAAATGCATGTTAATGGGCATTGATCAATGGAAGGTCTAAGAGCAGAACAGGGTGAATTCTTGAAAGTAATTTCTTAGTCGGGATGGAGTATTGAAAGTGAAGTAAATAGAGAAAGTGTGCGTAATTTTTGGGTAAAAAATGAATCAACATCGCCAAGAACTAATATCTTGAGGCATTTCTACAAACGAATTGAAGATCTATGGGTAAGTTGATCAAAGTCCGGCTCTCTGTATTGATGTTTCTGGAGTTTTTTGTATGGGGCGCCTGGTACACCACAATAGCCGTGTATATGTCCCATCACGGCATGGAAAACCTGACCCACTGGCCTTTTACTGGCAATGCCATCGCAGCGATTCTGGCACCATTTATCGTCGGGATGATTGCGGATCGGTATTTCAATTCCGAAAAGATTCTTGGATTTTTACATCTATTGGGTGGGGTGATTTTGTTTATAACCCCTTCGCTGGCCCATACCCCATGGTTATTTATCGGCGCATTGATCTTGTACAACATCTGCTATATGCCCACTATGAGCCTGGCCAATTCACTCAGTTTTCACAACATCAATGATCAGGAGAAGGAATTCCCTGTGATTCGGACTTTTGGGACGGTTGGGTGGATTGTTGCGGGGCTGACCATTAGTTTTGTTTTGGGCTATTTTGTGTCTTCTGGTATGGCTCCTGAACAAACAGCGGTGCCGGTGTACCTCGCCGCGGGTTCAAGTATCCTTTTGGGCTTATACAGCTTTACACTACCCAAGACGCCCCCTCAGGCGAAAGGAGAAAAAAGTACCTGGCGGGAAATTGTGGGGGTGGATGCTTTGAAGAAGCTGTGGAGTCCTGCTTTCGGCATATTTCTGGTCAGTTCCATTTTGATCTCGGTACCTTTGGCCGCCTATTACAATTTTACCCAGGTCTTTCTTGGTAACTCTGGTTTTACAAACATCGCAGCTACGCAGACCATAGGTCAGATGTCTGAATTCATATTTATGTTGCTTATGCCTTTATTTTTTGTGAGGTTGGGCGTGAAAAAAATGCTGGCAATCGGGATGTTGGCCTGGGTCATTCGATATTTTCTGTTTTCATACGGAGCAGTAGATTCGGTGGCGTGGATGATACTATTGGGGATTGGTTTGCATGGGATTTGTTATGATTTCTTTTTCGTAACGGGACAGATATATGTCGATAAAAAAGCGGATAAAAAGATAAAGGGGCAGGCCCAGGGATTGATTGTACTGGCTACCTATGGTGTGGGGATGTTGGTTGGTACGCAGGTGGCTGGGTTTATATTCAATATGTATCTTGGTGATCAACCCCAGCTTTCTCTTGAAAGATGGGAGGCCTTTTGGCAAATACCCGCATTTTTTGCCTTGGTGGTATTGATATTTTTCATTATATTTTTCCGTGATAAACAAGTAGAAAGTCAAATTATAAAAAAGTAGATCAATGCGAAAAATTGCCATGCTGGGGTCGGGCTTTATCGGCCGGTTTTATGCGGATTCGTTGGTAGGATTGCGAAGCAGAGACGTGATTGTTAGTATTTATTCCCGGACAGAGGCCAATGCACGAAAATTTGCCGAGGACTACAACGTACCTCATTTTACCTCGGATCTGAGAGAAGCGGTAAATCACAAGGATGTGGATACTGTCATTATTTCCCTTCCCAATCATCAGCATGAGGAAGCCGTAATGGCTTGCGTGGAAGCCGGGAAAGCTGTCCTTTGCACCAAGCCTTTGGGACGAAATGCGGAGGAAGCATTCAGGATGCTGGAAGCGGTGGAAAAATCCGGTATTTTTGCGGGTTATCTGGAAGATCTGGTCTACACACCCAAGTATTTGAAAGCCCTGGAGAGCGTCAAAAAAGGAGCATTGGGGAATATCTTATGGGCACGAAGCCGGGAGGCACATCCCGGTCCGCATTCGGAGTGGTTTTGGGACAGGGAGCTTGCCGGCGGTGGGTGTATTTTGGATTTGGGATGTCATTGTATCGAAATTGGTCGGGGATATATCGGAAAAGATATTCGTCCGGTGGAAGTGATGTGCTGGGCGGATACTCAAGTCAAACCCATCGATGCGGAGGATCATGCTATTGGATTGGTCAGATATGAAAACGGTGCGATTGGTCAGTTTGAGGTGAGCTGGACCTTCCGGGGGGGATTGGATTTGCGCGACGAGGTAATGGGTTCCGAGGGCACCATCTGGATCAATAATTTCTTACGCACCGGATTTGATATGTTCACTTCCGGCGAAGGTTATGATTACGTGGCTGAAAAAGCGGAGACCAATAAAGGGTGGATCTTCCCGGTAGGGGATGAACTCCACGATTTGGGCTACAATTTTATGTTCACCGATATGTTCAATGCCATTGAAGAAGGACGAGAGCCGGCGGAAACTTTTTATGACGGATACGTGGTCAACGCTATTATGGACGCAGCATATAAGTCGGCGGAGTCCAAACGCTGGGAACCCGTTGATTTGAAAGTATGGCGTGGGAGAGAAGGAGTCGAACGTATCTCGGCTCACCGGGAATACGATAGCGATCACTACCTGATCAAAGAAGAAACGACGCATTACGGGGCAAAAAAATACATCCTTAAGCATAAGGAGACCGGGAAGATATCCGAAATTATTAAGGATTAATTTTCCTGGTGTTTAGTGCTGACTCAAGGAATTACTGCTTCCGATACAGGGACTATGATAAAAAACCCATCCTCTCCCAATTCCTGGTAATGGGGCATCAAAATTTTGCCGGAGGAGGGTGCATAAACAGGACCGTTGATGTCGTGAGCCAATAATTCTCCCTCGGTGATTGAATCGAAATTGCGATATCCCGGCTTCATTCGAAACTGATCTCCATCCAGAATTTTGTGAGTATATATCAGTCTTGAATGAACCGGTAAACCCGCTGCATGGTCGTGCAATATACGGTGGTGACGTTCAGCAATATGCATTTTATCCACTGCGCCCACCGCACTGAGAAAATTAACCGCTGCTGCAATGCATCGGTTGATGGACAAAGGATCTTCATGCTGGCCAGCTTCGAAGCAAAGGGCTGTACAGTTCTGATGGAGGTTGTCCTCGTTGAGGTAATGGAGAATGGTTCCTTTGATACCCTCCAAAAATCCTTCGATGACCGGTGCACCCAATTCCATTCCTATTCCCAGGGCTTCGACGGAATCATTGACAATAGTGAATATACCTCCAGTAGCAGTTGTAGTGTGTAAATCGAGGACGACGATCCTATCCGGATGATAATCCGCAATACTATTCTTAATGAAATCGATGATTTCGATCAGTTCCTTTTCTTCCCCGGTCCTCACGTCCCGGGTCAGGAGATCCTCGAGTAATTCCTGGCGAAACATCCTATTGAGATCGCGGTCAAGGTATCGCTTGTGCTTTTTCAATGCCTGGATATTGCCCTTCATCGCGATCAATCGCCCCTCAAACCGAAACGTTTCATTGGTGATATGCTCCACTTCCAGCATCTTGATCAGGTATTCCAGGGCTGTAACCCCCGCTTTTTCATTGCCATGCAATCCACCGATCATGATAATCAAAGGGCCACGATGCCCTTCATCAAACACCCCTATCAGCCGGTTATCCGATTCGGAGATTGGCCTCGCGGTCAGCTTATCCATGCTCATTGATCCGAATCTTTTACGGCGTATTCCGTTTCTGGTTTTTCCAGGATATGTATCTCGCTATCGGTCAGAGAGACCACACTCGAAGCAGAATACAATCCGATCATATCCCCTTCAAATTGATAATCGACCAGCGTGAGGACTACACGCTCTCCAATACTCAGCTCGATATAATATCCATAACTGATCAATCGAAAATGAACCCGACGATCTTCGGGAGGTCGGAATAAACCCGTCTGTAGATTGTCGAATTTGAAATTGTTCAGGTAGTCATCGGGGTTGAAACCCCATCTCCTGATCTGAACATATCCGTTGACAAAATCCATCGAAATAAAATATCCATCCCCCTGCTCATCTATGTTGAGCACAAATCCGCATTTTCCCAACCCTTCCAGATGAAGCACCCCTTCCCAGATAATATTTTTTCCTGGCTTTTGAAATGAAAAAATTTCATAACCCGACTCTGAATGGAAAGTCCATTTATCTTCCCACAATTCCATCGTAGCCAAACCATTTCTGAAGGTAGGGATTACCTGGGCAAAATCGCATTGGGAAATCGTAGAAACTATACTTTCATCCCACCCATAAAAGCTCTTTAGAAATAGTCTGCCTTTGTGGTCGATGTCCAGTTCCTTGGGTGGTGGGAGGACCCGTTTGTAATTGATTTCCCGATTGAGGTAATAAAAGTTGTACAGAAGAACATGGCCTTTATCCATCAGAATCCTTGCAGCATAATTGCCCTGCGGCATAAGAACATCCGAATGGAAACTCTTATAAGGACCCAGAAAATCATCGGAATACCAATAACGTACCTTGATATCTTCCCGAATTGATCCGATCAGGTAAAATCTTTCATTGACCTGTACTATGCAGGGACATTCTATATCGTCATATGCAAAAGGGAATAACAGAGGTTTTTTGAGCACCCATTCATCCCCTTCCAATTCAGCCAGACCCACGCACCCGCGTCTGCTAATGGGACCATGACTGCTTCGGCCACAAAATAATAGGTAATGCTTCCCGTCGTAGGTGAATTTATATGGATCACGGAAGCTCAGCCAGGTCCGTGGATTGTTTTCTAAACTTTCATAATGGGGTCCATCTGTGGTGAGCGGAAGAGTATAGTTATTTTCCTTTTCCCAATCATATAGATTGTGGGACCGGGCTCTACCAATCTTCTGAATAGCCCCTTTGTCCGAAAGGCTGAGTCCTGTATAAAACATTTCGTATCCATCCTCTGAATCGGAAACGTCCATAGTCCATAACATATCATCATCCCATTCGCCCGGATGCCCCACGAACAATGCATTTTTCACCCTTCGCCAGTTATACCCATCTTTGGATACGGCATGGGCGATGTAATCATGGTTTGGGATAATAAGATGAAAAAGGTGGTAGGTATCATCTAATTTAAAAACTTCGATATCACCGATTTCCCAATCTCTGAAGCCACTTCCTGTATACATAAAGTTTCCTTAGGTTATTCCAAATGGTTGGCTGATTCGTTACTGCTTACCGTGAATATACCCATAATGTCGCAACCCTTCAAGAATTCCTTCTGCTGCTCTGTTCTCGGCCAGGTACAGGTGGTCATCAGGTTTGAGGTACTTAAGTTCTTTGGACCGGTTACCTACAATGATGCCACGGATTGGTTTACGAAACATATCCATGTCGTTGCCCGAATCCCCGCAGGCAATGATATTAGAAAGTGGAAAAGACCATTTTTGGGATAAATATCTGATCGCATTTCCTTTGGACGCATGGACGGGTAAAATATCGAGGTATCGCTGATGGGAATTGACCATGGTAATCTGATAAAAATCACGATCCAGGGTGTTTTTTAATATTTCTTCATCGAAATCCATGGGGTCATAATAATAGGAAATCTTATAGATATCCTGTGCTTCATCCTCCTGCGGTACCAACCAATGGATGTTTGATAATTTTTCCCGTATCTGATCCGGATGCCATTTGAAATCGAGGTAGTCCATCCAGTCGGTATCGAGGTAATCGTCTTCGAGACCATAGTATATTCTCGCCCCAACAGAGCAAACCACTGCATCGACATCCATGTCCAATCGGGACATGACGTCCTTGACCAATTGATAAGATCTGCCTGAGGCCACTGCAAAGCAAAAATCATCGCGGCGGTTGTTGAGAAATTCTTTAAGTTCCTCGAGACCTGGAAATGAATTTTCAGATGCAATTAAAGTACCATCAATGTCGGTGATTAACAGATGCTTGCTTTTCCGAAGCCGATTTGTCCTGTATTCAGGAATTCTCAGTTCTTTGGGCTCGAATGGTTGTTTGGGTTGTAAAGTTTCCTGAATCCATCCAATGTAGATATTGGTATGGGTAGTCCAGCTGTAGTATTTTTTGGCTGCGATGATTCCGTGGTTCGAAAATCGGCGCCATTTATCCTCATCGGTAAGTATCGTTTTGACGGCTTCGCTCACCTCGTGCTTGTCCAGAGGATCCACCAGATATCCATTTTTACATTTAGGTATAATTTCCGAGGGACCCCCATTCTTGGTAGCTACCACCGGAAGCCCGCTTGCAGCAGCTTCAACGGTTGTCAATCCAAAGTTCTCGTGCAAAGACAAATTGATAAAAAGTCCTCTTTTCTCCGCGCAGTATTGATAGATCAGGCTAACCTCATTGTCGATATCGTGCTTTTTGGGGATGGCCAGTTTTCCATACAGATCGTATTTGTCCATCAGGAGTAACATTTCGGTGAGTACTTCTTTTTCGGCATCGGGCATGCTGAGAATATTTTTCCGGATACCTGCAAAAATGACCAGGTTGGCAAGAGACTGCAATTCCTTGTTACTTCCATAAGTGTCAATCAGGGTATGGAGGTTTTTCCTGCGATCGGGTCGGGCGAGGGCCAGAATTGCCGGTTTGTTGGGATTGACCAGGAACTTCTCAATTGATTGACTTACCCAGTATTTGCGTTGCATCACCTCTTGCTGGAGCGGTTCATTGTCTGGATATTCCTGATAATAAGGATAAAATTTCTCCACATCGATACCGGGAGCCAGCACATGAAAAGTGGCTTTTTGATAGTTTTCATATGTTTCCCAGTCGCTGATTTCCTGATAGGTGGAGGTAATGATAAATTCTGCAAGGGAGAGACAAGCTTCCTCGGCAGCAATCCGCATGGAAAATTTAAAGGTTTCTTCGGCCTCCTCCTCAGTGAGACCCATGTCCCTCATTTTGCTTTTTTTGGGTCTACCCAGGGAGTGACCTGTATGGGCAAACGGCACGTTGAGTTTGAGGGAAAGTTCCTTGGCTACATATCCAGCATCCCCATAATGGCTGTGCATCCAATCCGGATGGATGTCGTGCTCTTTGATGTGCTTTAAAGCATTCTCCACATACTCGTCCAGATGCTCCCACAATTCTTCTTTTTTCCGGTAAAGATTGCCAGCAAAGGGGATGCGTCTGATGTCGCATTTGTCATTGATCACTTCAATAGGCTGACTATAAGCAGGATCCTCGTTGGGATCGTCAATCAGTCGCGTGAAAATGTGAACGTGCTTTACGTTGGGTAACTGGGATAAGTGTCTTGCCAGTTCGTCAACATAAATAAGCTGCCCACCATTATCGGAATCTTTGCCTATTTCCAGACCATCGCTTTTGATCAGTCCGTGAATATTGTATAGGTGTATGCGTATCATTGAATTGTTTATTTAGTCATTCTCTCTTCTCCGGGGGCGTTTCCTTATTCCCAATAAAGCAAAATTTTTCGCAATTCCCTGTAAACTGTATCGAAATCTTGTTTTTAATTTAAAAACCTGAGTGGACAGACTTGGATAAAGGATATGTATAATAGCGTCATTTCTGACTATCATATTGTTTAGGAGCTCCACAGGTGAATGGAACTTATTATAATTTCAGATTTTGGATAGGAAAAAAGATTTTTAACCCAATTATACTTTGCTGAAACTTTTCAAGGCCCATCGAAGCGAAGAGATGACCGGCCATTCAAGGCTTGATGATAGCGTCCAAATGCAGTGTGGTGATCCCGGAGTATTCCGCTTTGATCATTCGCGATCTCAATCAGATATAAACAGTGACTGAGTCCAGGATTGAATCCTTGAATAAATTTTCCTCCATATCTAGCGTGACCAATTCGGTGGAGATTACTATAAATGCACTACGAAAAAGGAAAATTATCTCCGGGGTAGGCAGTTTCGTATTGATATTTCAACAAATCGAATGTGGTCAGCATACCCACTAAGGTACGTTGATCATCCACCACAGGTACGGAGTGAAATCGGTTTTGCAAAAGTACGATCGATGCAGCGCCTATTTTGTCCGAAGGATTGAGGACAGCTAATTTTGTGGTCATCACCTCCTTCAGCGGGATATCAGCCACTTCATGGGCAGGTTTTTGTATTCTCAACAAATCGAAAGTGGTGACCACCCCAACCAAAATTCCATTTTCGGTGATGGGTAAATGATGAAAATTATTGTTCCGGAATATGTCACGTGCATCGGAAACCTTGTCTTCCGGACTCAGGGTCACCAACTCGGTTGTCATTATGGTTGAAATCTCGTGATTCATATTGCGAGTTTGTAGTATTAAGATCAAATATATACATTTTTAAACAACCCATCATCTCCCTATGACCGATCGCCCTGTGCGATTTTAAAATTTGGATCAGGTCAACTTTGTTTATGGTAGCGAGTTCAAAACAACAGATTGGCTTGCACTGTCCCCGTGTGAATGATGGAAGCCTCACCTGTTTTACGGCCATGGTATCTCAGCGTGACGACAAGATTGTTGGGCAATCGTCGCTGGATGTTGGTTTCCCATAAAAGATTTCCTCCTGGTCGAAGGCCACTCATCATGACATGTTCGAGGGATAAATTGATGTCCTCAGCCTCATATTTCACCCGGGAGTAATCCACAGCGCATTGCGCTGACCATTTCAGATTGGGCCGGAATTGCCAGGACAATTCATTGGTCAATATACCGGTCTGGTGATTTCCTGCTTTTTCTTTTCCCCCGATCCAACCCGTCTCAAATTCCAGTTCCATCTTTTGATTGAGCATCCATCTTAATTTGTGTCGCAATTCCCAAAACCGGAGACTGAAATTTTTCTCGACAAAACTATTGGCTGATTGAGTGACCCTGCGTCTTTTGACATCTACAAGTGAATTGATGGTGGAGGAATAAAATAAGGTGGATTTGGAGAAATACTCGTAGGTGTCATAGGTTTCAAAGCCTGTATTCAGAAAATCTTTTTGTTTCCGCATCCAATAGCCGATGTGTTCCTGGAATTTGCTTCCCCCCCGATTAAAATATAAGTTCGTGAGTATATTCTGTCTCGAAGAGATGAGTGAAGTATCAGGAATATTCCATAGACGGACTTTAGCCGATTTCTGTTGTTTGTTCTCTATTTGCATACTGTTTTCAGTGGACCATTTGGACCAGAAAGTATGATCGGTCCATTTGCTGATGTCCACATTCCAGGACCATTTGAAGTTATAATTGAATGTAGATATCAAAGCATTTTCCAGCGTAGTTACACGGATATAATTGCGTTCATCGGGATAAACTGCAGGGAAAAATTCGTTTAATTGCTGTATAGAATCCTGATTTACATCGACGTATTTGTATTGACCTTTCCCTGTTTCCACCTTGATATATTGAAATTGACGACGGGGCTCTTTCCCATTGGATAACGAGAACTCCCCCTGGTTGATCCATCCGTTGTCAAAAAATCTTCGGGAGAACAACAATTGGCCCAGAATATTCCAACCTTTCTGGTCATCCCGGATCTCAGCCTGCTCCCTGATGGATGTCAAATGTCGGAGCGTGGCGATCCATCGAATAAATCCCTGGTCTCCGTAAATTCCGGTTTCCATCTGAAGATCATTTGTACGGTAGGATCTTAAAAAGTTCTCAGCTCCCACTTGATAATCCGTTCTGCTAGATAGGGTGAGAGAATGATTATTATTCCATTCCATACGGGCCAATCCCCTGTCCCATCTCATGGACGCCAGGGATAATGTATCGTTTAATTTATCTCGTACCACATTGTATTCTCCCTGATATCCTATTGAAAATTTCAGTTGGTTGGATTCTCCCATTAGCCAATTGAACGAAGCCGAAGGTCGGGAAAATGTCGAAACCGATTGCGGGGATTGGGTCTTGGTCAACGATTCCGAAATGTCCAGGATTACTGACCCTGGTGCCCAGTTGACTTCCATTTGATGGCGCTCTCCGCTGAACTTCCCGGCAGCATGAAAATTTTCAAAATTATAACCCGTTTGGAAACGTCGGTCCGTGTATTGGAGCCCAATATGGTACAGTCTTTCGTTTCCCGATGTGTCGGAAGTTTGATAATTCCAGTTGCGATCAAATTCCACCGGTCTGTAGGTGGAAATGGGAGAGAACGTTGCCTTTCTCCATTCCATATTTCCAAGGATCCGAAGGGTTTGCTGCCTGGCTGTATCCAGGTTCAATCCCCAGGAAAAACCACTATTCTGAGCCCAACCTACATTGTCATTCCGATCGGAGGAGGAGAATCGATTCAAGTCCTCATTGGTCAAAGACCACTCACTGTATATTGTATTTTCCCCATTCTCTCCCCATGATTTGCGGGCTGCAAAACCAAACATTTGTTGTTGTCGCGGGGCCTGAAGACGGGTTATCGGTGCATAACTTCCATTGGATGTTCCATCCGTATTGGGTGCCACCCAATGATACACTTCACCATTGGTAAAATCTCCCGCAGGTACGTAATCTCCATTTCCTTCTCCTACATAGCTGAACCCGGCGGTATACAATCCCACGTCCAGTGGCTCTTTGACATGGCGAAGGATACCAATGAAACCCATACTATCCACCAACTGGTAAAGGACTACGCCTTCTTCAAAACCTCCCTCCCAGGGTACGATAGAGGTGCCGGTGAGATTTTCCACATCATCGCCTGCTTCTGCAAGTATAGCCTCATTTTCGGGAGTGAGGATATTGTTTTGAAATGCATTCTTACCATCCTGTTCGCTGTAAATATGGAGTCTCAGGTCCCATCCTTTCCTGGACCAACCTGTGTGACCGGTAAACAGACTGCGGAGGTAATTCTGTTCCGCGTATTCGTATTCCACAATGATTCTACTCGTGGCACTCACGTATATTCTCGGTGTGAAAGTGATTTCTCCCAGATTGTAGTCGATCGTGTAATCATTAAGTTCTCCCCTTTGTAGTAATTGTCCATCCAGATAAACTCTTTCGGTTCCCGCAAGGACGACCACGAAAAGATTATTCGCCTCCGAAGCCACGCGGTATGGACCCTGATTGCCCTCTTCCACCTGAATCGTTGTCCGTTGGAATTTTCCTTTGGACACGGCATAATTCACAGAAGATTCCTGTTCCCAGCCGGAGGAAGTCTTTGAGGTATATCCTGCAAACACCCCCTTGGTTTTTTTGTAATATTTCATGAAATAGCTGGCCGGTGAGCGAATCTCATGGTCTCCGGCGATCAATGTGGCGTTGTCTTTGGTAAGTTGGATAAAGACCTTGTCAAATTCCTGCAATCGTTGAGAATTGCCTTCGGGCTGTATAGGAATGCTGTTGTCGGAAAGACTACCCACTACCTCAATGCCATGCGGAAGAGATCCCCTGAGTTGGAGGTCAAAGTTGGAATTGAGCGTGGTATTTTGATTGTTCCCGATATTGATACCCCGTCCAAAATGACCGCTATATGAAATATTGGACCAGGCAGGAAAGGCGGCTTCTGACTGAAGGGAGCTCGGAAGGCTTTTAATCAGATAATCACTTTTAACCAGGTTTGTATCGATCCAGGTTGCAGGACCCGCCAGGATGGGTGAAAGACTTCTTTCCTGTACGGTGAAAATCTGATTGTACCATCGGGGATGCAGCAAATGGATTCTACTACTATCTGAAATATGATAATCGATGGAATCTGTCAGGGTGGTCCCTTCCAACGATCGGATAAGGAGCAGCGTCGGATGTGATATGGGTCTTGGTAGTATGATCGTGGAATCGGTGGTGTATACGGTGTCGATAACCCCTGCAGACTGCCCCAATGCTCCAGGACCTGTGAGTACCAGGAGACTTGTCAGGGTACGGAAAATCAATACTGTAATACGCGTTTCCATCTTTTATGGGTCCATAACCAATGCGCCGGTTGATTTAATATATTTTCTTTCAATTTTTTGCTGTATAGTTGGGTAAGTTCTTCAGCGCTGTAGTTGGCAGGTTCACGAGACAGTACTTCAAACTTTGCCTGGTAATACCCGCGGCGAATTTTTTCGATGTAAAAATAATACAGGGGTATGTTGTACCGGACCGCCATGGTAGTCATTCCGGAGATAAAGGGGGTGCGGATGCCAAAAAAGTCAATCCAATGGGCGGTCAGGGTGTGGGGTGTGGATTGGTCGGTAAGGAAGATATAAGCTGACCGGGGTTGGGTCGTATCCAGTACGTCCCTTAAAACCAGTGCCATGGGCACCATCACGGTATTGAATTTTTGTCGGAGATCAAGCATAATCTGATTCATCGCCCGACTTGACAGCGGTTTATAGACCGCGACCGTTCGCACAGGGAGTTGATCTCCGGCGGTAATGACAGCCCATTCCCAGTTGTGAATATGTGCTCCGCAGATAAATATATTCTTATACTTCTCCAAATCTGCTTTCAACTCTTTACTCACCTGGATTTCAAACCTTTGCTGTAGTTCTTTGCTTCCCATGGAAAAAGCCTTGATACTTTCTGCAATGAGATCAGAAAAATGATGTACAAATTTGTTTTCGAAACTTTTGCGATACTCCGCAGGAGAATCCGGAAATACGACCTCCAGGTTTTTTGCGATGACCTTGCGACGATATCTGAAGACATTGAATAGTAATCGGGAGAATAGTCTGCATACCATGTACAACCAGGAAAGGGGCAAGAGACTTATAAGATACAAGGGGGTGCGGATCAGGAAATAATTGATCTTCGCTTTGATGGATCCTATGTGTCGTATCATTTTCATGGTTGACCGGGTAATATAGACAATATCTCGTGGTCTGTTTTTATTAGTGATGGAGATATGATGTACCACACTGCGAAATTACTCTTAAAAACCCACTGTTGCATTCTCCCCGGTTTTAAACCTTCCGATACAATGCCTGGATGCTGTATTTTAAACGAAACAGGGTTTCAAAGCGTTAGAATACCCTACGGAAATTAAAATTGAAAATTATGGATCGATCTAATTTGGAGACAGCAACGCTGGGGGGAGGATGTTTTTGGTGTACAGAAGCAGTGATGAAAGAAGTGAATGGCGTGGAGCAGGTAATACCCGGGTATTCCGGTGGGCATACTCCAGGTCCGCCTACTTACCGGGAAGTGTGTACCGGCACTACGGGGCATGCGGAAGTCATTCAGGTAAAATTCGATCCGGAGGTGATTTCCTATCGGGAGTTGTTAAAGATTTTTATGACCACGCACGACCCCACGACGCTCAATCGCCAGGGAGCAGATAAAGGGACGCAATACAGGTCAGTGATTTATTACCACAACGAAGAGCAAAAACGGATTGCGGAGCAGGTAATGAAGGAAGTAGCTCCTTACTACGAAGATCCTGTAGTGACGGAGCTCAGTGCTGCTGAAACCTTTTACGAAGCAGAAGAATACCACCACGATTATTATCGGAACAATCCCTCTCAGGGGTATTGCCGTATCGTAATTACGCCCAAAGTCGCTAAATTGAGAGCTATGTACGCTGATAAACTCAAATCAACCTCCGTATGATTTCTTAGTTGTACGGTGATTAGTCTTTTCGAGCTGTCATGAAAAGAACTGTTTGTTCTTCTGGACATCATTCTTCAATAGTTTATCCAAAATTTCCGGTGATCGGTGTGATCGGAGGCCAGATATACAGTCCACAACTCCGTTTTGAAGTTGGGGTTTCCGGTACTATCCGAAAGCCGGGTTCGGCAGATATTGTGTATGAATACATACTTAACGATCAAACAATGGGGAAATCCTCTCCCAAATGGCTTCAGCGATGGCATCCTGATTTTGACTTCCGTCCACTTTTACGATATTGAGACTACCACCGAAACGTTCCAGGATCTGTTGATACATTTTATGGACCAAAGTCAGATTTTCCCGGGTTTCAAATAGCTCCATCTGGTCCCGACCTTGTCGGAGCCGCTCCAGCGCCACTTCTACTGAGATGTCCAGAAAGATGTGCAAATCTGCCGGTAACAAACGCTGACTTTCTGAGTTCGCTGCTATGACCCACTCTAAATCAACATGAGCACCCTGATACGCATAAGAGGAGAGTACATACCGATCGGTCAGTACCACGTGTCCTCGGGTTAATTGGGCGATCAGTCCATCCTTTTTGTTGAGGATGTGATGCAATCGATCGGCTACGAACAACCCAGCGATGGTGTGATGATTGCCTTCCATTTTTCCACTGAAAATATCCCGGATCATGCGACCGATCGGTCCGGTGGTTGGCTCGCAGGTTTGATGAACCTGGTATCCCAGAGACTCAAGACGGGAGCGCAACAGGGCGATTTGGGTGCTTTTGCCACTACCGTCGATGCCTTCGAAGGCTATGAACAATTCTGAAAGTGGTTCATTTGTATTCATGGGCCAAAGATAAGCAGATTGGTGGGGAATGAAGGCAACACTTAATTCATAATAGAATCATGTTTTGGTTTTTGATTGATCCCATCGATGTCCTGAACATAGGTTGAAGGTTCCTGGAAGAGCACCCTAAGATGCGTGCATTGCTTGTTTTCGAAGGCTTATGTATTGATCATTAAATGTATGGAAAATGATGAGGAATAAAATAATATATGTATTTGATGCCTACTGTAGTTGGTGCTATGGAATGGAGCCTGTGATGGAAAAAGTACATCAACGATACAAAGACTATTTTGATTTTGAAGTTTTGAGCGGTGGTATGATCCCGGAGGACACTCCGGTTCGTGAGTTGGCATCGCGGTTTGCCAGTCCGCGGGAGGCATACAACCAGGTAGTCGAAATGACAGGACAGCCCATCAATGAAGAATATATTACAATGATGGAGCAACCATCTGATTTTGATTACACGTTCAATTCTTTGTACCCTGCACGGGCGATGGCCACATTGAAGTATTTCGCTCCAGGTCGTGAGGTTCAGCAAGCCCGTGTGATTCAGGATCTTGTGTTTGCAGATTTGAAAGATCTGACCAAGACCCAATCGTATAAATCGGTAGCTGAAAAATTTGGTATCGAGTGGGACGCTTTTGTCCACCGCTTTGAATCCGATGATTCATTGCAGGAAGCAAAGTATGAGTTCCACCTGGCACGACAACTGGAAGTTAAATCTTACCCTGCCGTTCTGATGCAGACATCGGACCAGCATTTCTATCTGATTGCCCGGGGATATACCGCATTTGATACCCTGGATAAGAGAATTCAGAATATTATGGCGGAGAAAGCAAAGGAAAACTGAAATGGGTAAAATCCCAGCCATGAAAGACCAAATTTTGAGATCTCGCTTGCACTGGCAAGCGAGATCTTTTGCTTTACTTAAGATCGGACTATAAAGGCATTGAAGACAGATATCCTTATCCTGGAGTCTGTTCAGAGAAGCAATAACTTCGTATGCCAACTCAAATTCTCATGTTGGGGGTCAATGGCAGAAAGCCCGGGTACACACATCCATCGCACTACTTCTTATCAATTAAATTATTATATTTAACTATTGATAACAAACTTGACAGCTCATGGGAATGCTTAAGGACTTCAAAGAATTTGCCGTTAAAGGTAATATGGTCGACATGGCCGTGGGTATCGTGCTCGGAGCAGCTTTCGGTACCGTAGTTAAATCCCTCGTGGATGATATCATTATGCCGGTAGTTTCAGGTATTTTTGAAATTCCGGATTTCAGCAACCTTTTCTTTGTTCTGAAACAGCCTAATGTGCTTCCGGAAGGGGTTACATCGGCTGCGGAATTGACTTCCCTGGAGGCATTTCGCGCAGCTGGAGGGGTTCCTCTTGCCTACGGGGCATTTATCAATGCGCTTCTTGCATTTATTCTTGTAGCTTTTGCGCTTTGGATCATTGTCCGGGCTATCAATAAGCTGAATCAGAAAAAAGAAGAAGAAGTAGCCGAAGAAGCACCAGCAGGACCTACAGAACTGGAGGTGCTTTTGGAAATACGGGATGCACTAAGAAAGTCATAAATTTCAGTCGTACCTGTACAGTATTTAGATTTTATATACCAGTTTTCTGTTTCATAAGCAATATATGCTAATTACGCGATTATTTTTTGTCGTTCCTAAGTAACGAAACCAAGCATAGGACAGACCTACGTGAAGCTTTTGGAGATGAAGGCACGGCGAAAAAGAAACCGTCATAAGTGTGAAGAACTTATGAAACAGAGCACTAGACCTTATTACACCGACTTCACAAAAAGAAAAGAAGTCCGGATCCGCATTGAATTTCCGGACTTCTTTTTCGTGGTGCGATTTTTTACCAATACGAATAATGCACAAAGATCCACTCACAGGGGTTCTGAAGGGGTTTGGAGCACGAGTGACCAGAAGGTCATTTCAGCCATATACTGCATAGTATATATTCCCTTTCAGCCTTATATTAAGGTATCGGATTGGTTTGATGGCCGTTATTCAAAATAAAAATGATTGGGTCCGATACCTGCCTGGGGTATGGAACCAAAGGGTTGGCCATCCCCTGTGAAGATATATACAGCTCCAGACGAAGCAAAATCCCGGGCATCTCCCAGGTATATTCGACCATTGTCGGGATCCACATTCATGGCGTATAAGTATTGAATTTCATGCAACGGAATAATAGCTGTGGTGCCCAAGCCCTGAGCGGGCTTATATTCATATATTCCATCAGGCATTTGAACCAACAGTCGATCCGAAAAATCATCGTAGGTAATCCGGCCAAAATTTCCACCCTCTACGTTCAGTTGCGTATTGTTTTCCACGGTTTGAGATTCCGTGTTGATCGTATAAATGGCAGGTGCATCTCCATTTTCTATTCCACTACAATACACGAATAATTCATCATCATCCCCAAATGCCCATTGCAGCGGATTGGGTCCCACAGCTACGGAGTCAAGGGTTTGACTAGCCAAATCGATATAATAAATTTGGTTTTTCACCCGACCCTGATATTCAGATTGGCTGAGAATCCACAATCGTCCATCTTCTTCTTTTAATAAGTAGGAGGATTCTCCCACATATAAGGTATCGGTAATGGTGAGGCTTCCCATATCGGCCACCAATACATGATCGCTGTACTGACTACCTATATAACCCTTTCCATTTTCGATGTCAATTTCTGTAGGTGCATTCAGTCCCTCGATAGTTCCTGTTTCTTCAAAAGTCTTTTGATTGACTTCGATGATTTTCCCAGAATTGTTGACGACAAGATAAGCTTTGTCATCGTCAAAGTGGATCGATTGCAGGATATCGCCTATGGGTTTTTGATTGACCGTTCTGAATATTTCCGGGACATACTCTCCGCGTTGTTGGTCGAGGAAATAAACGACGGCATTTCCCTGACCAAATCCTCCTTCGAAGCTTATAAAGACCCCGTTATCAAATGTTTGGATGGGATTATTGGGGATTGGGTCATCTTTGTCGCATGATAAGATCATAAGAATGGTCGCCAGCGCGAAAAAAAGAAATGTGTTTTTCATTATTTGAATTTTATTTGTGAAGTCAATTGAATCTGACGGCCAGGCATGGGCCGGTTTATGATGCCCTGATATTGAATATTAAACCAATTAGAGACCTGTAATCCCAGTTTCAGAGCGGGTTTTTTGAATTGGTACATTACCGACGAATGGCACAAAAAGTAAGGTTTCAGAGATTGTGTGTGGTCTCTTGTAACGTATCGCGTCGATGTATATTCTCCAAGGAGATAAAAGATCCAGGAATCGTTTATGGAATATTGGCCCCCCAAATTCCACATGTGACGTGGAGAATAGATTGACTGTTGCCAGGAAAAATTTCCGTCGGAAGTTGTAGATTTAACATATTGATATCCTCCCTTAACCTCCAGTTCTGTACCCCATTTATGGGATAATTCCATACGGATGCCGAGATTTTGGCCCTCCAGGGTATTGAAGGGGCGCCAGAATCCCAAATCGGTAGGTATCCACTGTATCCAGTTTTTCCCCCATTTCCAATAGAAGGTCAGGCTATGTGTCAAGCGGAAAGGCCACCTTCTTTCCCAGGACAACCCTGCCATCTTGTTTTGTTCCTGTTGTAATTCCGGATTGCCTCCCGGAGTCCAATACAGATCATTGAGGGTCGGCCATACTATATTCTGCAAAATGAAAACTTTCCAAATTCCCCATTGCTCGTGGCGGTACCGGAATTTGAATTCCGAAGTCCAGCCCGTGCCAGTGTGCTCCAATCCCGTAACCCATTCAGGTTGAATCAACGCTGTTAATTGAAGATCATTCGAAAGGCGGTATTGCAGTTGACCATAAGTGGCCAGCCGAGTTTGACTTTTCTTTCCCTGGTAGTTGTCAGAATGGCTGGTAAAATAATTTGCATTTGCACCGTACCGGAGGAAAAACCCATCCCCAATATCCCAGGAATTATCAATCCGACCCTGGAATTGCTGATAGACATGGGTGGCGTGAATATCAATCAGAGGATTGCGGTAGATTTGTTGTTGGTATCCATGATAGGCCTTCAGGTTCCACTTGTGAACGGGTTGCAGAAGATGAAACTGAAATAGAGACCGTATAAATTTGTCAGATTGGTCCGCTTCACTCTGTACCTCAGTCAGGGTCGGGGGAATCTCCCTGAAGTGGTTCCTGCCCCAAACCGATAATTGGACCTGCTTGTTGTTTTTCGTGTCCCATGCGCTGTGATGGTTGACATCGAGATTTTCACTTCTGGCATGAGGAAGCTTTTTTCTATGGCCATCCAGTGTGGTATATGGGAAATTGTTAGAAGATTGGTTGAAGGTGGCGGATGTCCTGGATTGCCAGGATTGTTTTCCAGCGTTGATACTCCCGTGCGCATTCCAGGACTGAAGGGTTGACCAACCGAATGAGGCCGTCCCACTCTCAATTTCGGAAGATAATCCTTGTTCCAGAATGATGGCCCCTGCACTGCTTCCAGCCCCAAATATCGTGGCGTGTCCCGGTGGAGCTATCTTTAGCCCGGTAAGGCTGGTGGGTGAAATCATGGAATAGTCATTCACGCCAAGCATGGGATTGGAAATCTTAATTCCATTCCAGATAAGGGCGACTTCATTGGAACGACTTCCAAACATAGAAACAGTGGAAGATGATCCGGGGCCAAAATCGCGAAAATAGATGTTGGCCTCGCGACGGAGCGCATCCATAATCTGTCCGGGGAATTCATCGAGGGAAATGGAATCGATATCGTCGTCGATCAGAGAAGAACTGGATATCGATATCGACTCAAACCACACCGTAGTATCAGCATCCTGGGCAGGTAGCTTGCAGACTGTACTTAGAAAGATCCATAATAAGTATGACCAGACGGAATGTTTCATCATATAATTCTTCCATAAACTGATCTTTCGAAAATTTGGCAATACAGACCGGTGGCCAGGATATTTTGACCCTACGTGACGGCATTCCATACTTTTCACCCGAAAGCATCAGAATTTATAAAATATATTTTGGCAGGTCTTCTGGCTTATCAGATTCAGGTGGCCTTCCCATTCGATTAGTGTCTCAAATAGTGGCATTTGGGCCTGAAATCGTTGATCGGAATAATCATTAGGGTGCAATTTCCCAGTAATTATCTATACCTATCAACATCTGACCTACAGCTGCGGGGACAGCTCCGGAATTTCTGAATATGGTTATAATAAAACTTCAGAGCACCGGATTCCCTTTTCATCCCATCTTTTCGGGAACCAAAATATTTATTTGTCAAAGGTATGAAATTTCCATGTTTTGTAAGTCTGGGATCCATGTATTTTCTTAAAGTCTCCATACATTTGTCCCTGAACATATGTTTTAATTGCTGGGAAATGGGGGAGACGTATATCAATGTGGCATAGTATTCTGGTAGGTACACAGGGGTATCTGGGTTAGGTATAATTGGTCTGGAAAATCGGCCTCTGGATATGGAAATATTAGAAATGACCTACACAAGAACATGTAATAATTTATGGGGGGCTGGTTGCGCAAGTGGAAGACGGGGTAGTTCCTGGTATTTGATGGAAACAGGTTAGCAGGCAAGAAATCATAGGGCAGTAAGAGTCATTTAAACCGTTATTTTGAGCGTAAAAGATAAAATAAGAACTTCTCTTTGTGTTATTTTGGTGGGATTATGTTGTATTTCACATATCCGTGCACAAGAGAATCGTACCACGGTGACGGGCGACGTTATTGAGGATGAGACTGGTCAACCTGTAGAATTTGCGAATGTGGTACTTTCCAAAAATGGAGATCATGCCATAGCAACTACAGATTCAACAGGGATATTTCATTTTCAGGAAGTACCATATGGCATTTATCGACTTACGATATCCTACGTTGGCTTTCGAACTGTTTCCATTCAGGAACTGGCAGTCGAACACCAGCAATTACCTCCGATACAAATCCGACTTGAACCTTCTTCCCTCAAACTGGATGAGGTTGTCGTCCAGGCAGTACAACCCCTTAGAGTGTCTGCCCGATTGTCCGGAGGGTATACCCTGACACCAGAGGAAGTACGTCGATTTCCTGCCACATTCTACGATCCGGCCCGTTTGGCTACAGTGTATCCAGGGGTGGTCAATATCAACGATCAAGCCAATAATCTGGCTATTCGTGGCAACAGCCCAAACCAAATGAATTTTTACATACACGGAGCCGAAATCGTGAATTCCAACCATCTTGCCAATGCAGGAACATCCACGGACAGGACGACGATGAGTGGAGGCAGTGTAAATATGTTCAGTGCGCAATTGTTGGAAAATACAGAAATTTATACTGGTGTCCTCCCCACAAATTTGCTTCAAGCCACATCAGGAGCTATGAATTATCATCTTAAGCGTGGAAGCCGGACCGGATTTCACTTTACCGGTCAAGTGGGCCTCAATGGTATCGATGTGGCTGCGGAAGGACCGATTGGTAATCGGTGGTCGTACATAGCCAATTACCGATACTCCACTGTGGGGCTATTGAGTCAGCTTGGTGTGGATTTCAGTGATGAGACCATTTTATATCAGGATCTTTCTATACAAGCTTCTTTTTATCAGAATGAAAAAGTGAAATGGCGCTTCTTTGCCATGGGGGGAGACAATAGCAACTCATTCGAAGCCAAGGTTGACAGTGCCAGAGAGGAATTTAAAGACGCTTTTGATATCGATTTCAAATCCCAGATCGGGATTGCGGGGGCTAATGTGGAAGTTCATCTCAGTGATCAGCTCCGATGGCATACAACCCTGGCGGCATCTACCAGGTGGGATCAAAGGTCACAAACCTCATCCACCCAGTTTCCTGACGCGGAAGATTATCTGGAGTTGACTAAATACGCTTTCCATACCCAATTGAGCCAGCAAACCACGGGCGCATGGGGATTTCTGTATGGACTCAATACCACACTATGGCAGGGGGGCATGGAATACCAGGATTTTGGATTGTCGGAGAAACGCTTTGGTGAAAATGTCCGGGGTGTTTTGCTTCGGCCGTATGCAGAAACCCACTGGAGGCACAGGATGTGGCGCATCGACGGCGGGCTGGCAGTGAGTTACAATGGTTTGAACAACCAGGCTTATTTTCAACCCAGACTGAGTTTAATGCGGCACCTACCCCACCGCCAAAAATTGGCTGTCAGTTCCGGCTTGCACCACAAGCTACAGCCCTATCAGATTCTTTTCAGCTCCGACAGCCACGCAGAACTTCCTATGCTGCAGTCCTGGAAAACGACACTAACTTATGAGAAGGATTTTCAAATGAGTCAGATCAGAGCTACTGTATATTATGAGAATATATCTGATGTGGGCGCTGGAGATAATGGATTTTCAGCGTTGAATATTCTCGAGGAATATCCTCCTATATCAATAGGTTCCGACGGAAAGGGTCAAAACAAAGGGATCGAATTGGCGTATCAAAGGTTTCTAAACCAGGGGTTGTTCTTGTTGATATCCGGGACCTTGTTCGATGCGCGATACAGGAATCCGGATATGGAAGCCTGGACCAATAGCCATTTCAACAATCAGTGCATGTTCAATACCACCATAGGAAAGGAATTTGAATTCTCGACAGGGGAAAAACAGAAGGTGCTGGGTATGAATTTCCAACTGGTGTATTCGGGAGGATTCTGGGAAACCCCGATTGACCTGACCGCTAGTCGTGCAGCCGGAAGGACGATCAGGAACTCCACGGATTTGTTTTCTCAGCAATTGCCTGCAGTTTTGAAAACGTATTTCAGGATATACTATAAAATCAATCATTCCAAACGATATAGTCTGATCGGATTGGATCTCAGTAATGTGATCAATCGGCAAAATGTATCATACAGTTATTACGATCCTCTTTTGGACGAAATAGTCATGAAGCATCAGCTCGGGTTGATCCCAATGCTGAGTTACGTAATCAGAATCTGATGTTAAACCGACGTTTATGAAAAAACAAGACGTACTCATTATAGGAAGCGGTGTAGCAGGAATGACCGTAGCCATCAATTTGGCCGAACGGCGTCCTGACCTTTCAATTACCGTGCTCAATAAGACCCGGCAGGGTGAAAGTAATACCAGTTGGGCACAGGGCGGAGTAGCTTCAGTGTGGAATGAGAACCTGGATAATTTTGAAAAACACATTGAAGACACGCTGGATGCCGGGGATGGATTGTGTGACCGTGATATTGTGGAGATTGTTGTTACGGAGGGCCCACAGCGGGTGAAGGAGATGATTCAATGGGGTACCCGATTTGATAAGGAAGAGAATGGGGGATACGATCTGGGGCGGGAAGGTGGACATTCCGAAAATCGTATTCTGCATTATAAAGACAAGACTGGGTGGGAAATTCAAAGAGCTATCCTGGAAAAAGGCGCTGATTACGACAATATTACGGTGGTGGAAGATGCCTTTGCTATTGAATTAATTACGCAGCACCACCTGGGTAGGGTGGTCACCAGTGCTACTCCGCATATCGAATGCTATGGTGTATATGTAATGGAGAAGAACAATCAGGCCAGGATTGAACCTTATCTGGCTCGAACAACCATCCTGGCTTCAGGAGGAGCAGGTCAGGTGTATAGAAGTACGACCAATCCGGTCGTGGCGACGGGAGACGGCATTGCTATGATGTTCCGTGCGCGAGGGACCATCCAGGACATGGAATTTGTACAGTTCCATCCCACAGCATTGTATACGCCGGAAGGAAATCCTGGCAGTGCTTTACCCGATTTTTTGATATCAGAAGCTGTCAGGGGCTATGGTGCCATATTGAAAACATTGGATGGCAAGGAATTCATGCACAAGTATGATCCCAGGGGATCTCTTGCCCCTCGGGATATAGTGGCCCGGGCCATAGACCGTGAAATGAAGATCCATGGGTGGGATTATGTCTATCTGGATTGCAGACACCTGGATGCTGAAGGGTTCACGACGCATTTCCCCACTATACTGCATAAATGCCGCAGTATTGGAATTGATCCATTCACGCAATATATTCCGGTTACTCCGGCATGTCATTACATTTGTGGTGGAATCCGTGTGGATCAGTATGGCAGGTCCAGCATAGACCGGCTGTATGCGTGCGGAGAGGTGGCTTGTACAGGGTTGCATGGTGCCAATCGTCTGGCTTCCAATTCGTTGCTCGAGGGGATGGTGTTTGGATATCGGATTGCTGAGGATATTTCTCACAGAATCGGATCATGGGATTGGAATGAAGAAGTACCGGAGTGGGATGCACAGGGTACCACGGAACCCGATGAGATGGTTCTTATTACCCAAAGCATCAAAGAGTTAAAAGAGATCATGAGCAGTTATGTGGGTATAGTTCGATCCAATGTGAGGTTGGAAAGAGCCTTAAACAGGCTTCATACTTTGTACAAAGAAACGGAGGAATTGTATCAGTCCACCACATTGTCTCCCCAACTTGCTGAGCTGCGCAACCTCATCACCAATGGATATCTGATCACGAAGCAAGCCTCTTTTCGAAAAGAGAGCAGAGGACTTCACTACAATACCGATTATCCCGAAAAATTGCCATTTAAGGATCATATGTTTTTATAGTTTTTCCCTTAGGGTGGCTTTTGATCCTGTGGAAGCGTCCAATTGAGTATGAAGAAGTGCAATAAGAAGTATCTGTCGGAAGGATTGTGGTCGGATATTAAGTTCCAATGCGAGGTACTGGATTCCCTCCTTGAATCAGAAACTCATATAAGCCATAATTTATGAGAAATACTGAGAGGACCTAACCCACCTATTAACTCACAACGCTAATTTCAAAATTCTTCCCCCTAAATGCTAATTACTCTGACCGATTTTATTCCGGATCGTAAAACAAATCCAGGCTATCTCCTTCTTTGGGCCCGGAATCTTTATTGTGATCCGGGTCAGATTTGCGGCTGGCACTTAGTTGTTTCTTCAGGTTGTTGATAATAACAATACGCTCATCATCCTTCGCATAAAGATGTTTAACTTCCTTTTCCAGGGCGTTGATCCGACGGTTGAGGCGTTCTCTCTCAGCCTCCACTTCCGTTTCCATCTCTGTCATCCGGGCTTTATTATAAAATTTGGATGCCAAAAATCCAATAATCATAAATCCTGCTGCCATCACGATATAAATGAGAATATCCAAACCTAATCCATTCGCGGATTCAGATTGCCCTGCCAGCATATGCATTATCAGGATCTGTAGTGTAGGTATGGTCATAATGGTTTATTTGTCAACTAAAATTTCCACCCGTCTGTTCAAATACCGACCATAAGCGGTGGAATTCAATGAAATTGGCTCTTCTTCTCCCCGGGACAATGTGGTGATCCTTTCTTCAGGGTATCCATTTCCTACGATCCGCTCCTGAATGGATTTGGCTCTCGCCAGTCCGAGATTGTAATTCGTGGTTGGATTCGCGGTATTGTCGGTATAGCCGGTTACGATCAATTGTTTTTTTTCGGTATTCCAAATACTGGTTAACGAATCGATGGTATGGGTTATTTTGGAAGGAGTCATCTCATTGTGAGAAGCATAGGGAAAGAAGATTAATATACGTCGGTCATTTATAATTTTAATCGGGGTGTTTTGGGTGACGAGATCAATCTGAAAGAAATGGCTGATGCCTGTTGTGTCCTGATCTTCCTTGAACAAAAGACCGACGGGTTGGAGCGATCTACTTGGATATCGCTCACTGGCATTTTTCATCAGATTGATGGAACGCTGGATACCTTTGTTGGCATTCATGCCCGCATATGGCTCTGATTCGTCGTAGTAACTAGTCACCAATATGACCTGATCAGGCTTTCGTAAGTCCATAAGGGAATCGATGATGCGATCCACATCCTGGACCGGCGGGTGTTGTTCCAAAAACGACAGCGGCGCGGTCTCCACCTGATCAGTCTCTATAGAATCCGCTGGAAGATCTGATACTGGTTCTTCAGTGGTGGCTCGCAGATCGATATGGCCTCTTTCGTAAAGAAACCAGAAACCCCATCCAATGAACCATATAAAAGCCAATAAGGTGGTCAAAATTTTCATAGGCGATGAAAATATTGTTAAATCCAAATGTAACAAAATTTATTCAGTTCGGGAATCAATTGATTCTGCTTATTCAAGCAGATGGCACGAGTCCAGGATAAGATCTTCCAAATCATGGTGAGGCGTGAATCAATATTGATAATCTTTATGCTCTGCGGCATTCACCAACGGGTATTAAGTTTCTATTCTATGGTCCTTTCATTGGTTTAATAGATTTTCAATTTCCTCAAATTCATAGCCCCGTTGCAATAAATACCTAATCAGGCCATTCCGGTCATTTCTTTGATTTTGCCTTGTAGTCAGAAGGGAAAGGAGGTTGGCTTTATACGATTCGATGTCGATGCCTTCCAATCCCTGATCAATCATAACATCCGGAATACGATGCCGGTATAGTCCATGTCTTATTTTTTGTCTTCCCCATTTTTTCTGATTGACCTTCGATCGAACGTAATTTTCAACAAAGCGGGCATCATCCAGAAACTTGTCATCCAAAAGCCTTTGGATAATATATTCCCTTTCTTGCTCTGTCAACTCCTCCATACCATATAGCTTTTCTCTTATCTGTTGAACTGATCGATCCTGCATGGCACAGTACCGCTGCATTCGACTTAGAATGGCATTGCATTTTTCAGAGGTCATTTTAGATTATTTTGGATATGGGTATGTATGGATCAAGCGATTTTTCCAGGCTCTGTCCTGGAGGATGAATGATCGCTGTCCAACCCGCATTACGGGCACCCACCACATTAACCTCCATATCATCCAGATACAAAATTTCATCCGATGATATACCTATCTCGTTTTGAACATAGGTATAAATTTCAGGGTGGGGTTTGATTAAACGAATACGATGGCTATAAAATACACCATGAAGGTATTCCGTTTCAAAATTTTCCACGTTATGTTGGTGATGCAGGTGTTCATTAACCCATTGTATGTGCAAAGGATTGGTATTACTCAGGATATAAATGCGGTAATGTGGCTTTAAGTCTTTTAACAAAGCCAGAACTTCAGGGCGGATACCGATCAGCATGGAATTCCAGGTCTTAATAATTTCCCTGGCCTGAATGGAGTGACGACTGGATTTGATTATTTGGTTGATGAACAATTCCGTGCTCAATTTTCCCTGTTCATAGCTCTTGGAAATCTCCACCATCGTTGAAACATCCTCATTTTTTGAAAGACCGGTCAATTGCTTCATCCTTTTATAAAATCCCGGTATGTCGAGATCGATAAGTACATTTCCGAAATCAAATATGATCGTTGAAATATTCTTTTCCATAAATTGGTGGTTTGAATCACAGTAATACCTGGGAAAAGTTACAAAAATACCGGTAAATGCGAATAGCAATCAATGGTCGTCTTCTAATACACAACCAACTGGAGGGCATCGGGTATTTTACGTGGGAGGTGTTGAAGCATATGGTGGAAATGTATCCTGAGCACGATTATCTGGTACTTTTTGATCGAAAACCGGATCGTAAATTCCTTAATACCGGAGTGGAATACAAAGTACTGAAACCCGCAGCGAGGCATCCGATCCTGTACAAATTTTGGTTTGAAGTTCTTATACCTCTTCACCTTCGCACGTGGGATGCAGAAATCTTTCTTTCCTTCGATGGGTTCACTTCCATGAAGCTTCACATTCCTGTGGTTACAGCCATCCATGATCTGGCCTATTTGCATTTCCCGGAATATATGAAGCGATCGGATCTGAAATTTTATCAAAAGTACCAGCCAAAGTTTGCCGGAAAATCTTCCCGGGTACTTACAGTTTCCGAATATTCGGCACGGGACCTTCAAAGGCAGTATGGTTTGCGACAAGAGAAGATTGAGGTGGTGTATAACGGCTCCCGATTTGAATCACAACCTCCGCAGCCCGACCCCAATGTTTTGGAGCGATTTGATTTGCAGTCCGGGAAGTATATCATTTATACAGGGAGTCTTCACCCCAGAAAGAATATCGCCAGATTGATCCAGGCATTTGAAAAATCAGGAACGGTTCGAAATGAAAACATCAAACTCCTGCTGGTAGGTCGGAAGGCATGGAACACCGGAGAATTGTTCGCGAATATTGAACGATCACCTATGAAAGACCGCATCATTCATACAGGTTATCTTCCCGACGAAGATCTCTGGTCCCTTCTTCGACATGCGATGTGTCTGTGCTATGTGTCCTTATTCGAAGGTTTTGGGGTGCCGGTGCTTGATGCCTTCCATGCCGAAGTACCTGTCATTTGCAGCAATTCCACTTCCTTAAAGGAAATTGCAGGGGAAGCAGCTGTGTTGGTCGATGAGAACAATCCTGAGGATCTTTCCCGGGCATTGGATGAAGTAATTGCAAACCCCCGGCTCCGTGAGATTCTGGTAAGTAGGGGAAGAGAACGTCGCCAGCTTTTTTCCTGGCGATCAACTACCAGAAAAGTATTTGATTCTGTTTATGATGTCTTCAATGAGCATTACCGAATACGATGAATAAATCTGCGTCAGCCACGTTGGACATTAAAAAAAACAGGGGTTATGATAACGGTGTGTAAATCAAATACTTATCCTCGAATTCGGGTTCGGGAAAAAATTGTTGGATCCGTTCCTTTTCCACATAGCTGCCACGGGGAAGAGACTTGATTTCCTTGTCGATCGATCCACCCTTAAGCGCTATCAGACCATTGGGGATGGCATTTTTATCCTTCTTTGATATCCGTGGAATGGACCATTGTACCAGTTGGGCCAGCGGAGCCACTGCCCGGGAAACCACGAAATCATATTTTTCACGGTTTTCCTCTACCCGAATGTGACTGGTACGGACATTTTGTAGTTGCAAAGCATCCGTGATTTCCTGTACCACCATAATTTTTTTTCGTGTGCTATCGATAAGATGGAATTGAACTTCCGGGAAAAATATGGCAAGCGGAATACCTGGAAATCCCCCTCCCGTCCCGAGGTCCATAATTTGAGTACCCGGAATGAAAGATGTAAATGCAGCTATGGAAAGGGAATGGAGAACATGCCTGGAATACAGGTTGTCGATGTCTTTTCTGGATATGACATTGATTTTACTATTCCAGTCTCTGTACAGTTTGTCGAGTTGGCGGAATTGATCGATTTGTTGGTCCGTAAAGTCGGAGAAATACCTTTGAATGAGTTCTAATCCCATCTTTTTTTATTCAAAAACAATGCATAAGGTGAAACGATCACCAAATAGATCACATGGATCCATTCATAAATCCACATCTGCCAAAACCTTCTCCCTTGGTCGAAGGTGCGGTAGAGATTTTTGAGAGGAATTATGGTCGTCCCTGTTTTTAATAATATCAGTGCTAAAAATAGGTCAATCCGTGTGAATAATATCCATGCCATGATCCCTTTTTCTACCATAAGGGCACTGGTAAAAACTGCCAGACGGATTTTGGAGCTTATCGAGTAATATTTTCCCCCACTGTTGTGCCTCATTTTTTGTTTTATCCAGTCCTTCCAGCTCTCTTTGGGTTGAGAAAGGACAAAACTTCGGACGTCATTGCAGATCGCAACTGGGTATTCCTGAGCGGCCTGATTGACGAACAAGTCATCATCACCAGTTGGGATATGAATGTGTGTCGCTAAGGGGTATCGAAAGTAGATGGATTGATGACTGACCATATTGCGTCCCACACCCATATAGGCATGACCCGTCTGAGCCCATCCGAGGTACTGAAAAGCAGTCAGCAGGGTTTCTTGTCGAATGATAAAATTCAAGAGACCAGGCCGAAAGGCATAGGGAGAAAATCCTAGTATGACCCCGGGTTGATCACTTGCCTCCGAATTTTGATCCAAAGGAGGTGAAGAAAAGTGGTTCATAATGTGTTCGGATAAGGTCAATAACCATTCCGGACCTGGTTGACAATCGATGTCGGTGACCACAATCCATGGGCCCCGACTGGCCTGAATTGCAGCGAACAAGGCTTCCTTTTTACCTGGCAATATTTTGGTATGGGAGATATATTTCAGGAAGGATTCAGAACTCAGGTCCTCGATCCAGGGGATGTCTTCAGTGGCAACCGGACCATCGTTGACCAGCACTAGTTCAAAGTCTTTATATGATTGACCAGCAATGCTTTTAATCACCTGGGGGATTCGTGCCTGAGGTTGGTGAAAGCAGACTACCACGGATAGAAAGGGCCTGGTCCCGTTTGATGAACCGGAAGGGAGAGTAGAAGGTCGGGCGGCTTTTTGAAATATAAAATGCCAGTATATTGCCTGGACCAGAATAGCTATAGATGCGATCAACGCCAAATGTGTCATATATGTAAATAACGGAAATATTTTTATATCCTCTCATGTTAGCATGCTTAGTGTTCCAAATCGTAGGAAGGAAAAGGGGTTTTGTTTGGAACCTGTGGGTGTGTGAATATAACAGAAAGGTAATGCAATCCAGATCCGAAAAAATAGTGTGGGGTAAAAAAAAGGTGGTTTAACCTGCGAGGTCAACCACCTTTTTTGGAGTTAATGTCTATTCTGTAGTTATTAACTGAGTCATTAGTGTGCGGTAATCTAAATAACTATCCATATACACTTAATGACGGCTTCTTTTTCGTCGTATCTTCATCATCTTCATCCTCTGAATTACGATCAGGCTAATGCAATTATTTTAATCCGTCGAAAGCTGTGCTTTTTTAAGGGCTTTCCGCTCCCTTCGTTTTTCCGTGACTCTATGCCACCATGCACTGATCTGATCCACCAGACGGTATACAACCGGTACGATAATCATAGTAAGAATCATGGAAGAAGTCAGGCCACCAATCAAGACCCACGCTAACCCATTTTTCCATTCCGAACCTGCCCCGGAAGCTAACGCAATAGGAATCATCGCAATCACCATCGCGATGGTGGTCATCAGGATGGGACGGAATCGTTGCATGGTGCCCTCGAGAATAGCCTGGTAGGGATCCATACCTTCTCTTTTCAATTGATTGGCAAAGTCCACGATCAGGATGGCGTTTTTGACCACGAGTCCGATGAGCATAATCATGCCCAGCATGGAGAAAATGCTCATGTTTTCCATAGCAAGGGCCAGGGCCAATAAAGCCCCTACGATAGCTACGGGTACTGAAAACATAACCACAAAGGGATAAATATAGTTGTCGTACAAGGCGACCATAATGAGATATACCAAAAGAATGGAAGTAAGCAGTGCAAAAATAAGGCTTCCAAAAGCTTCTGCCTGATTCTCGAGGTCCCCGGAATAACTGATGTTCAATCCAGTAGGAAGTTTGAGCTGAGCCACCTTAGCCTGGAGTTCTTCTCCCACAGAGCCAACGGGACGACCCACAACCTGGGACTGGATGGTGACCGCGCTTATTTTGTCTCTCCGATCCAACTGTGAAGGACCTGTACCTTCATATACGGTCGCAAATTGGTCCAGTGAAATCAGTTCGCCGAAATTGTTAATAAAGGTGAGCGCTTTGACATCATCAATATCTTTTCGGTCAAATGCATCGAGCTGAACCCGGATATCATATTCATATTCTCCATCCTGCAATCGGGTGTCGGTATTACCGGTAAAAGCATTTTGCATGGTTGCCCCCACCTGAGCCAGCGTGATGCCCAGATCAGCCATCCTTTGCCGGTCGATATCCACCCTGACCTCCGGGGTTCCGTCTTCCACTGTTTTTTCAACTTCCGATGTTCCAGGTATGCTGGCGATCAATTGAAGGAGTGTATCACTCCAGGCTTGAAGTTGATCGTAATCGGTACTTTGTAATATAACCATAATAGGCGGGGTTCCTACCCCCATCATATCCCCTGGTTTTGCTTTAAATTCAGCTCCGGGAATGGTAGATTGAAGTTCATCCCGTATTTCAAAAGCAAAGTCCTCCGAAGAAAAAGATCGCTCTTCTGCAGGGACAAGTAATACAGACAATTCTGCCTGGTATGAGCTTGAACTGGCGGCAAATCCTGAGCTGACCCTACCCACGGTGGTAAAAACACTTTTGACTTCAGGGAATGATAATATCAATTCTTCTGCCTGTTGGGCAATATGATTTGTGGTCGAAATCGGACTGTCCTTGGGTAATTCAATTTCAATTATCAGTTCGCCGGTATCCCCTGAAGCCACAAATTCCGATCCGATATATCCCTTCGTAAGTAAAAGGAAAGATGAAAACACAAGGCCCATAATCAAAACGATCGTTATGATTTTGAATCGTAATGCGACGTGTAAAATATTCTGGTAACCCCTTTGTACCGATTGAAGCATACGTTCAAAAGCAATCAAAGGCCATTGGTACCATTTTTTCGGATCCAGATGGGTGAGCCTGGTAAATCGTGACGCCAGATACGGTGTGAGGGTAAAAGAAACCAGTAAGCTGATCATGGTAGAACCGGCAACCACCAGCGCAAACTGGCGAAGGATATCAGAAATAATCCCCGATACAAAGGCTATGGGCAAGAATACGACAACGATAACCAGGGTAATGGATGTCACCGATAGACCGATTTCCTTCCACGTGTCGATGGATGCCTGCCAAGCGGTGGCCCCTTTTTCCATACGCGCATGAATGTTTTCAAGAACCACAATGCTATCGTCGACCAGAATGCCCACCACAAGGGACAAGGCAAGGAGTGTCATCAGATTGAGAGTAAATCCCAGGGCACTCATCAGCGCAAATGTAGAAATAATGGAAATTGGGATGGCTACCATGACAATAATGGCGTTGCGTAAATTGTGGAGGAAAAACAACATGATCAGAGCGACCAGGATTACCGCCAGAAACAAATCATGGATCACCGCATCAGCAGCTTCCAGTGTGAACTCGGAACTGTCCTGGGCAATTTCAAATTGTAGTCCGATGGATGCGTATTGTTCCTCCAGATTGCTGAGTTTTTCCTTCACCTGACGACTGACTTCCACGGTATTGCCATCGGATTGCTTGCTGATCAGTATACCCAGGGCGTTGATACCATTCAACCGGGAAATGGTTTTAGTTTCCACTTTGGTATCAAAAACCTCTGCCACATCGTGCAGATAAACCTGAGATCCGTCGGGCATAGTATGGATGACCAGGTTCTTGAGGGTATTGACGTCATCGATTTTACCGGAGAGTCGAACCAGTACGTCCTGGTTTTTGTTTTTCACGCTACCCGTAGGGAAATTAAGGTTGGCTTGTGTAATCGCCTGGGTAACCTGGAGCAGTGGTATTTTATAATATTCAAGTTTTGTACCACTGACGTTGACTGCGATTTCCCGGTCTTCACCTCCCACCACTTCTACTCTGGCTACGCCTTCGATACGCGCCAGCTCAGGCTGTAGCAGTTTATCAAAAAGGTTGGTGAACTCCACGTTGTCCAGATTCGCCGTGGCACCTATACGCATGATAGGCAGGTCGTCAAGTGAAAATTTATCGATCCCCGGCTCCTCCACATCATCAGGCAGATCGGACTTGATGGCATTAATTTTCCTTTGTGCTTCCTGTATAGCAATATCCACATCGGTACCGTATATGAGTTCGACTATAATGACCGAAAAACTCTCCACGGAAATGGATTGCAGTGACTTGATATTCTCCAGGGAGGACAGTTCTTCCTCGAGAACTTTGGTCACAGAAGTTTCCACCTCACCAGGACCAGCGCCGGGATAAATGGTCGAGACGGACATTACAGGCGGTTCTATATCCGGCAGAAGCTCGTAGTTGAGGCTCTGGTATCCGAAAATACCGAAGAAAACCAGTATGGTGAATATTACTACGACCAGGGTCGGTCTTTTGACCGAAAGTTCGGTAATGGACATATTTTAAGTTCTTGTGTTATTCTGAAATGTTTTCTACTTCTCGGGTCATGTCGACTTTGTCGATGCTTATGCCCGATGTCACTCGAACAGGACTACCATCGGTCAGGTTGATCTGACCGGTAAGGATTACTTCATCACCCTCTTCCAGTCCTTCTGCGACTTCCACCTGGTCCCCCATCAATCGTGCGATGGATATCGGTCTATATTCTGCCTTCCCATTTCGGACCACATATACGGTAGGACTTTGGATACTACCTGCGATCGCCTTCCTCTGTATAAGAATGGTCTCCACAGGCTCAGTACTGGTCTGAATGCTCACCGTTCCAAACATACCAGGCTTGAGTGGATATTGCGAAGTGACAGGTAATTCAACCTCTACGTTAAATTTCCTCGCTGCATCAGCCTGAACGGCAATGAGGGTGATGGTGCCCTGGAAGGTTTTGTCAGGATATACATCGGTTTTGATTTTGACCTTTTGCCCCCTTTTCAATTTAACTACATCTTTTTCCGGTACCTGAACTGTCATTTTCAATGAAGTAATATCGACCACTGTGGCCACCGGACTTCCAGGTGCTACAAAGCTGCCTTCCTCCACAGGCAGAGACTGGATCACGCCGGGCATAGGGTTTTTCAGAATGGTATATTCCAATTGCTGTTCTACAGCAGCAAGGCTGGCCTCAATGTTTTTTCGACCGAGTTTTACTTCCTCAAATTGTTGCTGGCTCACGGCTCCAGCTTTGAGAAGTCTTTCAAAACTAGCAACATCATTTTTTGCTTTTTCAAGTTGGGCGTTGATGGTGCTCAGCTGGGCACGGATACTGGAATCATCGATTCGGGCGATGATCTGTCCCCGGGAGACGTACTGTCCCTCTTCCACCAGAAGCTGTGTAATCCTACCTGAGGATTCTGCAACGACCGTCAATTCCTTCTTGGCTTGAAATGTCCCATTGATGACAAGCGAGTCCATAAGCATCGTGGTTGAGACTTTTTGTGTGGTAACAGGGACCTCGATGACCACTTCCTTCCGTGGAGCGGACTGTTCATCAATGATTTTTTTGTTCTCATTTAGTTGGGCAAAGACCAGATAGCCCAATCCCAATATTAGTACGAGTGAAATTAAGATTCTTACAATTTTCATAGTTCTTATTGGTTTTGAATGAATTGTTGGTTGATTTTTTGAGAAAGAGCCCCGCTGTTTTTGATCAGATCAAGCTTGGCCAGCGCCACCTGGAGCAATGCACCCAGATATTGGGTTTGAGATTGTCGAAGGCTGGTTTCGGCATTGATCAGGTCGGTGAGGGGTGCCACACCTTCCCGGAAGGAAAGCGCAGTTATGTCATACAGATTTTGAGCGAGTTTCATATTTTCTTTCTGAGTGGAGACCAGTTCGAGATTGACATTCAGATTTTCCTTCGCATTGTCATACTGCATTTGGGTCGCGTATTCTGTTTTGAGGCGGTTGTTTTCAATTTTATATTTTTCCACTTCGACCTGCTGTCGTTTGTGTTTTTTCTGAAAACTATCAAATATGGGTACATTGAGACTGAGACCGAAGGTTCCAATACCTGAACCGACGATATCATGGACTTCCTCGTCAGAAAAAAGCCGATCAGTTTGGCCCATCCATCCGTAGTTTATATAAAATGAAAGCGATGGAATGTACCCGGCTTTGATGTTTTTCAGTTCCAGATCGGTAAGTTCTCTTTGAATGTCCAGGAGCTTGAGGTCGATATTGTTGTTGAGGTCCAGTTTTTCCTGTTCGGCAAAATCGCCCACAGTCAGTCGATCTTTTTTTAGAACCAGTTCCTGTTCCTGGGGGATTCCCATCAGGAATTTGAGCAGGTTGTTGATCTGGGTAAGACCCACGGTGGTTCCCTGGATCTGGCTGTCCAGATTTATTTTATTCACCTTGAGTTGGTCCACGTCCAGTTTTTTAATGATTCCTTCTTCGTACTGAACTTCAGCAATATCGATCAACTTATCCATGGTATTCAAATTATCCATCAGTATGGATCGTTGTTCATCGGTGATCTGATATTGATAATAGGCCTGAATGATTTGATAGACCAATTCCTCTTTGGTTTTGAAAGTGGCCAGTTTGTAAAGGTCCTTGGAGGTCTTGGCTGCTTCCAGTCCGACCCAGAACGATGGATTGTAGATCATTTGGTTCATCTGAACCGAGGCGGACAGAGAATTTTGAACTCCAAATTTTACGGGGATCAACGTTCCGGGTTGTCCAAAGATCTCACCCGGGATAATTTGCTGAGGTAGCGCATAATTGTTGGCATAGCTTCCCGTTCCGTTGATTTGCGGCAGACCCTGGCTTGTGATCTCTTTGATACGTGCATCATTGGAGATTTGGTCGAGCTGGCTGTTCCGTATATCCGGATTGTTTTGAAGCGCAAAAACAATCATCTCGTCCAGGGTCATCGAATCGCTTTCTTCCATGGCAATTCCCTGAGAGGGATTTTGTGCCGGGAGTGTAAGTCCGGTAGTCAGGGTCAGGAGGACAATAATAAATTTTATAAATTTCATTTTTCTTGCTGGTTATTGTGGATAATTCATAGCGGTTGTCATGGGTTAGTCCTGATTGGTCTGGTCAGATTTCAAGACCTGATACTCGCTGACCAATTTGGCCATTCCTTCACCCAGAAAGCTGAAAAATTCCGTGAGCTCCTTGAGTTGTTCGTTGTGCTCATCGGGTACAGATCCTTGTCGTTCCCTTAGACATTTTTTCATCAGGTCACTGATCAATGCAAAGCGGGAAGCTCCGGAATAAATTTTATTCAATAATTTGCTGTGATTGAGATAGAAATATCTTTTCCGATCCCCACTAAAAGTCCGATAATCCAATGTCCCTTGTTCGAGCATGATGTTGAGGTATTTACTCACCGAGCTCTTGCTCACAAGAAGGTGTTCCTGGATTTCTTCAAAACTCATATATGGGGGGTTAGCCATCAGGAGGAGAATAAATATCCGGGCGTGTACGGGTGGTACATCCATTTTTTCCATAATTACACCCAGATTCTCTATCACTTCCCGGGTTGGGATATATCTGTTTTCCATGTCAAAAATATTTGTTCATTTAGTCTCGAACTAATCGGTTGTGAAGGCAAATTTAATGCATTCTTTTTGGTTCGGGAATAAACGAACCAAAATTTCAGACGAAAGTTCTTTTTTTTCGACCAACGATCATTCCAATTCGATCAACAAAAAGGGGTGATTGCGAAATATAATTTTAAATAAACTGGAAAAGAAGAATAAAATAATGCAAAATGAAGTGTATGCTATTTTATATCGCTATGGGGAAAGAGATTTCCAATACAGCATTCTTGTAAGTTTCTGCCATTTCGCCAATCCATGCGATCAAAAGATACATTCTTAAGTCAGACTTTACAAAATAAGGTAGGAGAGTGAATATGAAATTTTAAATTTCGCTTTACCCGAAGCTGCCTGGAGGGAAACACCCGGATCGCTCAATAAGGGTATCTTCCCGGTAATCCAGCGGTAGGCTTATGACAATGGAAAGAGAGTGGACACAGGATGGAGGAACCGAGATTTCTACTTTGATTGGAACGAGTCGGAATAAAAGTGCAAAATATTACACCCGAACTATTCACCACATACAGTTCAAAAACGATGTATGTATTTGATTGTCAA
>CAYRRD010000030.1:0-39345 GCA_964426625.1 uncultured Saprospiraceae bacterium | reverse complement strand
TGGAAAATAGGTGATTACTTTCCGATACAAAAATCCCGGAATATCCGGTCGAGCAAATCGTCTGTGGTTACTTCTCCGGTGATCAGTCCCAGGGCATGCAGGGCGTGACGGATATCCATAGCGATGAAATCCCCGGTTACTCCTTGCTCCATGTTGGAAAGTGCCTGGTCGAGTGCAGACTGCGCCTGCGTCAAGGCTTCAAAATGCCTGCTGTTGCTGATGATAGGATCATCCTGGTGTGGGCCGCCTGCCAGGACTTTGGCTACCATTTTCTCTTTGAGATAGGGGATATTCATTTCATGGATTGCGGACAGTGTGATGAAATTGTCTTCCCGGATTAGATCACTGTGGTAAAATTCCTGGGGTTGCAGGTAAGGGTTGAGATCCATTTTGTTCGCGATGACGATCAGATTTTTATCCGCTAAAGGGTAGGATGAAAGTTCCTTGATAAGATCTTCAGGGGTGGTGGCAGATGCATCGAAGATATATAATATCAGACTCGAATCCTGCATCTCTTTCAGGGATCGCTCCACTCCGATCCGTTCAATTACATCTTCGGATTCGCGAATACCGGCTGTATCGATAAGGCGAAATCGGATGCCGTTGATGTTGATGAAGGATTCGATAGTATCCCTGGTGGTTCCTGCGATATCGCTGACGATAGCGCGGTCTTCCTTCAGAATGGTATTGAGCAAAGTCGATTTACCGGCATTGGGCCGACCTATTATCGCCGTAGGGACTCCGGTCTTGATGACGTTGCCGAGTTGAAAGGAGTCCTTCAGGGAACGGATATAGGACAAAATTTGCCTGATCAGCTGCTTGAGTTCATCGCGGTTGGCGAATTCCACGTCTTCCTCCGAAAAATCCAGCTCCAGTTCGATCAAACTGGCAAAATGGATCAGTTCCTCCCGCAATCTTTTGATTTCATCTGAAAACTTTCCACGCATTTGGCGCATCGCCAGGTCGTGAGCCCCTTTGGATTCCGAAGCAATCAGGTCGGCCACAGCTTCGGCCTGACTGAGATCCATTTTACCATGTAAAAAAGCCCGCAAGGTGAATTCACCGGGGTTGGCCATACGGGCACCTGAGCTAATACAGGTTTCCAGGATTTGTTGGATAATATATCCTGAGCCGTGACAACTGATCTCTACGATGTCCTCACCGGTATAAGAACGGGGGTGTCGGTACAGACTGACGACGACTTCATCCAGGATTTCATCGTTGGACTTGTACAATGTTCCAAAGTGGAGCGTATGACCTGGCTCCCCTGAAAGATCCTTACTGCCAAACAACTTGTTCACGATGGGAATACTCTCAGGTCCGCTCAGTCGTATTATTGCCAGGGCACCTTCCCCGGGTGGTGTGGCCAGTGCGACAATGGTATCGTTTAAATTGGATTTCATCTAAAACTGATTCAGGTACAAAGATCGAATTTCCTTAACCACAGCCAAAGGAGAAAGTTCAAGATTTTGAATCTGAAGTTAAGACCTGTCCATGACTTTGAAAGTGGGAGGCTAAGGTACACAAAGCAAAGGAGTTCAAAGTAAGAAAGCACAAAACTCATAGCTGAAAGCTAAAAGCACAGATGTGATGATAGTTTGGTGATTTACATTTTACTTAGGTCGTCTTAAATTTATATGCCTGGATATCTGCTGGTGAAAGTTTTTCACACCTTGGTAAAAATCCCCTTTTTAGTACCTTTCTATCTGCAGCTACGCAAAATGGTCCTGACAATTGCTGGTATAAGTTTGTCAAGCCTTGTTGGAAATACCCTTCTTTCGTTAAGTGGCCACGCAAATCGTTCTCTGATTAGCCAAACTCCATGTTTGACCATCTTTTTAGGGGTGACTGATAATTTTTTAAACCACCCACTCTATGAACCTATTTGCCGTTTTCAGCTAGACAATTATGTGACCAGCACAATGGCTACCCACCGATACACACCCGGGACGAGCCAAAAGATCTGGTAGACCTTTGATGAGGGAACTGAGGATCCCTATCCGAGGGTGGGTAGGTAAAGCCATAGTTACATCAGGCTTATATGAGGAAGATAGGGCAAAAAAGAAGCTGTCATAAGTGTGCACCAATGAAATGGAGCAATAGCTTATAACTTTTACCAACTATACCTTTATATAAATCTTCTTTTTATCCATCCACCATGCGATAGCCCACATGAAAATAATTACGCAGACCGCATATAGATGGGATCCGATTTCTGGTGGACCCGGTACATGGATCAATATACGCTGATAAAGGAAGTTCCATGGATTGACCCCATCGCCAAAACGGATCAGTGTAGCTATCTCGGGCAAGAAGCCACTCAACGCAAATATGAACAAGGGGTTTTTTCCAAATACCTCGAAAAATTTAGTCCACCGACCTTTTTTGCCTTTTATCTCAATCCAATAGATTAGATAGGCAATCAACGTGATAGCCAATCCAGTGGTAACCAGGACAAAAGGACTGGTCCAAATCTTTTTGTTGATAGGAAAGAACAAGCCCCACAAATACCCGATAACCAGGAAACCCACCGCAGATACAAATAAGGTGGTGGTGAGTATAGTCGGCCGGCTTTGATCCTGCTGCGTGATGGCTCTGCCCACGAGGTATCCAAAGAGTACCTGCGATACTACAGGGAGGGTGCTTAAAATTCCTTCCGGGTCAAAGGGTACCCCTTCGCCTTTATACAAATGGGGAATACCCAGAATGATCCGATCCAGGTCATTGCCAATAAAACCATCCATAGAATAAGGGTCAGCCGGGTTGCCAAAAAATACGATGCCCCAATAAGCCAGCAGTATACCCACTGCAATTCTAAGAAGCATCTTAGGAGAAAAATAGAAAACCAGGATTGAAGCCAGAAAATAAGCGATTGCTATCCGTTGAAGCACACCCAGAATCCGCACTCCTGTATAATCATCCGTGACCCATGGAATGAATTCCAAACCACTATCAGTCCATCTGAAAAAAGGAGACCAGTTCAAAAATAAGCCGATCATGAAGATAAGAAAACTGCGCCAGATCACTTTTTTCCAAAAAGCCGAAGGCCCCTTTTCAATGGTCCGGGGCATGACAAAGGCCATTGCATTGCCCACTGCGAAAAGGAAAAACGGGAACACGAGATCAGTGGGGGTCAAACCATGCCAGGCAGCATGTTCCAATGGGCCAAAAATATAGGACCAACTCCCAGGGTTGTTAACCAGAATCATGAGGCAAACTGCAGCCCCTCTGAATACATCCAGTGAAAGATAACGTTTCTTTGCTTGCATGAAAAATATTTATGATTTGATTGATTAGGGTTTTGTAGTCGCATATATGGTGCGAAAAAACGGTATATTTGTATAATCTCAAAGTTGAAATCACAAGTTATGGTAGTTTTCCGAAATTTCTTATATTTTTTGATCGTATTTGGAGTCTTTAGCTCCTGTCAGCAAAAGAATTCAGAAATGGAAGTCCAGGGGGAAGTCCGGGAGGATTCCTTGCGCAGTTATACCAAAACCCTGGCTGATGATCAGTTTCTGGGCCGTATGCCCTTTACAGAAGGTGAAACCATTACTGTGAATTATTTGGTGGATCGGATGAAGGCTTTTGGACTTGAGCCGGGCAATGGGGATTCCTACATACAAAGGGTGCCATTGGTTGATATCAAAGGCAGTCCTGACCCGATGGTGAAAATCGAGTGTAAAAACGACCAGCTCGACTGGACTTTGGGTGAAGACTTTGTAGCTTATAGCGAACAGGAAGTAGAGGAAATAGCATTGGAAGACAGTGAATTTATATTTTGCGGATATGGCGTGGTAGCACCCGAATATGATTGGAATGATTTTGAGGGTTTGGATTTGTCAGGTAAAACGATCGTGGTTGTGGTCAATGATCCCGGGCTCTATAGCGGTGATTCCACCTTTTTCAAAGGGCCATCGATGACTTATTATGGGCGGTGGACATATAAGTATGAAGAAGCAGCCCGCCAGGGTGCAGCCGGGGTATTGATCGTCCATGATACTGAAATGGCAGGATATCCCTGGACGGTGGTTCGCAACTCCTGGACAAGTTCGCAGCAGGGATTGCAAAAGTCGAACAAAGGAGCCGACAAAGCTAAAGTTCAGGGGTGGATTACGACATCGGCAGCTGAATCATTATTTACCCTGGCAGGTCAGGATTTTCAAACCTTGAAGGAGCAGGCCCGTCAACCTGGTTTTGAAGCTGTACCTTTGGATGCACGATGGTCCATCTCGATTCGTAATCAGATGACTTATAATGAAAGTCAGAATGTAATTGCCCGTATCCCCGGGGAGGAAGGCAACCAGGAAAATCTCATTTTTACTGCCCACTGGGACCATTTCGGAATTGCGACACCGGTGAACGGGGATAGCATTTACAACGGCGCTGTAGACAATGCGACCGGCGTGGCTGCGCTGATGGAGATCGGAAGAACATATGTAGCCACAGGGTTCAAGCCCAAACGATCCATTATATTTTTATTTGTAACGGCTGAAGAACAAGGACTTCTTGGCTCCGCTTATTATGCAGAGCATCCACTTTATCCCCCATCGTCCACAGTCGCTAATCTCAATCTGGATGCCCTGGATGCAATTGGTGCGATGAGTGATGTGACAATGATTGGTTATGGTCATTCCACTTTCGATGAGATACTCCAGGAAGAAGCGAAAAGGCAGGATCGTTATATCGTACCCGACCAGGATCCTGAGAAGGGATATTTTTTCCGAAGTGATCATTTTAATTTTGCTAAAATCGGAATACCTGCTCTCTACGCCAAGGGTTCCTATGAATCGAGGGAACACGGGGTGCAATATGCCGAACAAAAATCGAATGAATATACCAATAATCATTACCACCAACCTTCTGATGAATACCATGATTCGATGAATTTTGATGGCATTGTGGAGGACGTTCAATTGTACTACAATATAGGATGGAGGATTGCCACCGGTGAACTGACCCCTGAATGGAAACCGGAATCGGAATTTTCACGGTAAGCATCAGGATTTGTTGTCTGAAAGCTTCCACGGTATGGTTAAAATTATTTTTGATTTGAAGTAAATGTCTTACTTCAGTTTCAGGTATACTCCGGTGCTCATAGTAGGCGCGGAAGGTTGTATAAAGGGAAGCAATTTCAATATCAACGCGACCGGATCGGGTAAAGCTCCTCCTGAATTATTGATTAATTCACTTAGAATCCATCGGCGAAGTATTTCTGGAAAATCTGGAACCCCAACTTCTACGTTGTTCACTTTCGCTTGAGAAATCCTGGCACCATAGATTAAATATGGATTTTTATCGCCAAATATGGGTTAGCAACATTTTGAAATTGTCAAACGTTTTATGGGGGTAAAAACTAATTCGTTCACTGATAACAAAACTTAAGCTAGATTATGAAAATTTCAAGAATGTGTCAACCAAGTGGTTCAGTGTTTTCGTTTAGTTGGTTAGCTTTGATTTTTATATTTACTCTGGCCTGTGATAAATCCAATATTTCGCCCGATGAAAATTTGGGAGAGGAGTTAACCAAGCAGGCAGCGATGCATCAGGTGAGTCAAGATCTTTACCGGGTGATTGCTGAGGATCAGGGGTCTCAGAATTTTGCAATTTCACCGGTGAGCATCCAGTTGGCGCTCTATATGGTATATAATGGATCGGAAGGAGAAACCCGCGAAGAGATCGGTCAAATGCTCCAGGTAATGGATGCTGATCTGGAAGCGTTGAATCAGAGAGTCAAACAAGTGCAGGACTATCTGACCGGACTTATCGATGAAGGATATCTTGATATTCACAATGCTTTATTTTACGATGAGAATCGAGTCGAACTCGCCGAGGCCTTTGTGGATAGATTGTCCAGTTATTACGACATCCATAAAGACAACCTGAATTTTGATGATCCTGCTGCTGTGGAGGCAATCAATGCCTGGGTAAAAGATAAAACCTACGACAAAATTGAGCAGGTACTTCAGGATATTTCAGAAGAAGAAGTATTGTTTTTGATCAATGCCTTGTATCTCAAAGCGGATTGGGTGAACGGGTTTCTTCAGGAAGCTACATCTGACAAGCCATTTACGACTACCACCGGAAATGAAATTATGGTGCCAACGATGCACCAGACCACTAATGTGGAACACCTTACCCGGGAAGGTGCCGTGATTGCCCGATTGCCCCTGGCCGATTCTGCTTTATTCGTTTACCTGATCATGCCGGACAATCCGGGTGATTTGGAAGATTTATTCGATTCGGATTTTATGAAGGATTTATGGGAAAACAATCTAGAATTCCAGAGCTCCCGTTTCCGTTTTGAGATGCCCCTGGTTGAAATAAAGACCCATCTCAATCTGAATGAGACTTTACAATCATTGGGGATGGTCACCGCATTTAATCCTGAAAAAGCGGAACTTTCTCAGATGGGAGAGTCTAAAAGTGGCTTGCCATTACATATCTCCCGCACGTTGCACGACGTATATTTGAGAATGGATGAGCGTGGTGTAGAAGGTGCAGCTGTTACCACGGTCGGCGTGGGAGTCACATCTCTGCCGCCTGCATTGCAATTTAATAAACCCTTCGCATATCTGATCGTGGATCAACAATATAATATCCCGGTGTTTATGGGACAGTTTACGGGCATCGAAGCTAAAAACTAAACCGAAAAACACTCCCGGTCGCTTCGAATGATGAGTCGTCTGATTCCATCCGGAATCCCGGTAAAATTGTTGTAAATCAATCATTTAACGAAATCCGGGGCCTCTATATCCATTTTGGGCCCCGGCATTTTTCTGTTCTGGTACTGATCCATTTGCAGGGATTCAAGAGCCTTACCATGCACCGAAAAAAAACAGGCAGCCATCGCTGACCACCTGCTTCATAAAACCGCTTTAGAATAAATTTTAAAGGTCGATCGAAACCCCCAGGGAAATTGATCGTCCAGGTCGGTATCGCTCGCTGATACGATCTGGTGATTGAAACGATTGATATACCATTACGGCATCCTGATCCAGGAGGTTTTCTACGTGCAATGTGAGGTTGACCCGATTTGAAGCACCGAGCTTGACTTGCGTGTTAAAATTCAAATTGTGTGTTGGAAGTGTATAAATATCTGAATTTCGACCTATGCCCACAATCGAAAGTTGTTTACCCTGGTAATTGTAACTCAGATTGATGTTGAGTTTATTTTCCAACGCGGCGTATTGGAAAAACACGTTGGCCAAAATGGGGGCCTGGTCGACCAGGGATCGGGTAGAGAGTACCTCTTCTCCGTTTCGGGCGTTGTGTAACCTGGATTGGTATTCTGTTTCGCCCATATTCACTTTGGAATCGATGAAGCTCAGATTTCCACCAAGGCTTGTTTCTGAAAACAATCTCCCCAGAAAATTCAGTTTTTTATTCCATTCCAACTCCACACCACGGATGGACGCTTCCTGGCTATTCCGGGGCTGGATATTGTCAGGCGATGCATCTGAATACGCGACCAATTCGATGGGATCGAACAATTGTTTATAGAATACGCTGACAGAGATCAATTCACCAAGATCAAAATAATTCTCGATTCGAAGATCGAAATTATTGATTTCGGTGGCATCCAAATCAATATTTCCAATGAACGTTTTGCCTGAAATCAAATCCTGAATTTGGGCCAGGGATTTTTCTTTGAATGTCGGACGTGCCAGGGTTCGGTTTCCCGATGCCCGGATGTTGATTTTATCCGTGGGTGTAAACAAAACATTGAGCGAAGGCAAGACATCGATTTGGTCCAGAACCACCTGATTGTCAAAGCTCCGATCACCCAGATTATTTTGGCCGGTATAGCGGTTGACGACCTGTTCAAGTCGCACCCCATAAATGGTTTTCCATCGATCACCCAGAGGGAGTTCATTCATGGCATAACCTGCTGCGATTTGCTGATTCGCCTGGTAGGAATTCGCCGGTTCAAAATTTCCCCGGGCATAAGTTCCGATCCTTGAATTCGGATCCCATATATTTTCCGCAAGGAACAATTGGTTGGGGTCACCATTGATGCCGATTTTACTGGCCTGTTCTACGCGGAAAAGATAATTCTGTATGCCAAAATCCCGGTCTTTGTAGGTATACGCACCTCCCACCCGGAGATAGGTTGTTTTATTGTTTTTGAGCGGAATGCCATACGATAAATTGAGCATACCCGAATAGTTGATTTCATCCAGGTTACGCCACATTCGTGTAACTCCAGCTCCTACACTCGGGTTGAGCTCATAACTTGTCACTTCACCACGAGGTACGATTTCAAAAGCCGTGACCCGGTTGTCGGGTTCATTCATGGTCGAGGAAGTCCTGGACAACGTCCAGTCCAATTCCATCTTTCCATCGCCGGGGTTGTGAGTGCCTGTCAGCCTTAAGTGGTCCATTGACCTTTCTCGATACTCCAGGTTGGTTCGTTCGATGGTAGAGGGATTGGTCTCGGAATTGATTTGCATCAGTTTGGCTGAACTGGAAGTTCCGTTTTGGATTCGAAACCAATTCACTCCAAATTTGCTTCTCGTCAGTTTATAATTGACTCCTGCCATATTGGTCAGAATTATGTCCTGTTCACTCCGTTGACCGGTCACAGATCTATTCCTGAATAAATTGTAATTGTCGTTGTTCGGAAATTTTAAAAACGTATTGTATTCCAATTCGGGAAAAGTCTGGTAGGAGGACTTGTAGTTTGCGGTAGCGATTAGGCCCAATTTTCCCTGTCCGACATTAAATTGATTTCCGTATACTATGCTATACGATTGATCCAGGTTACTTGTGCTTTCATACGCGGACATTTCGGGTTGGAAACTGCTGGTAATGGATCGAAGTGCCGGATCACGATGCACCGGATCGGGTATTTTCGTGTTTTTATCGAAAGGCAATTCCCTCAATCCGTTGTCAAATCCCAGAAAATCGGTTTTGGAGCCGTCGTACGTCAAAAAATCATCCCGCATATTCATCGCCGGATTGTATCCCACCGAAGCTGAAATTCGAAACTGTGGACTTTCTGGAAATTCGCGGGTCTGAATATTAACCAGTCCACCAGAAAAATCACCAGGTAGATTGGGCATAAATGATTTGGAGATCAGGATGTTTTCAATGATATGGGTCGGAAATAGATCAAATTGTACACTGTTTTTATCCGGATCCAGTCCAGGAATTTCAGTTCCATTCAAAATCGTCTTGGAGTAACGGTCCCCAAGACCCCGTACGAGAACGTGTTTTCCATCGACGATTGAAACACCAGTTACCCGCTTAATAGCAGAACCAGCATCTCCATCTCCGGCTTTTGAAAAAAGTTCTCTGGAAACCCCATCGATTACATTAGGTGATTTCCGCTTTATGGTCAGAAGTGCAGACTGGGTGTTGGACAATTGGGTAGATGTGACTACAATTTCGGTTAAAGTCTGATGGGCTGTACTTATTTTGGGATTGATAATCTGGATATTGCCTTCATTTACGGTCACGTTTTCAACGGTTGTGGTCGAATAACCAATGTAGGAAAAGCTGATATTGTACGTGCCAGGCTGGAGTCGAAGTTCGAAGGCTCCATCCAGGTCAGTGCTGGTTCCGGTTCCCGGATCGTTTTCGAGAAATACGGTTCCGTATGGTATGGTTTCACCGGTTTCACCGTCGTACAGGGTTCCACGGACCAACCCGTGTTGGCCAAACAAAGGAATGGATAAACAGATCCAAACCAGTGGGAAAATTAGATGTTTCATAATAGCGATTTTATAAGAAAAAAAGACTGTGGGGATGGTATGGTCCCCACAGTGGTTGGTATATATGGAATACAGGTTATGGCAAAAATCCCCGGGCCGCAGACCAGGTCCAATCGAATACGGAAATGTCAGCTCCTATATTTTCCGGAATCTCATTCACTGCAGAAGTATTGGAGTTGGACAACACATTGATCATCAAATCGCGCATTTCCTGTGTGATTGAATCTTCACAATTGCTGCTATAAAGGTTAAACAGCGTTGATAAAGTTGAATTGGAAACAATTTTGACGTTGTCAAAAATCAACCGGGGTTCTTCGGCTACCAGATAGTCATAGGCATCTGTTTTAGCCGCACAATTGTTGTCGGCATCAAATGATTCCCGGATCAATACAGTTGGCATATCGCCATACCCGATGAACACAGAATTCTTCAACGTTCCTTGTGCTTTGGATTTGAAATCTCCACCGGTACCGCTTCCTCCTACGAAAACGAAGGTTCCTTTATCAATAGTGAATAAACCGTCTTCAAGCGTGCCTTCGGGGCCATCAATTTCAAGCGCTTTATCTGAATCATCTCCACCGTGGACGACCAGGACATTTTCGATGGTTCCGGAATAGTTTTGATCGATATCGATGGCATCATCTCCCTGATAAGTTACCAGAATGTTTTTTGCATTGACCGTACCGCCAAAGAATTCCACACCATCATCCAGGGTTCCGCTCACCTCAATATTTTCAAATACGGTACCATGTCCTACTCCTCCCAGGGTAATGCCATTGATTTCATTTCCTTCCCCGATGAGGGCACCCCCATGGCGGACGGAAATGTATTTAAAAATACCGGAATTATCAGCCGGGTTGTCTCCACCATATTTTCCAAATTCCTCATCCGCCGGTATCCCTTCGATTTGAGCTTCCGTATCACCATCTCCGGCTGATATGGGTGCTTTTCCGAGGATGATTAATCCTCCCCATTTTTCGCGGTCATTTTCAGTCAAATTATCCCCCCATTTTTCTCCGGGTTGGATATTGTCCAATACGGAAGTGAATACGATGGGCTTGTCAGGAGTCCCTTCTGCGATCACTTTTCCACCCCGGGCCACGATCATAGCAGAAGCTACAGATCCTGTACCTTCCCGGCCTTTGATGATGGTGCCCGGTTCGATGGTTACTGTGTGGCCATTCGCAACCACAAATTTCTGACTGATTTCATAATTTTTGTCTGGAGTCAGGGTCATGTCCCCTGTGGTCAGTCCGGAAAGGACAATCGTCTCGATCTCATCATCGATTCTGGTCATCGTAATGTCCAGTTTGGACTGATTGCTGACATTGCGATCTTCATCTTCATATCCGTCTTTTTTAAAAACCAGGATGCCATCCTTACTTGCATTTATGGAATAACTCCCATCTGAAGTTGTAGTGGTACTTGCTATTCCTGAGGACACGTTCACATCGGCTATGGGTGCTCCGGACTGTGTTTCGGTGACGTTTCCCTGAACGGTAATCACGTGGCTTTCTTCCACCGGATCGTTGTCTTTATCGCAGCTCATACCGATCAGTAGAAGCGCAAGCCATGAAATATTCAACAATGTTCTTTTCTTCATGTTTTTCAAGTTTTTATTCTTTATTTTGGATGCAAAATTAACGGTGGGATATGAAGTGTATGTTAAGTCCTGTTTATTAAAACTTGAAATGACTTAATTCGGAAGGGCTTCAATATTGATGGAATTAATAGTTAAAGGATTTGGGAGCTTATTTAACTTTATTGAGGGTGGAGTGGTCGAGGGAATTCAAAGACCTGACCAGCTGGATGTCTACGTTTCAATACGCCTTTGCTTCCACTTTTATCGTATATTTAATATTTAGGGATCTTTCGGGTAAAATGTGGCTGGCGTTATATTGGGTCATTGCCATATTTTCTTTGATCAACGCATCCGTCAGTGCCTTTAAGAATACTTTTTCCAGGGATTATGTATGGTTGTACCAATTGTATGCACCCGAGAATGTATTGATATCAAAATTGATTTTCTCTATATTGAAAAATCTCCTTATGCTCTTGTTGTTGTGGGGGTTGATGGTGTTGTTTTTTGGTCAGGCTATTCGGTTGCCGGTGGGTTTTGTGATTTCATTGATTCTAGCTTCACTCAATTTTAGTGCAATCAGTCATTTGGTTAATGCGATAGCGCATAGGACGGACCGCGCCCAAACGCTGTATCCGGTTTTGAGTCTTCCGCTGACAATTCCTGTGGTCCTTGAATTGTACAGTTTAGGGGCAATCACGATCGGAATAAATCCAGCTGCGAACAACTGGTTTTCTGATGCTTCCATACTTGCGGGACTTGGACTTGTTTTCAGTACTGCAGCATTGTTCCTTATTCCATTCGTTTGGAAACAATAGATTATGGTGCTGTAGTAGCTGTCTATCCAGCCTTCAATTCCAAGGCAAATGTGTTTATTTTGGAACTACAGCGTTTATAATTCTCCAGTCCTTGAATTATCAATCGCTTTCAGGTCCCGATTTGCTCAAAATCCGAGGTTGCCTTGTCTAATTACCGTGAATTCTCAATTATTTTGTGTTACTAGTTGTATATTTGACCCGGTATTTTGGGGTCTAGAATTTCAGAAGGGACCCAGGGCCAACTTCTGAGGAGTCTTCAAAAGCGACATAAGGGTTTATTTTGTAATCTCGGGTGATATGTGAAGCAGGACACAGGGAAATGAGAAACAAAATGGATCCAGATTTGTCATTGAATACGAGATATAATAGATTTTGTAAATTGTTAAGCTCAATTCATGGAAGATAGAATTACAGAACATCCACCCGATCACGGGGTAGTTATAGGCTGTGTTTACAATAAATGCCTTCGTGATAAAAGGGTAACATTATGAAGTGGTGGAAGGTCCTGTCAATTCTTATACTGCTGTATGTACATATAGCGGGCTTACTTGTTCCTATCGGAATCGGAATTACCAGTGTCCAGCCCTATCAGATTCGGGGTGGAGAGGAAGTCGCTCTGGCCATCCAAACCTACAATGCGATGTTGGATAGTAATCCATCTGATGTTCGCGCCTGGCTAAAGTATGACGATCACAGTCTGATCGAAGCTAAAAATATTGAACTTGTTTCGGAGAAGGAAATATCGGCTGGATTTGATATTCCGGCCTTACTACCTGATAGTGCTTCGCATGGCGATCTGACACTCATCGTTGATTTCCGTGATCAGGGAACAGCTGTTCTTCCCAGAGCGGCCTATGTTACTGCAGCGAGCTCCGACGCAGCGAGCAACACAGCATCCCGATGGTCAGATATTAACCTACGGGATCTGAATGTCGTATCTACTTTTCATTTTCCTTACCGGTCTATTCTTCAGGAGACCATTCGCAATACCTATTTTCACGTCAGTTTGTGGCTGGCGATGATGATTCTTTTGACCGGTGCTGTGATTATAAGTATCATCCAGCTTCGTAATGGATCTCTGATAACGGATAGCCGGGCTTATGCGCTTACGGAGGTAGGATTTTTCTTTGGTCTCCTTGGGGTGACAACCGGGATGATTTGGGCCCAATACACCTGGGGAAAAGCGTGGTCCTGGGATATTAAACAGCTTACCACTGCAATAGCTCTGGTCATTTATGCGGCTTATTTCCTATTGAGAAATTCAGTGAAAGATCCCTATCAAAAGGCCAAACTCAGTGCAGTTTACAACATCTTTGCCTATATCGCACTGATTCCGTTACTCTATATAATACCACGAATGTCGGAAAGCCTTCATCCTGGTAGTGGAGGGAATCCGGCTATGGGGGGAGAGGATCTCGATAATACCATGCGGATGATTTTCTATCCTGCTGTCATCGGTTGGGCTTTATTTGGACTATGGATGTCAGAATTGATTTCACGGATCCATCAATTGAGTATAATGTCAAGAAAATCGAATATTATAAAATAAAATAACAACTATATCGGATATTTATGATGATTTTAACTAATTTTGTTTCCATGTTTGGACTGGCCCACGATTTTATGAATAGCATGGGAAAGATGTACGTAGTCGTGGCAGTTGTTGCATTGATTCTGGTTGGTATTTTCGGATATATGATCCTTATTGACCGGAAGATTACAAGGTTGGAGAAGAAAATAAAGGGAGGCAATGTCAGATAAAATTAGCATGTTGGAAAGCTTCAGTCGTCAATTTGACAAAGCAGCGAAGTACACAGACATTGACCCTGGAATTCTGGCACAGATCAAAGCTTGTAATTCTGTATACCAAATGCGGTTTCCAGTGGAGATCAATGGCCGTTATGAGGTGATAGAAGCGTACCGGATTCAGCATTCCCACCACCGATTGCCCACAAAAGGCGGAATTAGGTATAGTTCTGTGGTTGATCAGGAAGAAGTGATGGCCCTGGCCTCACTCATGACTTTCAAATGCGCCCTGGTGGATGTTCCATTTGCAGGGGCCAAAGGGGGGGTGAAGATAAGCCCTAGGGATTACACCGAAAAACAACTGGAGAATATCACCCGACGATATACAACAGAATTAATCAAGAAGAATTTTATAGGTCCTGGTATTGATGTTCCAGCCCCAGATTATGGAACAGGTGAACGGGAAATGGGATGGATACTTGACACTTTCCGGGCACTGGGAGGAGAAGATCTCAATGCAGCAGCCTGTGTGACCGGCAAACCAGTTCAGATTGGCGGGGTAAGGGGGCGCAGTGAGGCTACCGGTCGGGGTGTGTATTATGCAATTCGGGAGGCACTCCAGGATGACGAACTTATGGCTTCACTTCAAATACCTAAAGGGACCAAGGGTAAGACCGTTGTAGTTCAGGGGTTGGGAAAGGTAGGCTCTACCTCCGCTTTGATCTGCCAGAAAGAAGGTGGAATGAAGATCATCGGGGTATCCGAATACGAAGGCGCGGTATACAATGCCAATGGTATCGATGTAGAAGCACTGATAAAACATCGGATGGAAACGGGTTCTTTGCTTGATTTCCCTGGAGCTACCAATTTGAAAGATCGGGAGAGCGCGCTGTATCTGGATTGCGATGTTTTGATCCCAGCAGCTCTGGAAGATCAGATACACATTGATAATGCACACCTGGTGAAAGCCAAAATCGTAGCAGAAGGAGCCAATGGCCCCGTTTCTGCAGACGGGGAGCAAATTTTACTCGACAATAACATACTCATACTACCCGATATTTTTGCCAATGCAGGGGGGGTTACCGTATCCTACTTTGAATGGTTGAAGAATTTGGAACATGTGCGGTTTGGACGTATGGATAAGCGATTTAATGAAGAAACTTATTTAAGTATTGTCAATTTGATTGAACAATTAACCGGGGAGAAGTTGGATATCATGGAGAAGATGCACATTACCAAAGGTGGAGATGAAATCGATTTGGTAAGATCAGGTCTTGAAGAAACCATGATCACTGCGTACGCGTCAATTCGTGCCGAGATGAAAAAATCCAACATCCCTGATATGAGGACCGCAGCGTTTGTTGTCTCTTTAAAAAAGGTAGCTGCCGATTATGAGCAGTTGGGAGTTTTCCCATAATCTTTTTTAACAAAGTGGTAGATATGTCTTTGCGCCACCCGTTTCCGATTTTGCACCGATAGGACAGGGTGGCCATAGCGTGGATATAATGGTTTTTACTTTAAAATTAAATTATGGCAAATTTAAAATTAGATGGCATTGATAAGACAATTATCAAAATTCTACAGGAAAACTGTAAAATCACCAACCTGGAACTTTCAAAAAGAATCGGATTGTCTCCGGCCCCGACATTGGAGCGGGTGAAAAAACTGGAATCCAGCGGAGTTCTGGCCAGTTACCACGCCCATGTTGATAGAAATAAGATTGGCCTTAGTGTTCAAACTTATCTTTTGGTGGAAATAGCCTGGCATATCGATGATGCTCTGGATAATTTCCTGGCTAAAATTCAAAATATTGACGAAGTTGTAGAATGCTATATAATTACAGGTGAAGCAGATGCTTTGATGAAAATCATTTGCAAAGATATCCCTACCTACGAAAATTTGCTTTTCAAAACGCTATCCAAAATTGAAGAAATTGAACGACTTAAAACGCTGATGACATTGTCTCAGGTTAAGGCTACCCATGTTCTTCCCTATGATTATGATTCAAGTGATGATGAAGAATAATCCCAAATGTTCATTGGGATAATTTCAAAAGGAGTGATTTGCCTTCAGTATTCCAATCAATAAAAGGTATTAAATTTGAATCAAGGACTTCTTTGGCAGATTACTTCGCCGCATCAGGTGATTTCTTACATATTCGGTACTATGCATATAAAAGACCTGGGAGTAATTCCCCGGGTTGGACGGGTGATGTCTTGTCTGCAAACCGTAGAAAGATACTATTCCGAAATTCAAATGGATGCAAGTCCTGGAGAAATGATTCGATTTCAGCAACTTCCTGCGGGTATGGATGTATCACACCTTATGTCCGAACATCATTACACTCGACTCAGGAAAAGTATACTCCGTTCTTTTGGTATAGATATACACCGGTTTAGAACGCTTTACCCTTTAATATTGTCCAACATGATCCAAATGTCCATACTTGGCGGAACTGGCGAGGAAGTCATGGATTATTATCTCTTTGGCATCGCCAGGGCTACAGGAAGAGAATTACATTATCTGGAAAGCCAGTCTCATCAGATTGAACTATTTCATAGAATACCTCTGGAATACCAAATAAAATCTTTGAGGCAACTTGGAAGGCAACCATCCAAAGCAAAAAAGCAATTGTTGGCTTTGGTGTCGGATTATAAGAATGGACATACAAGGCAGTTGTATCAAAAGTCCAGATCCCAATTGGGGAAGATACGGCATATGTTGCTTTACGAAAGGAATCGGGATATGGCGCAAACTATTGCTGCAGATCTGGACACGGTTTCGGGTTTTGTCAGTGTAGGAGCTGCTCATTTGTTCGGTTACCAGGGTATATTACGACTGCTTAAAAAATTAGGATATAAAATCCAACCTTTGTAAATGTCGTTTGTAGGGGTACATAGGATACATAGATACGATTGGACATTAATTATAAACAGCGTCGTTTGCGATGCGTGCGAATAGAATCACCCACAAGGTTGTCACCGGTTCATTGAATACTGGCCATACTCAATTGAGGGTATTCTTTGAAAAAAAAAGAAAAATGAAAAAATCAAAAATTCAGGTTGAGGTCACCTTAGATGATGATAAAGTACCCATGCAGATCCGCTGGAAAGCTGAAGATGGTAATATCCCTGGATTCAGGGAAGTGAAGAGCATTTTTCTGTCTCTCTATGATACGGAATCGGAAGAAACCATGAAACTAGACTTATGGACTAAAGAGTTTCGGGTGGATGAAATGGATAAATTTGTTTTTCAGACCCTACGGACTATGGCGGATTCCTACTACAAAGCCACCAACAATGGCGATATGGCCAACCACATGGTCCAGTTCGCCCAGTTTTTTGGGACGGAGACCGGCATCCTTACACCACAAAAGCCCGAAGACGGTCAAACACCAAATTGAAATCAAAGTCGGTGTATCGATCCTTGACCCGTGTTAATTTGTTCTGAATTTCTGCCGTATTGATTTGGCCAATGCTCCCTTCGTGGGTGTGGGTCAGTTCCGGTACCTGATCCAATTTCTTATCGAGTTGATTTTTGACCTCCAGGTAGGCCTCACGGAAAGGTATGCCGCGATCCACTTTTTCTTTAATCATTTCTACAGAAAATGCCTGAGCGTAGATCGGCCTGGTCATCAGATCCTCCTGCACCTCGATCTTTTCAATGACATGATCAATGATTTCCAGGCAATGAACCAACACTTCCATTTTGGGAAAGAAAATCTCCTTAAGAAGTTGAAAATCTCTGTGATATCCCGTAGTTAAATTTTGCACTACTGCGCTGATTTCATGGGGAAGGGTAGTCAGGGAGTTGAAACGGGCACGCAGCAATTCGAATACATCGGGATTCTTTTTATGGGGCATGATGCTGGAACCGGTAGTATACTCATCAGGTAAGCGGATAAAACCAAAATTTTGCGAATTGTACTGGCATACATCCATAGAAAACTTGGCCAGGGTAATACCAATTCCTGCCATGGTATTTGCAAGGAAATATTCGGATTTACCACGATTCATAGAAGCTGCAACTACGTTGTATTCAAGATCAGTGAATCCCAGTAATTCTGTAGTCCTGCTTCGATTGATTGGGAATGAGGTGCCGTAACCGGCGGCAGATCCCAAAGGATTGTGATTAATGATTTCCAATGTGGATCTGACAAGGGTGTAATCATGGATCAGGGCCTCACCATATGCCCCAAACCACAAGCCAAAAGACGAGGGCATGGCTACTTGCATGTGGGTATACCCGGGCATGAGAATATCCTTATGTAGTTCGGATTTTCGTAGAAATTTATCGATGAGATTTTCCAGCCTGGTGGCGATATCCTGAAGAAAATCACGGTAATACATTTTTAGGTCCACCAGGATCTGATCGTTGCGGCTTCTTGAAGTATGCAGCTTTTTCCCGGGTTCTCCGAGGGCTTGTATTAGCATCAATTCAACCTGCGAATGCACATCTTCTATTCCTTCTTCGATAACGAAATTACCCTGGAGTACGGATGCCTCCAATTGTTTAAGTTGATTCAGGATCAGCCTCGCATCATCACGGGTGATAATTTTACATTCCATCAACATGATGGCATGCGCCATGCTCCCCAGAATATCGTATCCGGCGATTCGAGTATCAAGTTCAGCATCTCTCCCGATCGTAAATTTTTCTATAGCAGCATTGATATCCTGTTTGTCGCTCCACAATTTCTTCATGACAGTTTGTTTTTCAAAGTCTCTAAGATCAATTTGTATGTTTGATAACCCTGCTGCAGTTCCGACAGTTCGATAAATTCATTTGCAGTATGGGACCGTGATGAGTCTCCAGGTCCAATCTTCATACTGGGAAAATTCATCAGGGCCTGGTCACTCAGGGTCGGTGATCCGTATTTTTCAATACCCAGCAGGTCGATAACCTGAGACAAAGGATGTGTGTCCGGTAATAAGGAGGAATTGAGGCGATAGGAGCGGGCTTTGAGCTTGGAGGTCGTTGCCCGGTTCAATATGGCAAATACTTCCTCATTACTGTATTTGTCATTGACCCGAACATCGATGACAAAAGAACACTGATCGGGCACCACGTTATGTTGAGAGCCAGCCTGAATTTGTGTCACTACTGCCTGGGTATCCGGAAGGTATTGCGATTTTCTTTCAAATTGTAGGGTACGGATGGCGGCTATATCATCGCACGCGATATATAGCGCATTTTTTCCCTCGAGTCGGGCAGCATGCCCGGCCACTCCTTCAGACCTCCCATCTACCACCATCAGTCCCCTTTCTGCTACGGCGGCTTTCATCAGGGTGGGCTCACCCACAATGGCGCCCCAGGCGGGAGGCATATCAGCGAGTACGGATTCAATCCCGTTTTTTCCTGAAATTTCTTCCTCTGCGGAAGCAATCAGTATCAGATTAAACGGCAAGGTTTTATCGTGATAAAAATCGATAAAAGTTTCAATGAGGCAGCATAAAGCTCCTCCTGCATCATTGGATCCCAGACCATAAAGTTTTCCCGACTCCAAAGTGGGTTCAAAGGGATTTCGGGTATAAGAAGCTACCGGTTTGACGGTGTCGTGGTGGGAATTGAGTAAAAGTACCGGGGCATCATTTTTCCAATACTTATTCTGTGAAATGATATTGTTGCCCTTTCTACGGGTTAATAATCCACGGGACCGAAGGTCTTGTTCCAAAAAATCGGCGGTATGATCCTCCTTTCCACTGAAAGAGGGTATTTTTATCAATTGTTGTAATCGGAATAAAATAGCATCCATCATTCGAAAATTCGAGTGCCTGTGAGCTGATCATTGCTGGTGAGTTCGTCCAATCCTGTAACCCATACTTCTTTCACCCCATTAATCAGGGCATAAAAGGCATTGTCCAACTTCGGAATCATCCCCAGAGTGATGACCTCTTCCATTTTCAAAAGCTTATATTCACTGTAGTTTAAAGACGGGATGAGGGTGGATTCATCATCCGGATCTCTTAAGACCCCCGCTTTGTCCATCCCAAAGATCAGGCGTATGTCAAAATCTTGTACAAGAGCTCTGGCCAGTTGCGTGGCAATGCTATCGGCATTGGTATTGAGTAATTGTCCCTGATTGTCGTGGGTAATAGCACAAAAAACCGGAGTGACCCTTAGTTTCAGAATTTTTTTGAGTGCATAGGTATTGACTGATTCGATATCGCCCACATAGCCATAGTCGATGGATTCGACCCGGCGTTTTCGTGCCCGGATCACGTTGAGGTCAGCCCCCGACATGCCCAGTGTTAGCACATGGTGTTTTTGAAACAGACTGACGATCCGCTTGTTATACAATCCGGCATATACCATAGTTGCAATGTCGAGCGCTGCGGCATCGGTCACACGACGGCCATCAACCATTTTTGGTTCAAAACCCATTCGCTGGGTCACTTCGCTCACTTTGGCCCCTCCACCATGCACCACAAGCCGGGGTCCATCCAGCCTGGAAACATATTGCGCCAGTTTCTCGATGTTCTCCTGGTTCTCGAGTAACTTTCCCCCTACTTTTATGATCGTTAACTGCTCCATTGTATAAGGATTGAAGTCCTCTATAATTTTTCTAAGATCCCAATAATTTTTGTAAAACAATCTGGGCAGCATATATTCTGTTCTCAGCCTGTTCTCCCACCAGGGAAGATGGTGAATCCAAAACTTCATCTGCCACCACCACATTCCTGCGAACCGGGAGACAATGCATAAACCGACCGTTGTTGGTCCTGTCCATTTTGGCTTTGGTCACGGTCCAATCGGATCGATTGAGCATGATTTGTCCGTAAGTATGAAAGGAAGACCAGTTTTTGGCGTAAACAAAATCTGCCCCTTCGAGAGCTTCATCCTGATCGTGGACTACCCGGGCATTTCCCAGGTATTGATCCGCCAGTTCCATGCCTTGGGGACATGCGATGGTAAGTTCATAACCAGCCTGCTGGATCGTCCTGCTAAAGGAATTGGCTACTGATTGAGGGAGTTTGCGTGGATGTGGAGCCCAGGTAAGCACAATTTTGGGCCGATCTTGCTTTTTGGTTTCTTCGATCGTCATCAGGTCGGCCAGTCCTTGTAATGGGTGAAGCGAACCCGATTCCAGATTGAGGATGGGTGTGTCGCAATATCTGGCAAACCTTGAAATAAAATCATCGTGATAATCTTCATCCGCATCCTGAAGATGAGGAAAAGCTCTGATGGCGATGATGTCTGAATATCTGCTCAAAACTTCTGCCTGTTCCTTGATGTGCTCCGCTGCGTCTCCGTCCATGACCACCCCTGTTCGTGTTTCGAGCTTCCAGGCGCTATCTGCAGCCAGATTGATGCAATCCATACCCAGTTTCCTTGCTGCAATTTCAGTGCTCAATCGTGTTCTAAGGCTTGGATTGAGGTAAAGACAAGTCAGCACTTTGCCCATTCCTGGTTGAATCTTCCCTTCCGCTGTTTTGAGACGTAAACCTTCCCGGGCCAGGGTCAGAATGTCATCTATATGATCGGTATTGATAAAATTTTTCATATATCGTCGAGTATTTCGGTGAGGCTGTTTACAAAAATATCAATTTCAGGTGTGTCGACGGTAAGGGGTGGCAGCAATCTCATGGTATTTGGAGATTTTGCCGACCCGGTAAATACTCTTTTCTCAAATATCAATTTTTTCCGGACCTGAGCAATAGGAAAATCAAAGTCAATGGCCACCATCATACCACGGCCCCGGATCGATTTGATATGTGGGATTTGTTGTAAGGATTTCATCAGATACTGGCCATTATTTTGGACTTTCATCAATATGTTTTCATGCTCAAAGATTTCCAATACCGCCAGTCCTGCAGCGCAGGCTAACTGATTACCCCCAAAGGTAGTGCCCAGAAGTCCGGGGGAAGCTTCAAATTTTGGATGAATCAGAACACCGCCCACAGGAAAGCCATTTCCCATACCTTTGGCCATAGCGATGAGATCTGGTGTGACACCCGAATGGATCTGGTGCGCAAAGAAATGGCCTGTCCTTCCATATCCACTTTGGATTTCATCGAGTATCAAGGTTGAACCAAATTTCTGGGTCAGGAATTGGATCTGCTGAAGAAATTCACCTGTGGGTTCGTCCATCCCACCAATGCCCTGAATGCCTTCAATAATCACGGCTGCAACCTGTTCGGACATTTTTTTTTCGAGTTCCTTGTCATCGTTGAGTGGGAGACGGATTACCTCGATGCCCGAATTCAAAGGCGCCTGAATCCTGGGATTGTCTGTAAGTTGTACGGCAGCAGAGGTCCTTCCGTGGAAGGCATGTTCGAAGGCGATAATCTGCTTCCGGTCATTACCAAAGGATGCCAACTTAACTGCATTTTCAATCGCCTCTGCTCCTGAATTGACCAAAAACAAATTGTAGTCAGTGTATCCGGATATTTCACCCAGTTTTGTAGCCAGTTCGTCCTGGATGGGCATAAGTACGGAATTGCTGTAAAACCCTATTTTGTTGAGTTGGGCAGTGATCCTCTCTATGTAATGGGGATGACTGTGGCCGATGCTGATCACCGCATGTCCACCATAAAAATCCAGGTATTTGTTTCCTTTCTCATCGAAAACATAATTGCCTTCCCCTTTTTCGATCTGTATTCCAAACCGGGGGTAAACGTCAAATAGTTTCATATTGGTTTGTATTTAATATACCGAAGGTTTGAGTTCCAATCCTGCGGTTTCCTCCCAACCCACAGCCAGATTGAGGTTTTGAACCGCTTGTCCTGACGCTCCCTTGAGCAGATTGTCAACCACGCTGGTGATGTGCACTTTGCTTCCTATTTTGTCAACCTTGAGATAGGCCCTGTTTGTATTGACCACCATCTTGAGGTGGATATCCCCGGAGGTGACAATAGTAAAAGGGTGGTCCTTGAAATAAGCCCGATAAAGGTCTGTCAGGGCGGCCTGGGATAATGAGCAATCTGTATGAATGCTGGAAAAAATTCCACGACTGAAATCCCCACGGATGGGTACCATGACAATGTCATGGTCAAATCCGGGCTGCAGATCCTGTATGCTTTGGTATACCTCGGGAATGTGTTGGTGCGTACCGAGCTTGTAGATCGAAAGATTATTATTTCGCCAGCTAAAATGCGTAGTGGGACCGGGACGAAGTCCGGCTCCAGTAGAACCTGTAATGGAAGTAGTCGAAACCTCTCCGGTAAGTAACCCTTCTCTGGCCAGGGGAAGTAGAGCAAGCTGAATGCCTGTGGCAAAACATCCGGGATTTGCTATTTTTCGCTGATTCTTTATTTTATCGCGCTGCCATTCCGGTAAGCCATACACAAAATCATGGTCTTCTCCGGCAAATCTGAATTCATTGGAAAGGTCGATGATAATCTTATCTTCAGGAATGGGGTGATTTCGAAGAAAATCTCCACTTCTGCCGTGTCCCATACACAAAAACAATGCGTCAAAATCTGATTCCAGGTTCGAAGTAAAATGGAGATCGGTAAGACCTTCCAAATCCTGGTGTACATGATAGACGGGCTTACCTGTCTGGCTTTGACTGATTACCTGGGTTATCTGGGTATGAGGGTGATGAAGCAACAATCGTATTAATTCTCCACCTGTATATCCCGCACTCCCGGCAATGGCAACTTTCATTCTGCGTGATTTGATTTATGAATCTGATGGTATATGATATCCTGGTTTCCGTATATTTTGATAAACCCTTTGGCGTCCTGTGCATCCCAGGCCTTGTTGGTCTCTCCGTATTGGCCTGCCTTAGATTGCATAAGGTCATTTTCCGAAGAAATTCCCAGTAGTTCAAAACGGTAGGGTAGAAGCCGGACGAAGACATCCCCGGTCACGGTTTGTTGTGAATTTTCGAGGAATGCTTCGATGTTCCGCATGACGGGATCCAGAAATTTGGCTTCGTGAATCATCATGCCATACCAGTTGGCTAATTGGTCCTTCCAATACATCTGCCACTTAGAAAGCGTGTGCTTTTCCAGTAAATGGTGCGCCTTGATGATGATGAGGGGGGCGGCAGCTTCGAATCCAACCCGACCCTTGATGCCAATAATAGTGTCCCCTACGTGGATATCCCGGCCGATAGCATAATCCTGTGCTATTTCCTGTAGCTTTTTAATAGCCTGAACCTTGGATGGAAAGTGATGGCCGTCAAAGCCGGTCAATTCCCCATGATTGAAGTGGAGGGTGATATCCCGACTATCTTTATTCTTCAGGGGATTGGGGTAGGCTTCCTCGGGCAGGGGCTTTTCCGATGTGAGGGTTTCTGCTCCGCCTATACTGGTTCCCCAAAGTCCTTTATTGATTGAATACTTGGCTTTGGACCAGTCCATTTTGATCCCATGCTTGTTGAGATATTCCATTTCTTCCTCCCTGGACAAATTCTGGTCACGAATGGGTGTGATTATCTCGAGATCCTCCCCGAGTGCTGAGAATACAAGGTCAAAACGAACTTGGTCATTGCCGGCTGCGGTACTACCGTGGGCGATCGCCCCGGCTCCTATTTCTTTGGCAAACTTGACCAGAGTCAGCGCCTGGATCATCCGTTCTGCGGACACCGACATGGGATAGGTGTTGTTGCGCAGTACATTACCGAAGATCAAATAGCGGATACATTGTTGGTAATATGATTCCTGTACATCGAGTACCCGGAAGGTGCTCGCCCCCATAATCCGAGCTTTTTCCTTGGCTTCCCGGATATCCTCCGGGTCAAATCCCCCTGTATCCACCATTGCTGCATGCACTTCAAATCCCTGGTCGCTGAGATAGCGAACTGCATAGGAAGTGTCCAGTCCACCGCTGTATGCTAATACCAACTTATTGTTTTTCTTCATCCTCTTTTGATTTTTGGTCCATTAACTCTTTATTGATCTGTTCTATTTTGGATGCCGCCAGCATTCCTGTGCACAAACACATTTTCCGGTTGTTGCGCATGAGTATGTCATAATTGGGACAGCTTTGGCATCCTTTCCAAAACTCATCATCCTGGGTAAGCTCGGAATACGTGACGGGTTTGTATCCCAGTTCACTGTTGATTTTCATCACTGCCAGGCTGGTTGTGATCCCAAAGATACGCGCCTGGGGAAACTTTTCCCGTGCCAGCTCAAATACTCTGTACTTGATTTGTTTTGCAATGCCCAATTGCCGGTATGTATCCTTCACAATGAGTCCGGAATTGGACACATACTTTTTACCCTGAAAAATTTCAATGTAACAAAACCCGACGAATTGATCACCGTCCAGGGCAATGATGGCATTGCCACTTTCCAGTTTTTTGCGAATGTATTCCGGTTCGCGCTTGGCGATGCCCGTTCCCCGCACTTTGGCGGATTTTTCAATTTCTTCACAGATTTCATCAGCGTAAATAGCATGATCCCTGGTGCCTACGAAATATTGAACGTCCATTAAAATGAAATTAAAGAAATTGTAATTATGCAGATTTGATCGGTGGGTAAAATATCCATATAAAGAATCAGAGGTGATTCCTCATTATCCCGGGCCTGTATGAGCGGGGAAAGAACAAATGATATGAATAATTAATTACCTGCATTTCGGCGGTAAAAGTAGAAAATTACTTTTACTTGCCATAAAGTTTCAAAAAATAAATTTTACAAAAACAAAGGTGATATCGGGGTGATATAAGTCATATATTTGAATAATGGACATTGTAAAGTAAAAATGACATATTTTATGGCGATCAGTGCATGAAATATTTTTTAATGCTCCGAATAAAAATTATTTAAAATCTGCCATTTTTTTGCGAAGCATCGGAACAGACTGGACCGCAGTGAAGGGGAAAACCTCTATCTGGCATCGATTGTTAAAGTGCGATGTCTCACCGGGGTGAGGATCGATGTAAAAAATGGGGGTGGTTTCCGGACAAAAATCCAGTAAAGATGCAGCCGGATACACCTGCAATGATGTGCCAATAACTATACAGATATCTGATATGCTGCAATGGTGAGCAGCATTATGTAGCAAAGGAACCGCTTCGCCAAACCATACGATATGCGGACGGTAATGATGGCCCTCATCATCTATATATTCTGTGGTCAGATCCTGATACCAAGGTTTGATTTTTTGGGGATCGGACAGGGAGCGGATCTTCAGAAGTTCACCATGAAGATGGAGTACCCGCGAACTACCCGCGCGTTCGTGCAAATCATCAACGTTTTGGGTGATAATTTGAACCTCGAAATCATTTTCCAGTTCAACCAGGTATTCATGAGCTGCATTGGGAGTTACCTGAAGGAGCTGCCGGCGTCTTTGATTGTAAAAATCATGGACCAGATCGGGGTTGCGTATGAAAGCTTCCGGTGTGGCTACATCATTCACATTGTGACCTTCCCACAATCCGTCGGCATCCCGGAATGTTTTGATCCCACTTTCTGCACTCATCCCTGCGCCAGTGAGTACCACGAGTTTCTTTTTCATTTTACAAAGTTAGAGAATTAGTTTCTAATGTGATTTTTAGCCCATGGAGGCAAGCGTTCTGAGTGGGCTGGGGTAAATATCAGAAATTATCGAAACAGGTTAATACCTAAGTATGCAAAATCTGGTGTGTTTACCGCTCTTTCTGGAATGCAAAACCATGCAACAGAAAAAGTTATTTTACGATTTCTCGGATCGATGTTCGTATGATTTCCAGCCCTTCATCCAGCTCATCTTTCCGAATTACCAACGGTGGTGCAAACCGAATGATGTTACCGTGGGTGGGCTTGGCTAACAGACCATGGTGCATCATTCGAAGACAAAGATCCCAGGCTGTAGTCGATTCCGGATCGTCCTCCAATTCGATCGCGTTGAGGAGTCCTTTTCCTCTTACTTCCCTAATGAGTGGATTTTCCTCTTGAATGGTATTGAGGCCGTTTCTGAAGTGATCTCCCATGTGCAAAGAATTGGCTGACAGATCTTCATTTTCAATCACTTCAAGTGATGCTATAGCAATAACGCAGGCCAGTGGATTGCCACCGTAGGTAGAACCATGCTCCCCAGGCCCGATGGTCAGCATCACCTCATCATCGGCCAGAACAGCGGAAACCGGATACATCCCCCCGGACAAGGCCTTACCCAAAATGAGTACATCAGGTCTCACCTTTTCATAGTCACAACACAACAGTCGACCCGTTCTGCCCAGACCAGTCTGGATTTCATCCGCCACGAACAACACGTTGTGATTACTACAAATTTCGGATGCACGCATAAGGTATCCCTGGTCCGGTACGATAACCCCTGCCTCACCCTGAATAGGCTCTACAACAAACGCTGCTACGTGCGGATCTTCCACCACCCTTTGAAGTGCTTCAATATCATTATAGGGAATAATGAGGTAGCCCGGAAGGAAGGGGCCATAATTCCCGGTGGAATCTGGATCCACAGAAGCGCTGATCACCCCAAGAGTCCTTCCATGAAAATTGCCGGATGCGAAGACGATCTTGCTTTGATTTATCGGGATACCTTTTCGGATATATCCCCACTTTCTGCACAATTTGATCGCCGTTTCAACGCCTTCTGCACCGGAGTTCATAGGCAGTACTTTATCATATCCGAATAACGATGTAATGTATTGGGCGTACCGGCCCAACTGATCACTGTGAAAGGCCCGGGATACCAAACACAGTTTCTCAAGTTGGACTTTCATAGCCTCCACAATGTACGGATGATTGTGTCCCTGATTAATTGCAGAATAAGCCGACAGGTAGTCGAAATAACGCTTCCCTTCGACGTCCCAAACGTGTATGCCTTTTCCCTGTTGAAGGACTACGGGAAGTGGATGGTAATTTTGTGCCCCGTACCGTTTTTCCAGTTCGATGTAATAGTTGTTGGTGTTCATCTTTATTCCAGCAGTTTTATATGAATAGCCACAATCTGAGGGAGGATGGGAAAGCATCCGGAGTTGTCGATAAATAGATTTGATGCGCGGGATTTTTCTGATTCGGGTAATTGGGTGCGCATCCGGTTTCGAATCTCTGATATGGAAATGTGATCTCGTGCCATGATTCGTTGAATTCGAAGTGGAATCGGTGATTGCACCATGATCAGGTGATCCAGTTCTTTATACGATCCGGATTCCACAAGCAACGCTGCTTCCTTTAGCGTGTATGGTGTTTGCTGTTGTTCGTGCCATCGTTTATAATCCTTCCCTACCGCAGGATGTACGATGGCATTGATTTCTTGTCTCAAGGTGGCGTCACCAAATACGCGTTTGCGCATAAAATCTTTGTCCAGGTTACCCTGTCGATCAAAGACATCCGGACCCAGTAAACCGATCAGACGTGCTCTCACCTCTCCATCATGATGCATGATCCACTTTGCTCTTTGATCGGCATTGTACACTGCGATGCCCAGATAGGAAAATATCCTGGCGCAATATGTTTTTCCGCTTCCAATCCCACCGGTGATTCCCACTTTCCATTTTGCCATTTCTTATTTTGCCTTAATTTTGCCACTGAATGTAATGTAAATAATATGAAATTTGAAGAACCAAAGCCTCTAAATTCTGTAGCTCTTTTTCATGAAACCTTTGGCTTGCCCGTCCTCGGGGAAGCGCAGCTCATATCGAAAGAACGATCCAATCTGAGGTTGAATTTACTCAAGGAAGAATTGAAAGAACTGGAAGAAGCTATCGAAGCTGGGGATTTGGTTGAAATCGCCGATGCCTTTTGCGATCTTCAGTACGTGTTATCGGGGGCCATCCTTGAATATGGCCTGGGATCAAAATTTAAGGAGTTGTTTGATGAAGTGCAACGCAGTAATATGAGCAAAACCTGCAGCAGCAGAGAGGAAGCGGAAGAAACCATCCGTCATTATTTGGAGCGAAAAGGAGAGGAGGGATATATAGAGCAGAGGGGGGAGGTATATATTGTGCATCGAAAATCGGATGGGAAGGTATTGAAATCTGTTAGGTACAGTGAGGCAGATCTTAAGTCCAGATTAACACAATAAAGTAGGGTTCATTCGTATTGTACATAGGGAATATGAGAAAAAGGATGGATATCGGATGGTAAGATCATCAACCCTCAATAATGATTCTCGTGTTAAATCGCGAACATCCTTATTGTCCTATTGTTGTGCATACACTGTTTCTCTGCATAAACAACCACATAGTATGAAATTATATCGTTGGGCGCTTTCGGGATTAAGCATGCTGGCCATGATGGCCACATCGATATCCCAGGATGCATATCAGATTGATGTCGAAGTAGCCAATGCTACCAGTGACACATTATATTTAGCTTACTTTTATGGGGATGCCCAGTACGTACGGGACACCGCTTATGCTGACGATCGAGGTGTGTTTTCTTTTCGCGGGTTGGAAGCACTTCCTTATGGCGTTTATATCATCGTCATGCCCCCTGCCAATTCGTTTTTCCAAATCCTTATCGATGAGGATCAGTCGTTTCGAATGACGACCGATGCGCAAAATGTGTCAGGAAGTACCGTGATCGAAGGACATGAGGATAACAAAGTTTTTTACAGTTACCTTGCGCTGATCGACGGTGCCCGTAAAGAGAAAGCCATCCTGGAGCAGGAGCTGGAGGCTGCCACCGATGAAGGTATCCAGACCGAACTTGATGAAAAACTGACTGGCCTGGACAAGAAAGTCCTCCAGCGCCAAAATGAAATTTTGAGGGATCATCCCAATTCTCTTTCTGCCATGGTGATTGCAGCGAGCCGGGAACCCACAATTCCTGATTTTTCTCATCTTCCCGAAGAGGATCGCCAGATGGCGGCATTGCAGTATTACCGTAATCATTATTTTGATCATATCGATCTCAACAGGGAAGCGATTTTACGGACACCTTTTTTGCATCAGAAAGTGATGGATTTTTTTGATAAATACACATCTCAGGTTCCGGATTCGCTTATCCTGGCTGTGGATGATTTTTTTGGTCGGATAGAAGACGAGGGAAGTACCATTTACCGGTATTTTCTGGTGAAACTGCTCAATAAATACGCTAATCCTTCCATTGTGGGTCAGGACGCGGTTTATGTCCATCTGGCACAGCAGTATTATGGCCAGGGGAAAGCCCCCTGGGTGGATGAAGAAACCCTGACCAAAATTCTGGACAATGCAGAACGATTTAAATATACACTCATCGGAAATGATGCACCCCCGCTTCAATTGTACGATGTGTATAAAGAGCAGGAGGTGACTCTGCACGATGTGAAGGCTCCTTACAAGGTTTTGATCTTCTGGTCATCCACTTGCAACCATTGCGAAAAAGTAATGCCGACTTTGCCGCAGATCCTCGAAGAGATCAATGATCCAACCATCCGGTTTATTACCGTATGCACCAAAGCGGACGAATCCTGTAAAGCTTTCCTGGATAAGAATGCTCTGGGTGACGCCGGGATCCATACTTTACCTGTCAGTGCCTATGGTCGTCTTTATGATGTTCGTTCCACTCCCAAGATATTTGTCATTGATGGGGAGAATAAAATTGCATCAAAGGGTATTGGATTCAATCAGATTGTAGAGGTGATCACCATGCTCAAGCAAAATGGAAATTCTGCGGGCACCACATCTGCGAATTAAAAGCTGGAAGTTGGTACCATCCAGGGATCATTTACTTCCCTTTTTTGTAAAATTATTTTCCAGTGGTCGCATTTATCTCTTAGGTTTGAGATTTTTTGTAGCGATAGGCTAAGGTCGAAGTTGAGGTTGAGGGAGCGTGGTGAGTAGGTTGAAGCAGTGAGCACGATAAACCGGTGTAACCTCCAGCCACGACCACCCTCATAAGTTCAGATGCCATAATCTGGGTGACTCCCGGTCGCGATTTGGTAGCAAAACAAAGAGGATGAGAATAGGGATGTGGCTGAGATGGGTGAGTGGGTATTTTATAAAGTATTCAATTTGCCATTTACTTTTTCCTGTATATTAAAAGCCAAAGAGCTTGTACAAACTATTGTGCCTCCTTGTCTTTGTGGTCACCAGGCTTGTATTTATGTCTTAATGGCCATCTCCTGAGTTAATTGTCATGAAATACACCATGCCCGGCTCATTCAACTTGACAGTTTCAGGTCTTCATGACTTTCTGACCCCGTTTCTGTAGTAGAATCAGAATTTCAATCCAATGAGTACAACCCGATTGGTCGAAATTATCCTTATCTTTGTCTTTAAAATATAGGGTATCCTTATCTAAATCAGAGCTTCGAAAAAGTATGATCTGATTCGAGCCGGATGGAGAGGGATGGGCTGTTCAAACTTGCTTTACATGTTTCGCATTACGATTGAACCTTGGAAAAATATTTTATGAAGAAGGTGCACATCATATCCATTGGTGGTGCGGTGATGCACAATATAGCCATTCAACTCCAGCGTCAGGGATACCAGGTGACCGGCTCGGATGATATGTTATATGATCCATCTCTGACCCGTTTACGTGAAGCTGGATTGTGTCCGGAAAAAACAGGTTGGGATGTTGATCGGATTACTCCCGATCTTGACTTTGTCATCGTAGGGATGCATGCGCGTGATGACAATCCGGAATTGGCCAGAGCCAGAGAATTGGGACTAACCATTCACTCGTTTCCTTCTTACGTAAGCAGCAGGGCGAAAGATCAAACCCGAATCGTGATTGCAGGATCACATGGTAAAACAACTACGGCATCGATGGTTGTACATTTATTGCAGCATTTGGGACAGTGTACTGATCATCTTATTGGTGCCAAAATGGAGGGAATGGAAGATATAGTGACCTTTGATGGGTGTCCCTATTTCGTGCTGGAAGGGGATGAATACCCTTCATCTGCCATCGATCCCAGGCCTAAGTTTATGCACTATGATCCCGACTATCTGATACTGACCGGTATAGCGTGGGACCATATGAATGTCTTTCCCACCTACGAAAAGTATATCGAAGCTTTCCGGAATTTATTAAAATCGCTTAGACCGGAATGCAAAGTGATTTACAACGGATATGATCGGGAGGTAGTGAGTCTGGTAAAATCTTGCGAACTTAAGAATGCGATTCCATATTACACGATGGAATTTGACATCGTCGATGGGAATTTATTGTTGGAAGGTAAACATCCATTAAGGATCATAGGCCGACACAATGTGGAAAATTTAACTGCTGCTATCACGCTTTGTCAGGAGTTGGGACTGGATCGGGAAGGATTGCTGGAGGCAGCGGAAACTTTCAGTGGTTCTTCCAGGAGGTTAGAGCTTTTGCTGAGAGGACCACAAGGAACTGCCTATCTTGATTTTGCCCATGCTCCCTCCAAGGTTCGTGCCTCTGTCCGTGCCATACGGGAATTACAGCCCGGGTCTTCGCTTATTGCCGTCCTGGAATTACATACTTATTCTAGTCTGAACAAAGACTTCTTGCCACAGTATGCTGAATCTCTGGACCTGGCTGATGTGGCGATAGTAATGTTTGATCCAAAGATTGTAGCGAATAAGAAAATGGAACTGTTGAATGATGAGGATATCCGACGATCATTTGCCCAGGGGGATTTGATCGTAGTGCACGACAAGGCAGAACTGGAGGAGGCTTTGGATTTTTCACTTCAAAAATTGAGGGAGGGGTCTGTCCAGGTATTGCTGATGTCTTCGGGTAGCCTGGGTGGTTTTGATGTCAAAAAGAAGCTGAAGCAGGTCTGGGACTTATGAAAATAAATCCCTACATTGCGTAGGTAAAAGGAAATGATATAGAATTAATTATTAAAATAAAATAGAATCTTTAATATGGCAAGAGAATTGGCATTAAGGGATGCATTGAGAGAAGCGATGGTAGAGGAGATGAGACGGGATGAGACCGTTTTTCTCATGGGAGAGGAGGTAGCTCAATACAATGGAGCATACAAAGTGAGTAGAGGGATGTTGGATGAATTCGGACCCAAACGGGTTATCGATACACCGATCACGGAACTTGGGTTTGCAGGATTGGGTGTGGGAGCTGCTATGAATGGTTTACGACCCATTGTGGAATTTATGACCTGGAATTTTGCGATACTGGCATTTGACCAGATCGTGAACAACGCCGCCAAAACCTTATCCCAGTCTGGTGGTCAGTTCGGATGTCCTATTGTGTTTCGCGGACCATCGGGTTCTGCAGGTCAATTAGCCCAACAGCATTCCCAGACGTTTGAATCCTGGATGGCGAATACCCCCGGGCTAAAGGTAATAAGTTGTATTGATCCGGCTGATGCCAAAGGATTGCTCAAATCTGCTATCCGAGACCCCAATCCGGTTTGTGTTATGGAGTCGGAATTGATGTATGGGTACAAAGGCATGGTTTCCGATGATGAGGATTTGTTGGTACCCATTGGTAAAGCAGCTGTACGTCGCGAAGGAACAGACGTTACCCTGGTTTCCTTCAACAAAATGGTACTCGAAGCCATGAAAGCTGCTGAGGAGTTGGAAAAAGAAGGTATTTCAGCCGAAGTCATCGATTTGCGTACTATCCGGCCCATGGATCATGATGCCATCATCCAATCGGTGAAGAAAACGAATCGCATCGTAGTGGTGGATGAATCCTGGCCCTTTGCCGGGGTTTCAGCAGAGGTCACCTATATCGTTCAGAAACATGCCTTCGATTACCTCGATGCACCGGTTATCAGAGTTAATTCGGCTGACACCTCAATGTCTTATGCACCGACTCTGGTGGAGGAGTATTTACCCAATCCTGAGAAAATTATTAAAGCAGTCAAGGAAGTCATGTATATTGAAATATAGACCATTTTTTATATAAATCTAAAATTCATTGAAATATGAAACGTAGAAAATTTATCAGGGATAGTGTGGTGGGCGCGTCTGCGCTTACCATTGTTCCAGGTTCCGTTCTTTCTATGCCGGGTAGGGTCGCACCCTCCGACAAACTCAATATTGCTGTTATCGGAGCAGGTGGCCGGGGAAATTCTCACTGGGGAGGTGCTAAGGAAAGTGGACGGGCCAATGTCGTGGCTCTGGTGGATGTGGATGATCGGCGTGCTGCAGGAGCATATCAGGCCAATCCCAAAGCCAAAAGGTTTAAGGATTACCGACAATTGGAAAGTATCCAAGATGAATTTGATGCGGTCATGATCGCCACTCCGGACCATACCCATGCTGTGATCGGTACGGCGATGATGGATTTGGGGAAACATGCTTATATCGAAAAACCATTGGCTCATAGCATTTACGAAGTCCGGGTTTTAACAGAAAAAGCTGCCGAGAAGAACCTGGTAACTCAAATGGGAAACCAGGGCAGTTCGGGGGATGGTATTCGTCAGTTGTGCGAATGGGTGTGGGCCGGCATGATCGGTGATGTTACTGAAGCATACTGCTGGACCAACCGACCGGTCTGGCCACAAGGTCGCCCTGCCCCTACCGCGGCAAGTCCTATTCCGGACACCCTGGATTGGAATCTTTGGCAGGGTCCAGTCCCTTACAACCATTATTCCCCGGATTATCTACCCTTTAAGTGGCGAGGTTGGTGGGATTATGGAACTGGCGCATTGGGTGATATGGGATGTCACATTATGGATCCTGTATTTAAAGCTTTAAAGCTGGGATATCCCACGGAGGTGACCAGCAGCAATACCACGGTGTGGATCGATGACTTTTATGAAGCCAATTATGCCAAAAGCTGTCCTCCCAGTTCGGTAAGCCATATCAAATTCCCGGAAAGGGATGGTATGCCTGAGGTAAAACTTCATTGGTATGATGGTGGATTGATGCCTTCTTTCCCGGATGGCATTGATCCGGATGAAAAATTGGGTAACTGGGATGGCGGTATCCTTCTTGTGGGAGACAAAGGAATGTTATCTGCGGGTTGTTATGGCATGGATCCCAAACTTCATTATCCCAATGGGAATCCGAATATGAATAAACCAGAGCCCACCCTGCCTCGCGTGGAGAATGGTATGGATGGACATATGAAACAGTGGATCGTAGCCTGCATGGAAGGTGGTGAGACTTCCTCACCCTTCTCTTACGCGGGTCCATTGTCGGAGACTGTATTGATGGGGAATTTGGGAATTCGTAGTTACCAGATGAAGGTTTTGCAGGAAGGAAAGACGCCAAGATCGTGGGCACCGTATGATTATCCCGGACGCAAACGCTTGTTGTGGGATGGTGTCAATATGAAGGTAACCAACTTTGACCCAGCCAATGAATTTGTTCGCAGAGAATACCGCGATGGATGGTCATTATCATAATCCAGAAAGATGGATGCCAGACAGGAATCGGCTAATAAAGCAATAAGAAATCATATGATGTGGTCAATGGGAGCGGGACTGATCCCTTTCCCATTGGCTGATTTGTTTACCGTCGGCGCGGTACAACTGGATCTTATCCGACGATTGTGCAAGATCTACGAAGTCGATTTCAAAGAAGAGGAAGGAAAGGCCATCATCACCTCTCTGACCTCTTCAATGCTGGCCAAAATCGGGGCGCGGACTGCGATAAAATTAATTCCTGGAATTGGTACCCTTGTGGGAGGCGTTACAATGTCCGTATTATCTGGAGCATCTACTTATGCGGTGGGGCATGCATTTCTCACTCATTTTGAAAAGGGAGGGACTATTCTGGATATTGATCTCAACCGGATTAAGAAGGTGTATAGGGACAAATTTGAAAAGGGGAAAGAAGAAGCACGTCGGTACCAGCAGGAAAAATCAGCTGGGGATGAATCCGGAAATAAGGCTGATGTGACAAATGAAAGCAATTCTGAGGAAGCACAGGATGATGCCATCCAAAAGTTGAAAGACCTGAAAGAACTCCTTGATGAAGGCATTATCACGCAGGATGAATTTGATCGGATGAAAAGAAAATTTATTCATGATTCATAAATATCCCTATCAGATTCATAAACCAGGAGGCCGTCATATCCCTGAATATTATCGAAATTATGTATCGCTCGTTCCTGTGGATGAGGGATTTACTGCGCTGATTGAAGGGGCAACTGGATTTATTGGAATGTTGTCCACACTACCTCCAGACAGGCTGAATTATACTTACGCACCCGGAAAATGGACCGTTCAGCAGGTCTTGTTGCATGTAATTGACACAGAGCGCGTGTTTCAGGCCCGTGTACTGAAAATCGCACGCCAGGATCCGCAGCCCATGTTTGGATTTGACCAGGATCTTTACGTTGCCCATTTGCCCCATATCGATCGATCCCTGGAAAGCATTAGGGACGAATATGAGACCGTAAGGAAAAGTACCTTTCTGCTGTATGCAGGGCTTACCAAGGGAGAAATGAAACTTCAAGGTCATCTCGGAGATGTAACGCTTTCCTTGCCTACTATTCCGTTTATTATTGCCGGCCATGAAATCCATCATATGAAATTGTTGAAGGAGCGGTATAATATTGTGGGACTGGATGGAACTGTGAAATAAGAAATTGTACTACATTAAAATACAATGCTATAACGGAAGGATATTGTAAAAAATGGGTTGGAAAATTTTTAAAATATAGAAGAAATATCATATTTTTGATCCATGAATAAGATTCAGCCAAATATTAAAATTAGAGCCGTCTTTTTCGTCTTGATCCTGCTGAGCATCATCAGCACATTTCATATCATTTTCCATTACCACACCGATGTTTTGATGAAGGATACGGTGGCTATTTTCAATGTACCCGATTCGGTGGTGCTCAAAGAAGTAGGTATTGTGGATTTCGTGGTTGAAGTATTCAAGCGCGTTGTTGTTGCGATTATTTAACCGCAACTTCTTTTAAAGGATACGGATTAAAATCTTCTTATTGATAGAAGTTGGCCATTTCTTTAAGTGTTGTAAACAAATTTCTAATGTTCACTTTGCCTGGATTTTGTATAGGATCCCACCGACTGCACGCTTAATAATAAGAGAACTCACCATTGTTTGTCAGACTTTCAGCTTGGTTTGTCGGAGATCGGCCTGGATGACCGCATATGGATTGATAGGAAAAAGATAGATTCAATAAGGATTGACTTACTTACACCAAAATAACTTTATTCTGCTCAAGTAAAATGTAATCCTCCAAAATACTATCCCACCCCCATGCTTTGAACTTTGAGCTTTCAGTTTTGTAGCTTCGAGCTTTCAGCTTTCCTGTTTTTATTCATCCCTCGTTAATCCATTCAGGAAATCCTTCACATGCATTCGACGCTTACCTTCCCATTGAAGATCTTTGATTTCCAAATATCCATCCTTTGCGTATATGCGAAAATAAGACTTATAATCGGTCTTTACCGTTCCCGGGTTTTCGTCATGGGGCTGCCAAACTGGTTCGGCGAAATAGATTTTCAGAATTTTGTTGCGGTAGGTAGTCCAGGTCGCCGGGTAGGGGCTCATTCCCCGTATAAAATTATAAAGAAAACGAACAGGTTGATTAAAATCTAGTTCGTTCTGATCAAAATACACTTTAGGAGCGGGGGAAGCCAGTGCGTCATTCTGGGGTTGGGGTTCGATACTCCCATCCTCAAGTCCCGCGAGAGTTTTCAGAACCAATTCCCCAGAGAATGCCATCATGCGTTCGTACACGTCTCCTGCGGTATCATCCTCTTCAATATGGATTTCTTTTTGCAGTAATATATTGCCTGTATCGATTTGCTCGTCGATCAGAAAGGTTGTCAGTCCGGTAACTTTTTGTCCCTGGATCACGGCATGGTTAATGGGAGCGGCACCCCGGTAGGCCGGTAAGAGGGAGGCATGCAAATTGATGGTGCCAAGTCGAGGGATACTCCATACCAGTTTAGGTAATTTGCGAAAAGCAACTACTACGATTACATCGGGTTTTAGTTTACGCAATCGATGTAGAAAAGTAGATTGATTGAGTTTGAGTGGTTGCAATACCTCCAATCCATGTTCTACAGCATACTTCTTGACCGCCGGCTCGAGGCGTTTTGATTTGTTGCGTCCACCCCGCTGATCAGGGATTGTCACCACAGCCTGTACGGTATGATCGGACAGGTGCAGGCTTTTTAGGACGGGTACTGCAAATTCCGGAGTCCCCATAAAGACGATATTCATAGGTTAGGCGTTTTGTCGATTTTATAGACCCAAAGATAAGGTCAATTTATTTGTATATCACATTCCCATATACCGATTCGTTACTGCTCATGTAACCGGGTAGGTGAAGGTGGCAACAATATGTATGGTAGAAAGCTGAACCCTGAGTTTCAAAAATTTGGTCGATTATTTTATACTATTCTAAACATCCATTTGACGCGTCTTCTTATCCGAATATTTTCGACCTGGTCTGAGGCTTATTCCAGGTCCCCGCCATCATCCGTGATGATCGAGGATATGGATCGGACCAGATTGGGAATGGTGGTGTTGAGCATAATGTTGGGTCTGAACTCAGCCCGGTATGACTGGTAATACAGCCGAGCGTTGAGATAGCGGGTTTCCGCGATATCATTGGCCGGGGATTGACCGTGACCACGTGCGATTAATTCGTCGAGGGATTGTCCTAGTGTGGTATTCCAAAGGGAAATATGGATAAACAAAATCATGATTACTGTTCGGGAAAGACATTTCATCTGGTTAAAATAATCAAAAATTATTATATTATTATATTAATCACATAATTATGACTGCGTATGAAATGGGGAACTATACATGAATTGGATCCCTGCGGAGATGTATGTGACCTATTGAATTATTTGGTGCAGTTTTTGTATAAGTATATTACAACCTATACCGCATCAGATTTACCATCCGTTCACAAATATTGAATATGAATAGCACAGCTTTCCTATTATCCCTTCCCGAAAAAGTCGATCCTAACGTCCTGGAAGGTCTGGAAACCAACTTCCATTTCGTCATCACACAAAATGACGGATCATCCCAGGAGGAAGTAACAGTTCTGGTCAAGGATGGACAATGCACCGCTCAACCAGGCCTGCATGGAGAACCCAAATGCGTAGTCAAGGCGTCAAATGATGACCTGATGAAATTATTGAAGGGAGAACTCAATCCCATGATGGCTATTCTGACTGGGAAGTTGAAAATTTCAAACCAGGGAGAGATGTTGAAATATGCGAAGATCTTTGGGTTGATTTAGGGGTATTGGCTGTTGGCTGTTGGTCATTGGCATGGGAAAACAGAAATATCAAATGAGAGGTTTTCGAAAATACGAAGTTTGGAACTTATCAATTTCTGTGGCTAAAAAGATATACTCATTAACAGATGAATTACTATCATCTGAAAAATATGGAATTACAAGTCAAATTCAAAGAGCCGGTATTTACAATTCTTCAAATATCGCAGAAGGTTGTTCAAGATATTCAGAAAAGGATTTTACCCGATTTATAGAACCCTTGTTTCATCTTTTGAAGTAGAAAGTTTGTTTGTAATTATTAGTGAACTAAAATATACGAAAGCCAGCGATGTGGATGAGTTATTGTAAGAATTGGAATTATTACAAAGAAAACTGAACAGTCCGTATTCCAATCTTCGAAGGTCAATTTCGAAATGATGTGGAGGTAAGGCTGTTGGCTGTAGGTTATTGGCAGTTGGCTAATGGCTAATGGCTATTGGCTGTAGGTTATGGGCCGTTGGCTCTACTTTAAAGTATAGGTGATTCCCATG
>CAYRRD010000029.1:0-41600 GCA_964426625.1 uncultured Saprospiraceae bacterium | reverse complement strand
AAAATCTGCCATTCGGCAGTTTTTATTTCGACTTCCGCGCTCACGAATCGCATGAGGTCGGCTCACGAATCGCACAAGGTCGGTTTCCATACGGACCCAGTACGAATCGTCGTCGGACATTGCCTGCGATTTGGAAGCGCAGGACTTATATTCGAAATTCTATCGTTATAAAATGGAGATGTTTAATTTTCCGAATCACCCAGGTAATTTGGAATTTATCAAATGCAAAGTTATTTCAGATAATCACAAATGACCTTGGTCTAAAACCGGTGGATTTTGACCATAACATATTGTAATCCAGTAAAATGCCTAAATCTGAGTAGACCCTAAATAGTTTGAGTTATGAAAAAGTTTACATCCCTGGTCGGATCGATTTTCATAGGTCTGATAACTTCCTACGGTCAGGATGCTCATCTGCGGTTGTGTATCTGGGATGGGGAATGGATGAATGAAGTCAAAAACAATCTGAATCAGGAGGATTCACCCTTTATTCCAGCGAGGGAAACCCTTTTGCAAGAAGCTGATCAAGTTCTGAATGGTGGTGTCTATTCAGTGACTTTCAAGGATATTACGCCTCCGGGTGGTAATAAACATGATTATATGAGTATGGGACCTTATTGGTGGCCTGACTCCGACAAGGATGATGGGCTGCCGTATATCGGAAGAGATGGTGAAGTCAATCCCGAACGGAACACGCTGGACAATGTGCAAATGAGAAATATGATTAATAGCGTTCGTGTGTTGGCTCTTGCCTGGTATTTCTCTGGTGAAACATCTTATGCACAAAAAGCCGTTCAGCTTATAGACACTTGGTTTCTGGATCCGGTAACCTATATGACCCCACATCTTCAGTACGGACAGGCTATTCCAGGTCGGACGAATGGTCGGTTTATAGGTATTATCGATGCGCGCTCTTTTGCTACCCTTGTAGATGCGATTACAGTGATCGAATCTTCGCATGCGTTGTCCGCCAAACAATCGGAAGGGATAAAATCCTGGTTTGAAAAATATTTCAAATGGCTGACTGAAAGCGAATTTGGAAAAGAGGAAGAGGATTATATCAACAATCATTCCGTGGCTTATGACGTCCAGGCGGGTGCTATTGCCTTTTATTTGGGGAAAGAAAGTTATGTAACCAAAAAAGTCCTGGAGGTTCCAGGTCGTCGGATTGATCATATGATCGTGCAAGATGGCAGCCAACCCCATGAACTTATAAGAACCAAAGCATATGGGTATTCAGTGTCCAACCTGACCAATTTTTTTGACATAGCGACCATTGGATTAAAAGCAATGTCGATATTTTTCATCATCAAAACGACCAGGGTGGATCCATTCAAAAAGCCCTTGATTACTTGATTTCCTACCTCGGAAGAGAAAACGATTGGCCGTACCAACAGATAGCTGATTGGGAGGATACGGAAGACCGATTGGGCCTATTGATAAGGAGAGCAACTAATTTATATCCGGAAAATGAATCTTATGCCGCCTTGTGGAAATCCAGGTATGAGGATAGATTGAAAAACAGGTGGCAAATTTTAGTCTATCCTCTGGGAACCCAATGACCAATCAGGGATTCTAATTTTCCAATCCCTTTTTAATTACATACTCAAATACATCGATCGTCGCTTATCCAGTTCTCTGAAGTAAGGATCCGTCAAATCTTTGATAAAGTAAATTTTCTCACCGGTGGATTTCATCTCCGGGCCGAGACTTTTGTCCACATTCGGAAATTTGTCAAATGAAAACACGGGAATCTTGATGGCATACCCATCCAGGTTTTTCTGAACATCGAAATCCTTCACTTTCTTCAGACCCATCATCACTTCTGTAGCGAGCTGAATATATGGGATGCCATAAGCCTTGGCAATAAAAGGTGTGGTTCTACTTGCCCGGGGATTGGCCTCGATCACGTAAACCTTATCGTCCTGAATAGCAAATTGAATATTGATCAGACCCACCGTTTTCAAGGCAATAGCCAGCTGCTTAGTGTATTCCTTCATCGTTTCAATACTCTCCTCAGACAGGCTGTATGGCGGTAATACTGCACTGCTATCACCGGAATGAATGCCAGCGGGCTCAATATGCTCCATGACCCCCATGATGTGAACATCTTCCCCATCACAAATAGCATCAATTTCGGCTTCGTGTGCCCTGCGAAGAAAATGATCGATCAATACCCTGTTGTCTGGGAGGTGTTTGAAAATACTCAGTACGTGTCTTTCCAGTTCACGGTCGTTGATCACGATACGCATTCGCTGTCCACCCAAAACATAGGACGGCCTAACGAGAACCGGATATCCCACCCGATTGGCGATTTCAATGGCTTCGTCCACCGTGTTGGCGACCCCATAATCGGGGTATGGAATACCCAACTCCTTGAGCATATCTGAAAAGCGACCCCGATCCTCCGCAAGATCCAGAGACTGGTAATCAGTCCCAATCGTTGGGATGCCTTTTTCATATAATTTCTGCGCCAGCTTCAAGGCAGTCTGCCCTCCCAGCTGGACAATTACGCCTTCCGGTTTCTCCAACTCGATTATTTCTTCAAGATGTTCCCAAAATACGGGTTCAAAGTAAAGCTTGTCCGCAATGTCAAAATCTGTAGAAACGGTTTCGGGGTTGCAATTGACCATAATTGCTTCATAGCCGGCTTTTTTAATGGCCAGAATACCATGAACGCAACAATAATCAAATTCGATACCCTGGCCGATCCGGTTTGGCCCGGAACCCAGTACGATAATTTTTTTCTTATCGGAAGGAATGCTTTCATTCTCCTGCTCGAAAGTAGAATAAAAATAAGGAGTTTGTGCTTCAAATTCTGCCGCACAGGTATCCACCACCTTATAGGTTCGTCTTATATTGAGATTTTCTTTTCTATGTCGCGTCACTTCGTCTTCATCGATCCGCATGAGCCATGAGATCTGAGCGTCTGAATATCCATGTTGTTTGAGTTCAAGCATGAAATCAGCATCGATATCCTCGGCTACATTGTAATAGGTGAGGCGTTGCTCTAGCTTAACCAGTTTGTTGATCTCGCGTAAAAACCACGGATCGATCCCGGTCAACCTGTGAATGGTACTAATGGGTACACCCAGTCGAAGTGCATCCTTGATCCGGTATATTCGGTCGTCGGAAGGTTTTTCAAGCCGTTGAAGGATGTCATCCGTTCTTATCCACTCTTTTTTGTCTCCACCCAGCCCCATACGGTTGTTCTCCTGCGCCTGACAGGCTTTTTGCATGGCTTCGATAAAGGAACGGCCAATGGCCATCACCTCACCCACGGATTTCATTTGTAATCCCAATTCGTGGCTGGAACCATAAAATTTATTGAAATTCCATCGGGGCATTTTGACAATGACGTAATCCAGAGTGGGCTCGAAATATGCTGAAGTAGTGCCGGTTACCTGATTTTTAAGTTCGTCCAGTGTGTAACCGATGGCTAATTTGGCCGCAATTTTGGCGATCGGATATCCGGTTGCTTTGCTGGCCAGGGCAGATGAACGGGAAACCCGTGGATTGATTTCCACAGCAATAATATCCTCAGTATCTGGGTTAATGGCAAATTGGACATTACACCCTCCGGCAAAATTCCCTAGTGAACGCATCATCTTGATGGCCATATTCCGCATCCGTTGGAAAGTGGTATCCGACAAGGTCATGGCCGGTGCAACCGTGATACTGTCCCCGGTATGGATGCCCATTGGATCCAGGTTTTCCACAGTACATATGATGATTACATTGTCATTTCGATCCCTGAGCAATTCCAATTCAAACTCCTTCCAACCCAAAACTGCCTCCTCTACCAGTACTTCGTGTGTGGGGGATGCATCGAGACCACGCCTCAAAGCATCATCAAATTCAGACTCTTCCATTACAAATCCACCTCCTGTACCTCCGAGTGTATAACTGGGGCGTATGACCAGTGGAAATCCGATTTTCTGTGCAGCATCTTTGCCTTCAAGGAAGCTATTGGCAATCAAAGAGGTAGCTACAGGCATTCCAATATCCACCATCAATTGCCGGAAAGCTTCTCTGTTTTCTGTGATTTCGATCGCGTTTAGATCCACGCCAATCATGCGGATATTGTATTTGTCCCAAATACCCAACTTACCCACTTCAATTGCCAGGTTGAGTGCAGTCTGCCCTCCCATAGTGGGGAGTACAGCATCGATTTGGCGTTCCTGTAAGATTTTTTCAATGCTTTCAGGCGTTAAGGGTAAAAGATAAATGTGATCAGCTGTTACCGGGTCGGTCATGATCGTGGCAGGATTGGAATTTATAAGAGTAACCTCAATTCCTTCCTCCCTGAGCGATCGGGCGGCTTGTGAACCAGAGTAATCAAACTCACAGGCCTGACCAATGATGATAGGACCACTACCTATAATGAGAACAGAACGAATGGATGGATCTTTAGGCATAAGAAGTGCTGTTGTGAAATTGGCTGCAAATATAAGCCGGGATTCTCAAAATAACTGAAAGTATTGCGTTTTTTCTATTTGTTTTACAGGTTGATAGGTTTGAAACTTCAAGAATGATCAATACTTTTGAATGATGAAGACAAAGTGTGGCATTATATTATGGGCAGATTTTGAAAAGGTACAGATCCGGAAAGGTACCCTGATAAAAGCCAGGGAATTTCCAGAAGCACGTAAACCTTCTCTCCAGGTTTGGGTTGATTTTGGACCAGAGCTTGGTACTCTCAAATCGAGTGCCCAGATCACCATCCATTATCGTCCTGAGGAATTGGCTGGACGTCCAGTCATGGGGGTCACCAATTTTCCCGATAAACAAATCGGGCCATTTATGAGTGAATTTCTTTTGCTGGGTTTTGAGGATGAGAATGGAGATATTTTACTCGCTACAACAGACCCTCGTGTACCCGATGGGGCTTTGTTGAAATAATATTATCTGGAATATGGAAAAAACAACAGAATTGCAGACAGATTTGACCCTTGAAGTATTGGCCCAAAGGAGGGCTATTTATCCTGATCGATTCAATTCCCAGGAAATTACACCCGAAGAAGTCCGACAGTTACTGGAAGCTGCCCGGTATGCACCCACCCATAAGCTTACCGAACCATGGCGATTCCACGTAGTGATGGGGGCCTCCAAAACGGAAATGACGGTCCAGGTCCGGGATTTTATTAAAAACCGAACCGATAACCTAGAAAAAGGGGCTCGTATGGCTCAAAAAATGGAGCAGTCGCAAGCGGTTATTGTCGTGGCATTTCAACGCGATTTGCGGGAACGGGTACCGGAATGGGAAGAAATTGCTGCGACTTCGATGGCAGTTCAGAATATCTGGATATACGCAAATGCCCTGAATATGGGTGGATATTGGTCCACTGGAGCCCCTGCCGTAGAAGCCTTTACCCATCTTCTGGATCTTGATGAAGGGGAGGTCGTCCTGGGATTGTTTTTTCTGGGGCGCCATAATTTCCAACCCCGTCCCCGACCTTCCAAACCTGTAAATGGATTTACCACCTGGCGATTGTAATAATTGATATGTAATGCAAGATCAACTTTATCTGGTATTGATCCATCATGTTGAAGCTAAAAAGATCCAGGTGGCCTATCAGAATGAGACCGCCTACCGTTTTGTTGTCGAAGGTGAAATTACCTTCAACGGCCCCGATCCGACGCCTATTTCCGGGACAATATTGCCAGGTTCTTTGGGAGAATTTGGAATGATACCTTATGATCTGATCAGTGATTATCCTCATTTTGAGTTGAAACTTGAACGCCATTCCGACAAAGGTCACGAGGAAACTTCGGAATGTAAAATAAAGACCAAGCCGAAGCATATGGCAAAAAAGTCTTTGTTGCCTAAATGGGGAAATCGACCTGGCAGAGTTTATTCCATGTGGGCCGCCTCCAAAAAGGAATCCAGCCTGGCCGATGTGGCCGTGCCCAAATCACCTACGCACATTCCAAAGGAGGAAACCATAAAACCCGGAATAATCCGGGATTTGTCCGAATTGTCGGTGTTCAACCGAGAATTGGATTTGCACGCAGAAAAGCTTTTCGATGATCCAAAGTCTGTTTTACCTGAGGTGATTTTGCAAAAGCAGATAAAAACCTTCGTTGGGTTTATGGATAAGGCAAAATCAATGAATATCGATCGGGTATTTGTGATTCACGGTGTAGGTTCGGGGCGCCTGAAAACTGAAATTACCAAACGATTGGAATATGATCCTTCCGTAGCTTCATTTACCAATGAGTATCATCCGAAATATGGTTTCGGTGCTACAGAAATCGTATTTAAAGGTTAATGTATTGCCCTCTAAAACAAGAAGTCTATTAGGTTATCGAGCATTCGCTTATGTCTGAATTCACACAGCCGCCTCATTCAAGATTCTGTTTTATCAATACTCCCCTGATCACTGTGGTGTAGCAATGTGCTGTGCCGGTGGTGTTCAGTCCATGGAGGCTTTTGGCTTTCCCCGAAGGGGGCTACAATATCGGACGAGTCTATAGCTATATCCCATGAAAATTTCCGACCCTTTGATGCACAATGCAATGTCGTTTCTGACTCCTGCAATAGCGAGATATGATATAGGTCCGGTTTCCGGTTCTTTCTCATGCCCCTTTCGAGCGAAGTATCCATAAATGGATTTACGCATAAATGCAATCACTCGAAACAATAACCCCAGGTAGGACGTCCAATTTAAATACAAACCCAATGAACATCTAGCGCTCTGTATCATGAGTTCTTCACACTCATGATACAGACCACTAGTTCCTACTTCCTCAGCCACTAACCACTTTCGTGTTTCCACCTCCACGCAAGGAGATATCCACAGGTGCATTGTTTTTCCACGCTCCACGAGTAAAATCCGGAACTTCAACCGCGTTGGAGCGGTTGGCTACTGAGGCTTCACTCAATGGGGATATTGCACTCCAAAGTGCCCCATCGTAAACGTCCATGTCCAGTGGTAGTCCGTTTCTAAGACAATCAATCAGCCTCCAGTCCATAATGAAATCCATCCCACCATGACCACCGATCTTTTTGGCCATATCGCCAACTTTAGCAACGATTTCTGGTGTGTACTTTTTCTCCAATTCTTCAAACTCTTCCTGAGACACCCAATCATGTCCGGTTGCTATCCGAGCTGGTAACGGCCACTTCCGGGCTACACCTTTGGTGCCGGATACCAGATGAATCCTGGAATAAGGACGGGGAGAGGAAACATCGTGCTGAAGCATGATGGTTCTGCCTTTGTGGGTTTTGATACAGGTTGTATTCATATTGCCTCTGTAAGTTTTGCTCGCCCACCTATTGTAAAAGGTATCTTCTTCAGCCAATTTCATTGCATGATCGCGCATGGTGAAATCTGCACTGGACATGGAATTCAAGTATTCCATTTTGTCACCACGATTGATATCCATTGCCCAGCAAATGGGTCCCAGACCATGTGTGGTATAAAGGTTTCCATTGCGTGTGGCATTTTCTTCCAGACGCCACATGTCGGCATAACCATCTTTTCTGAAATTGAGATCGAGCAGATCGTGGATGTAGGCTCCTTCCCCGTGAATGATTTCTCCAAAATAGCCCTGACGAATCATATTGAGTGTGAGCAGTTCGAAGAAATCATAACAACAGTTCTCCATCATCACACAATGCTTTTTGGTCCTTTCGGATGTCTCTACGAGTTGCCAGCATTCCTCCAGGGTGGTAGCAATGGGTACTTCGCATACCGCATGCTTGTCATTTTCCATCGCATACACACACATGGGGGTATGCCAATCCCAGGGGGTCACCACATAAATCAGGTCAATATCGTCCCGCTCGCACACCTTTTTCCACTCCATAGTAGATCCGGAATACAAATCGGGATTGTGTGGACTTCCCTTCAACCTTTCCTTAGCTTTTTGGGCACGTTCAGGAACAATGTCACACAGAGCTTTGATTTCAACCCCTTCTATTTTACTCAATCTGTTGACGGCTCCCGGACCGCGACTTCCCAGGCCAATGATACCCACCCGAACGGTGCTAAGGGCAGGGGCAGCATATCCGGACATATTAAATTGCTGGGTATTACTTTTGGGCTGATATGTTTGGATTCCCTTGTTTTCCTGAGCTGGTAACAGAGTTGCCCCGGCAAGTCCCAAACCTGCCATACCCGTTTTACGGATAAAATCTCTTCGGTTGTTTTTCATGTTGAAATGAATTGACGATCTATTAAAATACTGGGGTTAGCCTACGAATATAAACAAGAAAATCATCGAACCCAATAAACCGAAAAATATTATTCCGCGATTTCTTATGAAATCCAGAAAACCAATTAGGGTGTTTTTAAGAAACGTATTATTCAGGTTCAAACCCAAGCAATACCTGGAACTTACCGAACTCTGTCAGTTTAGCTCCACTGGCTTGCAACGCAGGTTTGTCCCAGCCGATTCCATAATCAAATCCGATCAAACCAAACATAGGAAGGAATACCCGTAGACCCAGACCGGTGGAACGTTTGATATTGAATGGGTTGTATTCTTCGAAATTGTTGAAGGCATTTCCACCGTCGAGAAAGCCCAATACATAGATAGTAGAGCTCGGATTGAGTGAAAAAGGATAACGCAATTCGAGGGAAAATTTATTGTAGATACTTGCACCACCGGTACCTACTGCAGGGAAGTTCTGTGTTTCGTATCCCCGCATATTGATCTGTTCCTGTCCCGTGATCTGGAATTGGTTGGACAGCGGCTCAGCACCAAACAGGAATCGTTCAAACGGGGAATCCCCTATTTCCTCATTGTAATAATCCAGGAAACCAAACTTGGCGCTCGCTTTGACTACAAATTTCCCAAATACCTGCTTATACCATTCTGCCTTGATTTTCCATTTATGGTATTCGACCCATTTGTATTTTTCCTGCACCGAAACGCCTTCATAGGATTTATTATTGATCAGGCTGTATGGTGGAGTCAATTGGAGTGAAATGCTAAACGAAGAGCCCTCGGTAGGAAATATCGGTTCATAGATCGTACTACGGGCAAAGGTGGATTGTAAATAAATGTTATTGTAAAGTCCATCCGTGACCGACTGCCCGTTGGGCAAGGTAAAAAGTCCTCCATAGCCGTATTTGTTGAGATTAATACGCTGATAGTTCAGTGTATTGTTGATTACAAAGTTGTTGTCAGGCCATTGAAGCGGCGAACCCAAACCCAATGTAATCTGGCTCATCCGGACAAAATTGGAAATATTCTGGTAGCTTGTGAATTTATTGGTATATGCTGCAAGGGTAAATGCATTGGGTTTTTTACCACCCATCCATGGTTCCGTAAAGGAGAAATTAAAGGATTGGTAAAAATTTCCGTTGGACTGGGCCCGGATGCTCAATTTCTGCCCATCACCGGTAGGTAAGGGGTGCCAGGCCTCCCGGTTGAAAATATTCCGGAGCGAGAAATTGTTGAAAGTCACCCCCAGTGTTCCAATAAGACCTCCACTGCTGAAATAACTTTCTGGTTGATATCCTGCAGAAAGTTCCAGTTGGTCGGAGGATTGTTCCTCTACCTCATACTCGATATCCACCGTGCCCCGTGCTTCGTTCACCGGGGTGTTTATGTTGAATTTCTCCTGATTGAAATAACCCAGTGCAAGAACTTTTCTTTGCGAACGGATAATGTCGGAGCGACTGAATTTTTGTCCTGGTCGGGTGGCCAATTCTCTACGAATCACGTTTTCGTGGGTACGATCATTCCCGGCAATTGTGACCCGGTCGATAGTGGCCTGAGGTCCTTCATAGATCCTAATCTCGATATCCACGGAGTCCTGGACCACGGCAACTTCGATGGGCTGGGCATTGAAGAAGAGATATCCATCGTCCATGTAAAGCGCAGAAACGTCATTACCATCGAGGGAGAAGCTCAATCGTTTCTCCAGTTCATCCAGGTTGTAAATATCGCCCTTTTTCATACCCAGAACTCGTTTGAGTTGGTCTTCTGAGTACAGTGTATTGCCTTTCCAGGCGATATCACGTATGTAATATTGATTACCTTCTTCTACCCACATTTTGATCATCACTCTACCATCTTCATTTCGCCAGATGGAGTCATTCAAAATCCGGGCATCGCGAAATCCGAGCGTTTGGTAGTAGGCAATGATTTTATCCTTGTCTTCCTCGTATTTGTTTTCGATGTATTTGGAAGAAGAAAATAATTTTCGCTTTCGTTTGGTTTCCTCCATCTGTTTTCTGAGCTTCCGGTCGGTTACCTGGTCATTCCCTTCAAAAACAATATCGTGAATTTTGACCTTATCATTTCGATTTACCCGAATCTTAACCTGGATCCCATTGGCCAGTTTTTCTTCCGGAACTTCTTCGATATTCACCTCAGCATCCAAAAAACCTTTGGAACTATAGTATTTTTTAATCGCGGCTTCTGCGTTGCTCAAATCGCTTTCTGTGACAATGGAGCCTTTGACCAGATAAGGTTCTACAGCTTCGGTAAGATCCTTTTCGCGTGAATTTTTATGTCCTTCAAAAAAGAATCGGGTAAGACGGGGTCGCTCCTCAATGTAGATATCGATAAATACCACATTGTCAATCCTTCGACGTTGTTCGATGCGTATATCCGAAAAAAGGTTCAAATCCCACAAATTGTGAAAAGCTTCCTGGATATCATCGGGTAAGTTTATTCTTCCACCGGTTTTGAGTCCGGATACCACTTTGAGGGCATTGGGGTCGGTATGGCTGGCTCCGATGATGTTGACTTCCCCTACTTCCAGTACTTCTTGGTCATCTGCGACCACCTGAGCCCATCCAATTTGGAACCATCCCGATACCATGAATAGGAGGGCAAATATCCGCATGCACATGATATACCAATTCGCTGGCGCCAATTTTGTTTTGATCATAAAGTTCTAGATCTTTTCAAATGGAAAAACGTGTTTGGGCCTCTGCAACTACCTGGTTGAAGAGATATTAACACTTTATTAAAGCAATTGGTCACTTGTTTTTCCAAATCTTCTTTCTCTGTTTTGAAACTCCTGGATGGCCGTATAGAAATCTTCCTTCTTAAACTCAGGCCACATCTTTTGACAGAAGTAAAACTCCGTATACGCGCATTGCCAAAGCAGGAAGTTACTTAGTCTCTTTTCTCCGCTGGTTCTGATCAAAAACTCCGGATCAGGCATAAAACGAGTCGCAAGGTAATCAGAAATCATGGATTCGGAGATATCTGACGAATTAATTTTGTTCGTCTGGACATCCTGTGCGATAGCCCGGACGCACTCGGTCATCTCCCAACGGCTGCTGTAATTGAGAGCCAGGGTGAGATCCATTCGCTTGTTGTCTTTCGTTTTTTCAATTCCTTCCAGTAAAGCCTCATAAGTTTTGGGGGGGAGTCTCTCCAGTTCACCGATAGCACGGAGCCTGATGTTGTTTTTATTGAGTGTATTCATCTCCCGATGTATGGTTTCCACAAGCAATCCCATCAGGGCAGAAACTTCCCGTTGGGGGCGGGACCAATTCTCAGTAGAAAAAGCATACAAGGTGAGGTATTTGATGCCTATTTCAGCGGCAGCCTCTGAAACTTCCCGCACAGCCTGTACACCATTTTTATGACCAAATACTCGGGGCTTTCCATGTTTACGGGCCCATCTGCCATTGCCATCCATGATAATGGCCACATGTGTGGGCAATTTTCCCAGTTTTAGATCATTTATATAGTTTGTTTCTTCCATTACAGAATACCGTGGGTGCAAAATTAACAAAGAAATCTAATACCAAAATTTACCGGTCACTTTATATTTAAATTTAGGCAGTACATGGGTTTCATAATTCTCCGGATAGCTTGTATCAATGGGTGTCGAAGTGACGAAGAAAAAAATGGGAGATGGCAATAGAAGCAAAAATCGATTGTGGAATATTCGTTACATTTGTTAAAATGGAGTTGAGATGAATTGGCATATATATAGTGTCTTTATTTTCACCGTTTCAATGATTTTCCTGGGTAGCTGTCAAATGGATCGCTGTGGGAATTCCCCGGAATCATTTATCCGCAAAATGGAAGTTTTGGTGAATACAGCCCGTGAGTCCGATGAGGACTTGAAATCCGATCGTTGGAATTCCCTGGATGATCGTTTTCGTCAGTATTGCGAAGTTTGTTACGAATCCTGGCGAAAGGAGATGACATTTGCCCAGAAAAAAGAATTTGCCGGTTTGGTTTCCAGCTATATCACTCATCGGTTCGGCCGGTCTTTATTTAGGTCGATATTCAAAGGAAATAAAGCGGATTCTGAAAGTGAGGAGGAATTATTCGAAAATCTGGGGCGTGGCATGGATCAATTTATTGAAGAAAACCGGGAAATCTTCGATGGTTTATTCAATCAGTAAGTGGAAGGTAATGTCCGGAAGGTGAAGTTGGCTTCCTACAAACAAACAGATGCACAGTGTACGATATCATACTCAGCTTTATAACCGCTTTACTGGTCACATTTTATGCCATACCTTCGATCATTAAGATTGCCAGGGTAAAACATCTGATGGATGAACCGGGCGAAAGAAGCAGCCATGAAAAGAAAACACCTTCATTGGGTGGTATTGGCATCTTTGCCGGTGTGATGATTTCCATTGTCTTGTGGACTCCTTTTAATCTCTTTGGCAATCTCCAGTATATTCTTGCCGCATTTACTATTATTTTCCTCATTGGAGCCAAAGACGATATTTTGCCCATGAGCCCTGGCCGGAAATTTGCCGGTGAACTGGTGGCAGCTTTGATTCTGGTGACCCAATCGGACATTCGAATCACCAATTTTCAAGGCATACTGGGCATTTATGATATTCCGTATTGGACAAGTATAGCCGTGACTTTATTGACCATTCTTCTAATTATTAATGCCTTTAACCTGATCGATGGTATCAATGGACTAAGCGGTATGCTAACTATTCTGATTACCGGGTTTATGGCGGCCTGGTTTTTTCTGGTGGATGAACTTGCTCTATCTCTCATTTCATTTAGCACCACCGGAGCCTGTCTTGGATTTCTGTATTATAATATTACCCCGGCCAAAATTTTTATGGGGGATACCGGGTCCTTGTTTTTCGGGTTGATTTGTTCCGTGTTGGCTATTCAATTTGTAGAAATCAATCTGGTGCTGGCGGAAGAGTCCAGATATGCAGTGAAATCTGCACCTGTAGTGGCTATGGGGATACTGGCACTGCCTGTCCTAGATACACTAAGGGTATTCGCCGGAAGGATCTTAAGGGGTAAATCTCCTTTTGCTGCTGAGCGCAATCATATCCATCACCTCACCATCGATTCGGGATTGTCTCATATGGAAGCGACTGTAATACTGACCATGTTCAATGCCCTCCTGATATATCTGGTCCTGGAATTTCAACACTTCGAAATCAATATGCTTTTGGTAGGACTGACGATGGTCTATCTTCTTTATGTAGAAGTATTCACACGGATTTCTCGTCACAGAATCCGTATAGCAAAGTAGTTCATGGAATACTAAATTCTGATCACGAATTAAGCTGATTTCATGGATTGCAACTGATTACTGATCAACCCCGTCTTCAGTAGATAAAGTACCAATAGGAAGAGATCTCCATAGAGAAGGGACAACCAGATCCCGATACTTCCTCTCCAGCTTCCTTAGGATAAAAAATTCATTCTGAATATATCAATTTTTGACCGCTACGTTTCCAGGAACTAAAGTTCCCGGGACCAGATACTATAGTCCCCAATCCGTGTATATAATAGATGCTGAAAGCCACAATCAGAACGAGTGTGAGCGCCTCCGAATTCAATAGAGAGTATAGGCATAGCGCTTCTGGTCAGGCAAAAATCTATAAATTGATCCTAAGAAAATCATGCACGCATGCAGTTATAGAAACCATGAACCGCCAATGCGACCATTTACACCGGGTACTCCGCAAAATTTCTGGGTGTCTCAGACAATCGAATGTGGATTTCGTATTTGTCATCCAGTGCTTTGGTTAACCGCTGATGAATGACATAACACAGATTTTCTGTAGTGGGCGGCATATGCTCAAATTCCGGTATTTCCACATTGAGATTGCGATGGTCAAAATAGTCCTCGATATGCTCACGGATGATCTCCTTAAGGTCTTTCAAATTGATCAGCATACCTGTCAGGGGGTCCACCTCGCCAATGACCTTCACCTCGAATTCGTAATTGTGACCGTGGTAATGTGAATTGGCACATTTTCCAAACACCTCCAGGTTCTTTTCCTCACTCCAACTGCGCACATGCAGTCGATGTGCCGCGTTGAAATGCCCCTTCCGAATAATGGCTATTCTCATTGAAAGTCCTATTTTTGACAAAAATACAGGTAGCGCCTGTAAGTAGGTAAGAAATACGTTGGAAAAATGTTTTACCTTTAATTTCACTTTTTGCGTTGATGAAAAAGATCGTGAGCTGAATACAGAAATAGCCATACAAGATCTCGACGTACGACAACAAGTACGGGAAATGGCCAATGCCAATCGACTACCTCATGCCGTTCTGTTTTCGGGTCAGGAGGGCGGCAATGTGTTGTTGGAAGCATTTTACCTTCTACTTTACCTGATGTGCAGCAATCGGCAAACGGATGGACCATGCCTGGAGTGCCGTCAGTGCAAGCGAAATGTCAAATGGATGCACCCGGATGTCAATCTTGTGCTACCTACCTTTGATTCTAAACAAACCTCTGGGGACGTAATCGGACCATGGCGGGAATTCGTGGTAGATCGTGATTTTTTTACTTATGATGACTGGTCCCATTTCATGGAAGCGGGGAAGAACCCCAATATCAACAGGAGACAGACCGAGGCGGTCCTTCAGTCTTACCGATTGAAACCTTATGAAGGCGGTCATAAGGTGTTTTTTGTCTGGGGAGTTGAATTTCTGGGCAATGAAAGCAACCGATTTCTGAAGATTCTGGAGGAGCCCACAGACCAAACCTATTTTATCCTGGTGACGCACCGAAAGCAGGAATTACTTCCTACTATTATATCCCGCGTTCAGCAGTTTGATGTTAAAAAACCCGAAGATTCCATGATAGAGCGATATGCACTGGATCAGGGCTGGGGAAGTGGAGAGGAAATCCGGGAAGCCGTGTATCTTGCAAACGGACACATGGTGGAATTGAAGTCCATTCTCAGTCAGCGGGGACAGAAGTATTCGGAATCTTTATTGGAATTGCTCAAAGCTGCATATAGCAGAAATGGTCTGGCAATGAGTCAGTGGGCGGAAAAAGCTGCACAAATGTCTGCACGTGAGTATCAGTATTTTATACATTATCAACTGCATTTTATAAGGGAAACTCTGGCTGGATATTTTCAGGAGAACTACAAAAAAAGATTGTTACCAGCAGAACAAAAAGCAGCTACCTGGCTGTTAAATTTAATCCAATCCAGCGATCTGATCAAATTGGTACAACTATTGGATCGATACAACCGATCTTTGTTTCAAAACGCCAACGTTAAGATCTTATCGTCGAAAAATATATTGGATTACAAACGTTTATTTGACAACATATAAAGATGAAATATATATGGGATGTGAATCATGTGGAGGAGGGGAAGGAAAACCCCGGGGATGTCAGAGTAATGGCACCTGTGGGACGGATGGATGCAACAAACTCAATACTTTTGATTGGTTGACGTCTTACGATATCAAGGACAACGATGGATTTGATTTGGTGGAGGTAAGCTTTAAAAACGGTAACCACAAATATTTTTATCATAAACCTCAACGGGTTCCTGCACAGACGGGGGATATGGTGACCGTAGATGCGGGAACCGGGTACAATGTGGGGCGAATTACCCTTTCGGGAGAACTCGTCCGCCTTCAGATGAAGAAAAAGAAGGTTTCTCCGGACAATAAATTTTACCGTGTAATCAGACCGGCCACCGAACGCGATATTGAAAGTCTCCAGCATGCCCGTGAACTTGAAAAACGGACCATGGTCCGTGCGCGCGCGATTGCCCGCTCCCTGGGTCTCGACATGAAAATATCGGATGTGGAGTACCAGGCTGATATGAAAAAAGCGATTTTTTATTTCATAGCCAACGGTCGTGTGGATTTCCGGGAATTGATCAAGCAGTACGCAAGGGAATTCCACATCAAAGTGGAAATGCGCCAGATTGGGTCCAGGCAGGAATCCGCATTGGTAGGAGGTATTGGTTCCTGTGGACGTGAGTTGTGTTGCTCCACTTGGTTAACCAACTTTTCCTCCGTGACCACTTCTGCTGCGCGATATCAGAATCTGGCTCTCAATCAATCAAAACTCACCGGACAATGCGGCAGACTCAAGTGTTGTCTCAATTATGAGTTGGATATGTATATCGAAGCGTTGAATAAATACCCGACGCATGCCAGGTATTTGCGGACCAAACAAGGTAAGGCGGAACTGATCAAGACCGATATTTTCAAAAAAGAAATGTATTATGGGTACAAGGATGAAAACGGACGATATCAAATCCTGACGCTTGATCCCATTACAGTTTCGAAAATTTATGAATTAAATCGCAACGATGAATTCCCTGAGGAATTTGTAGAAAAAAAGAGTAGCAGGGAGGGTTCCACAGCGGAAACAGAACATCAGTTTGATAAGGATCTTACTGGCGTTATCGAATTACCAGATGAAAAAACCGGACCCAAAAGGTCGCGCCGGAAAAAAAGAAAGCCCTCAGGTAAAGGACCATCCACAGAAAAAGAACAAGGTCGGTCAAAACCTGAAAATTTCCCCAAGTCGGACAAGCAACGACGGAAGAGACCGGGTGGTAAAAAAAAAGGGAATGACCGCCCAAAACCCAATAAATAACATCAATAAGTACAATAAAATATACTAAATTATGCAATATGATCTTGCAGTCATAGGTTCGGGACCCGGTGGATATGTAGCTGCTATCCGGGCAGCCCAACTTGGAATGAAGGTGGTTGTTGTCGAAAGATATCCGACACTCGGAGGAACATGTCTCAATGTGGGATGTATCCCTTCCAAGGCATTGTTGGATTCTTCAGAACATTTCTATAAAGCCCGTCATGAATTCAAGGACCACGGAATCAACCTGGGAAGTGTGGAAGTGGATATGAATCAAATGATTGATCGAAAGGCTCAGGTTGTTTCCCAGACCTGTGATGGAGTAGCTTTTCTGATGAACAAGAATAATATTGATGTAAAATATGGGCACGGTAGATTCCTGGACACCCAGCGTATTGAGGTGTTAGGAGATGAAGGCAATTCAGAATCCTTTACCGCCGACAAAGTGATCATTGCGACCGGCTCCAAGCCAGCGGTACCTGCTGCATTTAATTATGATAAGAAAAGAGTGATTACGTCCACAGAAGCATTGGAAATACGGGAGGTCCCCAGAACAATGGTCATTGTAGGTGGAGGAGTGATCGGTCTCGAGTTGGGGTCTGTCTTCAATCGTCTGGGTACCAAAGTTCGCATCGTGGAATATCTTGACCGAATTGTACCTGGTATGGATAGAGATGTCAGCAAGGAATTGCTTCGTTCCCTCAAAAAACAGGGTATTGAATTTTTCCTCAATCATCAAGTTACAGCTGTCAAACCCAATCCAAAAAGTGCTACCGTTACTTTCGAACCACGAAATGGAGGGGAGGCTGTCACAGACCGTTATGATTATGCTTTGATTTCGATAGGTCGCCGTCCTTATACTGAAAACCTGGGTTTGGAGAAAGTGGGTATAGAGGTAGATGACAAAGGATTTATCAAAGTGGACGAACAGTTGCGAACCGGGGTTCAGAATATTTACGCCATTGGGGATGTGATAGGAGGAGCTATGTTAGCACATAAGGCCAGCGATGAAGGTGTATTTGTAGTAGAGTCCATAGCAGGACAAAGCCCTCATATCCCTTATCATTTGATTCCTTCCGTGGTCTATACATGGCCGGAAGCTGCAGGTGTGGGGTATACGGAAGATCAATTGAAATCCATGAGTAAAAATATTAAGGTTGGGAAGTTTCCTTTCCGGGCTCTTGGAAGATCCAGAGCCAGTATGGATCTCGATGGTATAGTCAAAATTATTGCGGATAAAAATACAGATGAAATACTTGGATTTCATGTGGTGGGAGCACGTGCTGCGGATATAATTGCAGAAGGGGTGACTGCAATGGAATACAGGGCCTCTGCAGAGGATATTGCTCGAATGTCACATGCTCATCCTACCTATACGGAGGCGGTGAAAGAAGCTGCTTTAATAGCGTGGGAAGGGGCTGCGATACATATTTAGATCCTGGACAGGTATAAAAGCACTGGGAATCCAGGGAATCGAGTCTGGTCAATTCAGTCAATTCGTCGGTGTAAACTGCCGGGTGAGACCGGAAGACATACTGGTGAAGGGTGCGATGGCTGATGGATATCCTCATATTAAATTTTAACGATATGGCATTCTTTTTGAAGATATACCTTCAAAGATAGAATGCATGAAGACACAGGAAAATAATTCGGTTTTCGATGATACCCGGTTTTGGATGTTCATCGTGTTGTTTTTGGTATTTTTGGCCTATGTTATAAGTTATAAGATGCCTTAATCTTCTTCGCAAATTGATAAATGCAAAAGAAGAATAGTCGTAGCCGTCTGGAAATTCATATGACTCTTCGGTGCCCCGGATTTTAAAATAATATGGTGGTAAGGTCATCCTTCCCGTTGCAAATTCATCAATTTCCGGTTTTAATTCTTCATGTTCCCACCTGTCTTGAAGATTTTCGAACCTGATAATTTAGCAGAAAGCGTGTTAGTAACGAGTATTTGATCCTTCTTTTTTTTGATCCGAGAAGGTATTCTCATGAATTGGATTTAAACTATCCTCAAAATTGGGGCTTACAAAGTGAATGTAAGAACGTTTTACTACTTTAGTGGTACGCTTCTAAGGCATTCAAATTTAGATTTATGGGCAGATCAGTTCTCAACTGGAACAAGATATCCAGCATTTTGATATCCACCGTTCTTATAGGATACCTTGTCATCCATGGGCAGACTTTTCTTGCTCCCCTGGTATTTGCGATATTCCTTTCGATTCTGCTTCTGCCCATGTACAATTTTTTATACCGCTGGATTCCGGTGGACTGGCTGGTTATCGTTCTGTCCTTTTTGATCATCATTGGAGCCGTAGGGGGAATTATGTATTTTTTCTCGGTTCAGATTTATGCGGTCTTTTCAGAGTTGTCTGAGATTCAGGAGTCCATGAGCAAGGGTATCAATAAACTCAATTATTTCATTGCTGAGAAGTTTAATCTCGACACCGAAGTGGTGCGCAACTGGATAGATTCCCAGGTCGAATTGTTGGTGGAATTGCCATCCACCTACCTTTCCACCGGATTATCATCTTCTTCCACATTTTTGATCCAGAGCCTGATTTGCATTGTCTATATGTTTTTTATCCTGCTTTACAAGGATGCATTTCGCAATTTCATTATTACCCAATTTCCTAAGAAAAATCGCAATGATATTTTTACCGTCCTCAATTCAATCAGTCATGTTAGTCAGCAGTATTTCCTGGGTCGGTTGCTGGTTATGATCATTCTCGCTATTCTCAATAGTCTGGGATTGTGGATTCTGGGTGTAGGCTTTCCAATACTATGGGGAACACTGGCTGCTGTGCTCACGATCATTCCATATATCGGGACTACGCTCGGTGGGACCTTCCCCTTTATATATGCATTTGCTACTGAAGATTCGTTATGGATACCAGTAGGCGTTGTCATAATGTACCAAATCGTTCAGCAGCTGGAAGGCAATATAATCACACCCAAGATTGTGGGTGGAACCATGCAGCTCAATCCTTTTGTTTCTATTGTGGCGATGGTTGCCGGTGGATTAGTTTGGGGTGTCTCAGGACTGGTCATTGCACTACCTGTCATAGCTATTATAAAAATCCTCTTCGATCATATTGAATTACTGCAGCCATTTGGTCTACTGCTGGATAAGGATCTGGCGATCAATAAAGATAAATTCCTGAAAGAATATGATGAGGATAAGTACCGCCTGGAAAAATACTTGACTACCCGTGAGCATACCGACAAAAAAGAGCCTTAGATTCAATCTAAGGCTCTTCGAATTATACTTACTTAAAATTAACATGGCCGAACTTACTACCTCTTATAGGTATTGACATTCATCCTTCCATAGCGGGGTGTTTCTGATTTCCAATTGTTTCATATGATCAATTTTATAATCTGCTCCCAAACCTGGTTGGATTCATGTGACTAATGTACAACGATGAAAAGATATCTCCTAATATTTTAAGATGATTCTTGAAATGGTTTCAAAAATTTTCAGGCAACATTAATATTTTGCCAATTCTGCCCCATTTTCACCACATGAAATTCCGATCCAAACCCTCTTAATCCCAGGTGAATCTAAGGTGGTGGGATATATTAAATGTAGATTTTTAGCACTGGGATTTAAAAATTCTTGTAATTCCACTTGCCCCGATACGCTCGTCCGACCATGGTGTTGGCATAATCGTCCCCAATAAATACTTCTTTTACAGGATCCCATAGAAGTGGGCGCTGGAGTTCATATGCGATGTTGGTGACATTACATACCGATGAAGTACGATGCCCTACTTCGACATCAGAAATGGGTCTGCTTCGTTTTCTGATCGCATCGATCCAATCCTGATAATGGTTGTCACTGTGATATACCCTTTCGTCCTGGGGTCTCAATTCCTGATCGGCAAGCCGTTCGTGCGGGAAGGTTCTCAGGTAGCTTCTGCTGACCTCAATACGACCTTCTGTACCTATAAATTGAACAGCATTTCCATCTTTTTCTCCACCCCACAATTTGTGATTGACGCGAACATCATTGTCATACACCATTGTCAGACCATGAGTTTGTGCGGGTTGTTCCGGAGGAAGGAATTTGACAGGTCCCGATTCGTCCTTGTCGAGTGCCCACTGCACAATGTCAAACATATGCGCACCCCAGTCCGTGATGAGCCCTCCTCCATAATCTCTATATCCTCTCCACCAGGCCCACCTTCCATCCACCGAAGTGGGTGCCAGTTCTTCATGATAAGGCCGATACAATGAAGGTCCTATCCATTCATTCCAATCCAGTCCCTCTGGGGTATCCTGAGCGGGAAGCGCGCATTGACGTACAGGTTCTCCAACGCTAACATTGGCTTCCACAATATCACCGATATAGCCATTTCGGATCAACTCCACGGCATGTCTGAAATTTCGCCAGGATCTCTGCATATTGCCGGTTTGAAATACACGGTCGTACTTTCGTGTAGCCTGAACCATAGCACGACCTTCTTCTACGGTGAGTGCTAAGGGTTTTTCGCAGTAAATATCTTTTTCTGCCTTAGCTGCGTCAACCACCATCTGAGCATGCCAATGATCGGGTGTTACGATGACCACGGCATCCAGATCATCTCGTTCCAGCATTTCGCGATAATAATGGTAGCCTTCCACCTTGTGGTTGAGACCATGCTCTGCATTATTTTTTGTCGTTTCAGCCACAAACCGATCCAGTTTTTGTCGATACACATCACATGCAGCAATGGAAACGACACCTTCGCATTTGCTGATATTTCTCATCAGCCCATACACTTGCTTTCCGGCTCCTATGTATCCCACATTAATACGGTCATTGGGGGCAATAAAACCCTTACCACCGAGAACGTGCCGGGGAAGGATAGTGATGGCTGCCGCTCCAGCTGCAGCTTGATGGATAAATTTTCGGCGTTTCATAAAAGTAGATTTGATATTATATGTTTGTGTGAACGATGAATCAATACGCTATCGCAGGATAGATTATTGAAATGCAGGCTCAAGATGTAAAATATTTATTAAGAATGCAAGTGCCGGGCATAAAGGAAATTAACTAGTGGTCACTAAATTCGTGGCACTTTAGACGGGTTTTTTTTCGCCATATCTTCATCGTCTAAATACTTATGTAGCTATGGCTATATCTTCCCACCCTCGGATAAGGATCCTCGATTCCTTCATCAATGGTCTACCAGACCTTCTTTCTCGTCTCAACGACGAAGATTGCATTCACTCGCTTCTTCGATATCACAGAAAATTACCTCGTATATAATATCATAAACTTAATGTCCGGCACACTGTGCGGAATCCAAATAGCTATCTATGTTTTCCAATATATTTTTTCGACAGGTCAAGGCGCAGTGATGTTGACTTAGTGAGGGGTATGTGACATCAGCGCCACGAAGAGCTGGCAAAAAAGATGAAGAAAAACATGATATGTATGAAGGTTATGATGCACTAGTGTGCGGAAATCTAAATAGCTATCAATGTTTTTCAATATATTTTTTCGACAGGTCAAGGCGCAGTGATGGTGACATAGTGGGGGTTATGTGACATCGGTGCAACGAAGAGCTGGCAAAAAAGATGAAGAAAAACATGATATGTATTTAGGTTTTCGTGCACTAGGATTAATACTCGTATTGCGGAGCTGCAGGGGTATAACTTCACTATGGTGAGGTCGCGAGGAGATCTTTAGGTTATTGAATCCCGATATGAACTATTAGCGTTGCAATAAGAAGTATTACCAGGATCCAGCTGAAACCAAAAAAATAGAACAGGGGACCAAACATAGTAACGTAGGCCAAAACCATCGTGCAGGTTACAACTCTGTCTACTCCATTTTTTTTATGCTTGTCGGTCATAGTTTCTCTTTGGGTAATTCATGGCATGAATATAGCAATTTGGGTGTAAAAATCAATGCCCAGAATCCTGATAGCAAAAAGGGAGGGAACTTAATATACTCCGCCATCGGGATCAAGCTATAATAGAATGAAGTGATTGGTAAGATTTGAAGTTTCTAGCATTGCAGGTACGAAGTAGTCGAGTCATAAGATCTCGGAATAACCAGGCTTTCTTACCACGGTCAAGAAAATACGATCCCTGGAATCTTCACACATCCCACCCACACCAGGCTTATATATTGCTCCAGAAGCCCCGTCATTCGATAGGTTTAACTCTGCTTTATCTTCAATCTGCCAGCACGGGACTGTCCTCTTGTGGCGGGACTAGCCTGGCTTCCAAACAGCCCGTCGTGAATACGATTTTCGGAATTTTAGCATTTCCCATTCAATTAGGTTAATACTGTACTGCCATTGTAGCTTTAGCTGTCGAAAGGTTTACCTGTATGGGCCTCCATGATAAATGCGTTTGTAAGCCCGGATGCAACATTGCGGTCCCTCGTTGCGGAAATGATGCAGATTGATTTTTAGGCGTTTGAAACCCTCACCACAAAAGTCTGTAGTGCTCGATACAGGAATAGACACAAAAATAGGACGTGATTTTTTTCATAATCCTTCGGATTCCAGGTTGTGCACTCTGCTTTCATTGTCATCCCGTCACTTGTGGTCTGTTTCATAAGTAATTAATATTAATGACGCGATTATTTTTTGTCGTACCGAAGAAACGAAACCGAGCATAGGACAGGCCTACGTGAGGCTTTCGGTGATGAAGGTACGGCGAAAAAGAAGCCGTCATAAGTGTGAAGAACTTATGCAACAGAGCACTAGTCAGGAATTTATCATCTGAAATTGTAAAAGCCAAACTAGAGGTTATGTTGGTCCCCGGGAGAGCGGGCTGGATTTTTTTGAATCAGGAGATCAAAAGTGGTCCCACAAGGACTTGAACCTTGGACCTACCGGTTATGAGCCGGTTGCTCTAACCAACTGAGCTATGGGACCGCGTTTTCAAATTGTTGGCAAATTTATGACAATTATACTATTCTGTACAATATATATGGAAAAATAATTACCGGATAATCCGCCCGGGATTGGACTTTATAAAATCATTCCAACTACCGCCTTTATTGGATTGCAGATTGTTTTTCTGGCCGTAATTCATGCAAACAGCGACAGCCAGCGCATCTGTGGCGTCCAGGGTGGAATTATCAAGGTTTTTTCCAAGAATGATGGAAAGCATTCCGGCGACCTTCTCCTTGGATGCATTTCCATTCCCGGTAATTGATTGTTTGATCCGTTTGGGAGAAAATTCCTCCACATTCAGATCCATGACCGATGCCGCCGCAATAGCTACGCCCTGAGCCCGACCCAATTTGAGCATTGATTGTGGGTTTTTACCATAAAACGGAGCTTCGATGGCCATCGCTGTTGGACCATATTGCTCAATAACCCGTTGGATGCGAAAAAATATTTCCCTCAACTTTTGCTGATGACTATCAAACCTTGAAAGCTTGATAATCCCCATGGTCAAAACCACCATTTGATCTCCTTCGCATTCAATAACTGCATAACCAGTTATCGTGCTCCCCGGATCAACACCGATAATACGCATAAACTTTGGTTTTCATGGATATAAGCTCAAATGTACATTAATTTCATGGATCCAACCATGTGATACCTTCCCGTGTTGTCATAGTTGGGAATGTGGATGAATTACTTTAACAATAATTTTAGGAGAGTATTGCCTTGATATTCGTTCGTACTTTGATCATTAACTGGTTTTTATGACCAGTTTATTGTACAGAGTTTATGGGTTCCAACGAAATGTGGATGTTGTGTGTGGCAGAGGTAATTCTTTGAATCACATTTCGTTATTGGATACGGAGGAGAAACTGCCGGATTATAAAACAGGAAACCGGAAATGCATACATACAGATCTTATATTTTACTCCTGGTCTTGTCTTTTTTTAGCCCAAAAAAGGATAGTGGGGATCAGTATGTCCACAACGATTCCGTCAGCCCGGTTTCATCTGAGAGGTCCGACAGCGATTACTGTCGGGTGAACAACAATACTTTTCAATCCGGAGAGTCCCTGACCTATAAGATTTACTACAATATCAATTTCATCTGGATCGGAGCGGGAACCGTAACTTTCAAAATTGACAGACAGGGAAATCAATATCTGGCAGAGGCCATTGGAAAAACCTATGGGGGGTATGATTGGATATTCAAAGTACGGGACACGTTCCAGTCTGTGCTTGATGCAACCACTCTACTTCCTCTGAAAAGTACGAGGATCGTGAATGAGGGAAGTTATACCAAGTACGATCAGGTGACTTATATGCGAAATAGCAGAATGGCGGAATCCATCATGGGAAAGACGAAGCAAACTGCTGAAGCTCAGATAATTCCCATCGATCAATGCGTGCACGACATTTTATCTACCATGTATGCATTCCGAAACACCCCCCTGAGTTCACTTCAGGATCAGTCACGGTACGAATTGGATATGTTGTTAGATCGAAAGAAATATCCGATTACGCTTACGTATAAGGGGAAGGAGAATAAAACGAAGATCAAGGGACTGGGTGATTATGATACGTACTTGTTCGAGCCCAAACTCATCGCCGGCAACATTTTCAAAGAGGATAGTGGAATGAAAATATGGGTATCACGGGACCAGAACAAAGTGCCTCTTATGATAGAGTCCCCCATTTCTGTCGGAAAAATTAAAGCGATTCTTATCGAATACAAAAATTTACGATTCGAAACTTCTGGATACTGATGCGGGTTGAATATTGCAGTCCCCATTTTTTACATCGTCATTGTGGTTTTATAAATTTCAATTTTAAATGAAAAATATTCGTAATCTCCTCATAATCATTTTGCTGATTCTGATTGCCGGAGGAATCATCGGGGGACTATCCTGGATCAAAAATTTTGAAAACAGACATATTATCCAGCAAAGTGATATTATTCTCAACCAGGTTCAGAATGTTCGAAAACTGATTACGGTAGAAGGATATTTTACAGAGATTTATACCCACAAGGATTATTACAAATTCGATATCAGTCCCTTGAGAAAGAAAGCGCTGGTAAGAGTAAAGGCCAAAGCTTCCGTAGGGGTGGATTTGGCTCAGCTTCAACCCTGGACTAATGCCCAAACAAAAACCTTGCATATTCAAAGATTCCCCCAGCCGGAGATACTGTCGTTGGACCATAGACTCGATTATTATGATATTACCGAGGGAACCTTCAATTATTTCTCAACTAGCGATTACAATGCGATCCATCAAAATGCCCGGCAATTTATCGAAGATAAGATCATGGATAGTGAAATGATGGTACAAGCCAGAAATCAAAGCAATGCTGTGCTGGAAACCATTACCGCGCTTGTGGAGGGAATGGGTTGGACCCTGGAAATAGAGGACCGACCCTGACCTGTGTATGGTAAGCACTATCGTTGAATCCACATAAATTTGGTATTATTCACAATCGTTTATATCTTACGGTATTCTTTGGGGATCCTGAAAACCCTAAGTGTCAGACCAGTACTGGAGCTGATCGGGTATTAGAGCCCTTTTATCAACCACTTTAGAATTCTTATATGACAAACACGGTGCAAGCTTCTCAGAGAAAAGAATTATTTGGTCATCCAATTGGGTTGTATGTTTTGTTTTTCACCGAACTCTGGGAGCGCTTCAGCTACTATGGAATGCGTGCTATTCTGGTTCTTTTTCTGGTATCTTCTGCGAATGGAGACAACCCCGGATGGGGCTGGGACGATACGCGTGCGTTGAGTTTGTACGGGACATATACCATGTTTGTATATTTAATGTCAATACCCGGCGGACTTGTCGCTGATAAATTACTGGGACAACGCAAAACCGTCATGTTGGGTGGGGTACTTCTCGTTCTAGGACATGGAATTCTGGCGGTGGAAGCTCCATGGGCATTTTATACCGGGCTTACACTCATTGTCTTGGGTGTTGGTGGACTTAAACCCAATATTTCCACTATGGTAGGAGGGTTATATCCTCCGGGGGATGATCGTCGTGACAAAGGATTTACCATCTTTTATATTGGTATAAATATCGGGGCATTACTTTCTGCTCTTATCGTTGGATATGTAGGAGAGAAAATTGGATGGCATTACGGATTTGGTCTGGCTGGAATAGGAATGTTGGTTGGATTATTGGTCTATATTTTTGGCCAAAAGCATTTGATCGGTGTTGGAGAATTTACCGGAAGCAAGGACAGCCCCGATTATGAAGATGCGAAACGTCCACTGACCAAAGTGGAAAAGGATCGGATGAAGGTAATGTTCCTCTCATTTTTGTTGATTATCGTGTTTTGGGGTTCATTTGAACAAGCCGGTGGGTTGATGAACTTATACGCTGATCAAAAAACCGATCGCCTACTGGATTTGGGGTGGCTTGGAATGGGAATGTTTGAGGTACCAGCTTCCTGGTTTCAAAGTGTCAATGCATTTTTTATCATAACATTGGGCACGGCAGTTGCGGGCTTCTGGTATCGTCGCAATCACAAAGGAAAAGAAGCATCCTCTTTGTTTAAAATGGCCATTGGGGTTATGATTATGGGTTGGGGTTTCCTGTTTATGTCGGCAGCGAGTTTACAGTTCCAATCCCAGGGGGCATCGGCTATGTATTGGTTGATTCTGGCCTATCTATTCCACACAGTAGGTGAATTGTGTGCCTCCCCTGTGGCACTATCTTTTATTACCAAATTGGCTCCTGTGAAATATGCCTCGTTTATGATGGGTGCATATTTTGCAGCATCGGGATTGGGGAATAAAGTGGCAGGTTTACTGGGAGAAGCTTCAGCTTCTGCCGGTGAATTGCAGATATTTACCGGCATTGCTGTGTTCTGTACTTTGACAGGAGTTATCGTATTGGTCATGCTCAAACCGCTAAAACGATTGACACATGGGGCAGAGGAACTGAAAGATCCCCTGCAGGAATTGGTAGCAGAACCACATTCAGGTGCTCAGCCGGAGGGGAGGTGATTTGCATCGACAAAGAGCTTTTTAATCCTGGCCCAACCAAAATCATTCGAATTGGTATGTTGATATTTTGTACAAACTTCGGTGAGAGACAAACCTTAGTGGAGGCTTGTTGAAAAGCAGTCCTGGTCCCCTTGATATGCCAATATGCCTGTTCGTGAATGGTCATTTCCCAACTGTGGATACATTCCGGCATATCCCTCGTACACCCTTTTAATTTTTATTGACTGGGTATGCTTCAGAGCATGTCTCTGGATTTCCTTTTCCTTCAAGCAATATGAGAACATATAGGTGAATGTGATTAGAGAGCGTATAAAGCGCATTTAAAATTATGCGTTTTCTGGTCCCTCCCTAGTGCCTACTCAGATTTAGGCATTTTACTGGATTACAATATGATATGGTGAAAATTCAGCGGTTTTAGTCCAGGGATATTTGTGATTATCTGAAACAACTTTGCATTTGATATATTCCAAATTTAGCCGGGTGATTTGGAAAATTAAACATCTCAAGTTTATAACGATAGAATCTTGAATATAAGTCCTCCGCTTCCAAATCGCTATCGAGATTACGAATCGCAGGCAATGTCTAACGACGATTCGTGAGCCGACCGTAGGGAGGATCTGGAAGCGTATCCATTCAGACGATTCGTGAGCCAACCTTGTGCGATTCGTGAGCCGACCGTAGGGCGGATCTGGAAGCGCAGTCATCCATCCACCATTCACCATCCACCATCATCCATCAGTTATATTTTTTTATACATCTGAATTAGGGCCGATTTAGGCATTTGACTGGATTACAATATTTGATGATAAAAATTCAGCGGTTTTAGTCCAGGGTCATTTGTGATTATCTGAAATAACTTTGCATTTGATATATTCCAAATTTAGCAGGGTCATTTGGAAAATTAAACATCTCAAGTTTATAACGATAGAATTTCGAATATAGGGCATGCGCTTCCAAATCGCAGGCAATGTCTGACGAATTCGTACTGTGTCCGTATGGAAGCTGACCGTAGGGAGGATCTGGAATCGTCATTGGTTTAAATTGACATTATGAGGAAACCCTACCAAATAGAAGGAACAGTTTTGATCCCACTTCCCATACCGCAAAATTTTTCATTGAGAGGATAAGGTTCTGAGCCAGACACGCCAAACGATCATTTGGCTTATAAATTGAAGAACGTCCGGATTGATGAGATCCCGAAGTTGAAAGCAAATGGAAATTTTTGAGTTTGTCGACCTTTACCTAATTGAAGGGGCAGTTTTGATCTCACCTTCCTTCTCCCAAAAATTTTCCTAGACCGTATAGGTTTCAGTGCCTGGCCTGGCAATCTTTCTTCTATCCTATAATAGGAATTTGTGGTAATGAGAAGGATGCCTGCATGTACACGGACTCAGGATAGAAACCACAAGGAATTTTGCGGAATTGTTAATTTCTACCAACAAGAGCAGGAGTGGGGTGCGTTCGCTCACCTCACACCCCACCAATTTTTATTTCCTTCTTCCTATTCCTACCCTCTACATCAGTACGGTTTCCCGGTTCCTTGTAATAACCACATTTTTGACCACGCGCTATTGTTACTTACATCACTTCCTTTGAACTCAGTGGGTTCTAATCGGGAAATGGCAGCTTCAGCATTCTCCGTATTTTTCGATATTTCGTTGTCAAAATGATAATAAAATCTTAGTGGAAGTGCTTGCCTTTTGGCTGATTCACCCGTTTTAAGATCGGGAATGCCGGTACGACGGTAGTCAAACCAGGCTTCTGCAGCTGCTGTCCAGCTGGCTATCCATTTTTGAGTAATAATGCTTTCCAGGCCATTGTAGGGAGCGCGTTCCAGATAACCATCGAACTGATTCCCAACACCCCAGGCAATGAAAGATGCTTCGATTCCATTTGCATAATGTGTTTCAGGATTGGTGACTCCCCAACCGTATTCAGCAGCTTCTGAAAGAATAAAATGTACTTCGGCGGCTGACATCAAACGCATTGCCAGAAGTGGTCCTGCACTTTGTCGATACATATCTGCCAATTGGGAGGCATGAGGATTGTACACCCCCTGATCCAGGTTGGGGTTTAAATTGTACTGTGGAGCTGCAAACACTGAGGGTGGAATCCCTACATATTCCGGATCAAAATCGACTGGCAAGCTCCATGCAGTCATATAATCATTGACGATATCCTGAGATACTCTTCGTACCCCATTGACCACCTGATCTACCCCTGTACCTGAAACCAATTCCAAAGGTATTTCAATTTTATTTGCCCAAACGCCCAAACGTGGGTCGTCAAAACTCTGCATAGTTTCTACCAGCGTAGAACACATTTTCAGACGCATATAACTACCGCTTGGGTCAGGATTAAATTCCATAGTAGTGGGCCAGGAGTCTTCCGGAGAGGAGCCGATGTAATATACATTGGCATCATCAGCCACTGATAAAATAAGTGGATATTTATTCGGATCTCCTGTTATTTTGCGAATACCAGATTCGGCTACATTGGGTAATTTTTCAGACAATCTCATATAGTACCTCAATGCCAGGGAATTGGCGAATTTCCTCCATCTTGCAACGTTTCCACTATACAATACATCCTGAACTGCACTTATATTATCGTAACTGGAGGTAGGATCGGAAAGAAGTTCATTAGCCTGTTCAAGATCTGCCAGAATTCCTGTATAGATCTCTTGTTGAGGTGCAAATTGGGGCTTGAAAAATTCTGCACCTTCCTCAGCCCTCAACGCATCCTGATATGGGGCATCCCCCCAGAGGTCAGTGATCAATCCAAAAGTATATGCTTTCATTACAAGAGCAACGCCCTGGTGAAACCGGTAATTATCCTCCTCGGCTTTTCGATACATCTCATCCACATTTCGAAGGATTCCATAATATCCGGCCCAACTCTTGTTGCTGTTGTCCCAGTCATAGTCATTGTGTCCGCTTGACCAACCATCTTTCTGGGTATGTTGCATAACCCCTGCTATGTCCCCAAATCCCAGGTCTACCACGTTTTTTCCCAGACTGGTAATTATAGTAGGCATGAGGAGATTGAGGTCAGCAACTTCGGGATCCACGCCATTGGGATTGATGTTGAGTTCATCCAAATCTTCACACGAATACCCCACCAGGAGGATGGCAACCCATAGAAGAATTTGATTTATATTTATCGCTTTCATCGTTATAGTGTTTTTCTCATTTAAAAGGTTAATCCGAGTTTAATTCCTATAGGTACTACCCACGGGTCAACATTATATCTTTCCACACCCTGAAGGAATCGGCCGCTGGATTCGGCCTGGTATGCTCTTTCAGGATCTACGCCAAGATCAGCATCTTTGGCCCAGAGCATAATATTTCTACTGAATAAGGATACATTGATATCGCTGAGTCCCCAATTCTGAGTCCATTTTGTCGGGAATTGATAGTTCAGGGAAATCTCGCGCAATTTGATGTAATCCGCGTCAAACATGTTGGCCTGCCCTATATCCCACGGATAGCTCACTACATAAGGAAGAAATATTGTGCCTTCATTACCAAGATTTTCACCCTGGAGTACAAACTTTCCGCTTTCATCATGGTATCCAAAAACGCCTGGTGCAAAGGTTCCATCATAAACTGTAACTCCACTGAAACTCTCAGGGAATCCACCGTATTCGGGGGTAGGACCACCGACAGGGCGCAATTTGTCGGCTAGGAGAAGTTGTTCCTTGTTGTCCAGGACCCATTGCCGCAGAGCATCACTGGGTTTACCGCCCAACTCCCCGGGGTGAACTAATTCATCAAGCCAGGTCTGGGTATGAACGGATTCAGAAAGATAACGCATGGTCTGGGAGACGAACTGACCACCTTTGCGCCAATCAAACGTCATATTGAGGGAAAATCCTTTAAAACTCAGTGATGTCATCATGCCCAGAATAAAGTCAGGGTTATAGTTCCCGACTTTGCTATATTCTTCTTCTCCCATCCACTCTGCATCCAAGCCACTTCCCAGGATCGGGAATCCATAATACTCTGAACTTGGATCCGTAACACGTTGAATTTTACGGGAATAAAGATTGCCGATTCGGCCATCATGACCGGCGGCTTCATTTTTAACGTAGCCAATATTCTTGACCCGTGCCTGGTCCCAGAACTCAATAAACTCCACTTCATCAGTTAGTTCGACGATGATGGTTTCGTTTTTCGTGAAATTGAAATTCATGTCCCATCGCCAATCGGATGTTCTGATTGGTGTAACACCCAATAGGAATTCATATCCTTCACTTTGCAACAACCCGCTGTTGATCTGAATTCCACTAAATCCGGTAGATGCTGCAAGTGGAACACCCAGAATCTGATTGCGGTTATCGGTAGTATAGTAGGTAGCTTCCAATCGCAATCGGTCTGAAAACATGATCAGATCAGCACCAAATTCAATTGATGTGGCTTCCTCAGGGAGTAGGTTCGGACTCAACAAACCACTGGGTTTAGATAGCTGAATTGCATTTCCCCACTGTCCTGCACTGGCATAGGTGGGAATAAGTCTGTAGGGGTCGGTGTCATTACCTACCTGGGCCCATCCCCCACGAAGTTTGAACATATCCACATCCTGTCCCATATTTATTATTTGATCAAGCAGGAGGCTCAAGGAAACCGAAGGATAAAAATAGGATCGGTTATGGGAGGGAAGGGTGCTGGACCAGTCGTTTCTTGCGGTAAAGTCCAGATACGCTGTGTTGAAAAACCCTAAAGTTGCCATGCCATACAAGCTGTTGATGGCACGCTCACTTCGGGAATTGCTATAGTTCAGTGCACCTGATTGGATATTGTTGATGGTGAATACATTGGGGACCACAAGACCAGATCCATTTTTAGAGGAAACGCTCGAACTTGCTCCTTTGGAATATAGCAGATTGCCCCCTACTGAAGCTGATAAAGTGAAGTTGTTCCAGTCCTTTCCGTAGGTCAGCAATGCATTGATGTTGCGTTCCAGTCCATTACTCGTGCGTATTCCATATGCACCGTTGTTTGGTTCCTGTGTATATCCTGGTGCCAGTTTGGACTCCCGGGTATCATCCGATTTATTTAGGGTAAATTGACCTGTCAGACTAAGATTGGGGATTATATTCCAGGTAGCTGATACGTTACCATAAAGCCGATATCTATCCAGACTATTGTTGACATCGTAAGCCAGGAAATAGGGGTTTTCATGATTGCCTGATACGCGCTTAATATCATTACCTGATCCATAGTCTTTCATCAATCTGATGTCGATATTGGCAGGATGGTTATAAGCCCACTGAAGTGGATTAGTCCCACGGTTTGAAGAGGGACGGTTGTCAGCGAAGGTATTGGAAAAATTGATATTGGTACTTACGATAAATTTGTCATTCATGTTAGAAGATGCAGCCAGAGAAAGATTATTGCGGTTGAGATCAGAGTTGGGAATCAGTCCGCTGTGGGTCATATTGGTAAATCCAAGACGGTAATTGAGATACCTGCCACTATTTGAAATCGACATTCCATTGGTCGTCGTCAACGCATAATCATTCAGGAAGTTCCGAATATTGTTTGGGTAAGACCGCACTTCGATGGGAACGGGTACGCCATTGGCATCCAATGGAGAATGCCACTGTACAGCCCAGTAACCTTTGTCGTTTTCGGGGCCATTGCCTGTACCATCGCCTGCACTAATCGGAGGCAGGATGCCGCTACCTACATTTTCTGGTCGGAAAGAGAAAAATCCGGTAGAAAACTGGGTTTGGGCATTGATGAAATTAGATGGTATATCAAAAACGGTATTAGAAGTTACACTAACCTGCATGGGTTGTCCATCCCGCGCTTTTTTTGTGGTGATGAGAACGACACCATTTCCCGCACGAGTTCCGTAAAGAGCAGCAGCACTTGGTCCCTTAAGGATAGAAATACTTTCAATATTGGAAGGATCCAGATCGGCAATGGCGTTGCCATAATCCACCCGGTTGTCGTTACCGAATCCGCCTACGTTGTTGATCGAACTCGATACGGGGATTCCATCTATTACAAACAATGGCTGGTTGTCTGTACTCAATGAAGTAGCGCCTCGGATGACCATATTTACCGATGAACCTGCTCCCCCGGTATTGCTGATGGATACTCCGGCTACCTTTCCTGCCAGAGCGCTGAGAACATTTTCCCGGGCCACTCGGTCAATCTCCTCACCATCGATTCTGCCTACCGAATATCCCAGTGATTTTTCGTCACGCCGAATTCCTAGTGCGGTTACCACGATTTCTTCAAGGGCTTCTGCGCTTTCCTCTAGGCTTATATGGATGGTGGTTCTTGCATCTACAGGTATCTCAACGGTAGAATAGCCAACGTAGGAAAATACCAGAATTCCGTCTGCAGGAGCTTCGATTTCGTAGTACCCGTCAAAATCTGTCGCTGTACCTACATCACTATCCTTTACCCGAACCGTGACCCCGGGGAGGGTACTCCCATCATGAGCAGAAGTCACTGTACCCGTTACTAGTATTGGGAGATTGTTGGTATATTCCGGTTCCGCATGGACATGAGCAGATATACCCATACCCAGTATTATAAAAATGCAATAGATGAATTTACTCAAGTATCGTGTGGTTTTCATTTTCATAGATTTCATTGTGGTTAATCGACGACTTCAAAACTCAAAAACAGAGCGTGGGTGTTGACCCCGATCGCTTGTTGCGCTGCTGCCATAAACATGATAAGCTGCATCGAGTCGTTGGTTATTTTGTTTAGGATGACTTTCCGCTGAAAATCCCGAAATCCGATAAATTCAGTTCCCGAAAAATCGAGTGTCATAACATTCTCATAGGTAATCTGTCCACCTGGCCCATATACCGATGGAATGGTGAAATTTTCATTTTCGGTAAAAGTGAAAGTCGCATTTTCCTCCGGAGTGTATTGAGCAATACACAAACCATAATCTGCACCGTTGGCATTGACGATCCCGGCACCACCATTCAACACAAATTGATACACGATTCCTCCAAATGCCGCTCCGTCCTCCTTGACGTCATGGCGATAACGGCCATCGAAGTAAAAGGTATATTCATCCTTGTAAACGTCACCCATTCCAAACTCAAGGTCAAATATCCCGGTCGGTAATGGAGCTGGTGTTCCCGATACCACTGAAAATTCCGCATCTGCATTGGCAAAATAATCTCCTCCAGCACTGTGCGCTGCAGTTAACTTCCAGGTTTTGCCATCGTAATTGTCAGCGAGATAATCTCCGGTTAACATTGCATAGGGGGTAAGATCCAATGCCAGTGTAACTTCCTTTGTCACTGTAGCACCGGAGGCATCCCTGGCTGTCAACCTGGCAAGGTAATACCCACCTTCTTCATAGACATGAACAGGGTTTTGTTCAGTGCTGGTGTTTCCATCCCCAAAGTCCCACTCCCAAGCCACAGCACTGTGGGTGAGCGCGGTGAAAGCTACTTGTGTTCCATCGGAACTGTAGAATATTTCAGCCGAAAGAGGAAAGGTGGGTCGATTTTCTTCCTCATCACAGGAAACGAAAACGAAAAAGTTTAGACAAAGGGTGAAAATCAAAACTTTGTTCAGATAATGTTTCATAGTTCCATATTATAAATTGAATAGGGTTTATTTGTGAGAACGTTTTACAGGCTGTGCTTGTAGATGTAAAAGCCCTCACAATATAACAAATTTTTGAATCAAAGTCAAAAATGAAGTTTTTATGGTCAAATGATTCCTAAAACATGGACAATTTGATGGAGTTAATTGGGGTTTAGGGCTATTTTAAATCCAGAGATGGGTTGCTCGTAGGGTATTAGACGGTAATTGTTCCAAATTTTCCTACTTTTATTATGATATTTAGCGTGGTTTGGACGGCAAAAATGGTGGCCTGAAATTTCTGGATTGAATAGTAAAAATATTAACATTGTACCATGAAGTGGTTAATTGTCATTTTTTGTGTAATAGAACTTTTGGGAGTCATCCTCCAATACAATGACCCCGATCCTGTTTTTTGGATGGTGGTTTATGGGATACCCCTGGTATTGAATTTGATATATCTGGGGGGGAAGAGGCTCCGTACTCTCAATATGGTCTTCTTTGTGGTATACGCTATATATTTTCTAACATTTATCCCGGATTTCATTTATTGGGCCCAGCTTGGATTCCCTTCTATTACCGGTTCGATGAAAGCAGAAAGCCCTTATATCGAATTAGTGCGAGAAGGGGGAGGACTATTGATCCTGGTGATCAATCTCGCCATACTACCCATGGCATTTAAAAGATCATAGGCCAGGTTCAGTGCAATGGTGATAGAAGACTTAAGGTACATCCATAGTTCTCGATGGGGTCGAATACATTTGAAATTGTGGTCGCCCGGGCGAATCAACCTTATAGGCGAACATACCGATTATAATCATGGATACGTGCTTCCGGCGGCGATCGATGCAGGTATTACGATGCTTGTAACCTTTGCTCCAGAGAAGGATCGTTGGACGTTGTATAGTCACAATCTGAATCAGTGCAGTTCATTTGGAAGGAGAGATGCAAAGCTCCCCCCAACTAATTTTGCCAAATACCTGCAGGCATTGGTTGACGTGCTGAAAAAGGAAGAAGGTATAATCGTTCCCGGGTTCATGGTTTCGTTGCATAGCACCATACCTCCAGGAGGTGGAATGTCCTCTTCTGCTGCCTTGACGATCGGGTTCATTATGGCCATTAATCATTTTGGAAACCATAGCTGGTCCTTGAAGAGAATGGCTGAACTCGCGCAGTATACCGAACATTGGATCGGGGCTCACGTGGGCATCATGGACCCTTATGCCATCGTAGCGGGGCAAAAAGATCATTTTACGTTGATCGATTGTCGAACGAATGAAATCGAAGCGATCCCAGCAAGTCTGATGGATCACGGTTTACTCCTGATTGATACCGGTGTCAGTCACAACCTCGCGGATAGCGAATACAACGATCGGAGGGCGGCGTGTGAAGCGGTACTGGAAAAGGCGAGGCTGTACAGGGAGGTCCTGGACGTCAGCGATCTGAAGCCTTACGATTTATCTAATATCCGGGAACGACATCCGGAAGTTTCGATTCAGGAGGTGGAATACGTCCTGGAGGAGAACACACGCGTCCTAGCCGCTGTGGAAGCACTACGCACCGGCGAGATGGGGGAGCTGGGGCTGTTGATGTACGCGAGTCATGCCGGGTTGCGTGATCAGTACCGGGTGAGTTGTGCTGAGCTCGATTTTCTCGTGGAACTGGGTCAGGCATTTGGCGTCACCGGTGCCCGGATGATGGGAGGAGGATTTGGGGGAAGTACGATCAATTTGTTGCGGGGATCCTCCACAGAGGAATTTATAAGGTATATTTCAGAATATTATACTGCGAAATTTGGACTGGTCCCACAATTCCGGCAGGTAAGTCCGGCGAGAGGTGCAGGAATATTAGAGCGAGAATGAGGATCAAACCGGACAGAGATATTTGGTCACTGGCTTTTTCACGATAAGAGTAAAACCTGAGGTAGAGGGAAACCTGGGAAAATGGGAAACCTGGGGAAGTGGAAACTCAAGCTGCCTTAATATTTAATTTCGCCTAAACAGGCGCCTACCAGTCCTGCTATGTAAACCTACCAGTAGCGATAGGTAAACTTTGGAGGACCCCAGGGCAATCTCAAAACATACGATCGCGTAATTCTTCTATAAATCTGATAGCTTCCTCCTCACCGGTTTCTGAGAAAAACCATCGGTCCGAGTAGGCATTTACCTTCTTGTCCAGGTCAATTCCCGCACGGCCAAATATTTTTCTCTTTCTCTCGTATTGCTTCCTGATCCCGTCCGGGACATAGCGGTTGTATACATCCTCATCAAAGGTGATGTATGGATTTATTGAATAGTTATTCATATTCCAATACTCATCCGATGTCACGGAAAATGTGTCCAGTTTCTGGATGAGAGAAACCAGCTCATTGCGGTATTCTAAGCCATCTTTTTCCTGAATAGCCTTGATTCGCTTCACAAATGGGGTGTTATCGACATATTGAAATTCAACCGACACTTCCGCCGGTAGTCTCTGGTGCCAGGCCGTACTCCAGTATTCCTTTGTCTGCACATGAAATCGAAGGATCAGATAATGGCCATCGACTTCCATGATTTGGACGGTCCCTTCTTCTTTTTTCCAGCTAAACTTAAGTACATAAACGGGGTATTGATTAGCGATAAATGAACTGTCCAGGCTACATTTGTATTTTTTAGCTATTCTCGGCGAAAGCAAACCTTTTTCCTGCTGTACCCGTAGAAAATTCAAATTGCTGTTCGTGCCTGGCAGTACAACATCAGCTGAATCTACTGCTGGAATATTTTTTTTATATTTTACCCAGGCCGGATTCGTAAGGTACGACCTGGTCTGATCGCAAAAAAAATTCAAATTGGAATAAGGTGCCGCACTTGGTAGTTCCCCCGTATATAATATGTATCCGAGACTACTCATGTACATGATGGGCATATCTTGATAGTAAGCCTCTTCGATATAATGTCCCATAGCAATAAACGGATCTTTCCTCATCAGGTATTCGTATTCACGCACCGCCTTAACGAACACTCTGTTCCAGTTTTCGTTCCGCTTGGTCTCTCTGATTTCTATTTTCGGGAGCGCATAAATACCAGGAGTCATCTCAATTATCTGTATATCTTTAACCTGCATCCAGGGAATTGCCCTGGTCTGGTATCCTAGATGGGTGATGTAGATGGTGTCGTTTTCTGTCTCGGGTTGACTTCCCGACAATCTGAACCGGCCTTCAATATCGACGATGGTTCCCCTTGATTTGTTCTGATAAATGATGTATGCATTGGATAATGGCTGCCGGGTTCCGACATCTATGACCTGACCCACAATTTCAGAGTTGGATTGGCCAGATAAATAAATTGTAAGACTACAGAAGGTAAATGCAGTTAAAATTTCGGTCAGTTTCATATTTTTAAGATGGATTTTTATGAAAATCTGAGAATCAGTAGCCCCCATCATTTACATAACCTTCAAGAGTCAATTTATAAAACGCTGGTTCCGTGTTAAATTTTGCAACAGCTACAATGAATTGTTGACCGTTTTTATCCGAAGTATCCAATTTCAATTCTATATAACCTTTATCACCTGGTTCAGTATATTTGTAATGAACCGAGTAATCTGTACAAGAACAATCCGGATTTACAAACTCAATGACTAAAGTTTTAGAACCGGTATTGACAAAGTAATACTTTGCGATAATAATAGTATCTTTATCTACATTGCCAAAATCAAAGGTTTGATTTATAAATTTTAATGTGGTTAAATTTATCTGGTTCGCTTCTTGAATTATGATGAGTTCTGATTTTCCATTGTCATTCTGATTGGCATTATCGCTTTTTACCTGGCAGGAAGTTATAATCCATAAACACAGTAGTACAAGAGCAATCGTATTATCTTTCATAATCAACAGGTATTTTGAAGCGATAAAGTTGAAGTAATTCTGCATCACCATTGCCACTGATCTGTCCATAATAATAGGGGGCGGAATAGCCCACCACTTCAAATGATTCCGGAACCTGGACATCTCCTATCAGGATTTCATTGTGATATACCTGAAGACCATCCACTTTTGCTGATTCATTTTTGGAATATGTTCTGAATAGCAAATCCAATTCATCGAACAATTTCATTGATTTATAATACCCCTTGGTTGATCGATCTGATTCTGTAATATCTCTTACCTTTTCCAGATTTTCAGGATCGTGAATATTCCCTTTTATGTATAAATTGGTATAGGTTGTGTCCATATCATGACCGTTCATTCCAAAGCTATGCAGTGGATTAAACTCCCGATCATACACATAAATTCTTGGATCTATTTCAAAACTCACATAAAATCGGCCTTTATCGTCTATTTCAAATCTGGAAAAAGAAAATTGGCCCAGCCCATTATAGTTTTTATAGCTCGGACTTCTTCTTCCAAACATTTCTTCCCACGTACCAGACCAAAAATCCACCTCAACGATTATGGGACATTCTTGGTAATAAATGGGTAAGAACGGATGGCAATAAGGATGGTCTGTGCCAATAGTAAAATACAACTTACTTCCAAAATACTCTACGTCCATATTAATATAGTCCAATGAATACAATCCCGGATCGTCTGTCGGTGGTGTGCTGTTCACGGTGATGTGGTCTCTGGGGGACTGTTTAATAGTACGATGAATTATTGATCTCCAATCAGGGTCGAATGCATGAAAATCTCTGGAAGGACCTATGAGAATATTGTATTTTTCAGAATTATCAAATCCTTCCACACGCCCTATCATGGTCTCATTGGGACCTTTTCCAAGTCCCACCGCTGTTTCGATAAACGATCCGTCTATTTTAAATTTATTCACCGTGCAGAATCGTTCATCTACGTAATAAATACCGGAATCATTCACATAAAAATCTCCTATAAATGAGGTATTTAAGCTATCCAATACGACCTTCTCCAGTTTGACATCATAAAAACTGATTTCACTTTCACCCTGGTAAGGCATATCAAAATAATCTTCATCATGACTTTCATTCTCGCATGACAAGAACATTACGACAATAAACCAACAAATTGAATTCCTCATGCATTGTAGTTTGGAGAAAAAAACCTGCCATAAAAAACAAGAATTGCATTCTATGGCAGGTAGAAATAAAATTTTTCAATCACACATACTGTCGCCTCTCCAACATGTGGCTCCTTCAGTAAAACAAGTGCTCCCCCAGCCATCTGCAGTACAATCACTTCCAAACCATTCACAATCGCATTCGACGGTGGTTGCCATCCTGCTTCCTTGTGCCAAAGCAACCTCACTCATCCCATAATATGGATTGGACAACGAAGTAACTACGGTAAAAATCAACATCATAAGAAAGCCGGCTATGCCTATAGTATACAAAATATTTCTCATTGTTTTTAATATTTAAAATTTAAAAATTAAGTTTATTAGGGATTAGTTTGGGTATTAATTGTTAAGGTGGGTGTTGGGACATAACTTCTGGATGACCAGTATCACCTAATTTGCCTTCCTTTATTAAAGTTATACTCCTGCTTACAGATTTTTGTTAACACAGTCTTGCTACTCGAACATATAGTTTGTGTTTTGGCAAGCTCTGTGGTACTTCGGTAATACACCCCAAGTGGTTTATAGATAAACGCTGCCATAAATAGTTGTAATAACTTAACACATGGCAGGTGATGTGTAAAAATATTAATTGCAGTTTGAATTATATCTCCCACAATTTTCTTCTCCTGTAGGAGCACAAGTAGCACCCCAGCCATCTGCAGTACAATCACTTCCAAACCATTCACAATCACACTCTACAGTGGTGGACATATTACTCCCTTGAGCTAATGCCTCTTCACTCATCCAGTAATATGGGTTGGACACCGAAGTTACTACCGTGAAAACCATCATTGCCAGAAATCCGGTTATACCAATAATATATAAGAAGTTTCTCATAGTTATGTTTTTTTATATTTGAAAATTAAGTCTAATCAGGGTTACTTGAACTCGGATATTTAAGGAGGGTGCCGGGATTCCGCTTCCGGATGGTATGTTTTTTCATAATTATCATCCATAAGGAAGTTTATGTTCCGGCATGCGGTATTTTGGTTGCAGTTATTTTGGATTGAAGTTTTTTTAAAACCTGGTAGATCTTTTTGCTCGGTATGGATAATGGATATCTTCAGCCCTATTGTATAAGGCCGCAGGTCCAATTTTGAGATGGCATTAAGGAAATGCTCTATATTCCCTGCTTCATTGTAACAATGAACTATAATCGAAATCAAGCTGGGTTCATAAAAGCGTGATTCTTCGTAATTATTGTACGTAGATTTCGCTTTCCCTCTCTTTTCCTTATCACGATATGTAAATCCTGGTTTCATTCCGTACTATTTATTTCCTGAATT
>CAYRRD010000028.1:0-43867 GCA_964426625.1 uncultured Saprospiraceae bacterium | reverse complement strand
CTATGTCTGAATAGTTCAACTCCTCCAGAGTTGAGATCGCGCGAGATCTCAATCCTCCCCGTTTCCATGGGGGACTACTGATATTCAACCCTTTCTTAAGAGTAACAATATTTGGAATCGACAAGGGGTAATGCTTAAATTCCAGGCATTTGGTAGCCTGGACCCTAGAAGAGATATAAGCGTATTTCACCCAATCGAATGTAAGTCTTCCTGAAGATTCCATCTTCCTGTGCATTCGGGAATGCTTTTATTGTCCAACACCCATTCAAAGTAGGATTTGTGAGAGGAGGAATGATATGGTGGCTTTCATTACATACCACATCAAAATGGAGGTAGGATAATACCATAAAGTCCAATGGGCCCTTTTTTTAGGACCCATTGGATAATAAGTTCATGTATCAATAAAAGGATCAATTAGTCTGCAAGATGTTCCCCGTTGTGACCTTCGGTGGTATCTATTTCAGATTGATCGAGGTCGGCACCCACTTTTTTCGATGAATGGGAGCCATTCGAGATCCCTTCCGATTTAGATCCCAAATATTGGGGAAGATTCATACCTGCCATGTCAAATATATCGTGCATGGGTGGGACTGATTTATACAAATTGGAGATGAAGTTGGCAGTAGAATTCCTGGATGATGTTCCATTGCCTTCTCCGCCACCTTCCCATACGGTAACCTTATCGATTTTGATGTTCTTAATCGCTTCTACCTGCATTTTGACAAGTTCCTCCAATTTGTCAGCTATAATCATCAATACAGCATCTTTAGTATTGCCATTGGTCGCTTTCACTATTTTTTCGAAACCTTCCGATTGTTTGACCAGAATTTCGTACATACCACGTGCTTCCGCTTCTTTCTTCAGGAAAATGGCATCAGCTTCACCTTTGGCGATCAGTCTTTTGCGTTCTGCCTCTGCTTCGGCTGCGATAGCAATTTTCCTTTTCTCGATTTCAGCATTGACGATCTCATCTGCTTCCTGCCGGGCTCTTTCCCGGGCTGCTCTGGCCATCTCTGCAGCTTTTTCTGCCTCGTAGGACTCTTCCAGTGCTTTAGCTGCCTGGATTTTCTCAGCAGCCGTAGCCCGACTTAATGCTTCTGCTTCCTTTTCCCGCCGAACCGATTCTGAATGGGCAATTTTTATTTTGGCTTGATTTTCACCTTCGATGGCTTCAGCATCTGCTTCAGCGATCCTAACCCTGGAAATTTGCTTTGCATCGGCTTCACCGGATATCGCTTCTGCTTCGTAGTTTGCTACTTTAATCCTCCGTTCTTTATACGCCAACGCTTCTCCGACTGAACCTTCACGTTCCTTTTCTGCTACTCTGACTTTGGCCTCATTGACTGCATGAGCTGCTGCCTCTTTACCCAGGGCTTCAATATACCCGGATTCGTCTTCGATATCTGTTACATTGACGTTGATAAGAGTCAGGCCGATCTTTTTCAATTCACTGCCTACATTAGACGCCACATTGGATAAAAATTTGTCCCGGTCGGCATTGATTTCCTCTATATCCATGGTGGCCACGACGACCCTAAGTTGGCCGAAGATTATATCTTTACATATGTCTCTGATTTCATTATTGGATTTACCGAGCAAACGTTCCGCTGCATTAACCATGACCCCTTCCTGGTTGGATATTGCGACGGTGAAACGGGAGGGTACATTGATTCGGATATTTTGTCGGCTCAATGCATTTCTCAGGTCGACATCGATCGAAATCGGAGAAAGATCCAGGTATGCATAATCCTGAATGACAGGCCATACAAAGGCGGCTCCTCCTGCCAAGGTTTTAGCCGATCCACTTCCTGTTTTTCCATATATGACCAGAATTTTATCGGATGGACATCGCTTGTACCGGGTTATGAATAATAAAACAAGCAGTGTGGCAAGTCCTATCAAACCTGCAATTAAGATAAGTGATGTGTCTAAACTCATAGCTGGTAGTTTTTTAGTGTGAAAAATTATTCGTGAACCCGTTCGACCAATAAGGTGTTTTCAGGTAAAATTTCAAGTATCCGAACCTTTTCTCCGGTGGAAAGTGGGTTTTCATCCATAGTCACGGCGTACATTTCCCGTAGGGCTTTGTTGTGTGTCACATGGACCTTACCACGTCCGGACTGGCCAGGAGGTATGGGGATATAAACATCCCCTTTTTCAAAAATGAGATCCAGAGGATCTGCTGTGCCCGATTCAGTGAAGTCCGCAAATTTCTTCAACAAAATCACAACCAGGGCCATCGCCAGGATGCCCGAAATGATGGAATACGGTATGATTTCCCATATCGACCTACCTTCGCCGGTCAACAATACCCCTGTCCAGCTGAAAAAAGTAAAAAATGCTGTGATGGCCTTTAAGCTGAACACTGGGAAATCAGGACTTCCTAAATTGGTGTCGATATCCGTTTCTACCTCAATATCGGCATCTGTATCAAATCCCAGCAGATTGACCACAAAAACAATTAAAAATACAGCAGAGGATAAGATGGCCATAATCCAGAAGAATTGCTCCAGTCCCGTCAGGGCGAGCCACCAGTCGTTGAGGGATAAAATTAGCATATTCGTATATTTGGTAAGCCTTTGTTATCTTTTGACCATTTCAGGGTACTTACGACCGTACCGTACTGCCGGGTATCCATGACGATGAAAAGGAAACTTGCTTGCGTTGTTCTTCAATTGATACATGGCCATGAATGAGACGGACAAACCCAAACACTCCTGTTGTTATAGTCAACCTAATACCCATTAAAAAAATTCAAAACCTGGACGGATATCATAGAATTTTAGAGAAACGCTGTATTTATTTAGACGAATACCCTTTCTGTATCCTTTTAAGTTATAACTTGAAGTATAATTCCCTCATGCTTGATAAGGGGTTACCAGCCATGCAGATATTTAAAACTTTGTTGATACATGAAATATAAGTTTATGGGAGCGGTCTGTGGGTCGTCCCAGGTGAGTTTGAAAACAAAGGTAACAAAAGGGAGAGGAGGAAATATACGACTCCGGTGATGAGAACAGAAACTCTCCAATGTATAAACAGACCTGCCAAAAACACCAGTATGAGTACGATGCTCAATATTTGATGAAGGGACATTCCCGGGCTGGGAGCAAATTTTATAAACCTGATGGGTAGATTCATAAAGCAGGCAAGAGCCAGGGACAGAATCAATATAAAATTTGGGTCACCGAGTAATTCGAGGGATGGATTAATGGTGATATCGAGATTGACCCAGATGCCAAATGCTAAAATGGCCATAGCTGGTGTTGGCATGCCGGAAAATTCGGATGAACCGCCTGAAAGCAGATTAAAACGTGCAAGGCGAAGGGCTGCACTTGCGGCCACGACGAAAATTAAACCGTAGGCAGGATTCGAAGTCAGATCGGTACTTCGTTCTACGATATCAATCAACAGAAAGGAAGGAAATATTCCAAAAGAAACAAGATCTGCCAGAGAGTCCAGTTCCCTGCCCAATGCACTGGTTTGGTTCATCAAGCGCGCAGCAGTCCCGTCCAGAAAATCAAACAACAAGGCAACGCCAAACGCGATTATGACTACCGAAGAAGTTTCATAAAATACCCCAAATAGTGCTATACAACCACAAATCAGATTTAGTAAAGTGAAGATGTTGGGCAAGGCAAACATAGGAATCAATCTTAAACAGAATCGATCGGTAAATAAGTTAAAATACCTCAAATAATCTCGAATTCCAGGTACTTAACAAAAAATTAAGCTGGGCGAAAATGTGCGGGCAACTAATAAATGGATTGGATCTTTAATTGTATCATCCGCTACGATCCCTTCTTATTGATGGGAAAAGAAAAGCAATTGCAGGGAAAAATGGGCGTCAGGTCTGGCTAAATAATGAGTCTACAAAAGCCTGCTTGTTGAAGATTTGTAATTGCTCAATACCTTCACCCACACCGATATACCGGATTGGAATCTTAAATTGATCGGATATTCCGAGGACAACCCCCCCCTTGGCCGTTCCGTCGAGTTTGGTCAGGGCAAGGTCGGTCACTTCCGTTGCTTCCGTGAAACGCGTACACTGTTCGAACGCATTTTGGCCTGTGGAAGCATCCAAAACCAACAAGACTTCGTGTGGTGCACCCTCTAGTGCTTTTCCGACGGATCTTTTGATCTTGGAAAGTTCACGCATAAGATTGAGCTTGGTATGGAGACGTCCGGCGGTATCTATAATAGCAATATCATGGTTTTCGCGGATTGCGTGTTGTACAGTTTCGTATGCCACGGCAGCCGGATCAGCTTGCATGCCTTTGGAATAAAAATCACAGCCTACGCGTTCTGACCATATTTTGAGTTGATCCACGGCTGCGGCCCGAAAGGTATCACCTGCCCCGAGCACCACGCTATATCCATTCTTTTTATATTGGTGTGCTAATTTTCCGATTGTGGTTGTTTTGCCAACACCATTTACCCCTACTACGAGAATGACGTATGGTTTGTCAGATTGGGGAATGCTGTAATCTTCAAAGCTTTCTGTTTTGTTTTCTGCCAACAAGGTGACAATTTCCTCTTTCAACAGATTGTTGAGCTCACTGGTATTGATGTATTTGTCCCGAGCTACCCGTTCTTCGAGTCGCTCGATAATTTTAATGGTCGTATCGAGCCCTACGTCGGCTGCAACTAAAATCCCCTCCAATTCATCCAAAAATTCATCATCGACCGTGCTCTTGCCTGCAACGGCTTTGGTGATTTTGGAAAATAGACTGGTCTTGGTTTTTTCCAGCCCTTTGTCCAGGTCCTCCTCCTTTTCTCTGGTGAAAAATTTTTTAAAAAAGCTCATAATGTTGTGTTGAATGGATTTGGTGGGTACCTAATTGGGATGGTATGATATAAAAAAGGCCTTTCATATAGAAAAGCCTTACGTTCGGTTTTGGTTTATATCATGCGATTATTTATTCGCAAAAAACTCTGACGTTTTGTCTTTGTGTACGATCATTTCCTTGAAAGAGTATTTTCCTGTTACCGGGTCCTTGATGCTTTTGATCACTTTGACATGATCCCGACCAGAACCCACGTTGGCTGCACGCTGTGCAATCCGGGCGTTCTTTGATACTTTCTTTGCCATAGCTTACTTTATTTCTTTGTGAACAGTATATTTCCTTAAGATAGGATTGTATTTTTTCAATTCCAATCTTTCGGGCGTATTTTTTCTATTTTTTTGAGTTACGTAGCGAGAAGTTCCGGGGATACCTGTCTCTTTGTGCTCCGTACATTCCAGGATTACCTGAATACGATTACCTTTTGATTTCTTTGCCATGATAGATGGTTTTTATAGTTTAACCGGAATTTCCTTTCCTTGCTTCTGCAACTTTTTCAGATAAGCATACAAACCAAGCTTGTCAATTGTTTTCATGGCTTTCGTGCTTACCTTCAAGGTTACGGTTTCGTCCAGTTCAGGAATGTAGAATTTTTTCTTAAACAAATTGGGTTCGAAACGGCGCTTTGATTTTATGTTGGAGTGGGATACCTTATGACCTACTATCGGTCTCTTCCCTGTCAACTCACATACCTTAGACATAACTCTTGATTTTGTTTGTTTTTAATGACTGCATGTTTTGTGACCTCGGCAGGATTCGAACCTGCAACCTCCTGATCCGTAGTCAGGTGCTCTATCCAATTAAGCTACGAAGCCATGTTTTCACAACTAAATATTGCGAAATTGGGGACAAAGATAAAAAAAGAATTGGATCGTCACAAAAATATTTACTTTTTACTCATATCACCGGAGAATTGCAATTCGGCGAAAGTCACTGGTCCCCTGGATCTCATTTGAAGCCCAATTTCACATCCGCTGAAGGTGTTTGAAGTTCGTCTAAAACATACTTCCCAATAGAAGTGATTGACCTCCCTGGATTTGATGCCATACAAGTACATTCCGGATGATGGTCTGGATATTTTCTTGCGTTGGATATTTTCAGGTGCCTGGAGAATAAAGCCAAAAAAGCCAAACAACTCCCTTCATTTTCGTCACCCCAAAAGTTGGTAGCATTTTATCGTTCTACTAAAATCACTGTCAAAGATCACAATATCCCAACGTTCAATTATATTTTAAGTTCCCTAAATTAAAAAATAAGGGAAAGGGTAAATATGACGATAAATGCTGAAACTCCGAGCAAGAGTGTACCAAGCGTCTGTATTTGATTGCCTTGTTTAACATCCATACCGGTTAATTGGGTCAGTACCCAAAAAAAGCTGTCGTTGGCATGAGAAACCACGGTGGAGCCGGCGCCGATAGCTAGGACGGTCAGAGTTTTTTCCATAGACGTATCCAGGCCGAGTGCCGGCATCATGGGGGCAATAATGGACGCTGCGGTGATGAGAGCTACGGTAGAGGAGCCCTGAGTGGTTTTTAAACAGGCAGCGAGAATAAATGGAAGGAACAAACCCATAGATCCGGCCGAAAAGAAATTTGCAATCATGTCTCCTATACCTGAGTTTTGAAGCATCGTACCAAAAATACCTCCCGCCCCGGTAATCAGAATGATGGGTGCAGAAATCACAACGGCTTCTCCCAGCCATCCGGAGGACGAATATATTTCAGCATTCAATTTTTCTGGAAGCAAAAGACCCAGCGCAACACCGATCAAAAGAGCGATAACCGGTGTTCCGAGGAAAGAAATTATGGGATAAAACCACGTATCTGAAAAGTCGTTCGCAGGGAAATCCACAATTGATTTTCCGACTATGAGTAATATGGGTATGAGGATACATAAAATAGAATACGATAGACGGGGCTGGTAACTGGTGGAAGCCGGTGGTTCCAGTTGAATTGGAATATTTACCCGCGATGCAATTCTGGTGGCAAAGAAATAACAGGGGATGAGTGCAAAGATGCTCACGATCAGCCCCCAAAAAATCAAACTGCCCAGTTCCGCACCTACAATGCCCGCCGCAGCAATAGGACCTGGGGTAGGGGGGACAAATACATGTGTGGCTGTAAGTCCTAGTGCCAGGGCTGCCGTAGTTCCCCCAAATGCTAATTTTGCTTTATGGGTGATGGCTTTGTTCAGAGAATTCATTATAATGAATGAACTATCTGCGAATACAGGGATCGAAAGTATAAATCCCGTAAACATCATCGCCAGATGGACCGATTTTTCTCCCAGTAGCCGCAGCAGCTGCGTAGCGATTACCAGGGCGCCGCCTGATTTTTCCAAAAGGGTTCCAATAGCAACACCGAAAAAAATGATTAGACCGATTTTGCCCATGATACTTCCAAATCCATCATTGATGGAAGCGATAATTTGCTGTACATCCATCCCTGAAATAAAACCATAACCCATTGCAGCCAGGAGGAGGACAAAAAATGGATGAATTTTCCATCGTACTATTCCCAGAATGATGAATCCCAGAGCAAGAATTAATCCAATAGCATACAACATATCACTTCAATTTTACCATTCAGCAAATGCCCCATCGGGTGTTCTCCAAATCGGATTGGTCCAATTGTGCCCCAACTTTACTCCTTCTTTTAGGACATCTTCATCAATTTCCACGCCGAGACCCGGACGATGAGGGCGTTCCACGAATCCATCCGTAAGCGCAAAGATTTCAGGATTTTTGATGTAATCCAGTAAATCAAACCCCTCATTATAATGGATTCCAATGCTGCTTTCCTGGATGACGGCGTTGATACTTGAAAAGTCGATGTGCAAACAAGCGGCCAGTGCAATGGGCCCCAACGGACAATGTGGTGCCAGAGCAACATCATAGGCTTCTGCCATAGCGGCGATTCTTCTGGTTTCTGAAATGCCGCCTGCATGGCTTACATCCGGCTGGATAATATCCACGGTACCCCGCTCCAGCACATGTTTAAAGTCCCATCGGGAATACAATCGTTCGCCCGTGGCTATGGGAATACTGGTATAGGGATAAATGTGCTCCAAAGCTTCATTATTTTCAGAAAGAACGGGCTCCTCAATAAACATCGGATTCCATGGAGATAATTCATCTATTAGTCTTTTGACCATACCTTTATGGACCCGGCCATGAAAATCCAAACCCACATCGAGGCTATCGCCAAATTCTTCCCTCAGCATTTGGATATTTAAACTGACCTTTCGGATCTGATCCAGGCTTTCTATCCAGGAAAAGGAACCTGTGGCATTCATTTTCACAGCGCGAAATCCCATTTTCATTTTCTCTCTGGCCTGATCGAGGACTACTTCGGGATGATCACCGCCTATCCAGCAATACATTTTCATTTTTTGGCGTACTGCTCCTCCCAGCATTTCATATACAGGCATGCCGAGATATTTCCCTTTGAGATCCCACAAGGCCTGATCTATGCCCGATAACGCACTCATTAATATGGGACCACCCCGGTAGAACCCTCCTCGGTAAAGCAATTGCCAAATATCCTCTATTTCATTGGCTGAACGCCCCATGACCAAAGGTTCCAGTTCATGAATGCAGGCTTCAACAGTAGCTGCCTTGCCTTCGATTACAGGTTCTCCCCATCCGACCAGACCACAACGAGTCTGAATACGGAGGAATAGCCACCTGGGAGGCAATCGAAAAGTTTCTATTTTCTCAATCCGGAGGTCATCCGCCATTTTTTCCATGGAATCGTCGAATTTTTGGAAATTGAAGTAGGTGCTAAAATTTAAAAGCTGGAAACTAATGAAAAATTGGGAATATGGGTGAAAAGTTGTGACTTTGTTAAAATAATTTTAGTCATGGATTAGCTTAAAATTCCGGACTTCGGGGCTAAATTCCAACCGACGTATTGTTTTGAAGGTTGCAAATTAGTCATGAGAAAGGGGAATCTGGATTCTGCCATTTCATCATACGATCGAATTTGTTTCTCACAGTATTACTGTTTACCTGGAGGAAGAACGGATTATTCTTTGCAAGGCCAGGATGTTTTTGATCAGATGGCGTGGGTGGTGGTAATTTTCAAATCGATCCACCTGATGATGGTTGTCCAGTTTACGATCTCCACCATTGATCCAAAGTTTATGGGGATGATCATGCAGTATGAATTTTTCACGCACGTACGGGTATACTTTGGAAAACCATTGCATAGCCCAGAGATCTTTATCCTTTTCGATCAGCATCATCAATCCCACCAGGACTTCCTCTTGAGCCCACAAAACCTTGTCCAACAACCATTGATGATTTTCCACATGGGTCAACTCATGGAAAAAGCCCCCGTACACGGGATCCCAGGCTGCTTCTACATGACGTTTGAACAGGTTTGTGCTTTGATTCCAAAGCTCGGGATTGTTGGTTTTCCATGCTACATCCATAATCATCCAGAGCACTTCAATCCCATGTCCCAAATAAGCGAATTGATCAAGGGGTGAGTTTGGTTTGCTCAAATCATGGTGAAGGTATTCTATCATCAGATTAAAATCCGATTGCAGGTGATGATGGAGAAGGGCATCGATACAGCGGTCTACGATCGTGACGAGGACATCATGGTGTTTATACTCCAGTAAATGCGATGCGAGATTGAGCATAACCATCCAATGCCCCAGCACACGAGGTGCTTTTAATTTTTGACCTGTATTGAAATGGGGCACATATTGATATGCCGGGTCATCATATTGAGTCAAGCAGCCGACAAGGATATTCAGGGCTTTGTTCCAGTAATCCGCCCGGTCGGTGGCCAGAGCCATTCCCGATAATCCCTCTGCAACGAACAAACTTCCGTAGATATCCGCTTCCTGTTCCAAGGGAATCCCTTCACGATTGTATCCCCAGGGCCAATAGGGATAATCCGCCATTTGCATGGAAAGTAGAAAGTCAATGGTTCGCTGCGCCCTTTCTAAATACAACGGATTGGGATCCAGATGTCGGTATAGATATGTATAAACCCATACACCCCGACCATCGTACCACGTTCGTTTGTGGGTGGTTACGGTTTGGCCATTGCGATCTATATGACACAAAAACCCTCCAAATTTATCATCGTATACCCTGGTGTCCAACCAGGGGAGATAATATTCAAAAAGATCCTTTTTGTAACATTCGAGCAATGATTCGGGGGAATAATCTGCCAATTGCATTGTCGGAGATTTCGCTATCATATTGAAATCAATCTTTGGTATTATCGTCCATCGCCAGGGAATTCACCAGGTTTTCAACTTCAGGTTTGACCGGTTTTCGAACCAGTAATCCATATCCGATGTAAATGGCCAGGGAAGTAAGTATCGGTCCGCTGAGTTCCCAGCCATAGGATACCGAAAAAGCTAATTTGAACAAAGCAAAGGTCATCAATCCTCCAAAGATCGAAAGGAGTGCTGCGGTACTATCGCTATATCTGAACACAGGAAGTAATCCCAGAATCATGGGAACCGATATCGGTCCCAGCAGGGCTGAGAACCATGTGATAATCAGACCGATAACACCCCCAAATGAACTCGAATTCCAGGCTATAATAATGGTGATAAGAAGGAATATGAAAGTGGTAATACGCGCTATCGCCAGGGTTTTTTTCTGATTAAAATCTCTGAATCCCTTTACAAAAACAGGAAATATATCTCTGTTGATCACTGCTGAAATGGTATTGGCATCCGAGGATACCATCGATAAGGTGTTGGAAAACAAAGATGCCAGCAACAAACCGACCAGTCCTGTGGGCAAAAAGTCCATGGCCATCAAGGAATAGGACTGCGTGGGGTCCTCCAGATCCGGCAGGAATATCGGGGCTGCGAACATAGGAAAGAATAGGATCAATGGCCATATTAGGTACAATATCGTGGATAGCAAAGAAGCCTTACGGGCTACAGTTCCTGACGAAGACGATATAAACCGGGTCGCCAGGTTCCAGGTTCCTCCACTATAACTAAAAAATGCGATAATCATAAATCCTACTGCGAATCCAAAACTGTAAGGCTCATTGAAGGGTTGGGAATTTTCCGGAGGCAACCTGTCCCACAATGTGAAAAAGCCACCTATCCCATCACCGAGTTTGTTCAGAATTACAACAAACATGATGATTCCCGCTACAAATTGAATAATGAATGAAAACAGATCGTTGACCACATCTGCCCATAAACCACCTATGGTAATATATATGAGGGTAACTACGCCCGAAATGGCAATTCCGGTTTCTATAGAAAGACCTGTAAATACATTCAGTAATATCCCTGTGGCAGCCCATTTTGCACCAATATCAAATAGCTTGACAATCACCCCGCTCCAGGCCATGACTTGCTGTGTGGGTAAATTGTATCGCGTAGCCAGATATTCGGTAGGTGACTGGATGCCTGTTTTGGTCCTCAGGCGGGACCATCGGGGGGCGATAAATGCAGTGGTCAACACCATGGCCAGGCTAATACCTACAGCCCACCAGACGTATATTGTGAGACCATGGGTATAAGCGATGGCCGCATACGCCACAAAAACAACGCCACTGTATCCAGACACGTGGTGGGAGATACCCGACAACCACCAGGGCAGATTACCACCAGCGGTATAAAAGTCAGCAGAAGAGTTGACCCTAAAATAAGCCCATACTCCGATTCCGATCAGCACGAAAAAATAAGCACCCAGAACAATGTAGTCAATATTTTCCATATTAGAGATTTAGTGAACGTTACCGAAAGTACGATAAACTTTTAATTCAGCAAAAAAATCACCTTAATCTGCAAAATTTCATAACTTGATGACTGAGATTTTAAGGCCATATAAATAACTGAATTCATGATATACAGCTGTCCTTTTTACATCGTGAAAAAAATGCTCATTGCCTGTGCTTTCAGCTTTTTATGTATGTCCGCAGGATGGACACAAGAGAACTGGGAGGTGTTATTTGACGGTCATAGTCTGGAGGGCTGGAAGACGGTAAATCCCAAGTTTGCCGAATTGTGGTACGTGAAAGATAGTTCGATCATTTGTGGTGACGGTGAAATGCTCATTCCGGAAAACACTTACCTGCATACGCTGAAGGAGTATGAAAACTTCGAATTTCGTTGTTTGTTCAGATTGACGGGCGATCCTGGGAAGGGAATGATAAATAGCGGTATCCAATACCGGTCTTTTATTCGAGATGGGATGATGATCGGATACCAGGCTGATATCGGGGAAAATTTTTGGGGAGGAATATATGATGAACATCGCAGGGCTCAGCTCGTGGTAGGTGATATGACCCAACTAAAGTATGTACTGAGGCCCAATGACTGGAATTCATACACCATTCGCGTTCAGGGAAATCACCATCAATTGTTCATCAATGGCGTTCAGACAGCCGAATATGTCGAAGAGGATCCGGATATCCCCACACGGGGCATTATCGCTATTCAAAATCATAGCGGGGGTAATTCTAAAGTTGAATTTAAGTATCTTACCATACAGGAATTTGATTGATCATGGTTAACCTGTATTTAAAGCGTAGTTGGATGAGATTCATAGAATTCCACCAAATGGTTGATGATTTCACCAATCGAATCGTAAATCCCCAAATCCAGATTTTTTAATTTCTGTTCTTTTGAAAGCCGGTACAACATGGGGTACACAGGCCATTCTCTGGTCCAAAATGCCCTGTCCATAAAAATCATAGGGCTGGCGTATTCCAGTGTGAGGTAATGGTTCTGAGTGACTTCCTGGAATATTTCCTGCGTTGTTCCGGCCCTACCAGGTGTAAAAATAATACCTCCTTTGGCCAGGGCAAGTAATCCATCCTCCCGAATACTATTGGTAAAATATTTAGCGATATATGTGGCGAATGGGGTAGGGGGTTCGTGGCCGTATAACCAGGTAGGAATTCCCAGACTAGGCATTTTTCCTCCCTCGAACTTATCAAGTACTTCAAAAGCGGTAGATAACCACCACCGATCCTGATAGTGGGGTGCCCGGGACAAAATATCCAGAACCTGCAGAACCTTTTTTTCCCGCATTCCTGCAAGCCATGCACCGAGATGTGTAGCTTCCATGGCTCCCGGGCCTCCGCCGGATACCATCAACTTGCCTCGTTCTGTCAACATTTTGGACAACCATACAATGTTCCAATATTGTGCACTGGTTCTGGGGAGTTGATGACCACCCATGATCGCGATGATGGATTTGGGATCAAAATGAATGATCAGATCCTCCATTGCATTGGTCATGGACTGGTCGTGCAAAGCCCTCCCCAGGGATTCTTTCAAATCGGTCGTGTATTTTCCTGTGCTGATGAAATGATCATATATCCGCCAATCCATCGTTTGAGTATACGAATCCGGATCATGCCGGTCAAACCCTGCATACAAATCTGCAGCATGGTAGAGTTTGTTGGGGTATACCTCATAGGGCAGGTTCATTCTGGGGAAAATGTAATTGCTGTCCTGTAATGAACAGACCACCGCATCCCGCATTTTACATCCCAGAAACAAGGAATCACGGATATTGGATCGGACCAGTAGATCAGCAATTTCAGTCAGATCCATGTTGTGGAAAGCAAGATTGGTCAATGGTTCATCCTGTTCCAGTAACGCATAAAATTCCTCAATCGTAGTTATTTCTCTGGTAATCATGTGAACTGCTAACGATTTTCCTTCAGGAAGGTTTTATTGTGAGATACAATCCGAGGCCTCCATTAATTTTGTGACAACAGCACATCCATCAACTGGTAAATGTCTTTTTTGGTATTGTAGAGATGGGGTGAAATTCTCAGACTATCTCCTCTTAAGGAAACATGGATTTTCCTTTCCCTGAAAATGGAAGACAACCTATCCTTCATGCCATCTTTCAATAAATGTAACCCAATAATGTGATTACTTCGAAAATGGGGATCGGGCTCTATCCAGTAGATTTTGCTGTTGGATAAGCTGTCGTACAGTTCAGCGGTGAGGTATGCGCAATATCGTTCAATATTAGTTACGCCCCAATTCAGTATCATCTCCAGGCTTTTCTGCATCATGGCGATATGGATAAAGCTACTGTATTCCCCCATATTATAGCGTTGGGCTTTGGGGCGATAGGTCGGGTCGTAATCCGTTAACCGCGTAAAATCCTGACTATTCGCTCGATTAATCCAATTATTTTCAATGGGTTGACCGTCATCGAATGCTTCGCCTAAATATCCTACAGCCATACCATAAGGACCCAGCAGCCATTTGTAACAAGCACAAATCAGGGCATCGGGCCGAATGGTCTGTAAGTCAAAAGGCATGGCTCCTACGGATTGCGTCCCATCGACTATAAGGAGCGTGCCATGCTTCCGACATTTCTCAGCAATTCGTATCAGATCATATCTGCTCCCATCCGTCCACAGAACAGTACCCAGGCATACCGCAGCAGTCCGGTCCTCAATCGCATTGAGAATGGATTGGGTTAGTTTTTCTCCGCGGTTTTTGTAGAGACTGGGAAGTTTTATGGTGGTTACCTCAAAATGGCTATTTTCCTTCCAGGGATATACCGCTGAAGGAAACTGATCTTCTACCACGATGATTTGGTTTCCATATCCAGATTTAATATTCCTGACCACATTGGCCATGCCATAAGAAACCGAGGGAAATATGGCAATACGGTCGGGATCCGCTCCATGAACAATTTCAGAAAACAAAGATCGGACCTTCGAAGGTGCTTCAAAAAAATAATCCTGATCAATACCCGCCGGATTCATTTTAGCTTTAATCCCCTGAATACCCGCTTCTGCAACTGCCTTGGGTGTAGGGGTCATATATGCCGCATTGAGATAGATCTCATCTTCAGGCAGGTCAAAAAGCAAACGTTGGGTACTTATCATGTCAAGGGTAGTTTTGGAAATTTTATTTCAATTACGTTTTGCATATTCTTCTACCGCTTTCCACACGCGCCACACATTTTGATAACAGATCTTTTCGAGATCCTGCTGCGAATATCCCCGCCTGATAAGTTCTGCAATGAGATTGGGAAACTGCGATACGTCCTTCAAGTCCTCAGGCAGAGAATCCCCTACACCATCAAAGTCCGAACCTAATCCTACGTGGTCGATTCCAGCAAGCTTTACCACGTGGTCGATGTGATCTGCAACCTTTTCTACTGTCGAGTACAAAGGCAGTTCAAACTGACTTTTAAATATCTTCTGCTGTTCTGTGTCCGATGGATCTATCCCCTTTTCTTCCCGGTATTGGGCCCAGGCAGTAGCAAACTTTTTTCTGTTGCTGGAAACTTCGCCATCCAGGAAATCTGAACCAAAATTAATTTGTATTACCCCGCCATTTTCCTTCAACCTTTGAATCATGTCATCGCTCATATTTCGCTCAAAATCAGGAGTATAATTGCGACATGATGAGTGGGTTGCAATGACAGGTGTTTTTGTGGCCTTTAATACCTGGTAATAGGCACTATCGGAAATGTGTGAAACATCCACCATGATACCTACCTCGTTCATCCGCCGTATGACATCATATCCAAACGGGCTAAGGCCATTCCATTTGCGTTCCAGATCGTAAGATGAATCACAAATCAGATTCCATTTACTATGTGTCAGGGTAATATAACGGATACCACGTTCATGAAAATAATTGATCAGATTAAGATCATCCCCGATCGGAGCTCCATTTTCCATGCCCATAGGAAGGGATATCAGACCTTTTTCGAAATTTTTTTCAATTTCATCAGGGGACCGTCCCGGTGCATATTTGTCCGGGAATCTGGTGATTACTTCCTCTACAAAATCGATCAGGGAATCAGCCAGCGCTTTGGCTCCGCCCGTCTCCTGATAACTGGCCGGGATATAAATACTCATGAAAGGTGCGTCGAGACCTCCTTCTTTGGCTCGGATCCAGTCAAATTCTCCACGCGGTGACTTGATGGCTACATTCGCATTGGATTCGTTGATGCTACCATAATTGTGTCGGAAATGGTATGGAAAATCAATATGCCCATCTGTAATCAGTATTTCCCCGGCTAATTGTTGGGCTTGTCGCAGGAGTTCTACATCTGGATTCCGGATCGACTTATTACTACTACAGGATACTGAAACCAACAAAAGCGTACTAAACAGGATACCAGAGAAATTGATAGATAAATGCATTTTAAAATTTATTTGACTACAAAATTGATCATCCGACCCGGGACCACGATCACTTTGAGCAAAGATTTGCCTTCCAGCCATTTTTGAATATCCGGTATTTTTCTGGCGGCTTCTTCCAGGCCGGACTTATCCATGTCAGCCGGGAAGGAAGCTGTTGCCCGTTTTTTACCATTAATACACAATGGATACTCCACTTCATCATCCACGAGGAATTTTTCTTCGGCAATCGGATAGGAAGCGTGATGTACGCTGGGATTTTCTCCGAGGACTTCCCACAATTCCTCAGCCAGAAAAGGTGCAAATGGTGCTATCAGACGTACAAGAGGATTGAGGACGGCTCTTTTTTGACTATTCAGTTTTCTAAGTTCATTGACAGCCACCATAAAGGCGCTCACACAGGTATTGAAGGAAAAACGGCTGGAATCCTCATTAACCTTACGAATAGTGGCATGAAGTATTTTCAATTCCTCTCGGGATGGGTTTTCATCACTAATGGAAACTTTTCCCTGTTCATCCGTGAACAGACTATAAAATCTTCTTATAAATTTAAAGACACCTTCGATACCATGGGTGTCCCAGGGTTTGTCTTGTTCAATAGGACCCAGGAACATCTCATACAACCGGAAGCAATCTGCACCATATTGACTTACAATATCATCCGGATTGATGACATTGAATTTGGATTTGGACATTTTGCCCTGCTCCGATACGGTTCGAAAAACAAAACCTTCGGCAGATCCCTTGATGATGGATCCATTCTGATAAATTGCATCCGCGGTATGAAATTTAGCCTCCCTGAAATCAGGAGCCCATGCGATATACTTGTCAAGGCCTTCTTTGCTCAAATAACTTTTGGATTGACCATAGTCTGAAACAAAATCAACTAACACAGGGATTTTGGCATACTGAGCCATATCTTCTTCTGCTATGATATCAGCAGAATAAAATTCCTGAATTCCCGCATCGTTTTTTCTGAGTAAGATGGATTCGATGGTACCCTGGATTTTACCCTGGTTAATCAGCTTTTGGAATGGTTCTTTCGTGGGCACATAACCCAGGTCATACAAAAACATATGCGTGTACCGTGCATACATAAGGTGTGCCACCGCATGTTCCGCTCCTCCTACGTACAGGTCAACATTTTCCCAATAGTCGATTGCATCTTTCCCGGCAAATTGGTGGTTGTTTTCCGGATCCATATATCTGAGATAATACCAGCTCGAACCTGCTACAGCCGGCATCGTATCGGTTTCCCGTGTCTTGTTTCCTTCGTACTTAACCCAGTCCGTGAGTTTCGCCAGCGGAGATCTTCCATCTTTGGCCGGTTTGAAGTCATCGGTATCGGGCAGTAGAACGGGAAGTTCATCCAGGTCAACCGGGCTAGGTATGCCATCCTTGTCGTAGACAATTGGAATGGGCTCCCCCCAATATCTTTGCCGACTGAAATTGGCATCCCGCAATTTGAAATTGACTTTTAAACGGCCAATTCCTTTTTCCTCCAGTTTTTGAATGACAGTGGGGATAGCATCCATCACCTCCATACCATCGAGGAATGATGAATTAATCATCTTACCAATTTTGTCCTGCCGCTGTGCATTTGGATAATCTGATCGATCTATAATTTCGATGATAGGGATATCGTATTTTGTGGCAAAAGCATGGTCACGGTCGTCATCCGCAGGTACTGCCATAATGGCCCCAGTTCCATAATCCGCAAGTACATATTCTCCGATATATATAGGGATTTTGGCATGGGTAAAAGGATGCCGGGCATATGCGCCGGTGAACGTACCAGTCATTTGTTTTCCAGCCATCCGATCCACTTCTGAGCGGCTGGTAACATACTTCAGATAGGAGTCCACATTGGCCTTTTGATCCGCTGTGGTGATGTCTTTCACGTATTCGTGCTCGGGAGCTAAAACCATGAAGGTAGCACCAAAAATGGTATCAGGTCGTGTGGTGTATATTTCAAGCGGTTTATCGTAGTCGATAATTTCAAAATACACGGTAGCACCGGTCGATCGACCGATCCAGTTTTCCTGCATGGTTTTGAGCGGTTGCGGCCAATCGATGTGGTTCAAGCCATCAAGCATCCTTTGGGCATATGCCGTAGTTCTCAGGTACCACTGGGTCATGGCTTTGCGGACAACAGGATACCCACCTCTTTCCGAAACACCATCTTTGATCTGGTCATTTGCCAGGACAGTACCCAGGGCTTCGCACCAATTAACATATCCTGTTTTGAGGTATGCCAACCGGTAATTCATCAGGATCTCGGATTTTTGTTTGGGGCTAAACTTAACCCAATCCTCGCTCGTGAAATCAACAGATTTATCTGTGTACGCAGCACATCCCACTGATCCATGGGATTCAAAATAATCTTCCAGTTCGCTTATGGGGCGAGCCTTATCCAATTCCATGTTGTAATAATGCTCAAACATCTGGATGAAAATCCATTGAGTCCAGCGGTAGTAATCCGGGTTACTGGTAGCCACTTCCCGGGACCAATCAAAAGAAAAACCCAAATTGGAAAGCTGTTCCCGATAACGCTGCATATTGTTTTGGGTACTCTCAGCCGGGTGGATTCCGGTCTGGAGTGCATATTGCTCTGCGGGTAAACCAAAAGAATCGAAGCCGATGGGGTGGAGTACATTGTACCCCCCCATACGTTTTTGACGTGCAAAAATATCGGAAGCTATATAACCCAATGGATGTCCTACGTGTAATCCGGCACCAGATGGATAAGGAAACATATCTAGAACATAGTATTTGGGACGGGTTGGATCATTGTCAACTTTATAAACCTGATATTCCTCCCAGTATTTTTTCCATTTCGATTCGATGGCTACAAAATCAAACTGCTTCATAAACGATGTTGTTATCAAAATCCGAGCACAAATATATTAATTTATAGGCATGGCAATAGAAAGTGGTACGGCTTTGGTATGCCATTCCCAATACAAAAGTATTTCATGAACCAATGAACAAAAATATGGGTATAAGTTGATATGAAGCCCTTATACTGGGAATTATTCTTTGATTTTTACGTTTTTTACAAAAAATAAGATATGCGTACTATCCTCAATTTATTATTGATTCTCATTATCGCTGTAATTGGTTATAACTATTTTTTTGGGAACCAATCGGAGCAATCTGAGTCCCGTGAAATTGTAAATCAGGTTAAAGATCTGGGCCGAAGTGTGGGCGATCTGATTATAAGTGAAAAGGAAAAATTTGATAAGGGGAAGTACGATGGCTTGGTCGATCAGATGCGCACCGTATTGGACAAGATAAAAAGCCAGCTTGAAACCGGAGATGGGGCAGATAAGCAACGCTGGGAAGGGCTGGAAGAGGAGCTGAAGGAAATCGAGCAAGAAGTTAGGCAATCGGATGAAGACAGTTCTTCCAACCAGCAAAAGGATGCTCTACAGGAAAGACTCAACCAACTTTTGGAAAAAGCTGAAAGACTATTGGATTCTACTTCCAACAAGAATGGATAGTTGCGTACCTCTGTTCCGATTTGAAAAACTTTAGCGAGGTAATTTATAGTGACTATTTATCAGCGCAGTAATTCTCCTGCTCCAGAATCCAGGAAATAGTGCACGTCCGGTGATTTTCGGATCAATTGGGCTGGATACTCCTCAGGATTATAATCCCCCTCAAGGACTTCCCGGAGGGCTTTGGATTTACTGGCTCCTCTTACCAAAAATGCTATGTGGCCCGATCTGTTGATGACAGGCGCAGTGACCGATATCCGATAGACTCCTTTGTCTTTTAGGTAAATAGACTTAACCCAGGCATCCTGTTCATATACCAGATCAGTATGTGGAAAGATGGAAGCCGTGTGACCATCATCTCCCATACCCAGAAGGGATAAATCAAAAGTGATCTGTTCCTGAAAGATTTTCCTTAGTGTATTTTCGTAGGATTCAGCGCTTGAAACGTGGGAATCCGGATGGGGAAACGGAAATACATTTTCCTGGGGAATATCGATATGATCGAGAAGGGCTTCCCGGACCATGCGGAAATTTGAGTCCGTATTTGTATGGGGCACCGCACGTTCATCGCCCCAAAATAAGCGGATGGACGACCAGGGAATACCTCTTTGAGCTCCTTCTCTGGCAAGTTTTTCGTATATCTGTCGTGGCGTACTACCACCGGACAGGCTTATGGAACAATATTTCCTGGTTTCCAGAGTCTCAGTAATAATCCTGAAAATAAAAGATACCACGGCTTCTTGCCAATGTGTATCATCCTCATGAATATGGATAACGGGTTGTTGATTCATCTCTTCTCAGTTTTAGTCTTCCAGGGGGGTGGTAATCCAATGAAATCCATCTTCTGCAATCAAGGCTTCCGCTTCTTCGGGACCCCACGAACCGGAAGCATAATTGGGAAAACTCGAGGGAATATGATTTGACCAGGCTTCCACGAAGGGCATGACGACTTTCCAGGCTTCTTCCACTTCGTCTGATCGCATGAAAAGTGTAGCATCGCCTGTCATGATATCATGCAATAGATTTTCATATGCTTCGGGTTGTTGATTCTCATACAAACCTGTGTAATTGAAGGTGAATTCCGCAGGTTGTAATTCCATGTCTAGCCCCATTTTTTTGGCTTGAAATCGAATCCGGATCCCCGTGGATGGCGAAATGCTGATAATAATTCGATTGGGAATCAGATGTTCAGAAGTAATATCGGGAAACATTTGGTGCGGTACGGAACGAAACTGAATAGTAATCACCGACATTTTTTCCGGCATGCGTTTTCCGGTTCGTACGTAAAAAGGTACTTTTTGCCACCTCCAGTTGTCGATGTAAAATCGAAGAGCAGCAAAAGTTTCAGTGGTGGAATTGGGGTCGACTTTCTTTTCTTTGCGGTAACCCTGTACCTTTTCACCTTTGATCCAACCACTGGCGTATTGCCCCCGGACCGAATTTTTGAAAACTTCTTTGCCCTCGTATCGACGAATTGCTCTGAGTACATCCACTTTTCTACTGCGAATTTCTTCAGCATTGAAGTGGACAGGAGCTTCCATAGCAGTAAAACAGAGCAACTGAAGTACGTGATTTTGAATCATATCTTTGAGTGCTCCTGCCTTATCGTAAAACTCCCCCCGATCCTCCACGCCGACGGTTTCTGAAGCAGTAATCTGAATATGTTCGATATAATTCCGGTTCCAGATGGGTTCGAAAAGAATGTTGGCAAATCGGAATACCAACATATTTTGTACGGCTTCTTTGCCCAGATAATGGTCGATACGATAGATTTGCTCCTCGCTAAAAATTTCGGTGAGCAATTTATTTAGGTGTTGGGCGCTATCCAGGTCATTGCCAAAGGGTTTTTCCACGACAATTCTGGAACGTTCTTTATTATCACACAAGCTGTTCGCTCCCAGTTTGGTGGCCACTGGTTCAATATAGGATGGACTTACGGCGAAATAGAATATCGAAATAGCCTTTTCACCCCATTCGTTTTCAAAAGACTGAATCTTTTTCCCGATTTCCTGATAGGAAGCATCATCAAATACGTCGGAAATCAGATAATGGATCTTATCTTTGAATCCGTCCCAGTCCTCATCTTTGGTTTTACCCCTGCGGGAAAAACTATCCAATCCTTTGCGGAGATTCGACCTGAATTTGCTGTCGGTATATTCAGTTCGTCCCAATCCGATAATAGCAAACTTTTCTGGCAATTGATTGTCCAGATAAAGATTGTACAAAGCAGGGACCAATTTCCTGTTGGTCAGGTCACCACTTCCGCCAAAAATGGTTATCACCGTGGGGTGTAAATTATTTGCTAATCGCATGGGTTACATTTGTATATTAGAATCGGCTGTCATTACCCCAGGTAGTGTGGAATTTGCCTTCGCGATCTATTCTTTCGTAGGTATGCGAACCAAAATAATCACGCTGCGCCTGGATCAGGTTTGCAGGTAAAGTTTCGGAGCGGTATGCATCAAAATATGAAACGGCATTGCTCAGCGCCATGATGGGTATACCATAATCCAGGCTTGCTTTGGCCACTTTCCTAATTTCATCCTGCATACTGTTGGCCACATCTGCGATTCGTTGGTCAAGGAGGATATTTTCCAGCGCGGGATTGGCTTCAAACGCCTGTTTGAAATCATCGAGCATGGCAGCACGGATGATACATCCACCCCGCCAGATCCGTGCTATAGTCGCCAGATCCAAATCGTAATGGTATGTTTCTGAGGCCTTTCTTAATTGGGCCAACCCCTGTGCGTAAATAATGATAAAGGCAAAATAAAGCGATTTTTCCAGATCATCTATTGTGACCCCGGAATGATGAATCCTTTCCGAAATCTCCGGACCATCCAGTACAGTAGATGCTTTGATCCGTTCGGATTTGTAGCCAGAAAGATCCCGCATTGCGACAGCAAGATCAATCCCCGGAACAGGAACCTGAAGGTTCATTGCATCCTGGGAAGTCCATTTTCCAGTCCCTTTTTGTCTGGATTCATCCCGGATCATATCGATAAGATCCCCATTGCCTATATCATCCTTTTGTCCAAAGATTTCCGCAGTGATCTCGATCAGATAGGATGATAGCCGATCCTGATTCCACACATTGAAAGTGGCGCCGATCTCCTGATTGGACATCTTCAGTACACGTTTCATGAAATCGTAGGCTTCTGAGATAAGCTCCATCAGACCATATTCGATCCCATTGTGGACCATCTTGACATAGTGACCGGAACTGCCCTCTCCAATATAAGCGACACAAGGTTCACCATCGACTTTGGCAGCAGCAGCTTCAAATGCGGGTCGGATTCGCTCCCAGGTATCCCTGTGACCTCCTGGCATCATACTTGGACCTCTTCGAGCCCCTTCCGCTCCGCCCGAAATTCCCATTCCCACAAACTGGATTTGTTGACCTGACAACTCCGTCAATCTCCGGTCTGTATCCGAGAAATGTGAATTTCCTCCATCGATGATGATATCACCCGGTTCAAGCATCGGGGCAATTTCACCAATGACCTGGTCCACAATCGGCCCTGCAGGAACCAGAAGGATAACCACCCTTGGCTTTTTTAATACAGAAATGAAGGAAGTGATGTCATACTGACCGACGATATCATGACCTGTTGTTACATTATTGAGCTGATCTACCTTGCTTTTATCGTTGTCGTACCCAGCTACAGCAAATCCCTGATCAGCCATGTTCAGCAACAAGTTTTGACCCATGGTTCCAAGTCCGACCAATCCCAATTCGTATTCCTGGATATTCATTTTATCCTTCTTCATTGGTTAAATCAATGTGGTTAACCTTGCAACTTCCTGGCTTGTTGGACAATATTTTCCACTGTAAAGCCAAAATGTTTAAAGATCTCTTTGTATGGAGCACTGGCTCCGAAATGGTCGATGGTAATCGTAGCTCCTTGAGTACCTACCCATCGGTGCCAGCCCATGGAAGAACCTGTTTCAACTGCAATACGACGTTGGATTTTGGTAGGTAAAACTTCCTCCTTATATGATTGGGACTGAGCGTCGAAAAGCTCCCAGCTCGGCATATTGACCACCCTGGCATCGACATTTTCCTTAGCCAGTTCATCCTGGGCCTCCAACAACAGGTGTACTTCTGACCCAGTGCCCATGAGGATAAGATCCGGTTCTTCTCCCTTTTCCGGAGAAAGGATGTACGCCCCTTTGTGCAGCATAGAGGCAGGAGCATAACGCTCACGATCCAATACAGGTAAACCCTGACGAGTCAGGACCAGCATAGTGGGGCCACTAAAATTTTTTATAGCTGCCTTCCAGGCCTCAATCGTCTCATTGGCATCGGCTGGCCGTATAATGGTCAGTCCCGGCATTGCCCGTAGGGAAGCAAGATGTTCGATGGGCTGATGCGTGGGTCCGTCTTCCCCAAGCCCAATACTATCATGAGTCATGGTATAAATTACCGGTTGGTTCATCAATGCCGCCAGTCGTATGGCCGGACGTGCATAGTCTGTGAATACAAAGAAGGTAGCCGCATAGGGGCGCAGTCCCCCGTGAAGCTGAATGCCAGTAGATGCTGCACACATTCCCAATTCCCGGATCCCCCATGCTATATTTCGACCTTCCGGATGATCCTTTTGAAAGTAGGAACTTTTTTTAAGCAGCGTCTTGGTCGAGGGCTCCAGGTCCGCACTTCCCCCTACCAACCAGGTCAATCTGTCTGCTACTGCATTGAGGAAAGCACTATTCAGAGCCCGGGTAGCGATGGATCCATCTTCAGGCTTGTAAACGGGTAATTCCGCATCCCAATTTTCAGGCAAACTCAGGTTGATATGTGTATTCAACCTATCGGCCAGTTCCGATTCTTCCTTTTGATACGAAGAGAGAAGTGAATTCCAGGCGTCTTCCTTTTTACTACCCTGATCCATGACTTCTCTCATGTGGTCCATGACGCCGTCCGGTATGAAAAAGGGTTCTTTGGATGGAAAATTATAGTATGCCTTGGTCAGCTCAATCTCCTCGTCACCCAGTGGTGCGCCATGTGCATCGGGGGTGTCCTGTTTGTTCGGGGCGCCGTAACCTATATTTGTTTTCAGGATAATCAGGGAGGGTTGTTCGGTGTTTCCTTTGGCTTCCCGGAAAGCCTTTTCAATAGCCTCGATATCGTTCCCTTTGGCACCCAATTCGATCACATGCCAGTTGTGGGCTCTGAACCGGGCAGCCTGATTATCGGATACACTCAGGTCTGCTTCCCCTTCTATGGTGATGTTGTTGTCATCAAAAAGGCAGATCAGTTTTCCCAATCCATAGTGCCCTGCTATTGAAGCCGCTTCATGGGAAATTCCCTCCATCAAATCGCCATCGCTGCAGAAGCAATAGGTGTAATGGTCAAAAATATTGTATTTGTCGGTGTTGAAAATGGCAGCAAGGTGTTTCTCTGCCATGGCCATACCGACAGCGTTTGCAAAACCCTGGCCGAGTGGACCGGTTGTTGTTTCTACCCCGGGTGTATGACCGTATTCCGGATGACCTGCGGTTTTACTACCCCACTGGCGGAAATTTTTTAATTCGTCCAGAGAAAGGTCATAGCCACAAAGATGAAGAATACTGTATTGTAACATGGAAGCATGTCCACAGGATAGAACAAAACGGTCCCTATTGATCCAATTGGGATTTCGGGGATTGTGGTTCATTATTTTTTTGTAAAGGACATATGCAGCAGGTGCCAGTGCCATGGGGGTTCCGGGATGTCCGGAGTTGGCTCTTTGCACAGCATCCATGGATAGGGTTCTGATCGTATTGATGGTTAATGTGGCTAATTGATCCATTGATTGGCTTTTTTTTAACTCATAATATGCAATGTCAGACATTGTCGTGGGCAAATTTAAATGAAGTTTTGATAAATCTCTATTTTAATGATCCATTTCCTATAATCTCTTGCCAGGTGGTGATTATCTTTTGACTGGATTATCATTCCCAAAATAGAGCACGAAGGTAATCTGGTTGGGTACTTTGAACTTTTCTTTGATTAGGGCGGCCTTGTGAAATATCATTGTAAAAATGGAGATATAGCAAAGATCCCAGGGTGGTATGGAGGTAATAGAAGATTTACTGTAGCTGGTGTGGAATACATTAGTTACAAGATCAATGGAATTGTGGGAGAAATTCAAAGTACGGTAGGTCATTATTTCTGTTGGAGGATAAAACGCCACTCAATTCACCGGATATCGCCTCAAGCCGGACATCATTAATATTTGCATTTGATGTACCTATTATCTGGTCTGTCTTGGGGCAAAACTTTTATCAAATCCTAAATTCTGGAGATATTTTGCCTAAATTTGTGAAGATTCGGGGACTATGGAGTTGAACGAAGAATTTAAACGGACAGAAGAGTTTGTCAATGAAACAAATACGTCGGTTTTTCTTACTGGTAAAGCTGGTACGGGCAAAACTACGCTGCTGCAGCATATCGTAAGTACTACGTCAAAAGAGACCATGGTCGTAGCGCCCACCGGAGTGGCTGCGATCCATGCACGAGGCGCCACTATTCATTCTACCTTTGGATTGCCACTCAAAGGTTTTATCCCTACGAATGATCCTGTAGATCACAATATTGTGAACAACCCCCACAGCCTGGGGCGCCACTTAAGGTACCGATCTGAAAAACGAAAGTTATTGACCGAACTGGAATTGCTTATTATCGATGAAATTTCGATGGTTCGGGCTGACCTACTCGATGCGGTGGATTATGCTTTAAGGTATGTGAGGCGAAACTCGCAGCCATTCGGTGGTGTGCAAATCCTGGCCATTGGGGACTTATTTCAGCTCTCTCCTGTAGTTCAGCAGGAGGAATGGTACGCGCTGAGTCCATATTATTCAAAACCTTATTTTTTTGAATCCCAGGCATGGAAAAAGTTGCAAGCGGTGACCATTGAGCTTGTCAAGGTATACCGTCAGAAAAATGAAAATTTTCTGAGTATTCTCAATCGCATACGAATTGGGGATACGACGCCCGAAGATATAGATCAGCTAAATGAAAGGAGGGTAACTGCATCAAATAAACAGGATTCATCTGACGTCATCGTGTTGACTACGCACAATGCGACCGCTGACAGGATTAATTCACACCGCTTAAATAAGTTGAAGTCGGAACAGTTCACATATTCAGCATCAATCAAGGGTGAGTTTTCAACTTCTTCATACCCGGTCGAACCATCGATCACGCTGGCTGTAGGGGCGCAGGTTATGTTTGTCCGCAATGACAGCGAAGAAGGACGCTATTTTAATGGAAAAATAGGAGAAGTGGTGGAATTGGATGCGAGGAATGTGGTGGTTCAATGCGGGGATGAAGATTCGATTTCGGTAGAACCCATAGAATGGGAGAATTTCCGTTACAAGGTGGATGAAGATATGGAAATCCAACAGGAGAAAATTGGAAGTTTCAAACAGTATCCGCTCCGGTTGGCATGGGCTATTACCGTTCACAAAAGCCAGGGGCTTACTTTTGACCGGATATCTTTGGATTTGTCAAGATCATTTGCTCCAGGGCAGGTATATGTCGCGCTTAGCCGGTGCCGGACATTGGAAGGGTTGTATCTCCATTCTCCAATCTCTATGCACAATATTATGGTGGATAAAACCATCATTGATTATTATAACATCGCCATGCAGAAAACCGATCTTGATACAGCGCTTCAGATGGGTCGGCGACAGCATCTTTTCCAGCGGCTATGGCGGGTTTTCGAATTTCAACAGCTGGAATATCCATTGCAAGTATGGCTTAAAAAGGTAGCAGAAAAAGATCTGGACACTGTTCACAAGATTATACCAGTTCAATTGAGCAATGAGATACGCGAATGCAGATACGTGGCACAAAAATTTAAACAGGAGTTGGAAAATATCCTGCACAAATATTTTGCCACCCGGGAAGATCAGGCTCTGAGGGTTCGAATGCACAAAGCCATCCAGTATTTTGCAAACCGATTGTTCAAAAATGTGATGGATCCAATAACGGATTACTATGACGAAATCGCTTACATAAAGGGGGTGAAAAGACTCCAAACAGAAACCTACGAAATTCTGGAGGTTTTCTGGGCATTCATCGAGAAAATGACTCGTATTGAATTCAAAAACACAAAATTATATCAGGGCGATCTAATCCAGCGACCTCAAAAATTCATTAAGTCAATTGGCAAGTCACCACAAAAATCGAAAATAAGTACCTTTGATATTACTTTTGAATTGTATCAACAGGGAAAGACCATCAAGGAAATAGCTGAGGTAAGGCGGTTGAAGGAAGGGACGATATTTTCCCATTTTCTCCGTTTGTACTCCGATGGTAAGATAGATATCAATTTGTTGATGGAAAAGGAACGTTTGGCAGAAATCATCAGACATTTCGACGGCGACGTGGAAGACTCCACTTCTTTGAGTGAACTTAAATCTAGGATTCCCTTCAATACGACTTTTCAGGAAATTCGGGCAGCAAAAGCTTATTATCTTAAAGAGAATTAAACCATTTTAGATTTTTCCCGTTCGGTAAATATTCGGTAAGTTTACATCAAGGATGTCAGGCCATAATAATTTTATAAACTAAATCAATAATATGTCTGTAGCAAAAAAAGGAGATAAAGTCAAAGTTCATTATACTGGAAAATTGGCCGATGGCACCATTTTCGATTCTTCAAGAGATCGGGAGCCCTTAGAATTTGAGTTGGGTGGTGGTCAGATGATAACTGGATTTGATAATGCGGTCAACGGAATGAAAGTGGGCGAAAGTAAAGTAGCCAAATTCTCAAGTGAAGAAGGGTATGGTGAGAAAAATCAGGATATGGTATTTACAGTCCCTAAAGATCAACTACCACCCGAACTAAATCCTGAGGAAGGTCAGCAATTGTCAATGCAGCACCCCAGTGGTCAGCAAATTCCTGTGGTAGTAACCCGCGTTACTGAAAACGAAATTGAAATCGATGCCAATCATCCTCTTGCAGGAAAGGATTTGGAATTTGATATCGAATTGGTATCTATCGATTAATTTGTAATTATAGCGTTTATTATGGGCTCCTTTGTGGAGCCTTTTTTGACTTGTATATTACCTGAACCAGTGTTGTCTTTTAATCGAATTAAAGGCAGGGCATTTGGGAATTGCTCACTAATTTCTGCCGCTACCATGCAAATAAACTGGGAATGTGACGGTATTGTCAGAATGACCTGGTATGGAGGGAAGTCCTATCCTTCATCCATGGCAGCTTATGGATCTTCATTACTTTGTAGGGGAAGTATTATTCCTTTCAATGGACGTATTTCTAAATACCCATATTTTTTTTACCTGAAAAATAGAATTTCTTTCATTAGGAGCCTGGGGAGGCGGGTCTTTCGTAGGTTGGTACTTTTATTTATGGTATGGTTTATTTCAGGGAGCCAACTGAACGGACAAATGGTATCTTCAGGTATTGCTTCTTTTTACCATGACAGTCTGGAAGGCAATCGAACCGCCAGCGGGGAAGTGTTTTTGCAAGGATTGTTTACAGCGGCGCACAAATCCTTACCCTTTAATACCTGGGTAAAAGTGACCGATCCATCTGGTTTGTCGGTGGTGGTCCGTGTCAATGATCGACTTCCGCGTCGATCTTCCCGTATGATCGATTTAACCACCCTGGCAGCTGAACAACTCGAAATGATTCAGGCTGGATTGAAAAGAGTTCGATTGCAGACGATTTCCGCTGAAGAAGCCTGGGCATGGTTTATTGAACAGGGATTCTTTCATTGGAAATACACCGCAGGTGTATTTTGAAAGGGATTTCAGTAAAAGGACTCCCCCTCTAAAATTAGACCGGTTTCTCTGGAGAAAAAAGGCCATTTATTTCATCCGAAAGCCTTGTACTCCGCATATTTTTAGAGATAATATGACTGTTATATTTCCTGGTTATTGAGCACTGTCCCACACCATTTATCCGGAGCATCCAAATCGCCCCTGCGATATCTATCTGATTAGTAGTATGTTACCATATTTTTCTTTCGTCTCCCCATAAATGGTTCGATATTTTACATAATAATTATAATTGCCAGGTGGGTGTATATTGTTTTGTTCGTCCCGCCCATCCCAGCAGTAGGTAAATTGCTGGTTGGGATTTTGTGAGGAAAAATTGGACTGCTTGAAAATCACATTTCCCCGTCGGTTGAAGACAATATAGAGCTCAATATTCTCAATGTATTGGTTGGTGTATATACAAGCATGCGCATTCGACGCGATATTGCTGGCTGGTATGATGGCATTGGGCACGTTGAGGACGTCGCCCTGACGGACGTATATGTTGAATGTATCCGTTATCTGGCATCCATATTCGTTGGTCATGACTGCGGTAATAAAGCGGGATTCAAAGAATTGATGTTGTATGGGTTCTGCGCAGTCTGCATCACAGTGCAAAGTGTCGGGATTGAGAATCCAGGTATAAGATTCTGTGAATGGAGCATCTGCTGAAATGTAGTCGATTTTGAAGGATGGATGATTAAAATTGATGCTATCTCCACTGTGGATCGTCGTATCGGCAATGGGGGAGACCCGGTCCATAATCCCCCGTAACTGCGGGAATAAGGTGGTGTCAATGGTACACCCATACGGGTCCTTAGCGATGATATGATACATTTCATTGGCATAGAGAAATGGGAAGGTGTCCTGGTCACGAAATGGTGATCCGTTGACACTGTATGTCATCAGATTCATATTTGAAGCGCCAAACACCGTGTCCATGATTGCAAAACCCGTCCGGTTTATATCACAAGCAGGTTCTGTGAGAAACAGTCTGAAATTTCGAAGTCGGGACGGTGCCCTTACGTTTCTATACGTGCTGTCTACCACACACTGGTTGATCGTATCTCTGGCCGTAAATCTGTAGAGTCCCAATTGTGTGATTCCTTCCGCAATAGTATCTGTCGAAATGGGAGGGCCGGTTGTCCCATAACGCCATTCATATACATAGTGGTCGGACGGAGGATAGACCCGGGCAAGTAGATTAGCTTGAGATCTTTCGCACCGTATGGAATCATCGACAGACAGCTCCAATCGCATCTCGCGGGAAATATCGACAATATCAACTACCGAAGTGGTATCACATTGGTTATAAGGATTGATTACCGTGACCAGATAAGAACCAACGTCCAGTTGTGGTGATTCGTGACCTCTGCCCAGTTCTCTCATCGATCCCGGTTCCAGCCATATGGTCTCAAAGGTATCGAGCAGGGGAAGAATTCTGGCCTTCCCTATCTGATCATCACAACCTGCGGCTTCGACCTCGAGGTCAAATGCGGGGTTCACTGTTTTGTCAATGAAAAAAGTGTCTATTTTCGAGCAACCGTTATCACCTTCCAGATAGAGCAAATAATTTCCTTTCGCTTCGATTTGCACCAGGGATTCATCGAGGATTTGTCCACTCGGTAACTGCCAGTATTGTGTGGTTACGGAATCCTGTGTGAAGTAAGTTAGGTCCACAGCTTTTCCATAGCATCCCAATGAAAGAAATCCCACGGAATCCACTGTGGGAGCGTGCTGGTCATCAAATATTTCCATTTCCGCTTTGGCTGTACAGCCATTGACACCGGCATAGGTTACAGTATAGATACCAGGATTTTGGAAATTGGGTCGTAGGGCTTTGGAAGTAAAACCTCCTGGACCTTCCCAGTTAACAGTTTCTATATGGTTGACCCTGATATCGCTGCTCAACTGAATCTTGGACCGGGCACAGGTGAGGGTGTCGGTTTTTAATTCCCAAACCACTGGTACAGTATCCAGTTCCACTGTGTGACGCGCAGAATCCACACAGCCGTTATCAAAACTGACCTCTACACGATAATTTCCGGGATATTCGATGGCATATTCCGATTCCACTCCGACCGGAATGTCCTCCAGATACCATTGATATCGGATGTCCCGGACGATAGAATCCGGTACCTGGACACGCATTTTAGGGGCTAGGTTGTGACAATTGATAATGGGTTTGTTTATCTGGAACGGAACCGTGAATTTATCTTCTTCCACAGTCAGAGACCTGGAAATCAGGCAACCATTCTGTTGTCTGATGACCAGACTGATATTGCCAGGATTGTACACCTCGAAGGTGTCTAGTTCACTGGACTGGCCATTTTCATCGATCCATTGAACCTGAGCCACATCCACATAGGATTCCAGATGAACCAGGGAAAATGCTCTGTTACAGGTGATGGGCGGTGCGATGATATCGGGACCTGTTCCTGCCTGTTCCGGGACCACTATCGTTTCATCGGTGGCCTTGCACCCATTCTTTCCTTCCAGAACCACCTGGTAGGAACCTGGTCCCAGATTCGGATGAAAATCGTTGGAAATTAATCCTGCAGCGCTGTACCAAGCAGCGGACCGGAGTGGGGTTGCATCGTAGCTAATCTGCACTAAACCGTCCTCACTGGAGCAGGGGACGACATACTCATCCTGAAGTTGGACAGAAGGGGTGGAACGATCATCTTTCACTTCAATGCTCCCTTCTCTATAGCAGTTCACCCTATTGAAGACGATGAATTTGTAGGTGCCAGCCTCGTTTACTTCGATTTGATTTCCGGAGCCTGGTATTTCTTCATTTCTGGGATTTTCCCACACTACCCGGTCGATGCCAGTGCCTTCCAGGCGGAGAGTAGCTTTGCCCGTCGTGCAATCCAGAAATGTCTCCTCCTCATATGTAACAGTGGGTACCCCATCCGCTATGGTGATCTCGATGGTTTCCGTTCCGGTACAACCATTCATCATATCGGTGTATCGCACTTTATAAGTGATGGGCGAAATAATATTATGAAAAGTACCTATATTATAGGGAATAATGGACCCGGACGGGTCTTCAAATTCGATCGAGCTGAAATACATATGATTGATGATTTCAATTCTACCACTGGTTTCGCTACAACCGATATTTCGTTTGTCAATGATCAATTCTCTCGGCTTTTGTTGGTCCGGGAATTGTAGGTTGTATTCACGCTTACATTCACCCTTGATTAATTCAATGGAGACATTTCCAGGACCATCAACGATCAGACTATCTCCAATAATTGCGATGTCCTCAGGAAAAATATTGTACTCACAGCCCATACAATCATCCAATCCAAGCGCAATCTTTCGTACTGGATCGTCACAGGTAATGGGTAGCGGGTCTGTATCGATGTTCAGTTCTGGTTTCCCATCTTCTTCCCTGACGGTTATCATTTTTTGCTCGATGCATTGACTGATGACGTGACGGGCAGTGATGGAAACAATGCCTGCTCTGGTAGCAAATGCCCAATCTGCACGGGAGCTGGTAGCGGTTGCACCTTGCCATACGATGTCAATGTCATCCAGGTTGTCCGCTAGGTCCGCTTTGATGAGAATGCCTGATTCTTCACATGGAATAATGACTTCTTCGGGCACGTCAATTTCCACCTGGGTCATATCTGTACTAACGGTCACCGATTCGCTTATCCTGCAACCCAATCCATCTGAAATTTCGACCGTATACAATCCGGGTCCCGTTATGGATACGCTTGGATTGTTACTTTGTGTCCCATCGGGTAGTGTCCAAAGTATGGAAAAATCTCCGTGGAATGAAGCGGTCAGTTTGTTGTCCAGACTTTGGTTAGCACAATTGATGAGGGTAGGTCCCTCGATCCGTAGATCGATTTCTGAGGATAGATCTTCCACCAGAGCTGTCCCCGAAGTACCACATTGGCCATTATCAAAAGCTCTAAATGTATACAGACCTGGTGTATCGGTGGATATAAATCGGGAAGAAGCCACCTGTTCCCCATCCCTGAACCATGCATAATTTTCGTAATCTGATTCGATCATGGGCATGAGTCTGACTGGTACACCGGGACATAATATGGTTGCGTTTTCAATTTCAACTGTCTCAGCCGCTTCAGGTGGTTTTACCAGGATATTTTTTGTGATTTCACAAGTTGCATTGGACACGGTTACGGTGTATAGGTTGGGCTGGGATATGGTGAGGATGTTTCCATTGATCGAGGCAGAAGTGGAGGGTGAAACGGTAGCCTGGGTGAAATTGGTCCCAATTTGTAGGGTCAAAGAGGTGGAGCCGCACAATGCGTATTCATTGGATAGTGCCAACACTGGCGAAGCCGGGTCCACCACCAATTGGTAGGAAACCGTGTCGAGGTAATCCTGGATTTGAAATACCACAAAATAAGTACCTGGACTATTGACCAGGATTTCGGACGAGTTAATTCTGGATTGATTGCTGATTCTTCCATCCCTGGTAAACCATCTTCGGATTTCAAAGTTCTGTTCGGTTGATACTGAAAGCCGGATGGTGGTATGATCACAATTGTACTGAAAATCCTGTGAAAACGTCGGGGTATAATTTTTAAATACCACAGAGATATTGACCAGGCTGTCGCAGCCATTCTGATCTGTAAAGGATTTGGAAATTGTTTGGTCAGAGGTTATGATCTCACCATCGATCACGTAGTAATCCCGACCGTATACTTCGATAGTCTCATTCTGATAGTTTGGATTGGAGAGGATAGTGATTTTTGCCGAATTGTTGGAAATGGCACCGCAAAGTGTGGATTGTATCCCGTAAAATAAATCATTGAGTGTATTGATATTGGAGGTGCTTTCAACAAGATCCCTGTGTACAGCGCGGTATTGAAGTCCGAAGATGTCATACATTCCTTTAGGAAGATTTGAAAAATCGGGATTGGTTCCCCTTGCCACGATTTGATTGCGTTGGTTGACCACCAAAAAGGTGGCTTCATATCCGGCGGTAAGGTTTTCGGATATAAAACGGGGTTGCAGATTTTCCAGGGTAGGATCTCCTCCGCAATAGGATCCAAAATTCTGAGCCGATATAAAATCCCGGGGTACCGAACAGGGTGTACAATAGTCGGGATTATCACAGAAAATCAGCTGGAAACTTTCCAAGTGTCCATTTCCACCACTTACCTGATCAGCAAAGATTAGATTCCATGTGCCGGTAAGTCTTTCACCGTCGAAGTGCTCCAGTCCGGCTTCGCCATCAGGGTAGTATGTTCCAACGTAGTGGGTGTTTTGTTCCCATTTGTTGTCCTGCCAGACCGGTTTTTTAAAATCGTCAGGGTGGGCGGTATCGTCCCCTCGTACAAACAAAATGTCGAAGCTGCTACCTGCAGTCCGGGAAGACCCCGATTTTCCAGCGATTAACACAAGTCGTTTGCCGCTGGGACTTTGAAGTACAAAACGAAGTTCGTTGACGAATTGGTGCGAGAATGAAAGTCTTACTCCACAAAGGATCCGATTTCCTGAATTTTCAGTACTCACTTCAATACGCGATGTGTAAAAATTCCCGTTGTCCGGTATGTCGATGTTTACAGCCCTTGTGCAAGGTTGAGCAAGCAGGGATATGTAGTACAGCAGTAATCCAAGAATCAGGTAGAAACGGATCATATAAACTACTTTTTGGCCAAAAGCGCAGTAAAGATAACAGGATGCCTTCGGAGAACTAACGTTTGTATCACTTTTTGATTATTTAAAATATTTCATATTCCGATTTTAAGTTTAGATCGGGATTGAGATGTCTTTGAACTTTCTCTGCCCTGTCCTCATGGAGTTACACTATATCAATGATTCGTTTGGCAAGAAATGAGTGTAAAAATCAGTTATTTCGTTGAAAAGCCGGGGAATGATTAATTTTGCATCCGGACGGGATGAGGTGTTTAGTGTATTCCTTTTTTGGGACTTTGGGGGGAAGGTAGATGGCCTGAGAAGAAAATACCAACGTCCATTTTGTCGTTCGGTTGAAAAGAAGCATTGTGATCCAAGAGATGCTCTGGATTGGAATAAAAAGGTTATATTTACCGTGCTACTACTCATATAATTGAATAAAAATAAAGGTCTACATCAATGCATGACATTGAACCATATTATAACTGGAGAAATCACTACGTTGTGGAGGAGGACAGGTTGTCTCCATTCTTTGGACGAGAATATGACCACTTCTATTATACCAATAAGATTTACAATTACTACATCCATCCGCAGTGGGATGATTTTGGATCCGACACCCTCTATCTCAAAGTTTTATATGCCGATTACGAAGAAGGTTTTAGTATCATTGAACTCATTGGGGAATGGAACGATTGTTTGCACAACGACATCATGTTCCTGAAGAGGAAGGTTCTGGATGTCATGATGTTTCATGGTATCTCCAAGTTCGTGTTGATCGGGGAGAATGTACTCAACTTCCATTTTGGGGACGAGGATTATTATGAAGAATGGTATGAAAACACCATGGATCAGGGTGGGTGGATCGTCTTTTTGAATCTGCATCAGCACGTATATGATGAGATGATCAATGGTCATTTACAGCGCTATGTTCATCTCATGCCCCATCTCATGAATTATGAGTGGCGAAAACAGTCTCCTGAACATTTGTACAAGACCTTCGAGGCGTTGGTCAACCACCGAAAATTTATTGAAACTGAGTAATCCTACACACAAATCGGGGTTCGTAAATATTATCGGATTACCCAATGTAGGTAAATCCACCCTGATGAATCAATTGCTGGGCGAGAAGCTCAGTATAGTCACTCATAAACCGCAGACGACACGGCATCGTATTTTGGGTATTCTGTCAGAGCCCCATTATCAGATTGTCCTGTCGGATGTACCTGGCTATGTGGAGGAGATAAGCTATCACATGCATCGAAAGATGAATAGTTATATTGATGAATCTTTTGAGGATGCAGATGTATTGCTGGTCATGATCAGTCCTTCGGATACCCGGTCCCTGGCGGATGATTTGATTCAACGGATAATTGAATCAAAGGTTTATAAGGTGTTGGTGATAAACAAAGTAGATCTTGCGAATGAGGCCCATATTGAAGCCCTCACCCAGGTGTGGAAAGACCGGATAGTTTTTGATAAAATCCATCGCACCGTCGCTGAGAAAGGGGTGGGGGTGGACGATCTCCTGAACACCATTGTACTGGCATTGCCCGAGGGACCCCCTTATTTTCCTGAGGATCAGATTTCTGACCGGAATATCCGTTTCTTCGTAAGCGAAATTATCCGGGAACAGATTTTTCTGTTGTATCGCCAAGAGATTCCGTACAACGCGCAAGTGGATATCGAGGGATATAAAGATGAGGAGGATATAATACACATAGATGCGATGATTTATGTCAGTAGAAATAGTCAAAAGTATATCCTGATTGGAAAGCAGGGATCTGCAATCAAGGAATTGGGGATACGGTCCAGAGAACAACTCGAAGAATATCTCGGCAAAAAGGTATTTTTGAAATTACATGTAAAGGTCCGTGAAAAATGGAGGAACAACGAAGATCTGTTGCGTAAATTCGGATATTAAACTAAAAGGAAACTATGAGCAGTTTAGTGGCCATCGTAGGCCGGCCCAATGTGGGTAAGTCAACATTGTTTAACAGGATAGTGGGGGAGAAGAAAGCCATAATTGATGATGTAAGTGGGGTGACCCGGGATCGTATCTATGGGGAAGGATTTTGGAATGGTCGGAATTTTTCAGTGGTGGATACAGGTGGTTTTGTGAAAAATTCTGACGATGTGTTCGAATCTGAGATTCGCAATCAGGTCCAAATTGCGATTGAAGAAGCCGATGTAATCATTTTTATGGTGGATGTAACCACGGGGATCACGGATTTGGATAGTGATGTGGCCGATATGCTGAGAACGATATCCAAACCCGTCGTACTGGTTGTCAATAAAGTGGATAATTATTCCCGCCAACTGGAAGCCAATGAATTCTGGAGTCTTGGATTTGAACGGACATACTTTATGTCATCCATAACCGGGAGTGGCAGCGGTGAGGTATTGGATGAAGTGGTGGAGATGCTGCCCGAGAAGGCAGTGGAAGCCCAGAAAGAAATTCCACGGCTCGCTATTATAGGGCAACCCAATGTGGGTAAATCCAGTATGATCAATGCCTTGCTGGGTGAAGAAAGAAATATCGTTACCGATATAGCCGGGACTACCCGTGATTCGATTCACACGTATTACAATAAGTACGGAAAAGAAATGTATCTCGTGGATACCGCCGGAATACGAAAAAAATCCAAGGTACATGAGGACCTTGAATTTTACAGTGTACTGCGTGCGATCCGGGCCATTGATGAGGCGGATGTTTGCGCACTAATGATCGATGCAACCCTGGGGGTGGAAGCCCAGGATATGAAGTTATTCCGGATTGTTCTCGAGCGAAAAAAAGGTGTTTTTATCGTGGTTAATAAGTGGGATCTTGTGGAGAAAGAAACCAATACTGCCCGGGATTTTGAAAAGGAAATCAAAGAAAGGTTGAAGCCATTCGACGATGTACCTATCGTTTTTGCGAGTGCGACTGAAAAAGTCCGGATCATGCAGGTACTGGATGTGGGTACGGAGGTATATGAGCGGAGGAAGCAGAGATTTAAAACTTCAGAACTCAATAATCTTCTGTTGCCGATTATCGAGCGTACCCCACCGCCTACCTATCGTGGAAATTTCATCAAAATCAAATACATCACCCAATTGCCTTTGTCGTACCCTGTGTTTGCCTTTTTCTGTAATCATCCGAACGGTATAAAGCAACCATATCGACTATTTCTGGAAAATCAACTGAGAAAAAATTTCGATTTTACAGGTGTTCCAATTGCCGTTGTATTTAAACAAAAATAATGAAGATAGAATCAACTTCTTTGGAAGGTTTATATATCATCACTCCAAAAAAGTATGAAGATGAGCGCGGGTATTTTTTTGAAAGCTACCGGGCAGATATTTTTTCAAAGCATGGTTTACCCCACTCCTTTGTACAGGAAAATCAATCCAAATCATCCTACGGCGTGGTTCGGGGATTGCACTACCAGGTGGGGGATGGAGCCCAGGGTAAACTGGTCCGTACCATCCTGGGCTCTATCCTTGATGTAGTGGTGGATATCCGACCAGGTTCTCCCACATACGGAAAAACATTTGCAGTAGAATTGAGCGATCAGAATGTCCGACAATTATGGGTCCCTCGTGGTTTTGCCCATGGTTTTTCGGTGTTATCGGATACAGCCATTATCCAGTACAAATGTGATGCGTACTATGCACCAGCCCTGGAAGCCGGTATATTGTGGAACGATCCGGAACTGGGGATCGATTGGCGGATTTCTCAGGACAAAGTGATCTTATCGGATAAAGATCGTAACCACCCTTTATTCAAAGACCATCAATCCATATATTAAATGAATATAGCGGTACTGGGTGCTGAAGGGCAATTGGGGCAGTGTTTTAGGGCGATATCGAGACACTCCTCTGTGGACTATCATTTTTATAATAAAAACACGGTTGATATTACGGATCCGTTCACTTTTGGGATTCTGGAAGACCATGGCATTGATTTAGTGATAAATTGTGCAGCCTATACCCTGGTGGACAAGGCCGAAACGGATCGGGAACAGGCATACAGGATCAATGTGGAGGGGCCAAAAAAGCTGGGGCAATACGCTTTCCGGAATAATTTACCCATTATCCATTTCTCTACGGATTATATTTTTGCCCCTGCATCTAAGCCCATTGGTGAATCCCATCCCATTCAACCTATCAATTTTTACGGACAGACCAAATGGGAAGGGGAGGAAGCTTTTCGGGACAGTGGAGCTACATCCTGCATCATAAGGACGTCGTGGTTGTTTTCCGAGTTTGGACACAATTTTGTCAAAACGATGCTCCTTCTGTCGGAGAACAGGACTGAAATTTCCGTGGTGAATGACCAAACCGGGTCGCCTACTTATGCCCGGGATCTGGCAGAGGCGATCGATGATGCTTTAGGTCGGTTTGGTAAGAATTTTCCTTCAGGTACTTTTCATTTTGCCAATAAAGGACCGACTACCTGGTATGATTTTGCTTGTGAAATACTTCGTAATCGAAAAACGATAGTCCATCCCATTCCTACCTCTTCTTATCCCACACCTGCGCAGCGACCGATATATTCTGTTCTCGATGTTTCCCATTTCGAAAAAACGTTTGAATGGGAAATATCGAATTGGAAGGACGCGCTGAGGAGATGTATGGAGAGGATATGAAAAATGACGGGGTGGTTTCGTACCCTTCACTGATGATCTTATGGTGGTGAAAAATGAAAGAAAATTGTATCTTTATAGGTAAATTGACTTGAAATGCAGGCAGTATTGGCTATATTTTTTCATTGATCTTTAAAATTAGAAAATATGATGGAGATTCAACCGAGCGCCGGATATAGTTTTACTATGAGATTGTACATTGAGAACAAACCTGGCATGCTGGCCAGGGTATTGGATGCGATTGGCAAAGAGAGGGGAGATCCCGGAGCCGTGGATGTGGTGAAGGTGGAAGGTGGATATAAGGTTCGGGATGTTACCGTGAGTGCCCGGGATCAGAACCATGCCCGGGATATTGTGGCTGCTGTGAAAGTCATTGAGGGAATCGAAGTGAGGAATGTGTCGGATCGTGTGTTTTTGCTTCATCTGGGTGGGAAAATCCGGATCGAGAATAAGGTTCCCCTGGAGACAAGAGATGCCCTGTCGATGGCGTATACACCTGGTGTGGCCAGGGTATGCGAAGCCATCGCTGCCGACAAAAAGAAAGCATACACGCTGACTATTAAACAAAATTCGGTTGCGGTTATCAGTGATGGTTCCGCGGTACTGGGTCTGGGAAATATTGGTCCTGAAGCGGCCATGCCCGTGATGGAAGGGAAGGCCATGTTGTTCAAGGAATTTGGTGAGATCGACGCATATCCCATTTGTCTCGATACGCAGAATGTGGAGGAGATTATTTCTGCGGTCAAGTGGATGTCGCCGGGTTTTGGTGCGGTAAATCTCGAGGATATTTCTTCGCCGAGGTGCTTTGAGATAGAAGAGAGGTTGAAAAAAGAACTTGACATTCCGGTTTTTCACGATGATCAACATGGCACAGCTGTGGTAACTCTCGCGGCTACGATCAATGCTTTGAAGGTGGTGGATAAAAAACTGGAGGATATTCGAACCGTTGTTGTGGGTGCAGGGGCTGCAGGAGTGGCTATTGTGAAGATTATGAAGGAGGCAGGAGCTCAGGAAATTCTGGTCTGCGACAGCAAAGGCATCATCAATCATGATCGTGGAGATAATTCCAATGGAATCAAAAGATGGCTCGCTGAAAATACCAATCCCAATCGGGAATCGGGAGTGCTTCGTGATGCGATGAAGAATGCAGATTTGTTGATTGGTGTCAGCGGACCTGGCATCATAACGCGGGAAGATGTAGTGGTGATGGCTCCGAAGCCTATGGTGTTTGCACTGGCCAATCCCGTTCCCGAGATTCAGCCGGAGGAAATCCTTGATTTGGCTTACATTATGGCTACGGGTCGGAGCGATTATCCCAATCAAATCAATAATGTGTTGGCATTTCCGGGGATATTCAGAGGGGTTTTGGATTGCAGAGCCAGAGAGATCAATGATGCCATGAAAATTGCAGCAGCTCATGCAATAGCTAATTGTATCGAGGAAGAGGATTTGAGCACAGAATATATCATCCCCAGCGTTTTTAATAAAAAAGTCGTACGACTAGTAGCTCGCGCGGTGAAAAAGGCGGCCTATGAAACCGGGGTGGCTGACAGGAAAAAAACCACATTCAAAGGAGGGATCAGTGATTAAATCACGGTGTCCTTATATTGCCATATATATCTGCAGGCGACAGTCCGAAAAGGCCTCCAGGGCTCGGCAATTTCGGTAAGTTTCCGCGTCAGTACTTTGCCTTTTAGGTCACCGACCTGGTAAAGCTCGACCATACCCTGTCGTATAACCAGGTCATCCAGAGGCAGGACATCGGATCTTTCCAGGGTAAACATCAGAATCATTTCAACGGTCCACCTGCCGACACCCTTGATCTTTGTAAGCTCATGGATCATTTCTTCATCCGCCAATCGTTCCCAATTCACATGGAGTAGTTGGTTTTCCAGAAAAAAACGGGCCGTATTCCTCAGATATTCGATTTTTTGTCTGGAAAGGCCTGCACTTCGCAATTCTTCATCGGTGAATCTGAGTAATTGGACTGGATCGGGAAAGGCTCCGGAAAACAAGCTGATAAACCTTTGATGTATGGCGGAAGCAGAGGCACCCGACAATTGCTGAAAAACGATGGAACGTAGTAATGCCTCGTACACCGAAGGTTGTCTTGGCCGATCCTTCAAGGTTACTTTTTCGATCAGGTTTCGGAGGATGTGATCTTGGGAAAGATGAGCTAAAATTTTTTTCTCGATGACGATCATAGGAAATTTACCAGTCAATTCAATGGACATCAAAGATAACCAACAATCTTATCAGGCTCAACATAGATCGGATTTTTCTAAGTTGCTGATGGCGATTTAATTAATCTGAGAACCGCATTCCTTTGAAATACACCCTGTACGTTTTGGTTTGTCCGACCTATATGGGGAGGAAACGAAAAACACCTTTTTCGGATGGATTGTCAGACCTCCGTACGGACGGCAGGTATTTCCAATGAAATAAGCGGCGATTTTTCCGCTCGGAAGAAACCGGTTAAATAAAATCGGCCTGGATATAAGGGTGCAAAAGTATTATGGACTGTAAATATAATAGATCCTCGATCCGCTTTGGGTATAGGCGTAGGATAAAAAAAATTAATTAAAAAAGCAGCGATTGGAGATCGAGGTCGTTATTGTTCTGTTGTTTTAAAAACCAACCTTCTATTACCAGCTATGATGTTACGGAATAAGACTACCCGTCCACCTGCTTCAGGTTGGTCGATACTATGGCGGGATCTCAGAAAGGCCATTCGGGGCACTGAAGAAGACTTTACAACCATAGAACTTCGCAGAGCCATTATACTTTTGGCGGTTCCGATGATTTTGGAGCTGGTCATGGAATCCACTTTTGCGGTAGTGGATATCTATTTTGTGGGCAAATTGGGTCCTTCCGCGGTGGCCACGGTAGGGCTCACTGAGACCTATCTATATCTGTTGTATTCTATTGGTATTGGCTTGTCGATGGCTGTGACGGCCATTGTAGCACGACGTGTTGGAGAAAAGAACCCCGGCGAAGCCGGTTTGTCCGCTGTCCAATCGATTTGGTTGGCGGTCCTGGCTTCGGTTCCGTTTGCCATTGCCGGCATTTTTTACTCCCGTGAGTTGCTGTCTTTGATGGGTGCCGATGAATGGGCATTGGAAGAAGGGTATAAATATACTAGATGGATGTTGGGAAGCAATGTGGTGATCATGTTGCTGTTTGTGATCAATGCCATTTTCCGTGGAGCGGGTGATGCTGCCATAGCTATGCGAATCTTGGTGATATCCAACCTGATCAATATTGTTCTTGATCCTGTTTTTATTTTTGGATGGGGGACTATTCCTGAAATGGGTATTGAGGGAGCCGCTATTGCTTCGACGATTGGGCGGGGTATTGGCGTGATAGTTCAGGTCTGGTTCCTGATAAAAGGAGGAAAACATATCCGGATTTTGGGAGAACATGTGCGGCTGAACATTTTATCGATGATGAAGATATTAAAAACCGCTCTGGGCGGGATTGGACAAATGATCATCGCGATGACTTCATGGATTTTTATCATGCGGATCCTGGCCGATGTAGGGAGCGAGGCAGTGGCGGGGGCAACGATTACCTTGCGGGTAATGATGTTTACGATGATGCCGGCGCATGGTATGGCCAGTGCTGCCGCCACGCTTGTAGGCCAGAATCTTGGTGCTTCCCGACCTGATCGCGCAGAATCCTCAGTGTGGCGTGTAGGTGTGTACAACATGGGCTATCTCATTTTGGTTTCTATCCTGTTTTTCTTTTTCAATGAGACGCTGGTCGGATTGTTTAGTGAGGATCCAGAAGTCATCTCCATAGGTGGTGAGTGGTTGCGGATAATTTCCTTTTCCTATTTTGTATATGGTTGGTGGATGGTGTCGGTATCGGCATTCAATGGGGCAGGAGATACGACCACGCCGACGAAAATCAATCTTATATTTTTCTGGCTTATTCAGATCCCATTGGCTTACTGGTTATCGATCCGGTTGAATTGGGCCCATTCGGGGGTGTTCTGGGCGGTATTTTTTAGTGAGACTGCGGTTGGTTTATTTACGCTTTGGCTGTTCCGCAGAGGAAGCTGGAAGAGTAAGTCTGTGTAGTAGGGTAGCGGTATCAAATAGGAACCCTATTTATCTTTTTTTGATCAGGAAATATACTGGATGATGTGGTATAGAAAGATTTTTTAATTCCAAAAAAAAGGATAGTACTCCACTTTTCATTACAATACGGTCAAGATCAATCTTTTGGGGGTATAGGTTCGGTTGATTAATGGTATGGTTAGCGTTTTATATAGCATTCCAATATCGTCAGAGTACATCCAGGCATATAGTTATTTGGAAAATAGGTGATTACTTTCCGATACAAAAATCCCGGAATATCCGGTCGAGCA
>CAYRRD010000027.1:0-45047 GCA_964426625.1 uncultured Saprospiraceae bacterium | reverse complement strand
AGACCACTAGTGCTCTGTTTCATAAGTTCTTCACAATGATGACGGCTTCTTTTTCGCCGTTCCTTCATCACCAAAAACATCACGTAGGCCTGTCCTATGCCCGGTTTTGTTTCTTTGGTTAGTATCTGTCTCCATAGTGTAAACTATGTTATTTTTCTAAGTACCAGGGCAGATGCACCCCCTCCGCCGTTACAAATGGTAGCACAACCCAGGGATTGATCCCGATGGTGAAGGGCATTGATGAGTGTGGTCACAATTCGTGCACCAGAAGCGCCCAACGGATGGCCCAGAGAAACTGCTCCTCCCAGGACGTTGAGTTTGTCTTGATCCACTTTCAATTCACTGGCGAAATGCATGGGTACAACGGCAAAAGCTTCGTTAACTTCAAAAAGATCCACAAGATTCAGATCCACCTTGGCTCTTCGAAGTGCAAGCGGGGTAGCAGAAACAGGGGCGGTCGTAAACCATTCCGGTTCGTGGGAAGCATCAGCGAAGCCCAGGACTTCGGCTACCGGTGTAATGCCGTTAGTCTCTACAAATTCTTCACTGGCCAGCACAAGGGCAGAAGCACCATCATTGAGGGTAGAGGCATTGGCCGCTGTCACAGTCCCATTCTTGGAGAAGGCAGGTCGAAGAAACGGAATTTTTTCAAAATTGACCTTTTTGGATTCCTCGTCCTCGGTTACTTTTATCGGTGCACCCTTCCTCTGGGGAACCTCCACTGGCGTTATTTCGGTAAGGAAAATTCCTTTTTCGGTCGATTCAGCAGATCGGCGGTAGCTTTGAATGGCAAATTCATCCTGCGCTTCACGTGAGATGTTATATTTCTCAGCGGTTTTATCTGCACTGATACCCATGGCTTTATGCGAATAGGCATCGGACAGTCCATCTCGTTGTAATCCATCAACCAACGTTGCATTTCCATACTTGTACCCGAATCGGGCTCGGGGCACATAATAAGGTATGCGTGTCATATTTTCCATTCCTCCAGCTATTACGACATCCTGCATACCCAATTGTATGGTTTGTGCAGCCCACATGATAGCCTTCATCCCTGAAGCACATACTTTGTTTACGGTGGTACAGGGGGTTGTATTAGGTAACCCTGCTTTGAGAGCAGCTTGCTTTGCAGGTGCCTGACCCAGATTAGCTGATACTACATTGCCCATAAATACCTCTCCAGGAATTTCGCGCCCGATACCAGCCCTGGCAAGAGCGCCTTTGATTGCCACCGCACCCAGTTCAGTAGCTTCCAGTTCTGAGAATACTCCCCCGTAACTTCCGATGGGGGTGCGGGTAGCTGATAGGATAAATACGCGTTTCATATTGTTGTCTTATCCTGCTAATGTAATTCTTTTCAACTATACTGAGAAAAAAGTTTGTCCGTGTAAATTCATCTTTCTGCAAATAATACCTGAATTTCAAATCCCATTGAATTATCCTATTCATTTTCTTTGTATGGCTGCTTGTTACTATTCTGAACTGGCTACCCATTCGAATAATATGCCTTTTAATTTATTGTGTTTAGGCAATAATTTAACATTGTGGTGCAATTAAGAAAAGTTAATTAACAGAGCGGGAAACAGTAATTTGGCAATAAGCATTTTTTGGTTCCGTTTTACCTTCACTTATTTTAATGAAAAAAAACACAAACGATGAATTTAAAACATGTAAGTTTTTTCGCATTATTGATTTTGGGAATGTTTCTAATGTCATGTGAAGAAGAGAATGATTTAACCCCTGATCCAGATGAAAAACGTGGAATGTTTGAGTTAGAAATTACGGATGCTCCGGTGGATGATCCGGATGTAAAAAGTGTGTTTGTTACGATAAAAGATGTGCAGATTGATGACCAATCCCTTCCTGGATTTTCACCTGTCACATTGGATTTATTGACTTTGCAGAATGGAAATACCAGTCTACTTAGTTCCGACAGCATAGGAGTCGGTACGTACAACGAACTGGCATTAATACTCGACACTTCAGATTGTTATATCGAGGACATCCAGGGTAATCGCCATCCGCTAGAAGCTGAAATTGATAAGCTGGAAGTTTCTCATGAATTTTCCATAATGGAAGATAGCGCGGTTCGGTTGGTCGTGGACTTCGATCTGCGAAAAACCATCCAACGCAATGAAAGTGATTCTCTGGATCGGTATGATTTTGTCCAGGCACCTGCCCTGGTCAATGGACTGAGAGTAGTGAACAAAGATGAAGCCGGTCAATTGATGGGTGAAGTGGTGAATCAAAGTGGTGTAAGTGGGATGATCATAGCTTATGTTTATGAGAAAGGTGAATTCGATATGGAAGCAGAAACGGATACCACTGAGAATGGATTGCAGTTTCCAAACGCTGTAACGAGTACCATGGTACAGAACGATGGGACATACCATTTCCCCTTCCTGGAAGACGGTGAATATGAACTGCATTTTGTCTCTTACCAGGAGGATCCCATCACCCATGAAATCGCGTTCAACGGGGTGTTGGAGGTGGACTCGGACGTCCAGGATGAGATTTTAAATATCTCGATTGAGCCATCCTCTATTACAGAAATTGATCTTTCTGTTATTGGATTACTTCCATTATAGCGTATGCCACTGAAAAGATAAGAGAGCGCATTGATATGTATAGCCCGGAAGGGTTGTATGAAAATCGAGTGGGGATGGTAGAGCATCTCCACTTTTTTTTGGACTTAGGTGGTTCAGGATCAAATCACCAACCATTCCGTTTGGTTGCCAATTCTTCGCAGCAAGTAACTGTTACCGGTTATTTGGAATGAGTAAGGTAATTGTTGACCTTCTCTATATGGAACCGGGTGATAGATGGTCATCCATTATCCGGCAAAAAGTCTTATTTTTGATATATGGAACGAATCATTTTCTTTGGATGGCTGCTGGGTATCGTGATGCTGCACGGTGGTTGCAGTTCAATAATGCAATTCCAGGATGCTGCGCCTTTGGGGAAAGGAACTGCTGAAATTATGGGTGGATTTGGTGCAGGTTACTATCCGACCACCCTGGAAAAAAATAATTACGGGTTTCCGTTGCTGGTAGGTTTTCGATATGGAGTGGGTCATAGGACGGATCTCGGGGTGAAATATACTATCGATGACGATGTGGAACTCAATCTCAAGCACAATCTTGTATTGACGAATGTATTTCTGTTGTCTACTGGCTTACACGTAGGCGTTGATGGCATATTTGGTAGCGATAAGAATTTTTATGGACGAATTCCGCTTTACATACAGTTGAGGTTGGGTAGTGTTTCTGTTTATGGAATCCCTTCTGTAAGTACTGGTCGATTCAATAGTGATCTGGGCCTTGCAGGTAATTTAGGTGTATCTTTTGGAAGATATCAGGATAAAGTTTTTATTGAAGCGGGTGTAGGGGATTTTGAGGGAATAGGAACGGCAATTAAGACCTTTGGGGTAGGATTTGCCCATCGGTTTTGACTCTGGAGTTTTTGCTTCCCTAAATGGGTTTGTGCATTCATAAAATCAATTTTAGGAATAGCGTAGCATCCCTCGTTGGCAGGGAATGTATGCATAGGATGATCTGGTCCCGAAGGTTTTAAAGATGAAATATGAAAATAGGAATTATACGGGAAGGAAAAGTGCCCCATGATGCAAGGGTCGTACTCAAGCCAGCCCAATGCGCATTTTTGAGGAAGAATGAGGGGGCGAACCTGGTTGTTCAGGCATCGCATGTGCGGTGTTATACGGATGACGAGTACCGTGATCAAGGAGTACCTGTAGTGGAATCAGTGGAAGATTGTGATTTGCTAATCGGAGTGAAGGAAGTCCCAATAGATCAATTAATACCGGATAAAACCTATTTTTTCTTTTCCCATACCATCAAGGAACAACCTTATAACCGCGATTTGTTGAAAGCCATTCTTCGAAAGAATATCCGACTGATTGATTACGAAGTGTTGACCGATGCAGCAGGCAGGCGCTTGATTGCTTTTGGGTTTTTCGCAGGGATGGTTGGTGCACATAATGCGCTTTGGACCTATGGAAAAAGAACCGGGGAGTTTGAACTCGGCCGGATGAAGGATGCCTTTGATTATGGTCAGATCAAAAAAAGTTACAAAACTATATCCTGGCCGCCTGTCAAAATTATTTTGACCGGTAAAGGCAGGGTAGGGGCAGGAGCTGCCCAGGTACTGGAAGATATGGGAATTCGCAAGGTAACCCCAGACCAATTTCTGCAAGTGGATTATAAGGAGGCGGTGTTTACTCAGATCGATTATGAGGAGTATGTTCGCCCCAAAGAAGATTCAGGGCGAAAATCTGGAGATTTCTTTCAATATCCCTCGGATTTTGAATCTACATTCAAGCCTTATACTGAGACGGCAGACATCATGATCAACGGGGTTTACTGGGACAATCATGCCCCGGCATTTTTTACCAAAGAGGATATGCGTAGTGAGAATTTTCGCATGCGAACCATCGCCGATATCACATGTGATATTGCACCGGTCGCATCTATTCCTTCTACCATAAGGGCTACTACCATTGATAATCCTGTTTTTGGTTATGATCCCATTTTGGAGCAGGAAACTGAACCGTATCAGGACGGAGTGATTGACATGATGACCATAGACAATTTACCCAATGAATTGCCCCGGGATGCAAGTACCTCATTTGGACAGCAATTTATAGAACATATCTGGCCCGAAATCAAAGCGCAAGCCTTTGATCAGGATATTTTGCGTAGAGCAACCATTGCCGAAAGGGGAAAGCTGGGTCCTGATTTTGCCTATCTGACCCAATATGCAGGAAGGACTCCTTAATATTCACTTTTTATAGACGAGTGTCAACCAGAGTATCATACCTACCCCAGGATGGGTATCACTGCCTGTTCTGAATGCAATTGAGTCTTTCGGTTCTTGCCTGAATACTGTCCTTAAAAACCCGTTTTTCCTCCGGCGACAGATTTTTGGTCAGACGCATCAATTCCACGCGGATAGTATCTGACAAATTTCTGCTTGTATTGGCTAGGTATTCTTTCCTGTGCTCCATGGTTTGCAGAGTGGATTTCCACATCCGGGCCCGATCTGGTGTTGATTCGGCAAAATCAACCAGGGAATCCTGGTACGCTCGCATCGAATCGGCCAGTGCAAAACGGGCTTCACGCAGTTGGATAGCCTGGCAATTTAAATGGCTGATGATCTCCATATCATCTTTCCAGGTATTATTTTCCAACGCATTGCAGCCCACAAGGATGGCTACAAGAAACCCGTAATTCCAGATTTTTTTATCCACCACTATTCAATGTTTTGGGGCCAGCGAAGGTCATTGATGACGGCTTCACCGACATTATACCCCAGATTCAAACCTGCTGTATTGTCCATTTCAAAGTGGATACCACCATAAAACCTGGAAAGGGCACATTCCATTGCCATATCATAAAAATTATCATAGGAGCGGGGTTCAAAACCAAATTGGATTTGACTCAGATCGGTGAACGTATAATCTCCACTTTCATCGGTAAACAAATGAATCATGACTTTTACCCCTGCTCCTATTTCTGCTGAATGGCCTGAAATATAAGCTGGAAAAGGAGGTGTACCAATAACAGTTTCAAAGCTGGGATCAATGTATTTCTGGATATAACTTACAGGACGGATCAGCACGTAATCGTATTTTGATTTCCAGCAACTTATGAATGCATCGTTTTCTGCAACAGACATCATAGCCAGCCCAACTGCCGTTTTTTCCAGAGTGGCATTGGATTCCTGAAGCAACTGTGTGAGGATGTTGAAGGTATGGCCCGTTGGTGTACAGGTTTCAAAAGGATCATCGGCCCAGTATTTGGCGATGGTCACTTCTTCTTCTGTATTTAATTTCGTCACCTGATTGTATACATCCATAGCCTGTTTGTAAAATTCGGAACCCTCCTCTTTCGAAAAGGGTAGATTGGGGATGGGCTGACTTCTTTCCACCACATTGGCCACAAAAGATCTGTTTGATCCCCAATGAGGGCTCAGCGGTTCCAGCTGGGGGCTGGTAGGGACCCAACAATATTCATCCTTGGGCATGATAAAATCTTTTTGGGAGAACGGCTCCATATATGCTTCGTGTCCGCCGTCTGTTTTACTGATTTGGTATAAGGCTTCCGCTACTGCCAGACCAAAATCTTCTGAACGCTGGATTACCTCTTCCTTTACATTTTTACTTAACTCGATTCGGTTTTGAAGCTCCATTCGATCTATTCTCTCCCGGTTTTCTGCCAGAATCTTTCTTTCAAACATTCTCCTCATAATATGGGCAGAGGCCGCATTGCATGCCAGTGCCCAATTGTATTCCAGATTGGGGCTGGGCTGCGGTAAAGCACCTACAGAAATCCCGTTAATTTGACCTGCGAGGGAATAATCCTTATCGATTCCGTGCACTACCGATTCATACGCTGCTAATCCCAGGTATCCATAAGCTCTAGAGGACTGAGTAGGCAAAAATCCGGGTGTGGTTTGGGTGATCCTGCAATTGAGAAAAAAATACTCTTGCAGGAATGTTCCCTCGTAGGATCGCGTGGGCTCACTGATCACATCAGGTGAGAATTGATCCAGGTCATCCTGACAGGATACCAGCATCATCACTATGGCCAAGAGCCAGGTGATCAAAGTTTTGTGGGTGTTAAAAAGTTTCATGGGTTACAGTTTAGTATGTTATTATAGAATTGCATTACCTGCATTACGGTACTCCACGTTTCATGTTGATCGATTTGAAGTAGGAATCTTGAATCAGGGCGATTCAGCTGACAGGTTAAAACAAATTTGTCGAAACCTGGCACATAAATATGTCCTGAGAATTATGACGGGCATAGGACTGATGTGGTGTTGTTTGATTTTTAAAGTACCACATTCATTAAAATCTATCCTTGCAAGATAATTCATGGGACAACAAGCAATTATGGCTGGTAAAGTTATGAATATTGTAGGAATAATACAACCAACAATCCCGGCAAAAAAGAAAGCCTATGTTTAGCGATACATTGTTTATCTGGATGTGAATAGAAAGTAATAATTGAACCGGATATTTCAGATTGGTTCAGAATCAGGGCTGGAGCAGGGGTTGCTGAAAAAGAATCGAAAAATCCCTTTCAGAAATATAGTTATAATCACTTTAACTCAGAAAGGAAACGAAGGACATTTTCTTCGATGCGACTGTGGGGATCGCTGGACTCAGCCCTTTCAAATTTTTGTCCAGTGATTGTTTCATAAAGTGTAATGTACCGAAGGCTGATCGTATCCACTAGATCATCGGGCATATGGGGCATAGACTGACCGGGCAGGCCCTGGAAGCCCTGTTCCATCAACCATTCCCGAACAAATTCTTTGCTGAGCTGAAGCTGCTTTTCCCCAGATTTCAATCGATCCTCGTATCCGTTCAGATAATAATATCTTGAGCTGTCCGGGGTGTGGATCTCGTCTATCAGATAAATCTCTCCATTGTACAACCCAAATTCGTATTTGGTATCCACGAGGATGAGGCCTTTCTCCCTGGCCATACTGCTTCCACGTTCAAACAGTTTTAGGGAATAGGACTTCAACTGATCCCATGTAGTTTCGGATACGATACCTTGTTTCAAAATTTCCTCTGGAGAGATATCCTCATCATGACCGGTTTCTGCTTTGGTAGCTGGTGTCACGATGGGCGCAGGAAACGCTTCACTTTCTCTCATACCTTCTGGCATACGGGCACCACAGAGTATTCTTTTTCCCGATTTATATTCCCTCCAGGCATGGCCTGCCAGATATCCGCGTACGACCATTTCCAGTTTGATCGGTTCACATTTCAGGCCAAAAGAAACGTTGGGATCAGGGACTGCCAACAGCCAATGGGGAACGATATCTTTTACCGAATCCAAAAAATAGGCTGCGATTTGGTTGAGTACTTGTCCTTTGTAGGGTATGGCTCGGGGCAGAATATGGTCAAAAGCAGAGATGCGGTCGGTGGCTATCATCAGCAAATGGTCCCCCAGGGTATACACATCCCGTACTTTTCCGTTGTACACGCTGGTTTGGCCGGGAAATTGAAAATGTGTGTTTTTAATAGCCCCCATAGACAAAGATCATAAGTTGGATGAAAAAGATAGAGGTTATGGGCTTCAAATATTCTTGACTGAATTGCGGTCAGCCAATATATCTTTGAGTTCTTTGAGCTTTGCGTATTCCTCTGGCAATACCTTTTTTACGGCTTCTTTGATAGACACAAAGGTGGCTTCATCGTACTCAATAAGGTAATCCTTAAGTCTTTTCTTGACATATCTGACATCATTCAGCAGAAGACTTCGAAAGGATGGAAGATCGTGTTCATCTTTTTCAAAGGCAACCGTAGGATGTGATTCTTCGTGGATAGATGGCTTTGGTGTATCAAGAGGTATGTATTCTTCCTGGATTTTATCGGCTTCCACGAAGCCATTGGGAAGTGACCATTTGGGTCCGTGAGGATCACCTTCGTCTTTGATCAACAGGATTTCAAGCCCTTTTTCAGCCATTCGGTAAATGATGACTTTTGCGAGATTTCTAACACTCATTGAAGCAAATTAACTTGTCAAGGATATTACCAACATGCAAATATACGATAAAATTTTGGACACTAAGCAGGGATTTATGATCCTTGTTCATGACCGGATGTTTTTTCGTGGTCAACCATCGCACTTTCACAGGGCATATGAGTCGCTGACATATCCTCAGACAATTTGAAAGTATATATTGGGACATTATTCCTTCTTGTGGTGATCCAGATATATATCGATCATTTTAAAACAAGCAAGCACTTTAAAGGTAATCAGGTCGTGGGTGTCCAGTTCCTCATACACTTCGACAGCACGGGGAAATGGGAGTTCCCAGTCCTCCGGAATTTTCACCGACCCCAATATCTTTTTTTCCTCGTTGATGATTTCAATCTGGCTGTATCTTTCAGTACCCAGATAACCAAAGACCCGGCGAATCTTTGGATTGGCAAAACGTCCTTTTTTATCGATCAAACCAATGTGCTCACCGTTGACATAAACCTGATTTTTGGCATCGTAAAGGATATCATGGTCTTTGGTCATGACGACGGTAAATCCGTTTTTCTTTTTTCCAGGCGGGATCTTTCGCTGGAAGATCATCATATTTTCCTGATATATAGAGGTGAATATTCCCCGAAAGGAATATCCAAAACCCTTTCTTTCTGATTTGTCTATCAGGTAATAGGATAAAAGATCCATATCTTTTTTATCCCACGGAATAAGTGTTGGGAGCTGTTTCTCGTATATTTTTCTGGTCTTGGCAATTTCTTTCTCGATGGCTTGCCGGGACGTTTTACCGAAGTATACTTTGTTGAAAATATACAGGGAAACCAATAATCCTAATACGAATACTGACAACATAGGTATGTGTTGATTGTCAAATATATTAAAAAAGCCCCGCAATTGTTTTGCGAGGCTAAATTACTTTTGTCCTGGTATTCCGAAGAACCCGAATTCAGGACAGATATTTTATAATCTGTTCGGTAGTCCGGTTGGGATATTCCACATCATATCACAATGGATCTGAGGATTAATGGGATCGATGTCCACCCCGACGGTCATTGCGTCCGCCACCCCTTCTGTCATCATTGCGACCTCGCTGTCCACCCCCGCGTCCCCCGCGATCTTTATTTCGATCGCGTCCACCACCGCCACCATGTCTTTCCTGTCGTTGTTCGACATAGCCCTCGGGTTTTTCCATAGTGGCCTTCCGGCTGAGTTTCAGTTTTCCACTCCTTTCTTCTATATCGATAAGTTTGACCTTTACATGATCACCGATAGAAAATACATCCTCCACCGTATCCACCCGGCTGTAGGAGAATTCAGATATGTGAAGCAAACCATTCTGACCTTTGAATTCCACCACCACACCAAATGGTAATATTTCGGTCACCACAGCCTCATATACCTCGCCCACGGTAGGTTCAAAGGTGATTTGTTTGATTCGTCGAATGGCCTCTTCGATATCGTCTTTATTGGAACTGGCAATTTGAACGATCCCCTTATTACCTTCTTCCTCGATAGAAATGACCGTTTTGGTTTGTTCCTGAAGTTCCTGGATAACTTTTCCGCCTGATCCGATCACTGCCCCGATTTTGGATTTCTCAATTATCAGTTCCTCAATTCGCGGTGCAAATGGTTTCAGATCTTCTCTAGGCTCGGCAATGACTTCATTCATTTTTTCAAGGATATGCAATCGTCCGGCTTTGGCTTGAAGCAAAGCTTCTTCCATCTGGGCATAGGCCAGACCTTCGATTTTGATATCCATCTGACAAGCCGTAATTCCTTTGGCTGTACCGGTAACTTTAAAGTCCATATCTCCGATGGCATCCTCATCACCAAGTATATCACTTAAGATGGCGATATCATCCCCTTCTTTGATCATTCCCATAGCAATACCCGATACGGGTGCTTTGATCTGAATACCCGCATCCATCAGTGCAAGGGATCCGGCGCACACCGTAGCCATCGACGATGACCCGTTTGATTCCAGGATATCGGATACAATCCGGATGGTATATGCTTGATTTTCAGGGAATACCCGTTGAAGTGATCGGGCAGCGAGGTTGGCATGTCCCACTTCTCTGCGGCCTGGACCTCGGTTTGGTTTGATTTCACCCACTGAGAAGGCCGGGAAGTTGTAATGAAGGATAAACTTGCTGTTGGAATTTTCCAAAGCAGTATCGATCATTTGTTCATCGAGCTTGCTACCGAGTGTAAGCGATGTGAGGGATTGAGTTTCTCCACGGGTGAAAAGTGCTGAACCATGTACCGAAGGAAGGAAATCTACCTCACATGTGATGGGGCGGATTTCATCGGGCCGTCGTCCATCCAACCTTATTCTGTCCCGCAAGATCATATTCCGCACTGTTTTCTTCTTGAGGTCGTCAAAGTAATTGTCAATAAATTTCTCTGCTTCGGCCAGGGCTTCTTCTCCGTGGATTTCCTCATATTTTTCTTTCAGACCTTCCAGCACATCTGAAAATTGCGATCTGCGGGAAGTCTTATCCAATTTGCCATAGGCTATTTCGGTGATTTTATCCGCAGCATGGGTATGGACAAACTCCAGAACGGCTTCGTTAACTTCAGGTATTTCAACTTCCCGTTTGGGGAGTTTGTTTTCGAGTTTGGCTATCAGGTCAAGCTGAGCCTGACATTGAATCTTTATAGCTTCATGTCCGGTTTTGATTGCCTCGATCAGATCTTGTTCCGAACATTCCTGGCTTTCTCCTTCCACCATCATGACATTGTCCACTGTAGCAGCCACGATGATATCCATATCAGCTGATTTCAGCTCTGTGCGATTGGGATTGATCTTGAATTCTCCGTTGATGCGTGCAACACGAACTTCAGAAATGGGACCATTCCACGGAATGTCAGAAATACTCAAAGCGGTGCTGGCAGCCAGCGCAACCAGAGCGTCGGGGAGTACATCCTCTTCTGCGGATATCAGGCTTATCATGACCTGGGTTTCATTCATATAGTGATCTGGAAACAAGGGTCGGATCGCCCGGTCAACCAATCGGGAAGTTAGTATTTCATAGTCATTCAGTCGGGCTTCTCGTCGGAAAAAATTGCCCGGAATTCGACCTGCCGATGCGAATTTCTCTTGATAATCAACATAGAGCGGGAAAAACGGGGTGTCTTCTTTGGCTTTTTTGGCGGAGACTACAGTACAAAGTAGCATGGTGTTTCCCATGCGGATTAGAGCAGAACCATCTGCCTGACGTGCTAATCTACCCGTTTCAAGTTGGATTTCTCTCCCATCGGATAGCTGGAAAGAGTGTTGAATAGGATTTAAATGTCCCATAAAATAGTTTGAGTTTTTAAAAAATTAAAAAGAGGCAGGGCAGATAAACTCATTACTAATGCCCGATGATCAGGCTGAAATGAATAAATCCTCAATCTATAACGATAGATCGGTCCAGAAAATACATCAAAATTAAGACAGGGTGGATTATTTTCGTAAACCGAGATCCTGAATCAAACTCCGATATCCTTCGATATCCTTTTTTGCTAAATACGAAAGGAGTTTTTTTCTCTTTCCAACGATGGAAAGTAAGGCTTTTCTTGAGGAATGGTCTTTTTCATTGGTTTTTAAATGATCGGACAAACCCTTGATGCGTTCTGTGAATAATGCAATCTGTGCCTCTGGAGAACCAGTGTTGGTTTCATTGCCTCCGTACTTTTTGAAAATTTCCTGTTTTTTCTCTTTGCTTAAATAAACTGCCATAATAAATTTACCATTTAGTGATTATTAGTTTAATACACGTATAGCGCGGCGCAAAGGTAGGTAAATGTTGGCAATTTATCGTTGTTATATGATATATTTTATTCTCATGGCTACGTTGATTCTTTCTCTTTCTTTTTGGCCTCGGACCACAAAGCATCCATTTGATCCAGAGTCATATCGTCCAGAGGCTGTCTCGCATGTTGTTCAATGTATTCAAACCGGGATTTGAATTTCCTGTTGGTCCGTTCCAGGGCGATTTCCGGATCGATATGCAAATACCTGCTGAGGTTGACCAGACTGAAAAGGAGATCTCCGAATTCTTCTTCCCGCGCCTTGTTTGATCCATTCTCTTGGAGAAGTGTAGATTTAAACTCAGCGAATTCCTCCTCCACTTTTGCTACCACATCATCTACCCCTTCCCATTCAAATCCTACCTGTGCCGTTTTTTCCTGTAATCTAACCGCTTTAATAAGTGCCGGAAGCGAAGAAGGTACTCCTTCCAGCAAGGATTTTTTTCCTTCTTGTAGCTTGAGCTTTTCCCAGTTTTGCTTCACCTCCTCTTCATTCTCAACTATCGTATCCCCGTATATATGCGGGTGACGGTGGATCAATTTTTCAATGATAGAGGTCAGAACATCTTCGATGTTGAACGTTTTTTTTTCGTCGGCCATTTTTGCATAAAATACGATATGCAGGATCAAATCCCCGAGCTCCTCACGTATACCCCGCATATCCTGTGCAAGAATAGCATCTGCCAGTTCGTAGGTTTCTTCTATGGTTAGATTCCGCAAACTTTCAAACGTTTGTTTGCGATCCCAGGGACATTTTTCCCTGAGATCGTCCATGACTTCCAATAGTCTTTCAAAGGCTTTCAATGATCCGCTTCTGTTCATTACTTCCGTGGTTAATTCGGGATAAAGGTAAGGAATAGGTGAAGATTGCCGACAGTTTTTGTTTATCTTTGTCCTGTTCTGAAGAACCATTTAAGTTCCAGCCGTGTTGCTAATACTGAAATAAAGAAAGAGTGATGACAGAGTTTCTAATTATGATGTTGGTCATTTTTGCCGTTTTCGGGATTTCCTTCCTGATGATCAATATCCGACATATCATCAAAGGAGAGGAATTCAGAGGCACCTGCGCCACAAACAATCCTATGTTAAAGGATAATTTTGGTAGCTGTACTGTGTGCGGCAGTAAGCCGGGAGAAGCCTGTGCGGATCCCAAGCTGGTCAAGTAAGTCGTGGCAGGAATAGCGGCAGAACTGTTTTTATCCACCCCGCATCATTGCCCCAGTTTACTGTTTTCGAAGATAATACGAAGATCAATGATGTCTTCGAGCGCGTTCCGGAATTTGATTCGACTTTCAAGAAAATGAATTTTTTTACCGAAACTCCCTTTTTCCTTGAACCGGATGGTAGCCAGATAAAAGAGAATAAGGTTGTATTCCCGAATCGATTCGATATTGTGGAAAGGATATCGATACGTTTTTAAATAATTCGTCACGTAAACATACTGGGGGTCAATTTCCACTCTTTTGAGTCGAAGTAGGGTGAAATAAAGAATGATCAGACCCGAAAGATAAAAAACCACAAGCCCTATACGAAAATAAAGATTGTCAAACACCTGTGGAAGTTGGGAAGTTACCAGCAATCCTATGGTTAAAGCCCCAAAGAATACCGTCCAAAATACAGGTACAAATATTCGGAAAAACAAAGTGAGCGATGAACTTATCCTTTTAGGTGAGTTCATTCTCTTCAATTTTTTTCTCCACACGTGCCACCACTCTGATACTCAATTCATACAGACCGTACAATGGAATAGAAATCATGATCTGCGTCATTACATCCGGTGGGGTAATAATTGCAGCTACTATAAGTATGGTGACAAAGGCTATCTTGCGATATCTTTTCAAATCCGCAGCTGTAATCAATCCTATTTTTGCAAGCATAAACATGACCACTGGAAGTTCAAATATCAAACCAGTTGGAAGTGTATACATAGCAAGATTGTTTATATAAGATGTAAGGGTAGGTTGCGCGATGGTGTCACCCAAATTGTAACTGGTCAGAAATGTCAAAGCAAAAGGAGTAATTACAAAATATCCGAACAATACCCCGAGAAGAAAAAGTGTGGAACAAACGCCTACAATTCCCCTTGCAGCAACAATTTCCTTTTTGTATAGCCCAGGCTTAATGAACTTCCACATTTCATAAAACACATAGGGAAAAGAGACAATAAAACCCAGAATCACTGAAACTTTTATATGGGATACGAATTGTTCTTCAATTTTGAAAGCCTGTACGTTAAAATCGGGTGGCGAAAAGCATAGCACTTCGTTCAACCAGCAGAAAAAACGATATGTCGCAAAGCTTTCATGTTTGGGCGCAAAGATGATGTTCTCGAAAATGAAGTTTTTCATTACAAACACGATGATCGCAATGATCATTATGCTGGCCACCGCACGAATAATGTGCCAGCGCAATTCTTCAAGATGATCGAGGAAAGACATCTCATGTGGATCATCTGACTTCTTTTCCACCTCCTCCATAGAGTCCACATCTAATTGATCTAATGGCATTTCAGGTTAATATGATTTTAGAGAATCACAAAATTACTCAAATACACGGAAAAAAGACCTATAACTTGGTACTGAATGGTGCAATCAATATATTTAACAAAATGTTCTTATCAAATTTGTAGATGTGACTGCTATAGCCATACTTTTATGGCGTATTTGCAGTTTAATATAGGTTAAAACAAAGCCCTATGTTTGGAAATTTGTTCGGTAATATTGAAGAGCAACAAGAAGCTTTGCAGAAAAAGCTGGAGGCCATCCAACTGGAGAGTTCTGTCCTTGATGGGGCAATTGTTGTCAAAGGGAACGCGAAACGGGAAGTTTTGGATATCCTGATCGATCCCGCCAAAATTGACCTCAGCGACATAGAACAGCTTCAGGATCTGTTGGTTACAGCCGTTAACGATTTGATCCTGATGGCCACAGAAGCTGAGCAAGCGGAGTCTCAAAAATTGATCAAAGATATATTGCCGCCCGGTTTGGGAGGACTTTTTGGAAAAGGATAGAATTTATGCGGTTTTGGTTGTATATCACCTTGTTGGTTGCTTACTTCACACCTCATGCCATGACCCAGGTGGATGTGGAGCAGGCCCTCAAAGCCAGATATTCTTTTGACGCCTGTGATGCCACTGACGATACAGGGAATAATTCAAACGGGGAAATAGAAGGTGCCCAATGTCAATGTGGCGTCCAGGGAGAATCCTTGTTTTTCGATGGAGTGGATGACTATATCCAGTTCCAGGGCAATATCAATGAGTATTTTAAAGCCAATAATTTCACCATAAGTTTTTATTTCAAGCCGTCTACAAGCTCACCCAATACGGTGCTTTTGTCGAAATATGAAAGTTGTAGCGACGAAACCGGATTGATTATTCGCTACGGTCATGGTGGAAATATTGCCGTTACCCTGAAGGGACTGTCGGGAGTAGAGAACCGACTCCACGCGACTTTGAAAAGTGAATCTTGCTGGATTCATCTTGCGCTGGTCAGAAGGGGCTCTGCGATAGAATTGTATGAGAACGGTGAATTGATCGGCACGCATGATAACAATGTACGGAATACCGACATAACCAGCTCGAGTCCGCTGACATTGGGGAAAGGATTGTGTTCGACTTCCCTGGATAAACCTTTTCGGGGAAACATTGACGAATTGGCCATTTACAATCAACCATTGACGGCACTGCAAATTCAGAGATTGCTCATTCCTGTGGATCAAATTAGCACCCCGGACACAGTGGTCGCCATTGGGGATAAATTTTTTCCAGCTTTGACCCATACCTGTGCTCCCAATGTCAACTGGTCACCGTCTTCTGTATTTTCACCTTCCGGTGAAGTGACCCTAAACGAAAGCACCACGCTCATCGCCGAGTTTAATCATGGGAATTGCATAGCTATCGATAGTATACGGGTTCGGGTCGTTAACAGCGATGAAATAGAATGTGCGGATATTCCCATGCCGAGAGCCTTTACACCAAATGGTGACGGGCTCAATGATTCTTATTTCATCACCCTGCCGGGCGCCATTGATCAATTGATTGCCTTTGAGATTTACAATACGTGGAATGAACGCATTTTTTACTCAAACGATCCTCAGGCAGCGTGGGATGGAACTTTTGATGGGAAAATCCTCAATCCCGGCGGTTTCCTGTACAAGATCCGGTATACATGCATGGGACGTGAATACGTCATAACGGGAGAATTTCTTTTACTCAACTGATGGTTGATTACAATTGATCTTTTGTTCGCTATAATCCAGTTTCAATTCTTCCTTTTCTAAGGATTGGGTACGGTGCGTGTAGCGGTATTCCAACCTGACATTCCTCCCACAATGGGTAAGGTCAATTTGGTCCCTTCCAGATCCACGGAAAGTTCTGTGCCGGGTTCAGGCCATAAAGTGAATTCCCTATCGCTGGAAAATATCATGAGGCCTATTTGTTGTCCCTCTGGTATGATTTGATCATCGGGCTGAAGCTCAAACGTCATTTCGTAAAATTGGCCTGGAATCAAAGGAGTACTTGAAGTCAGGGATTCATGGTTTTGCAAATCTGCCCAACCCCGGGTAATGATATTGTTGTAGATCGGAGTTCGGGCACGATGATCCCAGGGGAGTGACACCAACCATACAGAAAGATTAACAGCTGGTTTGGATGCCGCAGCTTTGATGGTGATTTTTGGAACACCAGATAGGTGCAATGGTTCTTTTAAAATCGGTGAGACATATAGCAACCGGTGATGACTCTCTGCTTTTTGGGCCAGTTCAGAGCCCTGATAATTAACATCATCAATGAGCGTTTCAATGGATTTTTGCTTGAGTTTTGAAGAAGTCAAGTCTCCTTTTCCGGGAGCCCCCGGCCATAGGTAAAGTTCTACGTCCCGGGCATCGGGATGAGGGTATTCGGCATAAGCCCTGGGGCGGGTACGATCATCGCCTTCCCTGACAATCCATGAACGGGGTTCATCCTCCACACCATTTTCCACTCCATGCAAAAACCGGGTAAACCATCGGTTCATCATCCACATTGGTGGAGGACCTCCATGTCCATCCTGATGATAATATATTTTGGCGGGAATACCCATTTCCCGTGCTTTTTTGTAAATCCGGTAGCTGTGTTCAGGCATTACGTTCCAGTCATTGAATCCATGTGCCATCAAAAGCGCTGCTTTCATCGAGGACATATGGTGGAGATAATCCCTCTCAGCCCAAAATTCGTTGTAATCTCCTGTAATACGATCCATACCCTCGGCCATCTCGATATCGCGGTATACAGAATCTGCAAATGCGCGCTTGGCGGGCAGACCACTATGAATAAAATCATACAATACATCGGCGTCTTCCCCTAGGTACCCCCCGGGGGAACGTACCAGCCCATGAGAACGGTAGTAATGGTAATAGGATGTATTGGGAGCAATGGGGATGATGGCTTCCAGGCCTTCCACTCCTGTAGTGGCTGCAGCCAATGGTAGCGTACCGTTGTACGATGTTCCTGTCATGCCCACTTTGCCCGTGGACCAGTATGCTTTTACCTCTTCAAAGCCGGTTCGGGTTGAATAACCTTTTGCTCTGCCACACAACCAATCGACAACAGCTTTGGGGGCCAAAGTTTCATTTTGACCACCTACGGTGGGTGATCCATCCGATAATCCGGTTCCCGGGGAAGAAGAATGAACCACGATATAGCCTCGGGGAACCCATTCCCTAACATGCGATTGTGAAATGACCGGACGCAACTGATCACCACGATAAGCAATCGGGTCCGGATGTTTTCGAGGTGGCGGCGTTTCACCCAATTCATGTTTAACATCCCAGAATATTTCCGGATTATTGCCAGCTGTTCCCGCAAAATAGGGACTCGTAACATATATTACCGGCAATTTCAAATTCATTGAGTCAGTTTGATAGGGCCGCGTGACCGATACATGCATTCTGTCGGGTTTGCCATCGCCATCCGTGTCAAATTCCGTCTCTACCCAAAGATCATGTCTGATGTATCGGTCGGCATCAGAAAATTCGGGGACAATTTGCGCTTCCCCATTCTCAATGATAGGACCAAGGGTGGGTTGATGGTCAACCAGGGAGCTTCGACGACTACAAGAAATTAATCCGGATACTACGAAGACACATATGAAAAGGTGTCTGAGTAAGTGGGATGTCTGCAATTTAATTTCAACCATGATTTGAATGAAATGTGGGCATAGGCCTGAGATGAAATAGTATTTGCTGATAAATATAGGAATATATGTTGACTTGGAATTCCCGGAGATGGGACATATGGCCGAAGTGCCTATCCTTTTTAATTAGGGCCTACTCGGATTTAGGCATTTGAATGGATTACAATATTTTATGATAAAAATTCAGCGGTTTTAGTCCAGGGTTATTGTGATTATCTGAAATAACCTTGCATTTGATCAATTCGAAATTTACCTGAGTGATTCGGAAAGTTAAACATCTCCAGTTTATATCGATAGACTTTCGAATATAAGGCCTGCGCTTCCAAATCGCAGGCAATGTCCGACGAATTCGTACTGTGTCCGTATGGAAGCCAACCTCGTGCGATTCGTGAGCACGGAAGTCGAAATAAAAACGGCCGAATGGCTGATTTTTATTTGGGTAGCGATATGGAAGCGCATCCATTCAGACGTTTCGTGAGCCCACCTTGTGCACTTCGTGAGCCGACCGCAGGGAGGATCTGGAAGCTCATGTCATCAATCCACCATCCACCATCACCTATCCACCATCAGTATCCAGGCATTCAAAACCCATTGAATCCCTGGCAATGAACCATACGGACAAATGTAAAAAGAAGTGATTGGTATTTTGTCGTATAGCGATAAAGGTCACCATATTCGACAGTTTACCCTATACGTCCCGAAGAATTCCAGAGCCCTGAATAAAACGCATAGATTCATTCCGATCGCAGTGCCCCGGTTCGTTGAAATTCTCTATAGTAATGAATTGGATTTCCACACTGAGTGGAATTACATATCACTACTGGTTTTCGTGTAAAGACGCCACAGTTGATCCAATTGCTCGGTGGTAAAATCCTGATCAGCCATTATGACTCTATACTGTAGGGTGTAGGTTTGTCCGGGTTTCAGGACCCAGTCCCGATCCTGTGCCGGATTGAAATTGATAAACACATTTTCTTTTCCCCCATTGGTACCCGTGGGCCAAATCCTGATTTGTTCCGGAAAATTGAAGTTGGCAGGATTGGTCATAAAAACGACAGTACTATTACCGATCCGATCTCCGGGGCCGTGAATTTTAATCCAGCGTGCTCTGGTTGCGTTCCCATCCGACTTGGAATAACCCTCCGAAGTCAACAGTTTCACATTGTCATCAGACCAGTGCGCAGGACCCCGCAGAGAAAATCCCTGGTATCGGTATTCGTTGATGGTTAATGGCTCGGAAGCGGAAGGGTTCATGTGATAAATAACATCCAAAGTATAATAATTGCCCGATGGTGCTGGGGCCCAGAGTCGGTAAGTTCGGAGTTCTTTAAGTACAGTTTTTTCCCCTCTTCCCGGATGGATCACATGATCCAGCAGTACGGTCAATTCGGAGAATAACGAACCCTGTGACCATTTGACTATTTCCCGGTGTTTCACTGTTCCCTGACCTTTATTGAGGTTCCAGAAATCTATTTCTTCTCCATCAAATGTAGTATGGGTCCATGGATGCCATAATCCGTAATGGTGGTAATGGTCGGGAGGCTGGATCCGGGACAAGAGATTCCCCGATGGCGTTTTTAAGGGATGGACAAACCCACTTCGGCTGTATATCTGAGACACCCCCTCAGGAACCGGCATCAACGCATAGCGGTAAGTCATGATTACGGAATCTCCCGACAAAAAGTGGATGGATTTACCATCATCTTGTAAGGTAATTCCACTGTCAACCTGTCCTTCCTCTCTTTTCCACTGAAACTCTATTGCCTGGCCTTTGGAATTGGTATCATCGTACCTTCCATACAACAAATTGGTTGCACCCTGAACCACCTGTGAAGGTTTGGGTGTCCAGCTTCCATTTATTTTTTGATAAAGTTGCCAGGTTAATTTCCCATTGTTGTCATAAAGTTTGACTCCATCAATCTCCTGATGAAATACCAGATCACTCAATCCCGTACCCTGCGATGGAATGACAAAAGACACGGTAGTGACTTCTGGTGTCTGTGATGAAACTGTTACGGCCAGGTTCACCATGAAAATGGGAATTATCATCAACACTTTCATGATGCCAGAGTTTGTGGTATAAGAAGAATCACGCTATTGCGGAAGTTCCGACAGGCTTTTTTCATACGCTTTCGTGGTAATAAAGTATTTGGTGATCATAAAATCCTTCTCCCATTGAGGGAGAACACCTTTTTCCAGGTATTCCAGAAATTTTTCCGTCACTTCGGTGAAATGCGCTTCGTGTCCCACTCGATATTCCTCCGGTATCGTGATATGAAATTCTCCATTTATATATTCAAATCCTATCCCTGGCCATTCCTCCTGAATCTGCTCCAATACACTACTCATACTGGATTCCCAGGCATCGCGATCCACCGTGCCGTGTGGCTGAACGAATAATTCAGGGACGAACTCCGTGGATGCATCCTGTCTTATGGCCAAATTGGATTTGGTTCCCCGAAACAAGGAGAAATGGGTGTCCATACCTCCCGGAGGTGCTTCAAAATCCCAGATGACAGAAGATTTTCCATATACCCCTTTTATGCTAAATGTAATTTCTCCATTGGAAAGTACATGAAGTTTGGAATCCTCAATGACATCCTTTTGAAGGTAGTCTGGATAGCTGTCAAGCCCGGTTACTTTTTTAAACTGGTCGGGCGTGAGATCAGTAGCCCATTGTCGGGCATGAACCACCTCTGCGTCGTTGGGTTTCAATTCCATTTCAGGGAAAAGCGACCACATAATCAAGTCTACGAGGTGGGTCGAAACATCCACGATACCAGCTCCTTGTTGTTCCACATCAAAAAACCATGCTGGACGGATGAGCGGAGACCCGGATACCATTTTAGCAAAATGGTGAACGCTTTCCTTGGTTATTGCCGGATTGTCGGCGCTGTTTTCGGCAATCTGACCGAAGATTTCCTCAAATTGTGATAGCCTTCGCTGAAGGATGGTCGTTATCTCGAACCGTTCGGTCATGATATCGTATATTAACAGACCTTTTTCTTCTGCGGTCTCAAAGGCCTGAACCAGCGTTTCGTAGTTATTGCCATTGATGGCCATGGGCTTGTCGGCATAAACATGAATTCCTTCCTGTACAGCCCGAAGGATGTAATTTGTCTTTTTCTGGTTGTTTCCTGCGACAATCATCACATTTCCAGGCTTCTCACGAAACATCCGTTCCGCAAAATCCGGTCCTGTATATACTACTTCATTCCAATGGGTAGGGTTTTCGGGCCGGTTGTTATATTGCTCTATTCGTTGAAGATGTGACTGTACATCTCCGCCTTCCGGGGCGAAAACATAAGCGTGGGAATCCACTTGAGGGTACATGTTTTTCTGTACCAGTGCGGAATGAAAATGACCGGGATCGAGCGTCATTAAGGTAGCCAGTGGAGGCTCAGATGAGGATTGTTCCGGATTAGTCTGACATCCCATCACGAAAAGTGAACATGTAAGGAATAGAAGTAGGTTTCGAGTCATGGTTTATGGTGTTTTTACAAAATTTTGTGCGAATTGGGCACCATAGGGGTGGCGTTGGTGCCTGGCCAGCATTTGGTTAGCTTGGTCGTTGTTTTTGAAACGCTCGGTGACCGGATCCCAATACAATTTACCAGGAATTTTCATAGCGATGTGAAATACCAGGCAAGCCGAACAGGAACGGTGTGCCACTTCAGCAGGAGAAATGGTCATTTCCCTGGTTTTGATACAATCGAGCCAGTTGCGGTGTTGTTCCGGGCTTTTATAAAGATGAAGTTCTTCCGGACCAATTTCAGAAGCCAGAATGCTGGGGTCACTAGCCTGCAACGGACTATCCTTCGATGATGCACCGGTCGGATCGGAAGCGGTTACCTGGACATTTCCTCTAGTGACAAAAATCCATCCTTCCGTACCTTCGAACCGGATACCGTTGGGAAAATCTCCGCTTACTTCCATTTCCGCCCCATGGGGATATAGGGCCTGGACGTGAAAATCGCCATGGACGTTCCACAATCCTGATTTGGGAAATTGGGCGGTAGCTTCCATTTCTACCGGACCGGTAAACTCGGTTCCCATACCCCAGTGTGCTATGTCAATATGATGAACACCCCATCCTGTTATCATTCCTGCACCGAATTGTTCACATCGCAGCCAACCTGGTCGTGAAAATCCTTCTTGCGGATGAACTCTTTTTTCGGTGTAGTATACCTGAGGGGTAGATCCCAGCCACATATCGTAGTCGAGATTTTCCGGAATCGGCATGGGGGGTTCCTCCTCTCCTCCGGGATCTCCCGGCAAACCGATTTTTACCTTTTTTATTTCACCGATTCGACCGTTCCGTACCAGTTCACAGGCTTTGTGAAACTGAGGCCAGGGGTTCAGAGAGCGTTGCTGACTCCCCAATTGAAAAACCGCACCGGTTTGATGGATGGTATTGCTCATCATACGACCTTCCTCTATGGTCAGGGATGTGGGCTTTTGGAGATAGATATCCTTACCGGAAAGGGCGGCTTCCATGGCTGGCTGTGCATGCCAATGATCGGGTGTGCTAATGATCACAGCATCAATGGTGGGATCTGCCAGTAGATCGCGGTAATCCTGATGGGTCGCCACCTGCATATATTCATCCCCTTTATTCATCTCTTTATAAAAATCCTGGATCCATTTTTTGCCCAGATCCATGCGTTTACGATCTACATCGGAAACGGCTACCACTCTGGCCATATCGGTGTGCTTGATTGTTTCCGGAAGGTCGTGACTCATCGCTATTCGACCAAATCCTATCTGACCAATTTGAATCATATTGCTCGGCGCGTATTTCCCTAATACCCTGGATGGTACTATCTGGGGAACGACAATGGCTGCTGCGGTACCAAGTGTACTGTTTTTGATAAATTTTCTTCTTTTCATAGTGTGGAAATTGTGTCTGAGTTAAGGTTTTGAACGCGCCTCCAGTACCCATTGGATGCCTCCGAGGATGTGGTTCATAAAAACGGGATCGTCATAGTGTTCGGGCAGATGTCCCAAAGAGGTATACCATTGATATCCGCCATCAAAATTATGGCACCATGTGACGGGAAAATATTTGCCAAAAGTATTTGCCGGATATTCTTCGTGCGCCTGTGGGTCATCAATGGAAGTGAGGTCAGTAGCCAGGATAACATGGATGCCGGGGTTGAGTTCCTTGAGGTAGTAACTTTCATCCTCGCGTTCCCAATAATCAGGAACCGGGGTGGCGGAGGGGTGATCAGGGTCGATTTTGACCACATTGAAACTTTGAAATTTGGAATGTCGATAAAATTTACCCCCAAGCATTGCCCAAAACCAGGGCCAGGCTCTTTCGGACCCACTTGCGGAATGGATGCCGACGAATCCGCCTCCATTTTGTATGTATTCCTGAAAAGCTTTACGCTGCATGTCATTATCGAACGCCTCATTATTGGTATTGGAGAAAATCAATACATCGAATTGTTTGAGTTTCTCCGAGGTGAAAAGTGAAGGATCTTCGCTTGCTTCGTAAGTCATATCATTTTCATCCAGAAGCTTTTTCAGTGCCTGTACGCTGTTTTCAATATTTTTATGGACATAGCCCTCCCCGTTTTTGGTATAGATCAAAACATGGGGTTTTTGGGGAAATGGATCCGTCGGGTTGGCCATTTCAGCCTGCAAAGTCAGGCTTATTGAAATAAAAAGGAGAATTAGTAGAATCAACGGATGTTTTCGGTTCATAATGTAAGTTTAGAAATCACAAATCGGTAACACTTTCCTTTTCCCATAGGAAATTCGGGTGTGAAAAAAATTAAGGTGGGAAGTTAATGTTTATTGTGACTAATGTGAAATTTTTCCTTAATCGTTTGCGAAAAAAATTGTTAATGCTTGTACAGAGGCCATTTTGACATATATACGAATCCCATAAATTCCTATCAATAATTGATATTTCAATGGACGGAGATTTTCATATAATAGATTTTTGGACTAAGATTCTACGGGCTCGGGCACTGATTTGCCGAACAATCTTACAATGAAATACAAAACCAGGATCCCTATTGCAAACAAAATCCAGGGGGGAATTCCAAATGCCGCAGGCAAGGTTCCCAAAGTCAAAGCTACAGCTCCTATGGTCAGGGCATAGGGCAATTGCGTCCGCACATGATCAATGTGGTTGCACGAAGAAGCCAGGGAACTGAGAATGGTTGTATCGGAAATAGGGGAACAATGATCACCCAAAACGCTGCCTGCCAGGACCGATGCGGTGACATTGTGAAAAATCATCAGGCTTGTTCCGTAATCATAGCCGGCTGATTCGGTCATGATCCAGGCCGTAGGTAAAATTATCGGGTAAAGGATAGCCATAGTACCCCAGGAAGTACCTGTCGAAAACGCGATCAACGCCGCCAAAACTAGCGTAATTGCTGGGATCAAAACCGGGGGAACATTCCCCACCAGTAATCCAGTAAGAAATTCTGCAGTATGAAGTTCGGCGGTTATCGCTGCCAAACTCCATGCCAGGGTAAGAATAATAATGGCGTCGAACATGGTTTTGAACCCCTTGGTGGCTGTCACAATGACCTCCCCCAGTTTCATACTTTTCTGACCCATACTCAAAATGGCCGCCATCAGCAAACCCGCCAGTGAAGACCACATTAAAGCCAAATAAGAATCTGAACCCCCTATGATTTCCGACATTTTTACACCAAGGGTAAGATCGGGGTCCTCCCATATCTCCTGGTTCCATCCGGTATATATCAAACCTGCTATAGTGCCTCCGATAATTACGAAGATGGGAATACCGGCATTGTACCACCGGGCAGGGATCCCCTCTTTCATCGTAAATTCAGAGAGGTCATCGTGATCCAGTTTTGTCAGAGTCTGGACAGAAGATACCAGTCCAGTGGTACGGGCTCTCTTCTCTGCCCGGTACATGGGACCAAAATCTTTGTTCAAAAAGATGATGAACAGGATAAAAATTAAAGCAAACACCGGATAGAATGCATATTGGAGGGAGGAAAGAAAGACCGTGTAAACACCCTCATCTAGTGTGCTCAGATTTTGAATGGCATCTTGTATATAACCCAATTCCGCTCCGATCCAGGTTGTGACAAAAGCAACGGAGGCTATGGGGGCGGCTGTTGAATCGACGATATAAGCCAGTTTTTCCCGTGAAATCTTCAGTCTATCTGTCACCGGCCTCATGGTATTCCCTACAACTAGCGAATTGGCATAATCGTCAAAAAATATCACCACGCCAAGCAACCACGTCGAAAACTGTCCCGATCGAACATTCCTGGCTCGCAAGGCAATAATATTCACAATGCCCTGCATGCCTCCATTCCTGGATATGACCGCCACAGTCCCCCCAATCAGCATGGAAAATATAATGATCGACATATGTCCACTATCGGAGAGAGCTTCCAAAATAAAATGATCTATGGTTCGCATAAAACCATATAATATTCCTTTAAACCCATCCGCATAGATCCCCAGCAAAACAGCGCCGAAAAGTATACCTGCAAAAAGAGAAGTTACCACCTCCCTGAATATCAAAGCCAGTGCAATGGCGAGTAAGGGAGGAAAGATCGACCACCAGAGTGGGATCGGTTTGGTGTGGTAATCGAATCGTTGGCCAAGTATTTCAATGGATAATAATTGGTTATCCATTGTCGTGATTTCCAATTTTCCTTGCCCGTTTTTAAAATCTACTTCTTGTTTATCTCCGTGAATATTTATGTCCAATGGACCGTTGTAGGGATCTTCCAGGCTAATATTTACCTGAAAGGGAATAGATTGAATGGTGTTTTCCGGAAATTCCACTTGAATCTCCTGATCGGTACGAATATTTTGGGCAAAAAGAAGATTGGTGGAGATTATGTAAATCAACACACAATATATGTAATTCCTGAGGTTCATACTTCCTGATTTAAGCCCATTGGGATCTTTGAAGGCCTCAAGATATTAAAAATGTTGATTTTGGAATTCCTGAATTCAAATAAACCTGTGGGATTCAGAAGGTGAGGGAAGTGGGCAGGAAGTTCTTTTAGGGAATATGGAAAAACGATACCTGGCTACAAGCGAATAGATATAATCTCTCCAGGTGCGGGGGATTTTACCAAGGATATGGAGCAGAAATGCCGGAAAACCAATAACCTGGAGAACTTCCAATACAGCTTCCGATTGGATCAAACTTTGGTGAGGGTACAGGAGAATCACCGTATCGTTTTTTGGAAGAATCAGATTGCGCCGGGTAATTTCACCGATAGCCCTTTCGGATTGCAAGCCTGAAAATTTGAACACATTTCTTTTGTCCCTTCTGATTATCCATTGTACAAAACCATTACATATCAGGCAGTAGGAATCAAATAAAAGGATGGGATAGTCCTGGGTGTCAAATTTGGAGACCGTGTCAGTGTGCTTTTCCATGGATTAAAATTCCTAACTTCAGCTTTTTCAATGTTTTTATAAAAAATTAGTTTCTGATTGGATGATGTTTATGGTTTATTTTGTTATTTTTAGTGAGGTTAGAAGGATGGTGAACTGGGGGAGTAGAACATAGCTTGATCGTATCTGTATAAAGAGGTTAGGAAAATGACATCAGGGATTTGATTTAGCAATGAGTCCCAAAAGTTCTGTCTTATTCATTTAGAAGCATAAAAATTCGAAAATCTCGGGCTATTGCTGTAATATATGACGGAGAAAGTAAGCTAGCATGAATGTTACAGTATTTGTAACATTATTACGAGTCGCTTGGATGTTTAATTCAGAGTATCTATGTGTTTTGTCTTGATGAAAGGATAAGGAAAATGGATGTTTTATTTAAAATAAATTGGTGTACATATGAGTAATTGGTTAGCATGGTTGATTTTTGGCCTTATAGCAGGAGCTATCGCCAAATTGATTCATCCTGGTAAAGATCCGGGAGGTTGGATTGGAAGCATTATTATTGGGATCCTGGGAGCGATGCTGGGGGGTTGGATCGGACGACTTCTGGGTCTGGGTGATGTGACGGGTTTTAACTTTGGAAGTTTTCTCCTGGCAGTAATCGGTTCTATCATTTTGTTGGCATTGTACCGTAAGTTTACGAGAAAGTAATCTTTCCCTTGTTCATCCAGAATTACAGGATCAGATAGGAAACAACGGAACAGGTCAAATTCTTGGATAGGTGATTTATTGCTTGTTGTTTGACACCGGGTCAAATTGGTGTGTTCAAGGATCGATATGCTGTTGGAGGTTTGTAATGTACAGGCAGCCAAAGGTGCATGGGGTCATTTGTCGCTCGACATTCCCTGATCGGAAGGTATGAGGTAAGACCGTATGGATGATGGGAAGTCAGAGCCCAGCATCTTTACAAAAACAAGTTTTTAGCTCAGCAGTTCTGTAAGACAAAGACATTGGATCGGTCACCTACTTAATGTACACCGTTTTTATGTTTGTGAATTCTCGTATTCCGACCAGAGAAAGTTCCCGACCATACCCCGAAATCTTGGTGCCGCCGAATGGAAGTCGGGGATCCGATTTCACAAAGTCGTTGATAAATACTGCACCATCATCTACAAGTGGGATATACTGGATCACTGAATCGATATCCGCAGTAAAAAAGGATACACCCAGACCAAAATTTGATTGATTAACCAATTCAATGGCATGTTCCCGATTTCGAGCCCGGATCACTGCCGCTACTGGTCCGAAGGTTTCCTCGTCAAATACAGGCATACCAGGTTCCACCTCATTGACAATAGTAGGGGTAAAGAAGGCATTTTTGTGGCTACCTCCCAGTATAATTTTTGCTCCTAATGCTACCGATCTATCCAACTGATCCTGGAGATCATTGGCGAGGTCTTTGGAAGCCATAGGACCGATTTCTGTATCTCGATCAAGAGGATCTCCGGTTTTGAGCGAGGCCACCGCTTCCCTAAAGCGCGTGATAAATGCCTCATATATTCCAGGTAGTACAATAAATCTTTTCCCTGCGATGCAACTCTGACCTGTATTTTGAAAACGGGCTTGGACCAAAGTTTCCATACAGTTGTCAAGGTCGGCGTCTTCAAAAATCACACAGGCATTGCTGCCACCCAATTCCAATACGGATTTTTTGATATTTTTCCCGCATTGACTGGCCACCGCCTGCCCGGCAGGCATACTGCCTGTAAGCGTTGTAGCCTTGATGGAGGGATGCTCGATCACCGTGGATATTTCACTGGAACGAGCTATCATGCTCTGAAAAACTCCTTCAGGAAATCCGGCTTTCAGAAATATATTTTCAAGTTCGAGAGCACAACCGCTTACATTGGATGCATGCTTGAGAAGGGCCGTATTCCCGGCCAGAAGGTTGGGTGCGGCAAATCGAAAAACCTGCCAGAAAGGGTAATTCCAGGGCATTACGGCCAGAATAACACCCAAGGGATCGTATCGAATGTAACTTTCAGAAGCATCGGTCTTTATATTCTCTGGTTGTAGCATGATTTCGGCATTCTCCACATAGTACCTACATACCCAGGCACATTTTTCGATCTCAGCTTCGGATTGGATGATGGGTTTCCCCATTTCCATGGTGATCACCCGGGCATATTGATGCTTATATTGATCGAGGATATCGGCTACGCCAAGCAATAACTGACAACGGTGATTGATTTGAACATGGCGCCAGCTTTCAAATGCTTGTTGGGCACCTTCTATTTTCCGTTCAATCTCTTGCCGGGAATGATAGGAATATCTTCTGATCGTCTCTCCATTGAATGGGTTGATGCTTAGTGCGAAATTATTTTTGCTCATTATTCTGGATTATCTGTTTCCAACCATGGATTTTTAGGAAAATTACAAAAAAAATGCCACCAGTACTTCGACCAGTGGCATTTTGAATGGCTCTTATCTATCGGCCGTTACAAATTATCAATAAATTTTTTTACCTCATCCTTGGTACGTCCGGTTCTTCGCTGGATTCGACCCAACAATTCGTCTTCCTGGCCTTCCACGTACTGAAGATCGTCGTCGGTAAGATCGGCGTATTGCTGCTTCAATTTACCTTTTACTATATTCCAGTTCCCTTTAATCTTATCTCTCATTGCGCTCATAATTCAATGTTTTTAGTTATAGAATAAAAACGCAGATATGATTATATTATTATGCAAAGAAACTGAGTCTGTAGTCGGAAATTTTAATTTATTTCCACCTGAAACGTCCTGGGATACTACTTTATAATCTATTTTGTGCGTGTGATATTTTAAAAATAAAAAATTCGAATGCCTATTTTATAAAGGAGGTGTTGGCCATGACGAGCAATTAAAAAAGCCCGTTGCGTAGGCAGCGGGCTTTCATTCTTAATGTAGTGGCTCTATGGTCGCTATGATTTGAAATATGCAGTCTCTCCGGGGACGGCACATGGATAAAGTCCATTCTCACCAGGCAGTACAGGAGGTGTGGCATCCCATGCATACGTTTCAGGCTGAATGCTTATTCCCGATTGGAGTGCTGTTTGTTGATTAATGACCTGACCTGAATAGGTGGCCATCCGTCCAACAATGGCAGTGAGGGTGGTGTGTGCTCCATGTTCTGTGTCATCAAATTTGTACTCACCTTTTGAAATGGCATCAAACAAAACGTCATGTTCGGTTTGGTATGGATTGTTTTCTTTTGACTTGTCAAATTCATACAGGACCTTACCATCCAGGCTTTCTATTTTACCAGCACCAAAATGGATTCTTCCTTTGCTTCCAATTATGACCTCGTCAACGCGACTCATGGTACCCGGTTGATGCCTGCATTGAGAGTTCATGATGACACCGTCAGCGTATTGATATTCCACAAAATGATGGTCAAAAATTTCTCCAAAGTTCGGTCCTACGCGTACAGTTCGACCGCCCATACCTTGTGCTATGGTCGGGTAATCCTGTTTGAACCAATTCACCACGTCCATATTGTGAATGTGTTGTTCGACGATGTGATCTCCGCACAACCAATTAAAGTAATACCAATTGCGCATCTGATATTCCATTTCGTTCTGACTGGGTTGTCTCTCACGAACCCACACTCCCCGGCTATTCCAGTAAACCTGAGCTGAAGTGATATCCCCGATCATACCATCCTGGTACCTTTTCAACAGTTCCAGATAGGAATTCTGATACCGTCTTTGCAATCCGACGATGACATTCAATTTTTTGTTTCGAGCTTCTTTGGCTGTTTCCAGTACGGAAAGAATTCCAGCAGGATCAGTAGCCACAGGTTTTTCCATAAAAATATGTTTCCCCTGCTTTACAGCTTCCTTGAAATGGATAGGGCGAAAACCGGGGGGCGTGGTAAGGATTACCACATCGGCTTCCTGGATGGCTTTTTTATAAGCTTCAAAACCTGTGAATTTTCGGCTTTCTGGAACTTCGACCCTGGATTGGGCATTATCTACTTCTTCTTTGATGTTTTTCAGGCTATTGTCCAACCTGTCCCTGAACGCATCGGCCATAGCAACGAGCTTGACATCAGGATGTGCATTTAAAGCCTGAACTGCGGCCCCTGTTCCGCGCCCCCCGCATCCCACGAGCGCTACTCTGATTGGTGCTGGCGCTTTCTCAGTATAGAAACCGGCTGAAGCTGCGAACGGAACGGCCATGAGACCCCCTGTCACCGCGGCTGTTTGCTTCACGAATTTTCTTCGATCTATCTTGTTTGTCTTCATAAATTTTGGTTTGTGATGATTAGTTCAACCGCCAATTTAGTTAAAAAACCATTATTATTGTAAAAATTTATCATAATAAGCTTCGATTTCAGCCTCACTTGGCTGATCGACCGGTCGAACCAACCGGATACCCGCAAAAGGAGCATCTGTATACCACCATCGACTCTTGGGAATCTGGGGGTCTCTCTGGTTCCACCACCTTTCGGATTTGATACGCTCTGCACATCCCAGCTCATCTGAGGTTGACTGATAATGTCCTCCTTTGAGTGTCACAGCAGTCCTTCTGGAATCCGGGATTAAATGGGGATCTTTTTTACCTGAAGCGTCTATGACGGTCTGATAATCTTCCTGGTAGGCATCTACCGTCCATTCCGCTACGTTACCCAGCATATCACTCAGACCGAGTTCATCTTTTCCTCTTGAGCCCACTTTGCGGTATTTGTCATCACTATTGTCAGCAAATACGGCAATTCTCTGGAGGTTCATTTCGTCGTTTTTCCCCAATTGACAGGCAACCTGCCATTCGGCTTCGGTGGGTGGGCGATAAAAGTGTCCGGTCTTCTGGTAAATCCATTTGCTTACCATCACTGCAGCATAGAGCGACATACTATTTGCAGGAAACCCACCATGTCGCCCCATTCCCCAGGTAAGATCCTCGTATTGCGGACTTGGTCGGGTAACCGCATCGACCACCACATCACGACTTATGCTTTCATCCTGGTCGAAAATGGAGAATATATCGTGAGTCAATTCGGTTTTGGCGATCCAATATGGACTGAGTTCCACTTCATAACTTTTTCCAGCTATAGTCAGCGTATAACTCCCACCGGGGATTTTAACCATTTCAAATTTTTGATCCGAACCGGGTATTGATTCCGTATAGGTCTCCTGGGAATAAGTGGTAAAAGGGATAAGCAATCCCAATACGATGATGATTTTTAATAAATGCATCCTTGATTCTTGCATAATTTTTCCTTCTTGATCTTCATTTTTAAAATGCCAAAATTGAATATAACTGACAGGGTTGCGCTGAAACCTTGGTTCTATGGGAAGGTAAAATTTAATGTCATCTTGAAAATTCGTGCTATTTCTGACAATAAAATAAGTTCCCGGTTGGCAACCAGCGTAAAAATAGTATTTTAGCGATGAAGTACAATCACGATCTTTTCAATTTTTAAATAAGATAACACTTTATGAAACGTCGAAATTTTGTAAAAAATACGGTTTTGGGTGCGTCGGGGCTGGGAATAACTTCCGGGTTCAAAGCATCTGCCAAGGATTCAACAGCGCAAGTTGACAAACCGTTTAACCTGATGTATGCTCCCCACAATGGAATGTTTCGTCACCATGCCGGGGATGATTTTGTGGATCAGATAAAGTTTATGGCCGATCAGGGGTTTCGGGCGATAGAAGACAATGGAATGATGAAACGTCCTGTGGAGGAACAGGAGCGGATTGGAAAAACACTGTCCGATCTCAATATGCAAATGGGGGTTTTCGTGATTGACAAAGGAGGGAATGGGGCCAATACACTGGCAGCAGGAAAGAAGGAGCACGAGGATATTTTTCTCGATGGATGTCGTCGGGCTGTGGAGGTAGCCAAACGCGTGAATGCAACCTGGATGACCGTGGTACCCGGAAATTTTGAACGACATCTACCCCTGGACATTCAGACTGCGAATGTTATCGAAACTTTGAAGAAGGCGTGTGACATATTTGAGCCACACGGCCTTGTTATGGTCCTGGAGCCATTGAGTGATACCCCTGATTTGTTCCTTCGGTATTCACCCCAGGCTTATTTGATTTGTAAGGCGGTAGATAGTCCAGCCTGTAAAATACTTTTTGATGCCTACCATCAGCAAAAAAATGAAGGTCATCTGATTCAACATGTGGACTGGACCTGGGATGAAATTGCATACTTTCAGGTAGGGGACAATCCTGGAAGACGTGAACCATACACAGGGGAAATAAATTATCAGAACTTCTTCAAACATCTGTACAACAAAGGCTTTAAAGGCGTGGTTGGGATGGAGCATGGCCTTAGTCAAAGTGGGAAGGAAGGAGAACAAAAATTGATCGATGCTTACCGAAAAGCAGATGATTTCTTGTAAAAAAGGCAACCCGCTTGTAGTTTCAATTTTTTTTATAATTTTGGACCGCATTTAAAGCGTGTGATTGGGTGATTAGCTCAGTTGGTTTAGAGCACTGCCTTGACAGGGCAGGGGTCAGCAGTTCGAGTCTGCTATCACCCACTACCACTTCAAACTCAAATTTCGAGTTATTTCCATGATTATTGTAAGGCAGTATTTCACCAATGTCCTTTATCTGACCGTCGTATTGTTAATCTGTAGTATGGGATGGTCCTGCAATTCACATCCGAAGGAAGCCGGGATGGAAGTGGAGGTTGATTTGTCATCTTTTCAGATTCAGGATGGATACCGAATTGAAGCCGTAGCAGCAGAACCCCAGGTTGTCGCACCCGTCGACGCCATTTTCGATGAACAGGGCAGGTTGTGGGTTGTGGAGATGATAGGTTACATGACGGATTATGTGGGAAGCCTGGAGGATGATCCCGTGGGACAGATCTCTATCCTGTCAGACCTGGATGGTAATGGAGTCATGGACGACAAGAAAATATTTCTGGATGGCCTGGTGATGCCTCGGTCTATCGCATTTGCCCGGGGAGGATTGCTTTACGCAGTTCCACCCAATTTGTGGTGGGTTCCCATAAATGATAAGGATCAACCCGGTAAGAAGGTATTGGTGGACAGTACATATGCCCTGGGTGGAAATGTCGAACATCAACCCAATGGTTTGATGTACAATATTGATAATTGGTACTATAATGCCAAATCAAATGCACGGTACCGGTATCGTAACCATAAGTGGGAAAAGGAATATATTTTTCCAAGGGGTCAGTGGGGTATAAGCTACGATGAAGACGGCAGGCTCTATTACAACAATAATTCAAACCAATTTCAGGGTGATTATTTTATACCCGGAATCCTGGATCAAAACCCGAACCTGGTCTATCCACCAGGCGTAAGTGTCAATGTGGTGAATGACCAATCGGTGTATCCCCTTCAATTTACACCGGTGAATCGGGGTTATGTAGATGGCGTTCTGGATTCGATTACGCAAAAGCTTCGTCATTTCACCTCCGCATCGGGACCTATATATTATACAGGGCATCGATATCATGGAGATTTTGATGGTCAGGGTTTTGCCTGCGGTCCGGAGGTAAATCTTATTAAGCGCAATATCCTGACTACCGATGGTGTCCGAATATCGGGCGAACAATATTACAAAAACGAAGAATTTCTGATATCTTCCGATCCGGCTTTTCGGCCGGTGAGTCTCCGGATTGGACCCGATGGGTTGATTTATATTCTGGACATGCACCGGGGTATCATCCAGCATAAAACGTATATGACCGGCTATTTAAAACGGCAGTATGAGGAGTTTGGGTTGGACACTATCGATGATTTGGGCAGGATCTTTCGTATTCTTCCTGCTGATGCACCGACAGAATCCATTCCTATCATCCAAAGCTTTGATGATCCTGTGAATTTACTTCAACACCCCAATTCCTGGCAGAGGTTGTATGCTCAGCGTATTATCATCGAAGAAAACAAAAGGGAATGTATCCCTGCTTTGAAGGAATTGCTCCGAAATAAGGATGCTTATTACATTCCTCTCCACGCATTCTGGACCCTCGAAGGTTTGGATGCAATCCAACCTGCTGAAATTCTGGAATTTGCCCTCAGGGATCATGGACGTTACTTACCCCATGCTGTGAAATATCTGACCTCAAACCAGACTGAGCTGTTTGCTGATGTGTATACCAATATCCTAAAGAACAGTCTGGACCTGAGCGAAATGACCTTAATATACCTGGCAGCAGGTACACGATATATAGCAGATGAGGTTGAGGATCAGGTAAGTTATCTGAGAAATATCTTACATAATGTGGGAAGCGATAATCGCTCCTTTGCACTATATATGGCTTTATCCCAATACCCCGACGAGGAAAATCAGCTACTGAGCTCATTGAAAGAAAGCTACACGCACGATCCCAAATTTCTGGGTTATCTGGAAGAAGTGGAACAGAAAATCCAGGGGACACGGGAATATCTTGCCAGGAGTGCTAAACGGATATCCCGGGATGATGGCCTGGCCATATTTGAATCCAATTGTAGCACGTGTCATGGGAAAGATGGGAAAGGAATTGAAAAACTGGCCCCACCACTATATCAGTCTCCCTATCTGGAAGATCGTGACAGCGCTCTGGTAATGATCGCATTGTATGGATTACAGGGACCAATCGAGGTGGGTGGCAAACGATATGAATTTGCCGGGGTGATGCCTGGATTGTCCGAAAATACCGAATATTCAGATCAGGAAATTGCAGCTGTGTTATCGTTTATCAAAAATGCCTTTAGTATGAAGCCACGGAGTGTGTCATCCCGACTGGTAACAGCGATGCGCAATTACCCACCTTCGGATGGTCAGCCGTTTACCGTTGAGTCACTCGAAACCCATTTGAGGAATATCTCCCGATGATTATTTTTGGTCCTGTCAGAATACCATTTAAGTATAATCGCATACCCCGGATCCCGCTTTTTGGAATAGAACCCGTAAGCTAAGGGTAATTCATCGTCTGATCAGTCTGAGAAGCACAAAAATCAGGCTACTACAGGAGTGAATCCGGTAATGTAGTCCTTCGGTATGAATATATCAACCGTCACCGTGCCTGAATTAAGAAAAATCTGACACGCAATGAGTGGCTGGATAAGCCTGTGAACGAACTTCCCCCTAAAGTGTTAAAAGAATGAACCGATGGGGGAAATTCGTTTAAATACAGGTGTCGGAGCTTATGTTATTTATCCCCTCCGCCAAAAACTATGTTCAGTAAGTTATACCACAAATCGAGCAAAAATGAAAGCAGGGAACCTCCGAACCCTCCACCACCTTCGCTCCCTTCGATGGCAGCGCTCGCTGTCAATTCTACCAGTGACAGGTCTACGCCATCAGCACCTACAGGGCTTTGAACCAATTGAACATTGATAACCATGAGAGCCAGAAATGTCAGGGCTCCCAATCCAATTAAAATTTTTTTCCTGTTTTTCATAAGTCTAAAAATTAATGGTTTAAAAATGAATTTAATGGGCAACTCCCGGGGTTGTTGTCTTTTCAATTTCTAAAATTTCCTGTTCTACCAGTCGTTTCATGGTGAGCCGCATATCATTGGTCGCAGGCGAAGCAATTTTTGGTACAATAGCCAAAACGTTTTCTGCTTCTTCTTTAGCTTTTTCAATCTGACCGTTAATAAAATAATGCTGGGCCAATAAATACCTGGGATAGTATTTGTAAGGACTGATATACTTTGCGGTGTTTAATAAATTCTCGGCTCTCTGCATCAATTCTTCATCGTTTTTATGTTGCAGGGTATAATCCATACCGAGTGTCGTAAAAATGTTGGGATCCGAACTAAATCTCAAAGCCTTCTCCAATAGGTTGAAGCTTATATTGAATTGCTGATTCAGGGACATGGATTTACCGGCATATTGGAGGAACCAACCCTCACGATCCAGGTAGGGCAATAATTCTTGGTAAATTTCATTAGCTTCTGTATATTTTTTCTGGCCTTGGTACAAATTGGCTTCTGTCCATGATGTGACAATGGGTTTGTAACTGGCATACCAATATACTGAAGGCAAAACCAAAATCATTATCAAGCAGGAAATCAGTATTTTAGGATGAAAAGAATTGATTCCTGTGCCATTGCCGATTTTCATGTTCATTTTTGTTTGGAAACTGGATATCGTCCCGCCAAAGACAAATGGCAGTGGTATTGCAAGTGCAGGAATAGAAAGGGGATAGGAAAATGATGCGAAAGTACCCCAGGTGACTAGTACCGCAAGTCCGAGCCTGTGCAGGGGTTGGATGGCTGAATTTTTTTTGGCCGCACGCCATTTCCGCAAACACAGTACTGTGATTCCTGCAGCGATCAGCAAACCGATCAGCCCCATTTCCGCTACAAATTCCAGGTACTCGTTGAACCCATAGAGGGCACTATCTGCCAGATATTTTTCCCTTTCCAGTCCAACATCATTCCTGAAATATGCCGATTGAAACTGATTGTAATGGATCGGGAAACCATCCCATCCCCATCCAAATAAAGGTTTTTCGGATACCATGGTCGAAGTGACTTTGTATATGAGCAACCGACCATCAGCGGAATCCTTTTTTGCAACATACATGATCATCAACCCCATTATGATGATCAAGGTCAGCGCCGATTTTATCCAGACATTGGACAACACAGTCCACTGTTTGATCCTGTCCCATAAGAGTACGATACATCCAGCTGCTGATGCCAGAATGGCTGCACGGGAAGCTGCCGGAATAAGTACCAGAATAGCCAATGCCAGGAAAATCCACGAGATGGTAGACATCCGGTTCGAATGATGGAATAAATGTTTTTCTACGATGCCATATACTGCCACAGGGACAAGACAGGCAAGCCATCCGCTGTAAGGACCTGGATTGGTAAAAGTACCTGTATATAGGAAAAGGTCATGATGGGAGGGCCACCACCCGTATAACTGCCCCAATCCATATATAGCTTCTAAAATACCAGCGAACAGGAAAATCGTCATCAAAACCCCGAACCCTTTCCTGTTTATTGAATACCACAATTGCCTGGCAAGAAAATATATTGCAGGTAGGAATGTAATCTGAACCCATGCTGATTGGGGACGATCCTCCATAAGGAGGGTGCGGGTCATGACATATATGGTCAAAATGACAACCCCTGAATCTATACGCGTCCAGAGAAAGGGAGAGAACCAGCCTTGCCAAAAGGCCACGATGATTGCAATTCCAGAGAAGGTTAAAGCAATGCAGGTAATCATAAATGAATCCTGGTACCAATCCGGAATAGAACCCAATCCCGGAAGGGATAGAAGGGGGGCTAAATATAATCCTGCCAAAGCCAACAATGCCAGGATGAATTGAAGACGTCCAGACGTCGGTTTATTGTAAGCCATTGGATAGCGCATTACTTCACTAGGGGTAATCGCAATTCGAATATAATATAAATTGGTTGAAATGCGAAATAGCTAAATTTAAATATGAAAAAATTGATATATTAGCTCAAAATGTTATGAAATGTTGAGTGACCGACGTATGTTATTCTTTGGAATGGTGTTTTGTGTGTTGGTTTCCTGTACTCAAATTGACAGAAAGAATATTGACTATGAACGGCTCAGAGAAACTTTAATTCAGGACACCAGCCTTTCGAGATACAGTCATTTGATCGATACAATTATACAATTCTTTAGCAGGGAAATTCCTCATCAATCATCCCAACGACTGAGTATAGGCCAGGGTAGAAGCATGGTACATCTGGATGAACTTTCGGTGTCACAGATTGATTCGCTTCGGGATCAACTTAGTCCGACCAGTCGGATACGTTTTGAAACCATCCGGGATGAAGATTTTATCGATGAAGAATTTCTTGCAGATCGAATCCGGTATGCTTTGAAAATGGCGGAGAGATATCCCTGGAATCATACAATTCCTGATAGTATACTGATCAATTACCTTGTACCTTACAAATTCATGGACGAGTTTCCATCCAAATGGTGGTCCTTCCTGGCACCTCACTACAAAGATAGTATCAAACTCTGGTCTTCACCGGACTACACACGGTTTGATGCAGCTGACACCCGACAGGTCAGTATATATTCTACCTTCCTTATGGGCCAATTACCTGAGTGGTGGTATTACGATGCGATGGCAAATACCTATACCAAGTATCCCTCACTCAATGAAATCTTGTTGTTGAGATACGGGGGATGCTATATTGAAACGATGATCAATGCCATGATTACCCGAACATGGGGGATACCCGCAGCTGTGGAAGAAATTCCCTACTGGGGTTCACAAAATGGCAGTCATGCTGCTGAAGCGTTCTGGAACCCTGCGGTCGGCAAAATGGTTTCCGATCCAGATTTTAGCATTTCTGACAATCACCGTCGCCCGGCAAAAATTGTTCGATATACTTTTCGAAAAACGGATGCTTTCTCACGTCAAATAAAACCTTATCTAAACGGGGATGCGTTTCAGATCCCACAGATGTCCGGAGATCATTGGTTTGATGCCACAGGCCAACATACCGATGTAGCCAAAGTCGAGTACCCTGTAGGATCGTCCTGGCCGGATAAGATTAAGCTGGGATATATCTATGTGATGGATTATGGGCAATGGGTGCCTATACATTATGGTGTAGTTGAAGGGGATCGTATTCACTTCCGAAACATGGGGGTGGACATCATTTATCGGGTAGGCTATTATAGTGCAGGTCAGCACCATATGGTCAGCAAACCATTTCTTCTGCAGGATGGCGGTCAGCTGAAGTTCAGCGAACCATCCAGAGAAAAGTTGATTACCGTGCCTGTACTCAAGTACAATAACGGAAACAAAGCTGTTCTTGATATTGATGAATCGTACACCCTGCGGTTTCTGGACGAAAACGGAGTATGGAAGGATCATGCCACCTTGGTGTGCCGGGATGAAAATCCACTCTTGTTTACTGACGTTCCGGCAGGGGCATTTTACTGGTTGAAATTTCCTTCAGATACCCGAAGTTTGTCCAGGATTTTTCTACTCAATGACCAGGGTGAACAGTGGTGGTACTGATTCTTAAATTGCTTGATACCCTTATGTTCTCAGTCAAATAGTTTGCCTTGATTCCCTTTGGGTATGTTCAGATCCACGGTGTCCCCTGCGGAATATTCCTCGTCTGTCTCTGAATTGTCTTCGGGGTGGTCTTCAGAAGCCTTCTGTATTGATTCTGATTCTGTTTCTACGGTAGAGAGTATCTTGACTTTCCCATCTGTCAGCTTATTCCCCATTGCTCTCCACCCCTTGATATCCATAAATTCTTCAAAAATGAAATCGGATTCATTCTTGTTTTGATCCTGGTATGTTACCTGGGTTTGTGCTTCGAAGGTAGCCAGATATAACTTGGAATATCGATGTTCCGAAATAAATTGGAATCGTTGACTTGTTGTGGTGGTTTCGATTCGAAACCGTTTGATCATGGTCCATTTTTTATTCCCATCAAAATACAAAATATTCCAGTTCGCCTCTGGGTCGAATCGGGTAACGGTATATACGCTTTCCACGGGTAATCTGAGGTTGGGATCGAATTCGAGCAATTCATAACTACCCTCCTTGTGGATTACAATGAGCTGATCGGCACCTTCAAATTCACCAACGAATCGACCTCGTTCCTCCATATTCAATTGGCCGGTGGCTTCGTCCATATAGACCTTAAGTGCGTCCAGGGTAGAGCCCCCAAGTTCTTTTTGCTCTATCTTGCGGACCGCGTATTTGGTCAGGATATTGCCACTAGCCTGTCGCCCTTTGATTTCCAAATCGCCAAAATCAAAATCGAAGACTTTCTTGCGAGCCCGGGTGTTGGATGAAAGGGTGATCCTGATGACTTCGGATTCGCCATTGGGGTGGGCAGAAAAGTATAGAACACGAGATCCGGCTGATCCCCGGGTAAGATCATATTCCCGGTCACGGGTAACCGCAGTCACCTGAAAACGTTTTATATAAGCCCTTTTGGTCTTACCATCAAAATACACCATATGGTAGGTGGTTCGTTCATCACCCCGATACCAGACGTCGGCATGGATAATATCCTTCCCCATAAATACCTTTTCTCCAATGCGACTTACCTGAAATTTTCCATCCTTTCGAAAAGCAATCACGTCATCGATATCAGAACATTCCCGGATAAATTGGGCTTTTTTCAAACCCCAGCCGATAAATCCTTCTTCCGCATTCACATAAAGTTTTGAATTGTTGGCTACGACCTGTTGAATTTCTATTTCGCCGAAGGTCGTTATTTTGGTTCTACGGTCTTGATTTTTTCCATACTTAGCTTTGAGTTTTTCAAAGTACGCTATACAGTATTCAGTTAAATGCGTCAGATGGTACCGCACCTTTTCCAATTCCTCTTCAATTTGCCGGATAGCCTCCTCTGCTTTAAACTTATTGTATTTAGATATTTTTTTGATCTTGATTTCGGTTAGTCTCAGTATATCATCTTCCACAAATGGACGATGGAGCAACAATCTGGAATCTCCGGGGTTAAGGACTTCATCGGGGTCTGCGATATATCGCCGCATTTCGTGGTCGATGATTTGAAGAACACTTTCCCAGGTTTCTGCCTCTTCGATTTCACGATAAACTTTGTTTTCAATAAAAATTTTTTCGAGAGAGGCAAAATGGAATTTGTCGAGCCATTCCTTTTCCTGTATCAGGAGTTCGGCACGGATCAACTCTCGGGTATGATGGGTTGACCTGCGCAGGATTTCTGAAACCGTGAGGAACATCGGTTTGTCTTCGACGATTACACAGGCATTGGGTGAAATGGAAACCTCACAATTGGTAAAGGCATACAGGGCTTCGATGGTAAGTTCAGGGGATTGTCCTGAAGCCAGATCAATGATGATCTCCACTTCCCGGGCAGTATTGTCGGTGATCTTTTTGATGTTGATTTTCCCCTTATCATTGGCTTTGAGGATTGAATCAATCAAAGTGGATGTCGTAGTACTGTACGGAATATCTTTGATGATCAGTGTGCTTTTATCTTTTTTCTCGATGAGTGCTCTGACCTTAATCCTGCCTCCGCGTTCACCATCGTTGTAATCTGAAACATCCATGAGCCCTCCGGTCTGGAAATCGGGATAAATTTTAAATTTTTTATCCTGTAATATTTTAATGGAAGCATCGATCAACTCATTGAAGTTGTGCGGCAAAATTCGCGTGGATAATCCCACTGCGATGCCTTCCGCTCCCTGTACGAGTAACAAGGGGAATTTCATGGGAAGATGGATGGGTTCCTTCTTGCGCCCATCATAACTCAGTTGCCAATCCGTAATGTCCTTGTTGAAAGCGACTTCGAGGGCAAAAGACGAGAGTCGGGCTTCGATGTATCTTGGAGCAGAAGCCCCGTCACCCGTGGCGATGTTTCCCCAGTTACCTTGCTGGTCGATCATGAGTTCCTTCTGTCCTAGCTTGACCAGGGCATCACCGATGGCCGCATCCCCGTGGGGATGATACTGCATTGTTTGCCCGATGATGTTGGCCACTTTGTGAAACCGACCGTCATTCATTTGGAACATGGCATGAAGGATCCGTCGTTGTACGGGTTTCAATCCATCCTCGATGGTCGGGATGGCGCGTTCCAGGATCACATATGATGCATAATCCAGGAAATAATTTTCATACATCCCATCCAGTCCTATGATCTTCGTATTTGTGCTTTGTTCTTCTGCCATTAAATTGGTAATCTGTTGTGGGTCAAAATAAAGTATATAACCTAAAAATCAAATAATGTGCAAATTTACAAACAAGTATTGATCTTTTATAAGGCATCAGATGATTGTTATTTTGGCGTTAAGGCAGCACAGCGTGTTGTTTGGTCGTTTTATTTTTGGTAAATTGTAAGGAAATTCCTTACCACAATGGATGTTGCACTGACTCTTGATCACGATGAGGAATCCATCATCCAGGCGTGTGTCCGAAGGGAAAAATGGGCCCAAAAGATCATTTACGAGGCTTACTATGGCAAGATGATGGGGGTCTGTATCCGGTACTCCAAAACGGAGGAGGAAGCTCTGGATATACTGCATGATGGATTTATTAAGGTGTTCCGGTATATTGGTAAATATAAACCGGGTACATCACTATTTAGCTGGATTCGAAGAATCATGGTGAATACCGCCATCGATCACTATCGGAAGATGTCGAGAAGAAGAACCGAATCCATCGAGCAGGCTTTTGATGTGGAAAATGATCAGCCCAGTGCCATCGAAGAAGTAACTGAAAAAGAAATTCTATACGCTGTGCAACAATTGACCCCCACGTATCGAACGGTCTTTAACCTGTACGTAGTAGAAGGTTATTCGCATAGAGAAATCGCCGATAAGCTCGATATCTCTGAGAGTACTTCCCGCTCCAACCTTGTCAAAGCCCGATCCAGACTGAAGGAATTGCTGCATCACTTAAGTCCGGATCATTGATGTTGACAAGATTGGATCATATCATCAAAAATGCACTGGAAAACCTGGTGGCCACTCAGACCCCTGATTGGGAGGTTTTCTACGAACTGTGGCGCGCAGAGGATGTCCCTGAGACAGAGGATGTTTCTCCAGATTCCGATTTTGCAGAAGCCCTGGCTAATCTGGATTATACCATGGCACCACCCGCATGGGATCTTTTTGAAACCCGACTCGATGCGCTCAATCTCGAACTGGAAGATAGTGCTTTTGATGCTGAAATCGGTCAACAACTGGAGAGGCTTGCTGAAAGAGATTGGCCAGACAATTCCTGGGATTTGATGTCTCAGCGACTCGATGAATTGAACACCCAAATGGATGCCGAATTTGACGAGACCATGGGACAAGCCCTGCATAATCTCCCAGAACCTACCTGGAAGGAAGAGCACTGGCAGATGCTATCTTCCAGGCTGGATCGGCTCAATGACCGCCCCAGACTGATCATGATGAAGGTAGTGGAGATGGCAGCGATTATTCTGCTTTTGGTGCAATTGACCAACCTGTATACCGGTATCCAGCAGAATAAGATTTCTGGTGAGAATCTAACAACCTATCTGGAGGAAAAACTCAACAAAGTGGACCAAACCGGGACGAAGGTAGAACAAAGCGTTCCTTTGGCTCCAGAACTGTTTGACACAGATTCACCCTCAGATAGATCATTGCAAGACAAGGGTCAGGTTACCGGCGAAGGCTCTGCTCACAACCCTGCCGGATTGTCAGCAGAGTTTGAATTGGCAGATATGGCCGCCAAAAATCGTGAATCTTCAACCAAACCTTCTTATAATCGCGATGCGTTTCCGCAAAGAGAACAAAATATTTCCCCGGTAATTTCATCGCTTGAAACCACTTTGAATTCGGATCTTGAAATCTCGGTTTCCGGTGAACAACTACAAGAATTAAAGGATAGGGAGACTTATTCGGATATGGCACGAACCTACGGACAAACAGCCGCTCCCCATCTGGATCACGATCCGCAGCTGATCGCTTATTCATATGCGCCTTCCGACCCACATACATCCTCACCACGATTAGGAATTCGCGATATCAGCTTGCTTTCGGTTAATGCCACGGATAGCATTTTGAACAGCATCCCCACGCTACAGGTTATCAGACCGAGAATACACAGTTCGATAGAGGTTGGTATGTTGGCTGATGCAACCAATGTGGAAATTAAAGATTTTCTGTCTCTAGCCGGATCATACGATGTGCCAACCCTCAATGCTGGTGGTTACTTCAGATACAAAATTATGTATGAAAATATGTTCGGGTCCCTGGGTGGGGATTATGTCAGTATGCGGTACGATGGATTGGCCAATGACAATCAAGTCACCATGGTTTCACTGCCACTGGAGCTCGGCTACAATGTGGTCAATTTGCCCTCTTTCAGGATGTATTTCAGTGGTGGGATAGCGGGTCGGTTTGTTCCCGTTGCCAGTTATAGCACCGACAATTACAATCAGGCTTCCACCTACGTCAGGAAATCACAAAAACCCTCCAATGGATTACTGAACAACGGGCCTTTTGAAATCAACTCATACCTTTCAGGTCGTCTAAGCATGGGACTGGATATCAATATCAATAAAAGGACCAGCGTTAGTCTGCGGTATTCCCATGACGTGTGGCTGAAAGGTGGTGGTATAGGATATAATCTCGACAAATTCCGGTCCAGTCATCTTGCTATTGGCTCCAATTTTCATTTCTAATGGACCTCGGTAACTAGTGCACGAAAACCTAAATACATATCATGTTTTTCTTCATCTTTTTTGCC
>CAYRRD010000026.1:46145-47644 GCA_964426625.1 uncultured Saprospiraceae bacterium | reverse complement strand
CCGTAGGTTCTCCCAATAAGATCAGCAAGGATGCGGCTGCTCATTTCCTGGCAAAAGCCTATTTAACCCGGGCTAGTGAAATCAACGATTCCTGGAATTCTGCCTCCAAAAGTGCCGACCTGGATCAGGTGGTGGCCCTAAGCAGCGAAGTGATTGATCGTCACCCGCTTGCCGGGAATTATCAGGACCTTTGGTATTATACCGAGCCTGATGGAGATAATGAATTCCTGCCTGAATTAATTTTATCGGCATCATTTAGTCGTGATCCTGTACTTGAAACGTATAATTTTAGCCACGTAGTTTTTACCTCGCGTTATGATGACCTGCCTACTATGAAACGCGATCTGACCGGTATGCGCCCGTATAGTCGCCTGGCTCCGACATATTTCACCTATGACGTGTTCGACCATGTTAATGATTCGCGTTTCTGGAAAACCTTCAGAACAAAACATCGGGTTAACAATGGGGGTGAGTTTGGAGGTATCACGTATAATGCTGGGGTAGATTTGGGCATTATGTATATAATAAATTCAAAAGACGACACTCGATTTGCCAAAACCGTGAACAACAACAATCCTGAAATATTATATAATGGTAAAACGATCCCTCATGTATATGTTGCTCATGCTGCAGACGGGGTTGGCTTACTGGTAAATCCAAGGTATCCTTCATTATCCAAACATTTTGATTCGGGCAGAACAGCAATCAATGATAACCGGGGCATGCGGGATGAAATCCTGGCGCGATCAGCTGAAACTTATCTTATGAGAGCTGAAGCGAAAATTCGTCAAGAGAAATACGCTGAAGCCCTGACCGATATAAATATAGTTCGCAACCGCGGTGCTTATCAGGAAGGGGAAGATCGTTCCTATTATATGGATGGTGCAGAATCATATCCAACTTCTGATTTTTCCCAGCCTGCCAGTGATAATTCATATATGAATGAAAATTCATACTATGAATCAAACAATATCCCGGTTACCACGGCTGCTACAGACCTGACCATTACCAGCATTACTTCTTTACCGGCAGAGGATGAAGCGGTAATCGCTGAGCTTGGCTATTCTGGTGATTTTGATCGAATGATGTGTTTGGTGTTAAATGAGCGTGCCCGGGAACTCTGCGGTGAATGGCACCGATGGGAAGATTTAAGTCGCACTTTAACTCTGGTGGACAGGACTCGCGCTTATAACCCTGATGCCGCTCCGAATATCCAGGATTTCCATAACCTGAGACCTATTCCGCAAACCTTCCTGGATGCTATCTATGTGGAAGGGCGTCCCCTGACGGCTAGTGAAAAACAGGCGATGCAGAACCCCGGGTATTAAGAACGCAAAAAGTTAAGGAAGGATGCATTCAATCAGTTTGCAGCTATACACCCAAAACGCTTTAGCTGATGAAGAGGCAGAAAGTGTATTTGATTTGAGAAGAGATATGTACGGGACTGGAAACTAGAAGTTATGGCGAAAAGGAAGCCGTCATAAGTGTGAAGAACTTAT
>CAYRRD010000026.1:35844-46045 GCA_964426625.1 uncultured Saprospiraceae bacterium | reverse complement strand
GGCGAAAAGGAAGCCGTCATAAGTGTGAAGAACTTATGAAATGGACCGCTAGCTTATTAATTCTCCCCAAATTCTTCCCTGATCTTTTTATAAGCAATCCGCATTTGTGCTTCCACCGTTTTTTTAGATAAATTAAGTTTATCGGCAATTTCCTGATACTTCAAACCCTGCATTTTACTAAGTAGCAGGATTTCCCGGCACCGTTCGGGGAGTTGGTCGATGAAGGATTTTAACTTTTGGATTTTAATTTCAGTGAGCTCATCAATTTCTATATCCGGCATCCCCAATACTTCTTTTTTTATATCGTCCAGATATGCCGTTTTTAACCCCTGTTTGCGTTTGAGGTCGATGAAGCCGCGATAAGCTACAGCATACAAATACCCTTTGGGTGATTGTGCGGGATCCAGCTGTTCTCTGTGAATCCAAACGGTAGCAAAAGCTTGCTGGACAATATCCTCGGATTCCGCACGGGAATGGTGAAATGCATGAATGTAAGCGAGTAAGGGTTGATAGTAACGATCGAAAAATCTCCGGAACGCCGCTTCGTCACCATGTTGTATACCATATGTCAGTTCAATATCATCCAACAGCTTTTCCACAAATAAGTGTTTGCTGTGTAAAGATTACAAAAAAAATTACAAAATCCTTAAGGGTTAGATCATAAATATCCGTATTAGTGAGTAAAGACACTTCCTTGCAAAATGTAGTCTAAAACAGACAACTATTATGAATGAGTTTGAAGATTTGATTCAAAAATATTTAAATGATAACGTTTCGCGGGAAGAGCTACAACGATTGAACAGTAAGCTAGAGGACCCGGTATTACGCGATTTATTCAAACAGCGATTCAAGGAACATTATCACGTGTTGAGAGCAGTGCTCAAATCCGAAGAAGATATTGCTTATTCCAAAGTCCATGAAACTATTGTTCGGTATCGGTTTAATGCAATGAGCGACAACAAAGTGGCTCCTACACAATCGGTGAGCAAAACTCTAGTTCATCATTTCAAACGATATGCAGCTGTTGCTGCGGTGAGTCTTGTGTTGATATGGGTGATGGGGTATATGTTTAAGCATGATCGTACTCCATCCGTAGCAGACGATTTTGCTCTATTGCAACCCATGGAAGATGATATCATTCTTGAATTGGGTGATGGTAGCAAAACTATTATTCAACCTGGTAATACCGGTTCCATATTGGATGCCCGTGGACATGCTGTCGGAATCCAAAAAAATACAAATATCGACTTCAGTGATAAAATTGCTTACCTGACGGGGGAACCCTTGGGGTACAATTCGCTTCAGGTACCTTTTGGAAAGCAATGTGAAGTTCTTTTTGCAGACGGAACCAGGGTTACCCTGCATTCTGGTACAGTACTTCATTTCCCACTCCGCTTTGACCAGAATGGCTTTAGGGAAGTATTTCTTGAAGGGGAAGCATTTTTTGATGTGGCTCAAAAAGATATAACCCATCCCTTTATCGTAACTACCAGGGAACTTCAGGTGAAGGTGACAGGTACCAGATTCAACGTCAGTGCTTACCCCGATAATCCTACCACAGATGTCATGCTGGTCGAGGGGGCTGTAGAGCTTTTGGATGCGAGTCTTGAAGGTCAGCCTGCTATTGAGTTACTGCCTGGGAAAAATGCGTCTCTCAATCACCTGACCAGACATATTAAAACCGAGCAGGTCAATCCTGAAATTTATATCGGATGGAAAGATGATGCATTGATATTCAGGCAGATGTCTTTTAAGGAGATTGAGAAAAAACTCGAAAGAAAATTCAATATAGAAATTGTCAATGAGAACCAGGAGCTGGCCAAAACGCTGTTCAATGCTCATTTTAAAAATGAAAGCATAGGGAACATATTGCGGTTTTTCAGTGAAAGTTTTGAACTGACCTACAAATTTGAAGGAAACAAGGTGTATATCAGATAAAACTCAAACAGTGTAAGAAACCCTATGTACCCGGAGGGAAAGCACCCTTTTAGAGGAAAAAGTTACCGGGGTTAAAAACACATGGTTTAGGACGATGATGTTCAGGGAATCAATGGGCTTAATCATCTTATGATAGTGGGAATCAGTGCAATTAGGTAGAGCCACTGGTTAGCACTCCATAGTTGATTTCTTCCCTTCGATTTGGGCTAAAATCGGTCTCCTTGTCCAAAGGCAATGAAAAGTATTTAGTCAAAAAAAACCGAATCCGCACTGTCCACCAAAGGTGGTCTGCTTCCCGGCATTGCGGATCCGGTCCAGATGGATCTAAATAGTGCATATTAAATCACACCAAAAAATGAAATTATGAAAAAACGATTACACGGCAATGGTTGGCGGTTAATTGTTGTTCAAATTCACTACCGAATCAGCCTTCGAATGAAACTCACAGGATTATTATTGTTGGTGTCGACTTTTTTGATGGCATACTCCTATACGGGATATGCACAAAAGGAGATCACCCTGCAGGTGAAAGATGGCAAAATAAGCGAAGTGATAGATGCCATAGAGGCGACCACATCGTACGCATTTGTGTTTCGCGTGGATGCTGTGGACCTTGACCGCAAGGTCTCTATTCAGGTGAAAAACAAAGATATCGAATCCGTATTGGGAATGTTGTTTGACCACACCATGACCCTTTATCGTATTTATGGCAACCAGGTAATTCTTACCCCCAAGGCCCCCATTCCTTCCGAATCTTCGAAGTTGACCTCTACCTTACCTCCCAGATTACCTGATATCCTCCAGAGACACTTTCTGAAAAATCAAACCATTACCGGGAGAGTCGTGGATGCCAGAGGTGAACCCCTGATTGGTGTAAATATATTGGTTAAGGGAACGGATCGGGGAGCTACGACGGACCTCGATGGTCAGTTTACCCTAACGAATGTGGAGGATCAGGCGATATTGATCGTTTCCTATATTGGGTATGAGACCCAGGAAATTTCGTTGGCCGGGCGTACCTATTTGAATATTATTTTGATAGAAGATGTCCAGCGCCTGGACGAAATAGTGGTTACTGCATTGGGTATTGAAAGGGAAAAGAAAGCTCTTGGATACTCAGTCACGGAAGTTTTGGGGTCTGAACTTTCCCGGGCATCCACGGTCAACCCGGTTACCGCTCTTCAGGGTAAGGTGGCGGGTGTTCAAATCAATACCACCGCTGGTGGAACCTTCGGTAATTCCCGGATTACTATTCGCGGTAATTCTACCCTGGCTGCAAACACCCAGCCCATATTTGTGGTGGATGGTGTGATCATGGACAATGATGTGGGTGGTGCCTGGGGTAATCAGTTGAAAAATCTAAATCCCGATGATTTCGAATCCTTCTCTATTTTGAAGGGAACAGCTGCTACGGCCTTGTATGGATCCCGGGCTCTTAATGGCGTAGTTATTGTGACGACCAAAAAGGGAAGGAGTCATAAAGGACTGGGTGTATCTGTGAGTCAAACTACCGGGATCAGACAGGTTTATGACCAGCCAAATTTCCAAAATGAGTTCGGCTATGGAGGAGTTACTGGCCTTTTTTCCAACCACCAGACCAATGGTAAGCTGGATGGAGATATTCATGATGCTCAGCAATTTACCTATTATGATCCCATCACCAAGATGCCTTCACTTCAACATGATAACAGCGAGGAAAATGCAGCAAGCTGGGGTCCAAGATTTAACGGACAGGAATACATCGATTACGATGGCTCTATGGCCCGATGGGTCTCCCAACCTGATAATTACAAAAGCTTGTTTGAAACCGGGTTGCTCAACAATACCAACATATCCATAGAGGGAGCGGGTGAAGCTAATTCCTTCCGCATGTCATATTCTCATTTTTCCGAAAATGGAGTTCAACCCGGTAATGACTTTAAAAAGCACTCTTTTAGTATAAAGGGAACTCAGGATTTGTTAAAGGATATTATCCAGGTAGGGGGGAATGTGAGCTATACCTATTCCGAGGCTTTTAATCCCCCGACAGGTATATTGCTCGATGGATGGTTTCATGATGGATTTCCTCGAAGTTATGACCCTGATAAATGGCGGAACAATTACAAAGACGTCGATGGAGGTGTGCCTTACCCTACAGGGACAAGCAACTATATGTATACACGAATGAGTATGGATTGGTTTGAACTGTATGAAAATCCTCGTGTCCGAAATGAAACATCCCTTTTGTCCAAAGGGGATTTAAATATTAAGATTTCAGACAACATCCGGGCTAAGGTGTCCGGATATATAAATCAGTTTACCTTCAAGGGGGAAGAAAAGACCACAGCTACCAGTGAAGATCGACTCACCAATGCCCGTTATTATCTGATGAACGGATCGAAATTTCAGTCCAGTTTTTCTGCCAATATTTTTGCGGACAAACAGATCAACAACGATCTTTATGTCGACTTTCTGGTAGGAGCGGAAACCTGGTCTACGCGTACCGTTTCCACTGCAGCTGCGACCAGTCGGGGATTCAAGGTTCGTGATTTTTACAATATAGACAATTCATTTGAAAGCCCCGTATTCTCCGGTGGTATCGGTCCTCAGAAGACCATCAACTCTGTATATTCCTTCCTCAACCTGGAGTACCGATCTACCTGGTATTTACAATTGACCGGTCGCAATGACTGGTCATCAGCGCTGGTTTATCCCGATGGAACCGGTGATAATTCTTATTTTTATCCTTCTGCCAGTTTGTCCTGGCTGCTCAGTGAAGTCTATGAATTACCAGATGCTGTATCATTTCTGAAACTCCGTACTTCCTACGCTATGGTGGGTAATGATACGGATCCATATAGACTTTCAACCGGGTTTGCCCCTGTGGTTTTTACTCAGGAACCGACCCTTAATCTGTATAAATATGAAAACAACACCGCGGTATCCCGGAATTTGAAACCAGAGATCAAACGATCTTTCGAAGCAGGGCTGGATGTTCGTTTTTTCAATGGACGCTTTGGACTCGACGTTGCTTACTATCGTGATAATACACGAAATCAAATTCTGGCATTACGGGTTCCAATGGAAAGTGGAATTACCAATCAACTGATCAATGCGGGCAATCTTCAAAATCAGGGCGTGGAGGGTGTCCTGAATATCACCCCTATTGAATCCAGGAATTTTTCCTGGGATATAACCTTTACGGGTACCCACAATCGTGATAAAATAATCGAGTTGTATCCGGGGGTGAACGAAATTGTACTTGATGGTAACCCAGGAGATGCCAACGCAGGAACAGCTTCCATTGCCTATGCCGGAGGCGATTACGGAATGCTGGCGACAAGAAGAGGATACCGTTACTATCAGGCTGTGGATGAAGGGGGTAATCCCATTTCTCATCCCAACAATGGGAAACCGTTACTGGATCAGCGCAATGGCTGGACTGTAACATATCTGAATGGGGCCAGCAACCAGGATTCACTCCATATTGTCGGTAATATGCAACCTGATTTCTACGGATCGGTGACCAATTCCTTCCGCTATAAGCGATTTTCGCTCAATTTGATGATTGACTCCCGGCTGGGAGGAGAAATTTATTCCAATGCCTATCGGTATGGTTTGCATCAGGGTGTATTGGAAAGTTCTTTGCCCAACAGAGATGCTCAGAATGGGGGTATTGTGTGGACCAGTGAAGGTATGGGGCAAAACTATTATGGTAAAACATATGAAGATGGTTACATACCTGATGGTGTATTTCCTGATGGAACAGTAATAAGTTACCGGGATGCTGACCGTGTGAATTACAAATCGGTTAATGTAGGTGGTATGACTTATCGGGAGGCGTATGATGCCGGTCTGGTAGAACCCACACACTGGTCTGGATATATTTATCGATGGACTTCCGCAAGCACAGGAACTTCGTTTATGGGAATTCATACTCTCAATTGGGTAGCACTACGCGAGGTTTCCCTCGCCTATAACTTGCCATCAGAATTGGCCAACAGATTGTATGTTCAGGATGCAAGTATCTCACTGGTGGCTCGGGATCTGGGATTCCTTCACAATTCTATGCCCGACAACATCAATCCGGTGATTAGTGACAATAGAGCAGCAAGTGCAAGACAGATGGGTTTTGATCCTTACGTTCGCTCCGTAACCTTGTCGCTGAAAATCGATTTTTAAGTCCTTAAAAGCTTTCTATAATGAAAAATATATCGTTTTATATCGTTCTTATCTTCGTCTTTCTTTCCTGTAATCAGGATTTTGAGGAATTGAACCGGGATCCCAATGTGGTAGATGCGCCTCCACTGGAAGCCGTATTTTCCTACGTAGAAAAAAGGTTGGCTGATCACAAGGGATCCGAATGGTATTATGATAATCATCAGATTATGCCCTGGATGCAATACCTTGTCCTCGGCGAAGGCAATGCCGGTGATGTCAATCAGTTGCAGCCCAGAAGCGAAAAGTATTCCGTTTTTTATACCGATATACTCCCCCATCTGACCGAAATCAGGAGACAGATCAATGAGAAAACTGTAGAGGAACAGGATTTTTTTTCCAAATTATATGCCTTGACGTATGTTGTCCAGGTGTATCATGGCCTTCGTGTGACAGATCTTTATGGATCCATCCCCTATAAGGAGGCCGGTACTGCCCGATTTGACGGGAAGGTCGACCCTGTCTATGATAGCCAACCGGAGTTGTTTGACCAGTTTCATTCCGAGTTAAACGATGCTATACAACGTCTTTCCGCCAACGAAAAGACCTATTTTAATCCAGGGACTGCGGATTTCATTTATAAAGGGGATTGGGAAAAATGGATTAAGCTGGCTAATGCGATTAAATTGAGGATGGCGACCAGACTTGAATCCCAGAACCTGGATAAAGCCAAAACCTTGATCAGTGAAGTAGTAAATGATGGACGTCTTTTCGAAAGTACGGATGATCAGTTTGTATACGATATTGCAGAATTATGGAGAGGAACCGGAGGGGCCGAACTGGAATGGAAAGGTGTTCTTTGGGCTCCCCAACCCTTGATGAATTTTATGAAGACAACCATTGACCCCAGGATTAGAATTTATTTCGAACCCAATGGTTTTCACCAGCAAACAATTGAGGCATTCAATGGAAGTGAATTACCTCCATCCATCGATACATTAAATGATAATCAAGTCTTATATACCACCCCGTCCGGGGAGAAAATGTATGGTTATCGGTACATTGGTGTGCCAGTAAGCCGGAATGCACCGGATCTTGGAAATTTTAGTTATGCCTACAACCCCAACGCGGTGGGCGGTTCTGCAGTGCAAATTTCCAAATGGAACCAGCGGCTGTTAATGAATTGCAATAAGCGTTATTCAGGGGGACCTCAACCTACTGGTACATACGTGGATGTGTTATTTTCTTATTCGGAAGTATGCTTCCTGATGGCGGAGTTTATCCTCAAAAATTACGCTTCCGGAAATGCGGAAGATTGGTATCAACGCGGAATCAGGGCTTCTATGTCTACGTACGATTTCGTTGCTCAGAAAGCAGTTTTGGAACCCATCGTGGGGGGGCAGGTGTACACATATTTACCAATATCTTCAGAAGAAATTGAAAATTATCTTCAGCAACCTGATGTCGCTTTTGACGGAACCAATGATATTGAGAAAGTGTATATCCAGGCCTATATTGATTTTTACCGGCAGCCGGACGAGGGATTTGCGTTGGGAAGAAGGACCGGCTATCCAAAATTTAATTCTGAACTTTTGCCACGGATTCGGGTAGATAACCCCGAATTGCCCTGGCCAAGAAGAATGGTGACGCCCGATCCTGGAGATTTGAACCGGGAATTTTGGCGGCAATCCCACGAAAGTCAGGGCTTTTCTGGATTGGATGAAAGTCCGGAAGTATTGAATTCCCAACGGCTTTGGTGGGATAAAAACAATCCAAAATTGGGAGAAGGTGGATAATTGAAGGTATGCTTCAAAAAATTATCCTTTATTTGACTTGAGGGCGTTTGTGATGATTTTATAGGCTGAGAAATATCGATAAAGGGTCAGCCCGGACTATCAGAATTAAAGAGGTATTGATCCATGGACCAGGCGTCAGTCTGCCTGGTCCATGGATCAATACCTCTTTTACTATGGAAAGTGAAGTCTCCGATAAACATCTGAGTAGCATAGTCTATACCAGATTTAGACGCAATGTTGTTGGGGTCGCTATGGCATAAAACTACCTTGTTATTGGTGCCTTAGACTCCCTGTGAGACCCACTGGAATATGAATAAACCCATTGATAAAATTTGGACTGGTAAAGTCATATTCAACAATTGCCAAATCCCATTTTGTATATCGTGGTGCTTGAAGAATAATCCACACTTCAGACAAACTTTGTAAAAAATATTTGAAAATGTTTGGATGGATCAATGGTCTTTGTTAATATTGTCCTACAATTAGTTCAAAACATACAAATGGGATTGAAATATGAAAGCACTTTTACAATTGGTCCATAACCATGGTGCCAGCGATGGATATAGTTTTGTTCTTCGTTCCGGAATGCTCCTCATGTTGATGTTGCTTTTTGCATCAGCGGTATTGGCGCAGTCCACCTACAATGTTTCTGGCAGGGTGTTGGATAAGAATTCGCAACCCCTGATCGGGGCTACCGTGGTTGAAAAAGGTACTCAAAATGGTACCACCACCGATTTTGACGGCCGGTTTGAATTGTCTGTCGCATCCGCAAGTTCTGAGATCATCGTGTCGTACATAGGCTACGAATCACTTGAAGTTTCAGCTCAGCGGGTGGTGGATGTCATCGTTCTGGATGAATCTTCCGAGTTACTCGACGAGGTCGTGGTGGTAGGCTATGGAACACAAAGCAGAAAAGATATCACTGGTTCTATTTCCTCCATTTCTTCTTCCGAACTCGAAAATCAACCCGTTTCAAGTATTGACAAACTGTTGACGGGAAGAGCCTCAGGCGTGCTGATCAGTCAATCGAGCGGGGCACCCGGTGGTCGGGCATCCATCCGAATCCGGGGTGCGAGTTCCATCAATGCCGGAAACGAACCGCTGTTGGTAATTGATGGCATTCCCGTGTACAACAATAGTAAGGATCCCGGTGGAACCTCATATGGTACTTTTAGTGCCACGAATGCACTGGCATCCATCAATCCCAATGATATAGCCTCCGTTGAAATTCTGAAAGATGCATCTGCGACGGCTATTTATGGTTCTCGGGGATCCAACGGAGTGATCATCATCACGACCAAACGGGGTAAAAGTGGTGATGCCCAACTTAATTACAATGGTTACTATGGTTTCCAGAAAGTCATAGATCGATTGGATTTGATGAATGGACGAGAGCACGCCGAATTCTTGAACGACCTGGCAAGAGCTAATGGACTTCCTGAGCCGTTTTCCAATCCAGCTTCAATAGGTGAAGGGACAGACTGGCAGGATGAAATCTTTAGGACATCACCCATCCAGGATCATCAATTGTCCCTGTCAGGGGGTAATGACCACACCAAATACTTTATATCTGCCAATTATTTCAATCAGGGAGGGGTTATCCTCAATACCGGGATGGACCGTTATTCAGTGCGGCTCAATGTGGATCAAAGGGTGAGTGATCGACTGAGGTTGAGTCAATCACTTACGTACAACCGGACGATAAATTCATCGGTTCCTATATCCAATGCAGGTGCGGATAATGTGAGGTCAGCAGGTGAAAGGGCATATACATCCTCACCTACAGCCCAGGTGTTTGATGTAGACGGGAATTACGTTACCTTTTGGTATGGGCTCAATAAACCGGAAAGTCCGATTGAGTCATTGTTGTCCACCCAAAGCAAATTGACGGGAGATAATTTACTTGGAAATTTATCCGCGGATTTAGATATTCTTGAAGGACTGACGTTCAAAACGTTGCTGGGAGTCAACCTGATTAATCGATCCAATGAGGAATTTTATCCCGGATCCACTACATATATCGGTGGCTTGTTTGGAGGCTTAGGGGTGATTTCAAATCGAAGAATTACCAATATCCTCAATGAGAATACCCTGCGATTCACCCGATCTTTTGGAGACCATTCATTTGAAGCTTTAGGCGGATTTACCTGGCAGTCTGAATCCAATTTTTCTTCTTCTGCACAGTCTACTGAATTTCCAAATGATGTATTGGGTATCAATGCAGTAGGTGGAACTACAGGTACCCCACAAGTGAGTTCTGGACTCAATGACTGGTCTATTGCATCATTAATCGGAAGGATTAATTACCAATACGATAATCGATTTTTGGT
>CAYRRD010000026.1:0-35744 GCA_964426625.1 uncultured Saprospiraceae bacterium | reverse complement strand
CTATTGCATCATTAATCGGAAGGATTAATTACCAATACGATAATCGATTTTTGGTGACTGCCACAATGCGAGCTGACGGTTCATCTCGTTTTGCTAAATCCAACAAATGGGGATATTTCCCATCAGTGGCATTGGGCTATCGACTGTCTGAGGAGAATTTTATCAAAAATATTGATTTCTGGGATGAACTCAAACTAAGGGTAAGTTATGGACATACCGGGAACCAGGAGATAGGGCTATATCAATCCCTTGCCCGACTGTCCACGAATTTGATATATATTTTTGACAACCAGCTTGTATCAGGTGCACGACAAACCAGTCTGGCCAATCATGATTTGTCCTGGGAAACCTCCAAAGGATGGGACTTTGGTGTGGATATGGGTTTGTTCAACAACCGACTGAGGGTAGTCTTTGACTATTATCTCAAAGAAACCACAGACTTGTTATTTACCATCAATCTGCCATCTTATTCCGGGTTTAGTTCCGCTTTATACAACACAGGTAGTCTTGAAAACAAAGGACTGGAATTAACTTTAGGATGGGATGTGATTGAATCTCCTGATTTTAAATGGACCATCGATGGTAACTATTCCCGTAATAAAACGGCTATGACATCACTTGGGGAATCCGGTGCCACCAATCTCTACATTGGACACCCACCCGGGGTTTCATTGAGTTATATTTTTGACGGCATTTTCCGGGACGAAGGTGAAATACAACAGCATGGCATCCAGCAGGGTGTGGTGCCGGGGGATATCCGATATCAGGATACCAATAACGATGGAATTTTCAATGCAGACGACAGAGTCGTGGTGGGCAAACCCAATCCCGATTACATTTTCGGACTCAACAATCAACTCCAGTATAAGGGATTGACCCTAAGCTTTTTCTTTCAGGGAGTCATCGGAAGAGACGGAAATAAAATCTCCCGATTGTTTGATCCATCCGATGTCAGTAGTAATAAAGCCAAAGCCCTTGTAGATCGCTGGACGCCCCAGAATCCGGATTCCAATATCCCCCGGGCGGGTGTTACGAATTGGTTGAGTTCCACATTCCTGAGACAGGATCTTTCCTTCGTCAAACTCAGAAATGTCCAATTGGCATATGCCATTCCACTTGTCTCTACAGGGAGGATCCGAAATATCCAGTTTTATGTTTCCGGTCAGAACCTGGTCACCATCACCAAAGAGGATTATTTCGGTTACGATCCTGATGGAAGTGCCGGATATCCAAGTGCTGGCACGGTCATTTTTGGATTGAATCTTGGTTTTTAATGCTCAAATGATAAAATATCTGAGATCATGATAAATAAAGCTCAAATTATACTATTCCTTCTGGGATTACTCTTCTTTTCATGCGAGGACTTTCTGGAAGAAAAACCCTACAGTTTTTTAGCCCCGGAAAACTTTTACCAAAATGAAAAGGATGCCCTGGCGGCGTTGACCGGTGCCTATGCCGGGTTAGGTACCGAATCCAGTACGTTCCTTGCCCGGAGAATACATTACATTACCTGGTTTCCTTCAGATGAAGCATATCCCCCCAGGCTGGCAGGGCAAAAGCAGCTCGATAATTTCACCTATACTGCCGATCACGGTGACATTAATAACACCTGGACAGAAATGTATGATTTGATCAATCGGGCAAATGTTGTCATTGATCGGGTGGCACCCATTGATATGAATGAATCGACCAAGCAGCAGTATATAGCAGAAGCCAAATTTATCCGAGCATTGGCTTATTTCTATGGTGTGAGACTCTGGGGGGCTTTACCATTGATCACCTCCGAAGTGACTGCAGTAAGCCAGGTGGCTGGAATTGAAAGATCACCTGTATCTGCCCTTTACGAACAAATCATCGATGACCTGGAAACTGCCATTCAACACCTTCCTACGGTCAATCAGGATGGAAGAGCCACATTGGGAGCCGCAAAAGGACTGCTGGCAAAGGTTTACCTGACCCGCGCCTCTTCTGAAGCAGCGGGAGCCAATGACTACCAACAATGTGCTAATCTGGCCAAGGAGGTGATTGATATGTCCGAGCATTACCTGATGCCCAATTACCAGGATGCCATTGGCGCTGCAAATGAATTTAATCCGGAGTCACTGTTTGAATGGCAAGGGGATCGGAATTTGAGGCCCTTAGGTAATCACTCAATTTTGGGGCAATTTACATTACCTATTGATATTCTGGGATACGTACCTGAAGAGGGTCAGGTGGGCAACAGTGATATTGTTAGTGAAATCGAATACTTTGAACTCTACAATGAGGAGGATTACAGAACAGAATCCACCTTTATCCTGGAAGGTCTCAACCGAAACGGAGACTGGGTTCCATGGACAGAATTTACCTACCCTTTCCCCCATCCAGCGTGGAAATATGTTGACCAGAGTTCCAACACCCGAAGTGGTTACGCATTTAGTGGAAATTTTGTGGTGCTGAGATTGGCTGACTTGTATCTCATGCGTGCGGAGGCTTTGAACGAGATCAACGGACCTACTCCGGAAGCATATGAAATGATCAATGCCATCCGTCAAAGAGCAAGAAATAGAGATGGTGTAAATACTTCAGAGTTTCCGGCGGATCTCCAGGGATTGACAAAAGAGGAATTCAGGGATGCTGTCCTCCTGGAAAGAGTGCACGAACTGGGATTTGAAGGTCACCGTTGGTTTGATCTTGTTCGAACCAAGCGACTTGTTCAAACCATCAAGGCAATCCATCCTGAATATCCTATTGAAGAAAAGCATTATTTATTTCCTATTCCGGCAGATGAGATTATAATCAATGAGAATCTTGTGCAGAACCCTGGATGGTAAACCTGGGATAACATGACATGGAACTGCATATGAATAAAAGCATAATATACCTTCTCACAGTCATATGGTGTGTATCCATATGTGTCAGCCTGGTGTCCTGTCAGAAAGGAAAATCAAATGACAAGTTGTACTACCATCAGTCAGTGGTGTGGGGTGGTGAGGAGAACAACGTGGATGGATACAGGATTCCGGGTCTGGTGATCTCCAAACAGGGTACATTATTGGCATTTTCAGAAGAAAGGCCTATATACGGTGATGCAGATCCCAAATCGCTGGTGGTTAAAAGGAGTACAAATGGTGGACAATCCTGGTCAGAAAACATTTATATCGAGCGATCGAACGGAGAATACTGGAGGCAGAATGACAGTAAAATCGATCCCATGGATTTACGGGATAAAATGGAAGTGTGGACCAACGTGGCCCCTATCGTAGACAAAATACAAGGTAGGATTTTCTTTTTCTATGCATTGAACGAAGGAAAGTTGAATGGACAGAATCTTCAGAGATATACCCATGTATATTACAGATATAGCGATGACGACGGGTTATCCTGGTCCGATCGGAGAGAGATAACAGATATCCTGAATGTCAACCAGAGCGGAGAGCCAAATAAAGATGCACAGGGCCAATGGTATACGGATGAAAATGGATTTCCGTGTGACTATCTTGGCCGTGCCTTTCATATGCCGGGACCTGGCCACGGTATTCAGTTAAAAGATGGTAGATTATTGTTGCAGGTTTGGAATCGGAAAGCTCTGGGTATCATCGATAAGGGGGAGATTCCGGTAGAAGATAGGATGTATGGTGTCAGTATCATATACAGTGATGATCATGGGGAAAGTTGGCATTTTGGTTCAGCATTTGGACACGAGCTCAATATCAATGAATCCAGGATGGTCCAGTTGGGCAATGGCGACGTCTATTTCAATGCCCGGTATGTTCCCACTACCCCCGGAACGAAGAACAACCATCGGGTCATAGCCAGAAGCAAGGATGGGGGTATCTCCTGGGATAGCATTCAAATCGATTACAATTTCCCTGCCACCAATCACTGCGATGCCGGATTAGCGAGTTGGGTAACTCCAGCTGGAGAGGAATTGCTTTTTTATAGTAAAAATGAATCCGAGGAAGGACGCAAAAATCTCGTGGTTAGAGTGAGCGAGGACAGCGGAAAGAGTTGGACTAAAAGAAAAATACTGGACCCAGGAACTGCAGGGTACAGTGATATTGCGGTGTCGGATGAAGGTATCGTCCATATTCTTTATGAAACCGGAAAGAACAATCCGGTGTATTGTACATCCATTGATTTGAATATGCTGCTAAATTAGAAGGTCATGAGGTATAGTTTGCTTATAATCTTATTTACCGGTCAATTCATATATACCTCTTCGGTAATTGCTCAAACCGACAAGGGTGTTAACCATTCCATGCGTCATTTCCCTGAAAACCAAAAAATTTTAATTACGACGCCGGAAAGTGAAACCTATTGTCCTTTTAATGAAGACGGGTGGTATTATTCCCAGGTGGGTGTGGAAGCTACTCCGGATGGGTTGGTAGCAGTGTACAGGAAATCCGATTTCCATACGGCCACGTCCACAGATATTATGATCGCCTATTCATCGGATGGTGGGAAAAGTTGGCAGGGGCACCACAGTATTTCTCATTCCGATGTATGGAATCAAGGTGGATGTTGGGTAGCTCCTCAATTTAGTAAACTAAAGAATGGAAGGTTGATCATCATAGCGGATTGGGGCAAAAGATCACCTGGTCAGGATCATCCAATGTTAGCACAGTGGCAATTGCCTGGTCGTGGAATGGCTAATTATCTTTTTTGGAGTGACGACCATGGTAAAACCTGGATAGGACCCATAAAAATTGACGATGTGGGAGGAGAGCCGGGGTATATAACGGAGTTGTCCAATGGAGATTTGATTTACACACGGACCAAATCAAAGAATTCGGATATGCTTTGGAATCCACCGCAACCGTGGGGGAATCGTTATTATTACAATGAAGCAGTGATATCTTCGGACTCGGGTAAATCCTGGAACTATCTTACACCCATTGCTGATGATCCCCATCATGGAGATTGCGAGGTGGGAATAGCAGAGTATAAACCAGGAAAATTGTTGGCCATTACCCGAATTGGTATGGGCGGAGGGGCATATGGCCAACCCAGTCGTTTCGTTTACAGCGATGATTATGGCCGGACTTGGAAAAATCATCAACTGGGTCCCATATATGCGCAAAGGGCAATTGTTCACCCTCTTCAGTCCGGAAAACTGCTGGTTACTTATCGCAACCGATGGGGGACGCCGGGAACGTATGCACTCATATTTGATGCGGATGAGAAGTTACCTTATGAACCCGCTTCTTTCATTTATCGCGAAGAAAATTGCACCCTGACACCGGATGGTGCGATGAATATTCGTTCGAATAACGGAAGTGAGAATCTGGTTATATATACATTTTATCCCGCCCAGTCCCCCGATTCGCGAGTCGAAATTGAAGTGGATTTGAAAGTGACCCGGGCTGATATTCATGGTTGCGTGATTAGTGCGGGTTGTTATATTACCTTTCTTCCGGACAAAGTGTACCTGTCTGACCAACCGGAACATTTTTTCGAAATTGATGCTACACAATGGCACCACTACCAAATAATACGGGAAAATGGTCGAATAAAAATATACGTGGATCAGGAACTGAAGCTTGATGCTTCCACGGAGGGGCTGGAAACCCGAATGGTTCAGATCGGGAACAGAGCTGTTCAGGGTTTTAATATCTATACAATAGGCAATAAAGGGTCCGAAGATTGGGGAACGGTTTCAGACACACATTGGAAGTCAATATCGGTTAAGGTCACCAATAGCAAGGATTACAGTATCGACTGGACCTGGGATCCGTCCAGGGGTTTTCCCGATCAGTTCCGAAGGGATAGGGTCGTGGTGCTGGATAGGATTGCGGCACATTTTGGTCATAGTGGGTACAGTGGATGGACACAAGCTGAAGATGGGGCCATTGTGATAGCAGATTATACTGTGGGAGGGAATGGTGGAGAACCTGCACCCATGCCGTTTGTACGAGCCTACCTTGCCTCAGAGGAGGATTTGTCGGGGAATGTGAAAAACTAAAATCGGACGATAATTATGGGGCAAAATATGGCAATGAATTGGAAGGAGAGATGAAGATCAGTGGAATTACGACGCGTATAGTAGCATTCGATGCACAACCCAGGTTTGGCCACAAGCCAATTCCGGAGCATCGCCCCAAAGTGTGGGCGTATCCTATGGTAACTATTCATACAGACGAAGGAATTGATGGCTATAGCATGGGGTACGGTCCACATGGGGATGGACCTGCTATCGCAGAAATAATTTTGAATACCTATGGTCCGGATATAAAAGGTAAGAACCCTATGCATTCTGAAGCCAACTGGCAGATGCTCATGCAAAAGAATCGCCATTTGTACAACATCAGCGATGCAATTGTCGGCGTATTGGATGTAGCATTTTGGGATATCAAAGGTAAAGCCTTGAATGCGTCCGTTTGTCAGATGCTGGGACAATATAGGAATCGGATCAAAACTTATGCTACAGGACGGGTTTATTTGCCCACACCGGAGGAAGTATACCAGGAGGCTTTGTCCGTGAAGGACTCAGGCAGTCATGGTTACAAGTTACAGCTATGGCAAGGACCAGATCAGGATATTCCACGATTTTATGCAGCACGGGAAGCGGTCGGAGCAGAGTTTAAGTTAATGCAGGATGCTGCAGGGATGTATTCTTTTGCGGATGCACTGAAGGTGGGCAGGGAATTGGATGAACTGGGATTTTACTGGTATGAAGAACCGATCAATGACCGTCTGCCAGGTTTATTAAGAAGACTCGATGAAGAGTTGAAATTACCATTGTTGGTGGGTGAGACGCTCCGCATCTCAGAACTCACTGCGCTGGTTGAAAATAAGCCATTTGCTCGAATTCGGGGAGATGTTTTGATCAAGGCTGGGATAACAGGTTTACAAAAAGCTTTTTCGATGTGCGACCTGTTTGGAATCAATATGGAAGTCCATACCGCCGGGGCATCATTTCTGGATGTGGCAAACTTGCACGTCGCCTGTGCCAACAAGAACTGTGAATTTGTGGAGTTACACCACCCCGTATTCCGATTTGGAATAGAGAATTCACCTTTGGATTCTGATGCGGAGGGTTACCTTATGGTCCCGGATGGTCCCGGCCTGGGTGTGACTCCCGATTGGGACTGGCTCGAGAATCATACTGTGAGTTATAATCATGTGGAATTTTAATATGAAATGTTATGCAGAATAATTCGAAATTTAATTATCAGGTTTTAACCGAAGATCAAATCAAATTTTACCAGGAATATGGATATCTGAAAGTAGGATTCACACTGACTCCCCAGGGGGTGGACCAAATGCTGGCAGAATGTATGGATGCCTGGAAAGCGGAAAAGATGGATTTTGATCCTGATAAAACCTGGCTTCAGAATGCTTTACTGGTGAACATTCACCATAAATCGCCACTGGTCAGAGATTTTTACTTCAATGGACCTATTGTAGATATGATGGTCCAGTTGATTGGTCCCAATATTAAAGCGGCTACCTCTCAGTTGACATTCAAGATGCGGGGAAACACCAAGTCATTTGACTGGCACCAGGATAATGGATATGGTGAGTTGGAGCCCTACAATACGATTAGCACGCTAACTGCATTGGAAGACGTCGATGAGGACAACGGGTGCCTCAGGATTATTCCTGGCAGTCACAAAGAAGGACAAATAGATGTAAACGATTTTTTCAATAAAAAAAGACGACAGCAAGACGTTTCAATCAGTCTGGATGTGGATGAGTCTCATGCCATACCGGTCCCTATGAAAGCAGGGGAAACACTGATGTTCCATTGCTGGACCTTGCACCAATCGCGTGGCAATTTTTCTGAATCCAGGGATAGACGGATTCTTTTTATGCGGTATGCTGATGCGGATGCTGTGGAGGTATACAACGACCGGCTGCCCAGGTTGGGCAGGTTGTTAAGGGGGTCCACAATTTACCCTGAGGTAGCGGCATATGAATCTGAACTATAATCTTACGTAAGGATAAAGATCTGTGAAAATACTTAGTGTCGTAGAACTGCCTCAGGATAGGGTTGAAGACTTTATCGTCGAATTTCCCCAACTGGAATATTCCTATCGTCCGGCTGATCAATTGCGTGAAGCCGATATGGAAGAAGCTGAAATAATATTTGGCAATGTTCCAGCTGATAGTCTGGACAGAGCCAAAAATCTAAAATGGATACAGCTCATATCAGCAGGTATAGACGATTACCTTGCTTTGACAAACAAAACGTTTCAGGTCACCACCGCAAAAGGGTTTCATTCACGTCCCATTGCAGAGCATCTCATTTTTTCAATGCTGTATTTTGTAAAGAATTACAGGACATTTTTCAATAAGAAAAATGAAAAAGTTTGGTTTCGAAAACCTGATAGTCTGGGAACCTTAGCCGGGCAAAATGTAGCAATAATAGGTATGGGTGGTATTGGTAACCAGTTCATCCGATGTATTCAGCCATTTTATGTAAACCTGGAAGTCATTACACTTCATCCAGACAGGAAACACGGGGAAGATCTCCAAATATATGGGCCAGGTGACCTGAATAACGTCTTAAGAAGAGCGGATCATATCGTGCTGGCTTTGCCATTGACTTCCCGAAGTCGACATATATTGAACAAAGATCTTTTGCTGAAGACCAAGGAGGGAGTAATAATTTACAATGTGTCAAGAGGGCCGTTGATCGATGAATCAGCCTTGATTGAGCTTTTGGAAAGCGGCCACATTGGTGGCGCATATCTGGATGTATTTGAAGAAGAACCCCTGTCGCCACATAGCAAACTGTGGGACATGGACAATGTGATTATAACACCCCATATTGCTGGTCATTATAAAGGATTGCGCGAGGATGTATTTAATTTTTTTAAAGAAAACCTTCGTCGATTAATTCAAAAACAGGAATTGTTAAATTTAGCGAACTTTCAAAAAGGATATTAAATAAGAAATATGATAGTATATCACCAGGGATTATCAAAATTCCAACCGCTGGAGCATATACTGGCCTTCGATGATTTTGATCGCGGACTGTGTGGATGGGTTAATTTGATGCCCAATTATACCCTGGAAAATTTCGGGGTACGGGACAGTATCATAGAAAAAACCCAATGGGGGCCTATTATGCTCAGTACGGCCAGTTATAGATTTCCAGGGACTCACGGGTCTATGGATGGGATATATTCGCTTAAGCTGGCCACCAGGCCAGTCGCACGCCCCTATGAACAACCACCAATGCCAGGCAGCATGAGTCATGCCATCAAGAGAATGACTATGCATCGACCGCCAGGAATGCTACAATTTGAAATGTGGTATGCCTATACTACGGAGCAGGATCGATCTGGTCTTAGTGAAAATGATATACGGGCTTTCGGTTTGTGTTTTGATATGCAGGACGATCGTGCAAGGAATTTCATAGGAGTACGATATGTGAATTCTGTGAATGGAGCATTGAAAAAGGAATGGCAATTTATGCAGGCCAGCGATGTAACGGATGAAGAATGGGCCTTTGGTACCAGTGGGGATTGGTGCAAGAAGGGGGTAGATCCCCTTTGGTATGGACGTAGATTCCCGGATGGATCCACAGATGGATTCAAATTTATACGAAACAGCCGACAGGAGTTGTGTTACAATGAAAGCGATGATAAAATCAACTGGTTGTATTTGCGCTTGCTTTATGATTGTTCCAAAAGGGAGTATGTTGAAATGCAATCGCGGGACAGAGTATTTGATCTACGGGGGAACAGGCCTACGGATGTACCTCCATATGCACGGATTGAGGGACTGCTAAATCCGCTCATTTGGGTAGAGACGGATGCCAACCGCCGGGTGTTTTTGTATGTGGACTCCGTGGTGATTTCCATGACCTGACTAAACGCGTATATTATGAGACAATTTATGACGACTACAGTCGAGCAAAGAAGGGTGATTCAGGGACCATTTGATACCCATCCTATGGAAGCCGGATGGGCCAGTGAAGCGATATTTTTCATACGTATTGAGGAGGAAATGGAACCAGGGAGTACGTATGAAGCTGCAGTGGAGATTTCAGTTGATGGGGTATTATGGATCGAGGAGGGAACCCGAATCACAGGACCAGATGATGGCATCCTTTCCTTTGTGCGCGTGAGCCATTTTGGTGGTTGGTTGCGGCTTAAAGGTGATGTGGAAGGTAAATTGAAAATGTCCATTCATTTAGTTTTAAAAGAGTAATACGATATGAAGCAAGCTTTGAATTTACTGTGGATGGTGTGTGGGTTTGTACTGGCTTTTGGTCAAGATAACACACCATTTAACCAGGGAAAAAGGAATATAGATATTCCCACGGTGGATATTTCCTCGGAGGAAAGTCGTCAGATTGTGATAGCGCGAGGAAAAGAAATCCGCCAGGGACATCCAAGTACAATTTTGCTGCCTGATAAAAAGACGATGTTTACGATCTGGACTATCGGACATGGAGGACCTGCGGATCAGTTGAAAATTAGTAAAGATGCCGGTCTTACCTGGAGCGAACTGCTCAAAGTGCCTGAGAACTGGAGTCTGCACGCGAATTGTCCGCCGCTTTATTTACTTAAGGATCCTGAAGGGAAGGAACGATTGACAACCTATGTGAACAGAGGCCCTTCTGGTTTTAAAATGTATCGAGCTGCCTCTCTGGATTATGGAAAGACCTGGTCACCTTTTGAACCGGTAATCGTCGCAGGTACATCGGATACCCTGATGGCAGATGTTATGCCTTTCACAGCTATTGTACCTATCGACAATGGAAAAAAGTTGTTGGGCGTGACCAATATCCGGCGTCCATATGAAGGAGGCAGAACCAATATCCTGGCACAGAGCATTTCAGAGGATGGCGGAATAACATGGTCCCATTGGCGTATCATCCTGGATCTGGGCGACCCGTATATTTTGTGTGAACCAGAGTTGATCTGGTCTCCGGATCGTCAACAATTGTTGATGTTGATCCGAGAGAATAACCGTTCATTCAATTCCTGGATCATGACATCTGACAATGAAGGTGCCACCTGGTCTGTACCTTTTCAGGCCCCTGCCAGTGTGACTATGGACAGGCACCAGGCAAAGTATACTCCGGATGGCCGGTTGGTAATCGTTGGGCGGGATGTCGCGGAGCAAAGTCCATCGAAGAACCATTTTGTAGCCTGGGTAGGAACGTACGATGATTTGGTGACAGGCAGGGAAGGAGAGTATCGGATAAAACTGTTACATACTTATCAAACTACCGAGTACCCCGGATTGGAAATTTTACCTGACGGAACTTTTATTGCCACCAATTCAGTGAAATATCGACCTGATGAAAATTACTCGGTGGTTTCCGTGCGGTTTAAATTGTCTGAAACGGACAAGCTGATAAAATGATTTTGAGTTGAGGGAACAATACATATCGGAACCCGCACGTAGGATACCCGTGATCGGATCCTGGGATGTGGTTGTCTGTGGCGGTGGGCCTTCAGGTATTATGGCATCAATTGCAGCTGCCCGGGCCGGCTCCAGAACCCTTCTCATCGAACAATATGGTTTTCTGGGAGGGATGGCTACTTCCGCATTGGTTGGACCGATAAGCAAATTTAACCTGAAAGGACAAAGGATCGTATCCGGATTGCCGGAAGAATTCATCAATCGAATGGCAGAGGGAAAGGGGGCTATCGTGGATCTTCCTAGTGGTAACGTTCCCTATGATCCGGAAATTTATAAATGGACAGCACAACGGATGGTATTGTCTGAAGGTGTAGAATTGTTGTTTCATACCCGGGTCACCGATTGTATAGAGGATCCCTCCGCCAACGGCCTGATCACCCATATTATCATAGAAAACAAATCGGGCAGGCAAGCTATTGAGTCGAAATATATTATCGATTGCACCGGTTCGGGGGATGTCGTAGGAAGGACTGCGCTTCCCTGCCATCTTCGTGCCAATGCAGATGGAGAAATGCAACCCCTTTCTCTGTATTTCAGGCTGGGTGGTGTGGATACCCGGGATCTCAATATTTTAATGGCTCATGATGGTACCAAATATGCCAACACAACCATGGCAGAAATACTTCAAGCGGAAGTCGATGCCGGGAGATTGGACAATTTTGGTGGACCCTGGGTGGTTCATGGCAGCACGATCAGACCAGGTGAAGTTTCCGTCAATGCCACGCGGACCCGAGCCAATGCTACGGTCGGAAAGCAGCTTTCAGATGCAGAGATAAAATTGCGGGAGGATGTGTTTACGATCCTGAAAGTGTTCAAAGAGAAACTTCCACACTTCCGACATGCCTATCTTATAGATACCGCCGTACAGGTAGGAATCAGAGAAACCCGCGCTATTGACGGGCTTTATACTATGGATATAGAGGATATTTTGGGTCCTGGCCATTTCGAAGATACAGTAGCCCTGGGTGGGCATCCCATCGATATTCACAGCACCAATACCTCGGATCAGAACGTAAGATTTATTGCTGAACCTTACCAGATCCCCTACCGTAGTTTGATCCCTAAGGGATCTCGTAATCTCCTGGTGGCAGGAGGAACTATTTCTGCTACGCGGACAGCTTTTGCTTCGATCAGGGTTCAGGCCCAATGTATGGCTCTAGGACAAGCTGCTGGAATGGCAGTTTCCCTATGCAGAGAACAAAAGATCCGCGTATCCGAACTCGATGGTAATTATTTAAGACATAAATTAAATATGGCTGGTGCCATTACCTAATTCATGAAGAAAACTACAATGACAGGATTTCTAAGAGGCAGGATGTTTTTGCTGATCCATTGTGCAGCACTGCTAATCTGGCAGCCCTTTTCTTCGTTCGGGCAGCAGTCTGAGGAGGATTGGCTGACCTGGTCACCGGAGTCTGAGATCCCTGACTCCCTGGGATTGGGGGGTGCCATTGCAGGGGTTCATCATGGGGTGATTTTAGTGGCAGGTGGTTCCAATTTCCTTGATCCGGTATGGGAAGGTGGAGAAAAGAAGTATCACAAAGAGATCTTTGTACTTAGAACCAACGACGTAGGTGAGCAAACCTGGGCCAATGGCGGTGAGTTGCCGTTTGCTGTTTCAAATGGTGCTTCAGTATCTACGCCATACGGCGTATTTAACATCGGCGGAATGAATCAAGAGGGTGATTTGGATAGAGTTGTTTTATTGAAGTGGAACTCGATTAAACAGGAAATTGAGACAGATACTCTATTCCCCCGGTTGCCTCAGACAGTATCATATCCTTCAGCCACTTACCTGAATGGAAGTATATATGTAGCGGGTGGGAAAAATGAAGCCAATCCAGGTGGATTGAATAATTTTTGGAAGCTGGATCTATCTGTAGGGTGGTCTGAAAGGGATAAGATGGAATGGAAAGAACTACCCGTATGGCCTGGTCCTGGCAGGTATGGTTCTGTTTTGCTGAGTCAGAATAATGGTTACAACCATTGTCTGTATCTTATTTCTGGTAAAAGTCACGATGACTACCTCACCGATGTATTTGAGTACAATCCAATACATGGAGATGCCCGATCTACATGGATTCAGAAATCAGATGCGCCCAGAGCGGCTATGGTGGCGGCTGCTGCTACCATAGGCCAAACGCACCTCATGGTTTTTAGTGGGTCTGATGGTCATGATGTAGACAAGATCATGGAGCTGAAAGATCAGTATTCTTTTACGAGGGACATTCTCGCGTATCACACCATCACGGATACATGGATTAAAGTAGGGGAGCTCCCCTTTGGTGTGGTGGCTACCCACGCTTTACACTGGAATGATGGTTGGTTGATCCCGGGGGGTGAAATAAGGCCAGGTCGTCGAACGAATGTTGTATTATACGGCCAACCCGATTCCATCGCTGAAAAAAGTTTTTTGCATTGGCTGGATTACACCGTGCTGGGATTTTACTTTTTGTTCATCACCTTGATGGGCACTTATTTTTCCCGACAAAAGGACAAAGGGACAAAGGGGTATTTTTTAGGCGGTGGTAAGATTCCTTTCTGGGTGGCGGGTCTCAGTATCATGGCTTCATCGGTCAGTTCGATCGGTTTTATGGCCACCCCATCCAAATCCTTTGCCACAGACTGGGCCTATTTTGCCGGTAGCATGACCATGTTCATTGTTATTCCCATTGTGGTATTTGCATTCATCCCGTTTTATCATAAACTCAAGGTGGTCAGTGCGTATGAGTATCTGGAAGAACGATTCAATGTGATCATAAGGTTGTTTGCAGCAGCAGTATATAGTATGTTCCAGATTGCAGCACGGATGTCCATCGTCCTGTATCTCCCAGGAATAGCCCTTTCTGCCATCACAGGAATGAATGTAAATATGGCCATCTTACTAATGGGTATATTGGGTACAGCATACACCATTCTGGGGGGCATGAAGGCCGTCATCTGGATGGAGGTATTGGAAGGCACTATATTGATTAGTGGCGCGATGCTTTGTATCCTGGTGGCTGTAATTTCCCTCGATGGGAGTCCGGTTCCATATTTACAGGAAGCCATTTCCAATCAAAAATTCAATATAGGGGATATCACGGACTGGGATTATGCTACGGCATCGCTTTGGGTGGTAATTTTCGGTAATATTTTCTATAGATTATCTACATACACCTCGGATCAATCCATTGTACAGCGGTACATGGTAACCTCGGATATCAGGAAAGCACAGAAAGCGAGCTGGACCAGCCTGGGTTTGTTGTTCCCCTGGGCGATTCTGGTATTTATGCTGGGGACCGTTCTTTTTATTTTCTACAAAGCCAATCCCGGAATGCTCAATCCTCTGGTGAATCCGGATGGGGTATTGCCGATGTTTATTTCCCAGAGTATGCCAGTGGGGCTTCGTGGTTTGATAATTGCGGCAATCTTTTCGGCAGCCATATCCAGCCTTGATGGATCGATGCACAGTACTTCTACGGTGATTGTGACAGATTTTTATAAACGATTTTTCCCCAATTCATCCGAACAGGACCATCTCAAAGTCGCAAAATGGCTCATTGCGTTGTTTGGAATTTTTGGAACCGGTATTTCATTGATCATGGTAACCCAGAATCACATATCCATCTGGGATGTTTTCCTGGAATTCACAGGGCTTTTCGGTGGAATTACAGCGGGATTGTTTTTTCTCGGAATTTTTTCTACCCGGGGGAATTCCAGCGGTGCTATAGCCGGCATTATCGGCAGTATCATAATATTGGTTTATGTGAAGACCTCCACCAATATTCATCTTCTGCTCTATGGTGCCATTAGTTTGATTTCGTGTTTTTTACTTGGTTATTTTTTTAGCTGGATACTACCGGGAAAATCGAAAACCATGGGTTTGACCATCTTCTCAAAGCGTGAAGAGACCCACATAGATAAATGATAAAATATTTATTCCCGGTGGAGGAGGCGTATAAAGCTTTGCGGATGGGTGGGATGAAGCTTGAGATGGGCGGAAAGTGCTTTGAGGGGCTATTGACTCAGCATAATTGCAGGCCTTTTGGATGAGAAAATGGAATGTCGTAGATTTGTAGTATAAATATTATAAATAGGCTTTTTGTAAATTGATGATTTTATTGTCGGATATAGAAGGCCGTAAAATGTGTGGCACAAAAACGAATCAACATGAAACCAGAAAATGGTAATATGCAGTTCACAACGAAGACGCTGGTGGATGAAGTGGAAGAACGGATTCTGGAGTTTATAAAGAAGAATAAGCTCAAACCAGGCGATAGTTTACCCAATGAAAATCAATTGTCCCAGGATATGGGTATCAGTCGCAATGTGACCCGGGAAGCTATGAGCCGATTGCGTATGCTGGGTATTGTCCAATCCCGTACAAAAAAGGGCATAACCATTGTGGAGCCACCTCTGTTTATCGGCCTTGAAAAGGTCACCAATCCCTATTTATTCAGCGAATCAAAAATCCACAACATCATCGAAATGAGAATCGCTCTGGAAATAGGGATTACGGATTTTATATTCAATAACATCAAAGATCAGGATGTTTCTGATTTGGAGAAAATTGTCGAACAGGGAAGTATTTACAGCGACAACAACTGGCCAATAGAATTGGAAAAAGCCTTTCATATGCGGATATATGAGATAGTTGGTAATCCTTTTATCAGTCAATTTCAAATGATTGTCCACATCATCTTCGAATACGCTAAGGACAATTATGAGAAGTACATCAAACCGATCAATGATCAGTTGAAAAAAGACGGAAAACTGGTCACGCACCAGGATTTGTTTATGCACCTGAAGTCCAGGGATCGAGGGGGTTATATAACCGCCATTAAAGGCCATTTGTATATGTATTTGGAGTTAAAAGAGAAAATGAACAACCATGAAGGTTAATAAAATAAAGGGTCTGATCGCGGCCCCATATACGCCGTTTCATCCAGACGGCAGCCTCAATTTGGGGCTCATTGGGCGGTATTCGGCCATGTTAATTGAGAATAAGGTGTCGGGTGCATTCATATGCGGTACTACAGGGGAAGGTATGTTGATGACCGTCGAAGAGCGTAAAGCCGTGGCGGAGGAATGGATAAAATATGCTTCAGATTCCTTCAGGATAATTGTCCATATCGGAGCCAATTCGTACCGCGATGCCCAGGAATTGGGGGCACATGCCCTACAAATCGGTGCCTACGCAGTGAGTACAATGGGGCCCATGTTCCTACGTCCCGGAAAGGTGGAAGATCTAATCCGATATTGTGCAGAAGTAATGGAATCTACCGGGGATTTACCTTTTTACTATTATCATATTCCAGGAGTTGCCGGTGTAGATTTTCCTATGATAGAATTTCTCGAGAAAGCAGAGTCCAAATTACCTGCCCTTGCTGGAATAAAGTATACGCACAACAACTTGATGGATTTACAGCTTTGTCTTAAGGTCTCCGATAATAAATGGGATATATTATACGGACAGGATGAAACTCTCCTTGCGGGGTTGGCTTTTGGGGTGAAAGGGGCAGTAGGAAGTACCTACAATTACATGGCACCTTTGTACCATAAAATGTCCGAGGCATTTCAGAAGGGGGATTTGGAACAGGCAGGATTTCTTCAGAATCTTTCAGCCCGGTTTGTACGTCACCTCATTCGTTTTGGGGGTGGTGTGGAGGGAGGAAAACCCCTGATGCGTACGATTGGTCTGGATTGCGGACCGCTCAGGGCTCCGGCACACAATATATCAGTAGGAGATTATGATGAATTTTTGAGGTTAATTCAATTGGAAGGCATTGAACATTTCATGGCCATGTCCAGGATGCGGTAAGTCGATTGAATGGGGCTTTGGTTTATATAATAGCCTTTTACAGATCAGGACATCTCCAAAGTCATTTGGGAATAAAAAAGAGGAAAAAGCGCATTTGGATTACCTGACTCACCCTCTGACCCACGATAGCCAACGTGTCGAACAACCTATCTTCTGGTGTTTATCCAGGCAAACAAAAGGGATCCAAATACATAAAGGAGTTAGGAATTTTTGAACTTGCCTCGAAGCATCTGCCCAAAGAATCGTTATAGGGAAGACAATGGATGTATATTTTCTTGCGAAATGGCCATGAATCCATTACATTTATCCATCCACAGATTTTTCCGGACGGATGGTAGGCGAATTGCAATCAAATATTCCTGGATCTCAAGACACGAAATTCGCGGTGAATAAATTAGTAAGAACGATTTGGCATTTGTTGATCCTGTTTTGCTGCGGATGTTCATCAGATAAAATCACTTTTGACCTCTCCGAAGGTCAAACCATTGTTTTTGTCGGGAACACTTTTGCTGAAGGTTTTCAAAGGCACAATTACTTTGAGACTCTGCTTCATCAAAGTTTTCCCGACCACCAATTGATTGTGCGAAACCTTGGTTGGAGTGCTGATGAAGTAAATCTCATGCCACGGCCACTCAATTTTCCATCTTTGGACGACCATCTTTTAAGCCTTCGTGCGGATGTTATAATTTTGTCATTTGGATTGAATGAATCCTACCAGGGGGAAGCAGGTTTGGATGACTTTAAAGCCCATTTGGAAGAATTTATCCGTCATCTGCAATCCAGGAATTATAATGATTTATCCCCTCCCAGGGTCATCCTCTTATCTCCCCTCCCTTTTGAACAGTTGGATAAGCATCTCCCGGCTGAATTTCCGATCAACTCAAATCTGCAATTGTACTCACAGTCCATGAACGAAGTGGCAATCATGACCGGGGTGGATTTTATAGATTTATACCGACCGGTGCTTAAAAAGATGAAGCAAAGTTCATTACCACTGACCTCGAATGGAATTCACCTGAACGATCGGGGTAGGATTCTGGTAGCAGAATATTTGGCGCGTACGCTCGATTTTTCTCAAAAAACCTGGGAGTCCAGTTCGGGATCAGACCAATTACGAAGGGCCATAAATGAAAAAAACAACCATTTCTTCTTTACCTACCGACCGGCCAACAGTGAGTACATTATAGGTCGACCTAAAGACTGGCCGGGAGGACAGGAATTGCATGGGGAGTTAGAGAGAACAAGGAACATTACGGCACGACTGGATTCTCTGATTTGGGAGTGTAGCAAATCTCCTCAAGCAATTGATTTGAGTACACTTAAAAAGTTGATCAGGGTGGGGGAGGGAAGGCCTGCTACTGTGGCTGATCGGACTATGTATCCTCCTGACAAAAGTCAGTTTATACTAAAACCAGGGTATGAAATAGAACTATTCGCATCCGAACAGGATTTTCCTATCGGAAACCCGGTTGCTATGACCTTCGATGGTCGAGGAAGGCTGTGGTTGGCGGTTATGCCATCCTACCCGAATTATTATCCGGGAGATCCACCCAACGATCAGCTTATCATTCTGGAGAATCTGGATCAAGACGGAAAAGCGGATACCCATATCGTTTTCGCGGACAGTTTGTACCTGCCCCTGGGATTTGAATTGGATGGAAAGGGGGTTTATCTGACCCAGGCCCCGGATATGTTATATCTCAGGGATACTACCGGTGATGATGTTGCGGATACAAAGGAATATATATTGCATGGATTCGGAACTGAAGATGCCCACCATTCCCTGAGTGCCAATACCTGGGGACCTGATGGGGCATTATACATGCACATGGGTACATTTTTATATTCTCAGGTTGAAACGCCGTATGGTCCTCAAAGAGGAGCGTACGGTACAACATGGCGATATGACCCTGTGAAGAGAAAACTCGATAACTATATTTCATATCCCTACGCTAATCCCTGGGGAAATGTATTCAACCAGTACGGAGACCATTTGATCGCCGATGCATCCACTGGCCGATGTCATTTTGGAACACCGTTGAGTACATGTATCGATTATCCCGTGAAACATACAAGCCAGAAAGGATTTCTGACAGCTCAATATGCTCCCAAAACCTGTGGGATGGAGATCATTTCCAGCCACAATTTTCCAGCGGATGTTCAGGGTGATATTTTGGTCAATACCTTTGTGGGTTTCCAGGGGGTCAGACAACATCGTCTTTTGCCGGATAGCAGTCAATACACCGCAATGGAGACAGAGCCTTTGTTACAATCCAAAGACCCCAATTTTCGTCCGGTGGATCTGAAATTTGGGCCGGACACTGCTTTGTATGTGCTTGATTGGTTCAATCCAATCGTTCAGCATGGTGAACAAGGCTTTAGAGAAGAGCAACGAGACCATACACACGGCAGAATCTGGAGGATCAAATATTCGGAAAATCCACTTAATGAGGTCCGGGATTATTCAAAAACGTCCCTTGGGGATTTGTTGGAATCTTTGTTGAAAGCCACGGATCGGGAAAAATACAGAATCCGCACTCAATTGAGAAATTTTACCCCGGATGAAATGTCCGGTGCTCTCAACCAATGGTTGTCAGAAAAGGGACCGGAGGATCCTGACCAGGAATATGCCCAGTTGGAAGCACTTTGGATTTACCACCGAATGGATTATTTTCATGAAGGGTTGTTGGAAAAGGTGTTAAAGTCAGAAAACGAACAAATTCGGGCAGCAGCAGTGAAGGTAATGCATTGGTGGAAAGATTATGTAAAAGATTACCCATTGAAGCTCCACAGATTGGCGGAAGACAAGTCTTTTAAAGTCCGCCTGGAAACTGCAGTAGCATTGAGTCACGAAAAAAAAGAGGATGGTGTAAAAGGGCTGCTGAAGATATTAAATCAACCCATAGATAAGCACATTTCGTATGTCTTAAAGGAAGCATTGATGAATCTTCAGACGGTATGGATAAAGATGTTGACGCAAGATCCAGATTTCTTAATGGATGATCTCGTAGCAGCAAATTTTTTATTCGACCTATTGGAAGATGCCGAGCTGTTGTCCTTACCCGGGTTTATTTCGAATGACCCTGATTGGGAGAAATTTACCTGGCAAAAACCTTCAGAAAGAACCTATGCTAATTTGCAGGTTTCAAATGCCTTTCAAATATATTCTGGTCGGTCCGTAGTGGCCGTTGTTTCTGAAAATATTCAGCCAGCGGATTCAGATGATGTTGTCCGAATTGTGTTGGGGACTGTACCCAGCAAAATGATTTATGAGCAGGATACACTTTGCATCGGGGCCGGAGAGAAGGTCATAATTGAGTTTCAAAATGATGACAATATGGTATAATATCGTTGTGATCATGCCATGGTGTTGTATAATACGCATTTGATTGAAGCAGGTGAGCGTTTTGACTTTGAATTTACAGCTCCACAGGTGGAAGGAGATTATCCTTTTGTATGTACTTTTCCAGGACATTGGAGGATGATGCAAGGGATCTTGGCAGTCCGGTAAATTGTCAAGCGAGATGGCTTTGCCCTAGTGTGCGGAAATCTTTTAGTAATAAAGTAAAATGCAAGATGATAATCCGTGATTCAATAAAAGTGGTCCTTAGAACCCTGAACGGTGTTAAAGTGCTTCTGTCTGGGATTATCCTTTTATTTTCCGTGCTGCGTTTGGAATCACAGGAAGTCGTGGTTTTGTATCCGGGAATGAGTCCCAATTCGTTGCCGGAAGAAAATCAGGAATATAGTTCTTACAACGAGGTGGTTGATTCGCTTACTTTTAAAGTATCAAAACCCACCATTCAGATTTTTCATGCCAGATCAGATCGCAGAAATCGGCCCGCTGTAATCATTTGCCCCGGCGGTGGATATGGAGTTTTGCTTACGAAGCGTGAAGGTACGGATGTTGCACGGAAGCTGGCAGAAGGGGGTGTGACAGGAATAGTGCTAAAATACCGTTTGCCGGATAAGGACCATTTATTGAATCCCGGTATTGGTCCACTGCAGGATTTGCAAATGGCCATCCACACTGTCCGACAGAACGCAGAAAAATGGGGGATTAATCCTCAGAATATCGGGGTGATGGGCTTCTCAGCAGGCGGTCATCTGGCAGCCTCATCCGGTGTTCATCATCGCACTTTTTGGGTGGATACTACCCACGGGGAAAATGTTCGGCCGGACTTTATGGTGTTGGTTAACCCCGTAATCAGTTTTTCGGATGAATACGCCCAATTAGGGTCCCGGAAAAATTTGTTGGGAGCATATGCAACCAGAGAAAGTATCGATTTTTTTTCCACTGAGTTGCATGTCGATGCTTCGACGCCTCCAACTTTTCTGGTTCACAACAATACCGATTCTGTCGTATTGGTGGAGAACAGTTTGATGTTCTTCAATGAGTTACGCAAATATAAAATACCTGCAGAAATGCATATCTACGAAAAAGGTGAGCATGGGTTTCTTACATGGCCCTCATTTGAGGAATGGTTTGACCGGGTACTCCACTGGATGAGGGGAAGGGATTTGGTCGATTAGACCACACGACTACTGCAAAAAGGAGCCAGGATATTAGTTTATCATCGAATAATACATCGTAAAAAGTTCATATTCCTAATATTCCAATTGAGGTAAAATGCCGTAAGATTGTATAAATTTTGTTTTCTTGCTCCAAATCAAAAGTAAAAACATGCATGTAAAAATTATTACTACTCTTTTCTGGATGCTTTTCTTACCATTGATAACCTGGTCCCAGGTTTTGCCTCGGGTTTTTGGTGCAGAACGAGCAGATGTAATCCATGCGAGATTGAGTTTTGAAGCTGCCGCTGCTTTTCAAAGATATGTACCGCCCGCCAGTGTGGAAGCATGGGAGGTCAGACGAAAAGAGTTGCGTAGACAAATCATTGAAAAAAGTGGGGTGGAGTTTTTTCCAAATCTGGATTTGGATATGAAGGAGACCGGTATGACAAGGATTGAAGGTGGTGTGGTGAAAAATATATACTTTCAGACTCAACCGGGAATCTATGCCACTGCAAATCTGTACATACCCGATGGTGATGGACCATTTCCAGCGGTCATTACGATGATGGGGCATTCCAGCAATGGAAAATTATATGAAATGTACCAGGCCGTGGGGCACGATTTGGTGCGCCATGGATATGTATCGCTCCACATCGATCCGTGGGGTGCCGGAGAAAGGAGCACCGTCCATGGTCAGTTTGAATACCACGGTGCTCAACTGGGGGCCTCATTGCTCAATGTGGGTAAAACCCTTCTGGGGATGCAATTGACAGACAATATTCGTGGGGTGGACTTGCTTAGCGCTCTGCCTTTTGTGGACCCTTCCAGGATTGGGGCCACCGGAGCAAGTGGTGGTGGAAATCAGACGATGTGGCTAACTGCACTGGATGAACGGATCCGGGCGGGAATGCCTGTGGTCAGTGTAGGTACTTTTGAATCCTATATTATGAGCAGCAATTGTGTTTGTGAAATGCTTCCTGATGGATTGACCTTTATGGAAGAATCAGAGGTGCTTGGCCTGGTTGCACCGAGGGCGTTGCGCGTTTGCAATGCGGAGCAGGAGGCTAACAAAGCATTCATTCCTTCAGAAATGAAAAGATCGGTAGCAAATGCCCGGCCTGTTTTTGCCTTGTACGGGGCAGAGGACAAGCTGGATTATTTCATAGGCGAAACGACGCATGGATACCATCCGGTTTACCGGGAGTCTCTCATCGGCTGGCTGGATATGCATTTGAAAGGGAATGGGGATGGCTCTGGCGTAGGAACCATAGAATTCCATCTTCCTGATGAAAAGAAGATTATGGTATTTGAGCCGGAGAATCGACCGCAGATAGTTGAAAATACGATGGACTTTTTTGTGCGCAAACAAGGGGAGTTGCAACGACGCGGTATGGAGGGTCCGGAAACAGAAAGGCAGCGATTGCGAAACATTCTCAAATCTCCGCAATCCAGGATGCTTTCTACCATTCATCAGTTTGAGTCCATGGATGGTTGGAGCAGGTTCGCACTGGAAACATCAGATGGTTATTTTACACCGGTTCTGCTTCGGCTACCGGAATCCGGATCCAATGAATTTTCAATTATTGCGAATATAGACGGCAAGTCAAAAATCGACCAGGCTGTGTTAGATGCTCATATAAAAAAGGGAGCCGGGATTTGTTTGGTTGATTTTTGGGGCATCGGAGAGGCATGCTCGAGTACTGCCACCAGATTGGATGGTACCCGCCTTCCTCCGTTTCACACCCTTGCCCGATCATTGATGTGGCTTGGGACGACACTTCAGGGGGTATGGGTCCGTGAGATGGAGTTGTTGGTCCAATGGCTGCAGGAAGTACATGGGGCAGAACAATTGAATTATTTGGGTAACAAGGATCTGGCCCTGGCGGGAGTGATATATGCAGCTTTGAATCCCGGCCAGCTGGATACTTTGGAATTGGAGAATATGCCGTTAAGTTATGCATTTGGGCCGCGTATAACCGATAATTTTTATACGATGAGTGTTCATATTCCGGGCTTCCTGGAATGGGGAGATGTGCCCGCCTTGCTTGTTTTGTCGGATGGTATGGTGCGTATATCATCCCCGCGGCGTATGGATGGTACCTTATTGGAGGAGAAAGATGAGATTGAAAAGAAATATCAGTGGCTTGCAGGAAGGTGGGGCACGAACGGCAAACTTGAATGGGTAACCGAATAGGGAGGGGTTTACCGCCTAGGGATCGTGAAGGAAAACGGACTTGAGATCAGGAGGGTTCTCAGAGAGAATAAAACGATGATTCATATGAGATAATGAATGAATGCAAATCATAAAATTGTGGTTTCCTATTTAATTGTCAAACCCAAAATTATACCTGGACTCAAGCTTCGGCTCTGTTTCATTTTTTGAAAATTAATTGTACCTTCACCAGGGTGAAGAGCATTGGAAATGATAATAACTCGTTATCTTCAGCTTGAATTTGGAAAGATTTTGGGAGTTGTTAAGGTAGGAAAAATGGAATTGGAGAAAGATCAGGAAATTCACCCCGATTTAATAAAATCTTTGAAGGCGGGGAATCCGCGGGCATTTAAGCAGGTTTTTTTGAGTTACGAAAAGCCGGTCTATTATTTTGTATTATCGATCACCAAATCAGAGTACATTTCGGAAGAAATATTACAAGAAGTATTCATCCGTCTATGGTCTCGTCGTGAGCTTCTGGATCCTCAACAATCCTTTGATGGTTATCTTTTTACCATTGCCCGAAATTTGACCTACAACTATCTTCGCGACGCATCGAGGAGGGAGTCCGTTCGGGATGAACTCTGGAGCAACATCCAGGCACAGTACCAACAAGTCGAAACCGATATAATTTTTGAGGAATACAAAGAAATCGTAGAAGATATAATCCGCAACCTTCCGCGCCAGAAGCGCTCCATTTATCAATTATCCAGACAGCAAGGCAAAAGCCATTCGGAAATTGCAGATATGCTTGGTATTTCCCCCAAAACTGTGAAGAATCATTTGTGGAACACCATGTCTACCATACGCCATCAACTAAAACCTTACCTGGATGATACTCTTCGCGTGGTAATCTATATAATGTTTTTGTGGGGACTTTTATAACGCCCTACCATCTTATCTTATCTTATCCTCACCTCATTTGTACCGCTATTGTGGTAACCTTTTCACAATGCCCTGCATATTATTTTTAAAAATCTGATAAAAATTTTGGGACTTTGGTATAGACGGGGTGTAATACTTTTAGAATCGGGATAGTACACCAGGATATGAAGCCAAAGAATCGACTTAAAGACCTATTTGAACAGTTGTTGGACAATACCATTTCGGAGCAGGATCTGAAGGAATTTCTCGAACTTTTAAATGACACCGAAGAAGGACAGGAGGTTAGGAATTTGATGGCTAAACATTGGGAAAAAATCAAACTCCGTATTCCATTAGAATTCGATGATAACCTATCCAGACAAAGATTTTCCCAGATTCTCGAGCGAACCGGATTGCGCAAAATCCAATCCGACAGGAAGGATGTGCAACGTGCAGATAAGGTGATGCATGGTATTCGCCGATGGGTGGCAGCAGCGAGTGTAATGATTTTGGTGTCGGTAGGATTGTATTGGATATATACCCAAAACATTTCGAATGACGCCCAGCAGGAACCGCAAAATATAACACTCTTCACGGGGAAGCAGGCGGTAACGCTACCCGATGGCAGTTTGGTCATTCTCAACGAGGGGAGTGAGCTATCCTATGGTGAAGGATTTGGAGAAAGTAAAAGGGAGATCTTGTTTTCTGGAGAGGGGTATTTTGATATCCAGCCCGATGCTGAAAGGCCTTTTTTGGTCCACACCGGAGAAGTAACTACCACGGTGCTTGGGACAGCCTTCAATTTGATGGCATATGAAGACCAGCTTGAAATATCAGTGACTGTGGAGCGCGGCGAAGTTGCAGTGGGTGATCGACATCAGATATTTGACAAAATTCGGCCAAGTGAACAAATAACGGTGGACAGGGAGACCCGGCATTTTGAAAAGGAGATGGCGGATCTTTCAAAGGTGTTAGCCTGGAAGGAAAGTTTTATGATTTTCTCCGAAAGTACCATTGAGCAGGTTGCGGACATGATAGGAGCCAGATATCATGTCGAGATAGAAATAGAAAATGAAGATCTGAAGAAATGTACAATGAACGCTTCGTTCATGCATGGAGAAACCCTGGAACAGGTATTGCGCGTGGTGTGTGGTGTGTTGCAGGCTGAGTTTGATATAAAAGAAAATAAGGTGGAAATTATTGGAGGTCGAAAATGTGAATAATATGGACCCATAACATCAGAAATAAAAGAAAAAGCCACCCGCTAACCTCGTCCCTTGTAGCCAGCATAAGACAGGATATAGAGGATGGCTTCATCCAACCCATACGGGCTGAATCATTTTTAATAATTCGCTATCATTAAAAACAATTCAAATGTATAAAAACTTTACAAAACAAAGAAAATGGAGGTTCCTCATGAGGATCAGTTTTGCATACCTTTTCTTACTGATTGGAGGAATTCAATTGCTTTCAGCATCCAATTCCCGTGGGCAGGGACTGGAGGACATCATGGTTACCATTGAGGTAAACGATGGCAAGCTGGAGACCCTGTTTAAGCGCATCGAACACCAAACCCAATTAACTTTTGCTTATTTACCTTCCGATGTGCAGAAATACAATCGCATTACCCTGAGACCTGGCAAACAAAGCGTAAAAATCGTTTTGGATCAGGCGCTTCGTTCTACGGAACTGGGGTATAAAACCATTGAGAATAGCGTGATCATATTCCCCAAAAAGGATTCAATGAAAGAGGATAATCCGGGATCGAGGAGTTCGGAAAGTTCATTGAACCAAAAGAGGGATGATTTCACTCCATCCAGGGAATTGAAGATTGTCGATGTGCTGGAATCATTCAAGCCTTTGGAATTGTATAACAAGCGGCTGGTTCTCAATGTAACTGGTCAGGTGACGGATGTCAATGGAGAGCCTTTGATCGGTGTGAATATCCTGGTGAAAGGCACCAATAAAGGAACTACGACGGACATCGATGGGATGTTTACGCTTGAGGATGTAGGCGATCAGGACATCCTTGTCGTATCATTTATAGGATATGAGAGCCAGGAGCTTCAGATCGCAGGAAGATCCAATATTAATATTATCATGCGTGAGGATGCTCAGTTGCTTGATGAGGTGGTTGTCGTGGGATATGGTGTTCAGAAGAAGGTCGACCTGACGGGCGCGGTAGGTACCTTGAAAGGTGAAGATCTGGCCGACCGCAAGGCAGTTCAGGTCTCTCAGGCTTTGCAGGGAGCCATGCCAGGAGTAATGGTGACCCGGGGGAATAATGCTCCGGGATCGACCGCTTCGATCCGGATTCGGGGAATTACTACGATTGGTGACAATAATCCACTTATTATCGTTGATGGTGTTCCGGTAGATAATATTAATGATATTAATCCTAATGATATTGAAGACATTTCAGTGTTAAAGGATGCCGCTTCTGCTTCGATTTATGGATCCAGAGCTGCTGCTGGAGTAATATTAATCACGACCAAGCGGGCGGGTGAAGGTCAATTTAGTATGGACTATAACTTTAATTATGGTTTTGAAAAGCCAACTTCCTTGCCCGATTATGTTGATGCTCAAAGGTATTTGGAGATGACAAATGAGTTGAGATGGAATGATAATGGTAATAATGCGAATGAATACCCAGAATATCCGAGAGAAATTGTAGAAAATTATTACCAGCTCAATAGGGATAATCCCAATCAATATCCACTAACCAATTGGGTTGACCTGATATTAAAGCCCAATGCTCCTCGTCAAAGTCATCTTCTAAGTATAACTGGGGGAACTGGTGCATTGAAAACCAATGCATCAATTGGTTATGATTTTGTAGAGGCACTTTATGAAGGCAGAACCTACGATCGGATAACAACGCGGGTTAACAACGATATTAGGATCAATGATTTTTTGTCTGCTAAAATAGATTTGAATTATAAATTGACAAATTCTAAGCAACCGAATATCGATCCTATATATACGATGTTGATTGCTGCACCAGTATATGCGGCAACGTGGACTGATGGGAGGATAGCAGGGGGTAAAACCGGAAATAATATTTATGGAAGTTTACATGAGGGTGGATTCAATGATCAAAGTTATCAAGCCCTAGGAGCAAGGTTGGCTTTAGACTTTAAGCCAATTGAAGGGATGACCATAACAGGGGTCTTCTCACCAAACCTAAGACATGACAAAGGGAAAAATTTTCGTAAACAGGTTCCTTACTACAATTCAGATGATCCAACGCTTTTCGAAGGATATCTACAATGGAATACAACCACCCGGCTTGCAGAATCCAGAACAGAAGGTCAAAGGTATACGACGCAATTTTTGGCAAGTTATTTGAAGGATGTAGGTCGACATTCCTTTAATTTTTTGGCGGGTTATGAAAATTATTATTCCAGGACTGAAAATTTAAATGCCTCCAGAGATCAGTATACTCTGATTTCCTTTCCATACCTTGACCAGGGGCCTTTAGAGTTCAGAGACAATGGAGGTAGTGCATACGAAAATGCTTATCGTTCTGTATTTGGCCGGATCATGTATGATTTTGATGACAAATATTTTATCCAAGCTAATATCCGAAGGGATGGTTCTTCAAGGTTTCACCGGGATTATCGGTGGGGATCCTTTCCATCTGTTTCGGCAGGATGGGTTTTATCCAATGAAGCTTTTCTCCAGGACAGTAAAACCATTTCATTTTTAAAACTTAGAGCTTCCTGGGGTAATCTGGGTAACGAAAGGATTGGAAATTACCCTTACCAGGCGACTATTGCTTTCAGCAATGCACTATTTTATAGAGGTTCCGATATTGTTTCCGAACTGACCGCAGCCCAATGGGCCTATGCCATTGAGGATATAACCTGGGAAAAGACAGAATCCTACGATCTTGGTGTTGATATAAATTTTTTAAATGATAAACTGCGATTTACGGCCGATTACTATAATAAAACAACCAAGGATATGCTTCTTGCGCTGGAAATTCCTGATTATATCGGATTTGATAATCCCGATCAGAACACAGGTATCATGAAAAGTGTGGGTTGGGAGTTTCAGGCTGGTTGGCAGGATTATGTAGGAAATTTTGACTATTCTTTGTCATTTAATCTTTCAGATTTCAGATCAAAGATGGGAGATTTGGGGGGTACTGAGTTTCTTGGTGATAAGATAAAAATAGAAGGCAGTGAATTTGATGAATGGTATGGATATTTAACTGACGGATTGTTTCAAACCCAGGAGGAGGTGGAAAATTCTGCTACTATTAATGCTAATGTGGCGCCGGGAGATGTCAAGTATTTGGATATAAGTGGACCGGATGGAGTTCCCGATGGGGTGATATCCCCTGAATATGACAGAGTATTACTTGGGGGCTCTTTGCCTCGAATGTTGTTTGGTGGAAATGTGAAATTGGCGTATAAAAATCTGGCATTACGAGTAGCGTTCCAGGGTGTTGGAAAGCAAAATAGTCGCATAGATCCACTAATGGTTCGACCTCTTCCTGAGAACTGGGGTAATATTCCGGCTTTGCTGGAAGGAAATTATTGGAGTCATTATAATTCTGCATCTGAAAATACTAAAGCCATCTACCCCAGGTTGACTCGGGTTAATGAAGCCTCGAATTTAACAATGTCTGATTTTTGGCTTTTTAATGGATATTATTTCAGAATCAAAAACATGACCCTGGGTTTTGACCTACCCATGCAATGGGTAGATAGAGTGAGTATGAAAAATGTAAATATCTTTGTTAGTTTATCCGACTTTCTTACTCTAAGTAAGTATCCTAAAGGATGGGATCCTGAGGTATCTTCATCAGGATACCCGATTACATCTCAATTGCTTTTCGGAATTTCTGTAAAATTTTAATACTGAGCGAAATGAAAAATATATTATACAGCCTTTTATATTTACATATTATAATATTCATTTGTGGTTGCAATGATCTGGATTTAAATCCATTGTCTCAAGGTTCCTCTGAGAATTGGTATAGCAATCAGGTCGAAATCAATATGTCCATTAATGACTTATATAGAAGCGCGTTTTGGGGACTTGACGATCCAGCATGGACAGATGACTGGATGTATCGTGAGACCCTTACTCCAGTGACTTCCGCCACAATTAACGGTCAATGGGGAACCATTACAACTTTATGGTCCAATTCATATAAGGCCATTTCCAGAGCAAACACTTTGATAGAAAACCTGGTTACCGGTGATAGTGATTTACCAGATCATATCATTGATCGATATATTGCTGAGGCAAGATTCGTGAGAGCTTCTATTTATGCCAGATTAATAGCGCATTTTGGTGACGTGATCCATTATACCACTACTATTGATATTGAGGAAGCTTACACTATGACACGGACTGATAAGGTCCAAGTATTACAGGCTATTTACGATGATTATGATTTTGCAATCCAACACTTACCTGAAAGTTACGGTGGAGCAGAATTAGCCCGTGCAACCAAGGGTGCTGCATTGGCATTAAAAGCCCGGATAGCATTATACAACGAGGACTGGAATGTTGCTCGAGACGCAAGTCGTGCATGCATAGAACTCAATGTTTATGAATTGCATCAGGATTATGGAGATTTATTTCTACCTACTTCGGGAAATTCCAAAGAGATTATTTTTTCTATACCTAGGTCTTCACAATTAAATTCAGATGTATCGATAAGAGATTATATTCCCCGGAATTTGGGTGGATGGGGTGCTTTCAATCCTTCCTGGGACTTGTTTTGTTCATATTTATGTACCGATGGCTTACCTATCGATGAATCGCCTTTATTCGATCCCCAAAACCCTTTTCAGAATAGAGATCCCCGATGTACTTATACTATTGTTCCATTTGGTACACCTCATTTGGGTTTTATTTATGAACCTCATCCGGATTCGACTATGGTGCTTAACTTGAATTCAGGGCAATATCAAATTAATAATGATACCCGCTCAAATCAGCAATTTGCCGCATTTAATGGGCTGGTTTGGAAGAAGGGGATTGATGAGAGTTGGGTAGATGATTTTAGGGCTGATAATGACCTTATCATTATTCGTTATGCAGATGTATTATTAATGCACGCAGAGGCCAGAATCGAGTTAGGTGATATTGACGAGGACTTGTTTGAAATTATGAATCAGGTGAGAGCAAGGGCTTATCAGGTTTCCAGTGATATGACCGAAGCATATCCTCGTATTTCGACTATGGACCAGAATGAATTGCGAAAAATATTGCGTATCGAAAGAAGAATGGAATTTGCTCGTGAAGGACTCAGGTATATGGACCTTATTCGATGGAGATTAGCTGAAAAAGCATTAAATCGACCGAATTATGGTATGATTGATGTGACAGAATTGAGGGACAACATTGTTAAACCTGGCTTATGGTTCTTTCCGGAAACTCCGGAAATTGACGAAGACGGAATAGCAGATTTCTCAAAAATGGCATCAGCTAATCTAATTCGACAAATTTCACTTCGAAAATTTGATGGAAGCCGGCAATACTTATGGCCCATCCCAACCAAGGAGGTTTTGATTAATGATAATATAAAGCAAAACCCCGGCTATTAAATTCATAGTACACAATCATTGAATGTATTATGCATTCGTATATGAAAAATTTGGATTAGATAGTGTGATTTAATTTAATATAGAATGATAGTAGCACGCACGCATATTATATTTGTTTTTGTATTTTCATATTTTGTTTTGCATGGTCAACATGATAATGTCTCAGGAGTGTATCCCCATCTAACAATGACCGCCAATCACATGCCCCGGACTGAAGCTGGGATAGGTGCTTTGATGCCATGGGCTGATCGGCTGTGGGCTATTACTTATGTAGCACACCTTGCTAGAACAGGTAGTGGCACAGGTCTTTACACCATTGAGAACAACATGGAGCTTATCAAACATCCGGAAAGTGTGGTAGGGACTTATGCAAATCGTCTGGTACATACTCAAAGTATGCAGTTGGCAATTGGTCCCTACCTCATAGATACTGTGGGAAGGGTAAGATTAATACCGGAATTTAAAGATCATCGGCTTGCAGCAACTATGACTCATCTTGAGGACCCTGTAAATAAACTTTATTATCTGGCAATGGAAGGTGAGTTTTTTGAAGTGGATGTAAATACACTGGAGGTGACTCAATTATTCCAGTTGATGGAGGAGTTGAATGAGCCAGAGAAATCAAAACCGCATTTTAAAAGCGGTTTTACTGCTCATGGCAGGGTAGTTGTATGTAATAATAGTTACAACAGTAAAGATTATTCGGGTGAGTGGAATGCCGGGCGATTGGCAGAATGGGATGGAAAAGGAGAATGGAAGATTATTGAAGAAACAGCCTTTACAGAGGTATGGGCAGCGGGTTCTTTTGGTCAGCCTTTGATAGCCACTGGATGGGATAAGGCTTCTGTAATTATGAGGGTGTTCATTAATGGAGAATGGAAACGATACCGATTGCCAAAGGGGAGTAGAACCTTTGACGAAACCAGTTGCACAGAATGGATGCGAATCAGGGAGATAGAAACTGAAAGAGCCATGATGGATTGTCACGGGCTATTTTATGAAATAGGTATGCATACCTATGGCGACGAGCTTTGGGCAATTAGACCCATTTCCTCTCATTTAAGAGTAATCCCAGATTTCTGCTCCTGGAGAGGGATGTTGGTGTTGGCAGGAAATCAGGCAACTCCCATGAAGTTTGGTCCTCAGGATAGAAACCCCCTGGCAGGTCAACCTCAGGCCGGTTTATGGTTTGGCAAAACAGATGATCTCTGGTCATGGGGTAAACCCTCAGGTTCTGGAGGGGTATGGTTGGACAGTCAAGTGAAAGCCAATGAAGTCTCCGACCCTTTCCTGATGTATGGGTTTAATAAGAAGGTACTTCATTTGAAAAACACCAGCAATTCTCAAGTTAAATTCACCATTCAAGTCGATTTTATAGGTAACGGAGAGTTTTCTGATTTTCAAACGGTAATCATGGGGGCAAACTCTTATAATGTTGTGACTTTCCCTGATGGGTATAGTGCTCATTGGGTACGGCTCATTGCTGATAAAGATTGCAGCGCCACCGCTTACTTTATTTACAATTAACTGAAAAGCAATAATAAATAATATTAAAATGAAGGTAACTCACCTCCTGATTGTCCTATTGTGTACTATTTTATTTTCGTGTCAAACACAAAGAGAGAATTTGGATAATCCGTTGCAAATCAGTGGCATATATCCCCATTTGGCCTATTATAACAATGAAGGCGAATGCGGAACTGGAGCGGTTGTGCCCTGGGCTGATCGATTGTGGGTAATCACTTATGGTCCTCATTTGCCATTCGGTTCTTCGGATAAGTTGTATGAAATTACTCCCGATCTTGATGTAATCATCCGGGATGAAAGTATAGGGGGAACTCCCGCAAATCGATTGATCCATTTGGAGTCCAATCAACTTTTTATTGGACCCTATGTCATTGATAGTGATAGAAATGTACGTGTTATTTCTTATGAGAATATGCCTGGGCGTCATACTGGTACCGCACGTCACCTTACCAGACCGGATGAGCTAGTCTATTATGGTACAATGGAGGAGGGTTTTTATGAGGTCGATGTGAATTCACTAGAAGTGACAACCCTTTTTGAAGATGGAAATGTTACACGGAAGCAAGGAGAAATGGCACAGGAAGCACATACTCTTTTGGGGGCTCATGGAAAAGGCTTGTATTCCGGACAAGGGGTCCTTGTTTATACTAATAATGGGGAGACTGGTCAGCGTGCCCTGAAAGAATTTGATGTAGAAGCTGGAGCACTTTATGAATACGATGGAAATGAGTGGACCTTGGTTCGACGAAATCAGTTTGTGGAAGTCACAGGTCCCGGGGGGATATACGGAAACGATGATCCTGCCTTGGATCCCATTTGGGCAACAGGCTGGGATCATAAGTCAATTATACTCGGTACGCGAGATGCGGCTATAGGATGGAGTTTTTATAGATTACCTAAAGCAAGTCATAGCTATGACGGTGCTCACGGCTGGAATACAGAATGGCCACGAATTAGAAATGTAGGAACCATTTCAGAGCCGAATTATCTGATGACCATGCATGGAATGTTCTGGAAATTTCCACATTCATTTTCTGCAAGCCAAACATCTGGTATCCGCCCAAGATCTGCCTACCTTAAAGTCATAGGAGATTATACCCGATGGAATGATCAATTGGTTTTCGGTTGTGATGACTCAGCTCACAGGGAATTTCTCAATAAGCGCAAAGCAAAAGGAAATATTGAAGGCCCTGGCCAATCTAATTCTAATCTGTGGTTTACAGACCTCGAAACTCCCGATCGACTTGGTCCTTCTACGGCAGAGGGAGGAGTGTGGCTACAGGAAAAGGTTGAGGCTGGTGAAATTTCGGAACCATTTCTATTTACAGGATGGGATGAAAGGTCCGTTTGGGTTCGCAATGATGGTGATCAGAATGTTAACTTTCGTTTTGAAGTCGACAAAAAGGGGAACGGGAATTGGACCCCTCTTACCGTGGTTGAAGCGCCACCAAATGGTAGTACCTATTATATATTTGATCAAAATGAGACTGGCGAATGGGTGCGGGTAATACCAGATCAGGATACACGAGCAACAGTACATTTTACATATAATCAAAAGGATTCCCGAAATACTGATCCAGAATCTTTGTTTGAAGGTCTATCCTCTGTAAAAGATGATATTTCATATGGTGGTTTATTATATGGGCTAGGGGATGATCGCCGGACGATGGGTATTCTAGCAGGTCAATGGAATGGGGACCAATTTACGGAATCAGGTTATTATGTCCTTGGTGGCGACATGAATCTGACTCCCAAAGCGGATACAGCCTCTATGAATTTTATTCGAAACCGATTTGCGATCCCACACAATGTGATCACTGTTGAAGAAAGTTCTGTACTCATTATAGATGATCAAGATCGCAGATGGCGACTCCCATTGGGTGATGATTCATATAATGATCGAATCAAAACCAATTCGCTACGAATTTGTCGTGAGGTGGCCACTGAGCGTGACCTGCTAAGCGTACATGGTACTTTTTATGAACTTCCGGCAGAAAATGCCGATGGCTATGCTAAGATAAGACCTATCGCTTCCCATAACTTCAGAATTCATGACTATGCTTCATATAGAGGCCTTCTCATTATGACAGGTATTCAAGAGAACTACACCAATGACCACATATTTGTATCAGAGGATGGGAAAGCGCGCATATGGGCGGGAACCATTGACGATTTGTGGAAAACGGGAAAACCACGAGGGAAAGGTGGACCTTGGAAAAACAATAAGGTGAAAGCCGGAATGCCTTCTGATCCATATTTAATTGGTTTTTATGATCAAAGAAAGCTTGAACTGACCAACCATAGCGATTCTGAAGTTCGATTTACTATCGAAGCAGAACCAATTGGACATGGGCCCTGGATGGATTATCAGGAAATTAAGGTGGGCCCTGGCGAGACTTATTCCCACGAATTCCCTCCATCATTTCAAGCTAGATGGATTCGGTTCAAGTCGGATATGGACTGTGAAGCCACAGCATGGCTCACTTACGAATGACCAAATTTGGAAAAAGAGGTCAATTTTATCAAATTTTAAAATGCCTGGAATACCAGGAGTTCCTTATATTGGAATAGCATGTGTATCAATTACAAGAATTTAAGGATGAAAGCATTGTATGCTTTGATATGAATTAGGAGAACTAAAAATTGAATGTTATGATACGAAATTACCTTTTCCTGATCGGTACGCTTCTTTTTTGTACGCAAGGGATAGCCCAATCCTTTTTAGTGGAAGCTGAGAGTTTTGATAAGAAAGGCGGATGGGTTGTTGATCCGCAGTTTGTGGAGCAAATGGGGTCACCTTATTTGCTGGCACATGGTCTGGGGGAACCGGTTGAAAATGCCAGTACCAAAATTACTTTCCCCACCAGAGGAACCTATCATGTGTGGG
>CAYRRD010000025.1:0-48939 GCA_964426625.1 uncultured Saprospiraceae bacterium | reverse complement strand
TTAATTCTCTTAAGCGTCAATCAAACGTTTTCTGATCCGGTACGCTATACTGATTTCCAATCCCTGGAGGCATTTTTTGTTTATTCTAGAATGCCTTTTCTCCAGTATAACCCTGAATCCTGAATTGGAGGATGGCAAAGTTAGGGTTTTAACATAAATATTTCCGTACCCAACTTCATGGCAGGACATTGTTATTTGAATTTGTTCCATCGGGATTGACCCAAAGTGAGTTGATGGAATTGAAACCCGTTAGGGCAATTATTTATTTACAGCAAATATACTCGAACAGATTACCCTACACAAAAGTTTAAGGATGGGCAAGCCACGGTGTTTGTCTATCCGGTGAAACCCCAGCTTTCGCGGTCGAGATTCCTGTACTGGATTGCTTCTGCGATATGACCGATTTCTATATTTGGTTTTCCATCGAGATCCGCAGCGGTTCTGGCCACTTTGAGTATTCTGTCGTATGCTCTCGCTGATAATCGAAGCTTATCCATTGCTGTGCGCAACAAGGTTTTACCGGCGGGATTGATTTGACAAACATGTTTCACCATGCGCGCTGGCATCTGGGCATTACATCGGATATCGAATCCAAATTCCCGGAACCGTTGATCCTGAATTGACCGGGCCTGAATCACCAGGTCAGCGATATCCGCACTGGATTGTCCGGTCGCTTTGGTGTCTATAATTTCATCAAAGCTGACCGGTGTGACTTCTACATGGATATCGATGCGGTCCAGAAGAGGGCCCGATATTTTGTTGAGGTATCGCTGGACGGTACCCCGACTGCAGACACAGTCTTTTTCGGGGTGATTGAGGAATCCACACGGACATGGATTCATGGATGCGATTAATATAAATGAGGCGGGATATTCCACCGTCATCCGGGTTCGGGAGATGGTAATTCGCCGTTCTTCCAGTGGCTGTCGAAGAACTTCCAGCACTGAACGCCTGAATTCTGGTAGTTCATCCAAAAACAACACTCCATTATGAGCCAAGGAAATTTCACCTGGAGAGGGATTGGAACCTCCTCCCACCAGTGCTGCGTCACTAATAGTGTGATGAGGAGCACGAAATGGTCGGTTTTTGATCAGGGAGGAATTTTCGTCGAGCAAGCCGGCGACGCTGTGAATTTTGGTGGTTTCCAGTGCTTCATTTAGGGTAAGCGGAGGTAAAATTGAAGGAAGTCGTTTTGCCAGCATAGTTTTACCCGCTCCTGGAGGGCCGATGAGTATGACATTATGTCCGCCCGCGGCTGCCAATTGCAAGGCTCGTTTGATGTTCTCTTGTCCCCGTACATCCTGGAAATCTGCGCTGTATTCATGCCTTTCATTTGTGAATTCATCGCGGGTGTCGACCTCCACGGGTTTGAATTGTAAACGTCCTTCCAGCATCTCAAACACTTCCCTGAGTTCGGACAAACCATATACCTCCACCTGATCCACGATGGCTGCCTCTCGCGCATTTTCTCTTGGAAGAATTATTTTTTTGATACCCAGTTTTCGAGCCATGATCGCGATGGGAAGAGCCCCCCGGATGGGTCTGAGTTTTCCATCCAGAGCCAGTTCACCCATCATCAGATAGTCCTTTAGAGATCGTGGATTAGCCTGACCTGAAGATGCAAGAATGCCCATGGCGATCGGGAGATCATAAGCGCTACCTTCTTTGCGGATATTGGCGGGGGCCATATTGACCACGATTTTCTCACGTGGAACACGACGACCTAAAGACCTTATGGCGGATTCAATTCGTTGATAACCCTCTTTAATGGCACTGTCGGGAAGCCCAACAAAGTAATAGTTTATTTTTGCACCCACCAGAACCCCACCGACATTCACCTCGATGGTGATGGGTATAGAGTCAACCCCCTGAACAGTACCAGCATTGGTTTTGACGAGCATTATCTTTCAATCATCGTTTTGCCATGTTCAAGTTAATGAAAAAAATCGAATTCCTGAAATCTACCTTAAAAGGTATCCAATTTAAAGCAGTTTGCCTACTGGAAAGAGCATAATAATATCAAACGGAGTGGATCCAAAATATATTCATGTGTGGGAATCCTCGAAAGTTGAGTGTTGAAAATTCAAGGGTGGATTTGAGATTCAATTGAAAAGCAACGATAGCTTATGGAAATTCGTTGGGGCCCATCCCATTGAATGCCATCTCCCGACAATCAGCTGGTTAATTTCCCGCTTGTATTACCAGTTTTTTATAGTAGCTTACCCCGTCGTTGATCAATTCCAATATGTACATCCCATCTGGAAAGTTTAGGGGAACTGTCCATGCACGGGAGGGTTCTTCCATTTTCAGAGTATAGATTTTTTTCCCGTCTAAAGTCCGGACTGACAGAGCGGCATCCGGTCTGGGGAAGGCAGCAAAAGTTATCTGTACTTCCTGGTTCGCCGGGTTGGGATAGATATTCCAAAGATCATCCGTTGGTTGATTGTCAATGGGGACTACCGGAGAATAGACTGTAAAAGCTTCTTGATTTTCGATGGCAAGCCGGTAAAATGTTCGTGGGGATTGAGTGAAGGTGGAGCGGTAGCTGCCCGACCACATCAATTCAGTGTTGAGGATTTCATGACCTTCAAGCGGGATGGCATGATAATCAACCCCGTCGAAGCTGTATTCCAGGTTTACACGTCGAACAAATTCTCCGATATTGTTGAGTTTCCAGGATATCAAATGGAAATTATCTTCAGGTAACCCTGTGAATGAAACAATTTGAATAGGCAAGAGTGAAAAGTTCACGGAGAAATTGTCGGGGTGTTCATGATAAATAGCCATTCGTCCCGTTCCATCGGTCAACTGAACTTTGAGCCTCGCTCTATCGCTTGCTAGGGGAGGACGCACCGCAAATGTTCCTGTGTTGGGGATGTTTTCTGCCAGTACATATGGGAAAGTCAATCCTCCGTTGGTGCTATACAGAATGTTGGCCGTAGGAAATCCATGATTTTCAGTATCCCCTGTTTCCCAATGGACAATCAGTTTGTCGTTGTTCCCTCCTGAATCAACGGCGAGTTCTATAACCTCACCGGGCACAGGGTGTAAAATTTCAAAAGGTGAAGCATCCCGTACGGTAACAGTAGTTTCATCACACTGTATTCTACCTGGTCTGCGAGTCATAAGACGCAGGGTAATGTCTCGGGGGACCGTAGCAAAGACCTCGCCACGGATGGGACCTTCCCGCTGGACTGTTCTGGAGGGGAAAGCGCGGTAATATCCTTCTGGGGATGGGTCGTAGCTACGGAACATTGGGGTTGAAGTGAAACTTCCTGCCTCCAATGGGTCGGCATGAGAGTTAGAAAAATCAGTATCGTATTGTTCCCACACAAAATCAAATGACCCTTCATGCGTGGCCTGCAATTCAAACGCAGTATGAAGAGGAACCGAAAAATCACCGGCTATTTCTACTGGAAGAGTTACGTTCCCTACTGTTTTGATCCCACAATTGGTTTCGTTGAGAAACGAAATTATCTCCTGAACGCTATGGGTATTTAGATAATATCTCTTCGAAACTGGCCCATCGAGATCGTGGTCACCGCATTGTCGCTCGTACGACATCAGACTGGTTCCCGAACCGGGTTCGAATCCGTCGCCTGCACTGCGATTATCTCCTGCACAATTTCCATCTGTGCCGTAAAAGGTATGGTTGGCTCCTAGTTGGTGAGCAATTTCATGGCCAAAAACACCGAAAGTAAATTCGAATTCTTCGGGCCTACTGGTTGCTGTCCAGCCACCTCCTTTGTAAGTATCAGAACATAGGGATCTTAAATAGGCAATTCCTGAGGTATAATACCCCATTTGGTTTGTTCTATGAAATACGTGCCCCAGGTCAAAAAGTGATGGATCAACCTCATTGTAAAAAAATTGCCGGGCTTCCTCAGCCTGGTTGGTCGTAGTGTCTTCCGGAGCAAAAGGGTCGTCCGCTGGATTTGTGAATATACTTCGTTCATCGGTGATCAGATTGAATTCTATGCCCATTTCCGCCGTATAAAATGCGTTGAGCAGACTGCCATATTGTAACAATGCTGCCCGGGCTTCTGCTTTTTCACCACCATAGTACGCCCCCCATTCTCCAGTACAAGCCAGGTAAAGGTTCAAAGTCCAGGTGGTGTAATTTTGTGTTTGACACGGCAGCGAATTTCCCCCTTTTCTAACCTTTACTCCGGGAGGGAGGAGTAGATTACATGCATCGATTTTTTCCCGGGATGGATTATGGGTTTTTACCACGTATAGATCCTTCTGATTATCTACCCGCCTGACAGATCTTAGCTGACCCTCATGGTAGAAGAATAGGTGAATCATATCCTGTTGAAAATACCCAAATATTGGGTTTCCAATGCTGTCCCTGCCTTTGAAGGATAAAAATAGGTCCGTCTCATCCACTTGATCCAACAAAGTTATATATGGCTGGGCTCCAATCTGATATTTTAGTTTTTTCTGTGGTATGGGTATTTCAACAAGTATTTTTAAGTTGTCTCGGGTGCTCAATTTATTCCGGATGTGATCAATTTCATGCGAATCCCATTCAAAAGGAACAGATTCCTGGGTTTGGGCCTCTGCCCGGGGAAGTAGACTGTGGATCAGAAACAGGAAGGCCATACTACACACACGTAGCGTACCTGTGATGGGTGTATAAAGAGGCATGTCAAATGGCTTAGGTATTATCATTATTAACTTATTTTAAGGATTGATATTGGGTAGTGGGAGATGTTTAACTGTCCGGGTATGCAGGTGAAAAGTGAGTGATAAAAACAGGTGGATTTCTCCATGACTGCGAATCGAGGGTGGCAAAGAACGAATTCCAGTTATACAAATATGGAGGAGGGGCAATAAAATACCGATGACACGAAGATGATTTCTTTAAACGGGTTGTGGGACTTCTGATAGTCCACAGCGCGTGGGGAGTTCCAAATTATTCAACAGGTAGATATCTGTTTTCTAATACTTCCATTTCCTGTCTGTCTCTATTCCAAATGTATATTTTCCCATTTTGAAAAATCACCTGATCGGGTTGATTATGGTGATCTGCAAAAGGAAAATTTACTTTTCTGAATGCGGGAATAGTCTCGTCGGGATCGAGGTAGTTCCATGATCCGGTAAACCAGGCAAATATTCGGTTCATGACTTTGTCAATTTGCACATTGGAACTTCTTTCAGGCAAGGGAAATCGTTGCTTCAATCTTCCAGCATAATCATATACAAAGATACCCCGACTATGATCGACGAGGTATACATCGTTGCGATGAAATAACAACTGATCCACTCTTACATTGGGAATATCCCAGTTCAAATTTCTGGTTTCGGTGAGAAATTCTAGTTGAGTGGAGTATTCCTGAAGTTTGTTTTCGGTTTGGTTGTATAACCAGATATTTTGGCCGTTGGCCAGTACCGGATGTCTGACCAGAAAGTCAAAATATTCATTGAACTCAAAATGCGAAATGAGATTGAGATATCTGTCCAGTATATAAAACTTCTGGAAATCGCTGTTGAAACCGTATAGCCTTAAATCGGTGGACAGACCGATTTCCTGAATAGTAAGATCAAAATCGTACCGGTCGGATGGATGATTTCTGAAGTCATACTTTATAAGGCTTCTCCGGCCGCGAAGCACGTAACCATTGTCTGACTGGTCTACAGCAACCAATGTCCCCGCATCCGTGATCCGGGTCACCGTGCTTTGCGTACCTGAGCAACCTGCACCGAAGACCAGGAATCCGAAAATGCTAAGGTACTGGAGGAATAATTTCGCCGGATTCATAATCATAAAGATAACAATTTTTACCTCTCAGGCAAGCGTAAGTTCCTCTGTCAAACCAATCGCCGGTATTGATGTAGAATGATCTTTGATTGGAAAGGGAATAGTAAATTGGTAGGTGCCGATGGCCGAAAATAAAATAGTCTATTTCCGGATGAAGGTGGCTTTTATATTCGCAATAATGGATGAGCCATTCCTTTTCCTTTCCCAAAAAAGGAATGCTTTCTACCTCTTTTTCTCTACTATATCTGCTGAATGAAGTAGCAATTTGGTATGCGAGATCGGGATGAATCTGGCGGTACAAAAACTGAAGAAATGGATTGTGAAATACTTTTCTGAGCCTTTTGTACCCGTGATCACCCGGGCCTTTGCCATCGCCATGTCCTATCAGGAATCTCAATTTGTTGAATTCGTATTCCTGGACATCTTTGTGAACCTGGATGTCCATCTCTTCCGGAAAATAATCGAACATCCACACATCATGATTTCCGGTGAAAATTTCTATTTGTATACCAGCGTCCTTCAACTCGGCTAGTTTGCCCAGGAATCGTACATACCCTTTAGGGACAAAATGTTTGTATTCGAACCAGTAATCAAAAAGATCGCCCAATAAAAAAATATGGGTCGCATCTTGACCCGCCTGGTCGAGCCATGACACTATTTTTTTTTCCCGGTCCCGACTATTTCGAATTCCCAGGTGAAAATCCGATCCAAAATAAACGATGGAATCCATGGTGCAAAGCTACAAAACCAATGGAATATCCCCGAAAGAAGATGAGACCACCACGATCCCCAAAATGAGATCAGATCCTAATTTATATCATCAGGGATATGGTTCAGAATCAATGTGGGTCGGAGTTGATATCTACCTGGTGTATTAATTACCCATGATTCGTAAATTAATATATTGTAACTACACCAGAATATTTCTACATTTGCGTGGAATTTCAGAACCAAAAAAGGACCTATGAAAACCCATAATTTTTATGCCGGACCGGCCATTTTAGCTGAGGAAGTAAAAGCAGAAGCCGCCAAGGCAGCCCTGGAATACGGTGATACCGGACTTTCTCTTCTGGAAATGTCTCATCGGTCAGCTGATGTTTCTGCCATCATGGATGAGGCCGTCGCGCTAACTAAAGAATTGCTGAATATCCCTGAAGGCTACCATGTTTTGTTCTTACAGGGTGGTGCCAGTCTTCAATTTTATATGGCACCCCTCAATTTATTGGATTCCAGTAAGACGGCAGCATATATTGATACGGGTTCATGGTCCAAAAAAGCCATCAAGGAAGCCAAACGATGTGGAGATGTAGCAATAGTAGCCAGTTCTGCAGATAAAAATTATAATTACATCCCCAAAAGAGTAAAAGTCCCTGCTCACGCATCTTATGTTCATATTACGACAAACAATACCATATTTGGAACACAGTATGGGGTTATCCCGGATTATGGTGTACCCATCGTGGCAGATATGTCTTCGGATATATTTTCTCGTCCCATCGATGTTTCCAACTTCGATCTTATTTATGCGGGTGCACAGAAAAATCTGGGACCTGCCGGGGTGACCATGGTGATCGTAAGAGAGGGTGCCCTGGGTAAAGTCAACCGGGAGTTGCCTTCGATGCTTGATTACCAAATTCAAATCGAGAAGAAGTCATTATACAATACCGGACCGGTATTTTCCATTTACGTATCATTGCTTACCCTGCGATGGCTTAAGAAAAACGGCGGACTGATTGAAATGGCAGCGCGGAATGAAGCAAAAGCCCGTCTTTTGTACGAAGCAATCGATAACCACCCCTTGTTCTACGGTACGGCCGAAGTCGAAGACCGGTCCAAAATGAATGTTTGTTTCCTGCTTCATGAACCCTCAAGGTCAGATGAATTTCTTGCTGCATGTAAAGAGGCTGGAATTGTCGGTGTGAAAGGGCACCGATCTGTCGGCGGTTTCCGTGCCAGTATCTACAATGCCATGGATATCTCAAGTGTACAGAAGCTGGTGGAGGTTATGGAGAGTTTTAAATAGGGTAGAGGGTAGAAAATAAATAATAGAGGTGTGTGCGTGTTTTAGAGGCGTACGGTTGTGGCTATGTTAAAATGTAGAGGTTAGAATTTATAGGGCTGGGTTAGTGTTTGAGGTGTATGGTTGTGATTTGATAAAAGGAACAATGTAAAGACGGGTTTAAGGTGAGGTGGAGGGTGAATAAGGTTGAAGCCGAGCGGGGGTGTGGAATGGAGACTTCGTCCCCGGATCCGGTCCATTCGATGTTGCCGGACACCCATTTTCATAGGGTACCGGAACGGGCTAGGATGTATTAACAAAATATTAATTATCTTAGCCAAAAATCCTTAAAATTAAACCTCTATTCTCTATGAGTAAAGTGATTTTGACATTCGTTGTTCTTTGGTTTTGTCTGCCGACAATGGGTCAAAGCCATGTATTACCCCGGACCCCGGCATTGAATCATGATGGAAGTCAACTGGCCTTTTCTTGGCAGGGCGACATCTGGATTTACGATTTTTCCCAAAAGCAATCCCGTCGAATGACGGTCAACGAGAGTTATGAAAGCAATCCAGCCTGGGATGCGGAGGGCAATCAACTCGTGTTCACCACCAACCGATATGGAACTTCCGATGTGATGATTATGGGCGTTCAATCCGGTCGGCCCCAGCGATTGACCTATTATTCTGCGAGCAATACAGACCCCGTGATGGATGAAGCAGGCAACATCTACTTTACGAGTTCACGGGCTTATAAGCAGCTCGAAAGGGAATTTGAAATAATGATTTTGGAGCGGGGTCAAAGTACACCATACCGCCTGATGGATGCCCTGGGTTCAGAGCCCGTCCTGTCTCCCGATGGGGAATGGTTGGCATTTGTGCGTGGAAATTGTCGTTTAACCCGGGAACAATACAGGGGACCTGCCAATCGGGATATATGGTTGTATAACCTTGTCGAAGACAGATATATCCAGATTACCACAGATGAAGGTCAGGACGCTAATCCCCAGTGGACCAAAAACGGGGATCTTTATTTTATGTCTGCACGAACTGGTGTATACAATATCTATCGTGTGGAATTGGAGACAGATGGAAGTCCTGGCGAAATTACCGCCGTTACCAGTTTTGAGGAAGATGGCATTCGGGATTATTCTATATCAGGAGATGGAAGCAGGATCGTGGTTGAGCGGCGGGATATATTTCAGATCGTAAATCCCGGAATAGGTGCCGTGGAGGTCCTGGACCTGGAAATTGCCAGTGATGTTTACCATTATCAGAACCAGTTTTTGTCGTTGAATAATGACATCAACGATTATATACTATCTCCCGATGAAAAATATATAGCTATTGGTGCCCGGGGCGATTTGTTTTTGATCCGAAATGATAAGGACAATCCCAGAACCCAACATCTGGTCAGTCATGCTTGGAACGATATGAACCCAATATGGAATACTGCAAACTCGCTTGTGTTCATCTCAGATCGGAATGGCCAGGAGGACGTATTTGAGGTTACTTCAACCGATACGTCCAACAAGTCATTGTATTCCAGTTTCAAAATTGAGGTCCAACAAAGAATCAATACACCCGATGCGCGGGAACAGGAACTCATTATGAGTCCGGACAACAGAAAAGTTGCAGTGAAAAAGGACTTCGGTTCCCTTGTAGTGTATGATGTGGATTCCACGGGTGCCTGGTCAGAGCCCAGGGTTATTCTCGAAGGCTGGGCAGAACCCAGTGGGATTGCCTGGTCGCCAGATGGACGCTGGTTGGCTTACAGTCTTCCAGATCTGGATTTCAACAGGGAGGTATATATCGCTTCCTCTGATGGGAAATATGATCCGGTAAACATCAGTATGCACCCACGAGCGGACCGGGCTCCGGTTTGGAGTCCGGATGGATCCAAGCTGGCATTTATTTCCAATCGGAACAACGGGGACGATGATGTGTGGTTTGTCTGGTTGAAAAGAGCGGATTGGGAAAAATCCCAACAAGACTGGAAGGAGTCCATCTTTGAGGAAGACAATACAGGCCGGGATCGGAAGAAAAACAAGGATACCCTTGTAGTGGAAATCGACTTCGATCATATACATCGCCGAATTGTCCAGGTGACTTCCATGCCCGGGGATGAGCGTAATGCGCTGTTTGATAAGGAAGGAAAAACGATATATTTTAATGGCCTTGAAGCTGGCCAATCGCGCTTTTTCTCGGTAAAATGGGATGGGAGCGAACAGAAAATTTTGGCGGATCATGCACTTTCCAGACCCAATTTGTCCAGGGATGGTAAGAAAATATATTATCTGTCACGCGGCCAAATGCGGGTATTCGATATCGGGTCCAAAAAGTCGGAAACCATTCCTTTTCATGGGCGCAAAAAAATGGATTACGACGAGGAGCGTAATCAAATATTTGAAGATTTGTGGAGAGCACTGAATGACCGTTTTTATGATCCTCGGTTTCATGGAAGAGATTGGAAAGCTCTGAAGGATAAATATAAACCCTGGGCGATGAAAGCTTCCACTACACAGGATTTTCGGGAAATTGTCAATGTGATGTTGGGTCAGCTCAATGCCAGTCATATGGGGCTTTACGGATCCAATCCTGAAAGTGTGGAGCGCATTTCTACCGGTCGATTGGGTATTGAAATCAAACCAAGAGACACAGGTGTGGAAGTCTTAAGGATAGTTCCGCATACACCTGGAGATCGTCTGGAAAGTCGGTTGATGGCAGGGGATATAATTCTGGCAATTGATGGGCAGGAAATCAATCACGACATCAATTTCTGGTCCCTTCTTATGGAAAAGGAGAATGAAAGGGTTTGGTTGACCGTCCAACGAGGAGGGGATGTGATCGACGTATATATCCGACCAACGACTTCCATCTCCGAACAATTGTATGAGCAATGGGTGGAAGAGCGCCGTCAGTTAACTACCCGATATTCCGAGGGACGACTGGGATATATCCACATTCAGGGAATGAACTGGCCGAGTTTTGAAGCTTTTGAGCGTGAATTAACTGCCTCGGGGTATGGAAAAGAAGGTTTAGTGATCGATGTAAGGTACAACGGTGGAGGATGGACCACGGATATGCTGATGACCGTTCTAATGGTCCGGCAACATGCATATACCGTTCCTCGTGGAGCTACTGAAAATCTTTCGAATCATTCAGATTTCCAGAATCATTATCCCTTCGGGGAAAGGTTGCCTTTGTCGGCTTGGACCCTTCCGGCAGCAGCGATTTGTAACCACTCCTCTTATTCCAATGCGGAGATATTTTCTCATGCTTTCAAAACGCTGGGAAGAGGTCCCCTGGTGGGAGAGCCTACGTTTGGAGCGGTAATCTCCACGGGTGCTCATTACCTTGTAGATGGTTCTTATGTGCGAATGCCCTTTCGTGGATGGTTTGTAAAGGCTACCGGGGACAATATGGAAACTACACCAGCGGTGCCCGATCATATCGTTCTGGATCCTCCGGGAATTAAAGCTCGCGGAGAGGACCCCCAGTTGAAACGGGCAGTGGAGGTACTCCTGGACAGTCTCGACTAACCCCCCTTAAATCCCCGAAACCATCTATACTTACATAGGTATAGGTGATTTAGATAGTCCGGGTGGGTGGATATCTAATGGAGAGGATTTATTCAATTTTTTTAGGATCCAGTCTATGCCAAAATAATTCAGTTCACCTTTTGATTGCAGGAAATTATAGTGGTGACTCCACCGCATGGTCCGGGATAGCATGCAATACAGGTTGTAATGACTGGTTATATGCTAATAGGGGACTATAATATGTTGTTTCAAAGCGGGGGATATCGCTTGTGATAGCCCCTTTGTAACAAGTGCTGCCGATCTGGATCCGGACAGTCGGGATGTCATACTGTATCACAATTCTATTCCGGCAGGTTCTGAAGTGAAGATAGACGGAATAATAGTCCCTGAATGATACCTATGGGATATCCAGGGGAAATTAATTTCCCACTGACAAAATTCTTTTGAGACCCGGTCTATTGAAATTAATTCCCCGGTAAGTCCCGGAATGTGTAAAGTGAAATTAAGATCCGGGAAAGATGAGTATTTCCGGAAAGTAGTTTTTAATTACCGCAAATACCTGCTGAGGGTGAAAGCAGACAGACGGACACCTGCCTGCATTCTTTGCAGCAGCCTTTTTCCGGCAAGCGAATCGTAAATTCCTAATCCCCTGGACTATTTCAAACCAATTTACTCCGCCCATACTCACTGTTTTCTAAAACCCATCCGTTCTAAACGATGGGGCAGGTAATTGCTGCATATTATACAGTGTAGCTTTCGGACAATTGGAAAATCCATACCGCACAACCTGCGGATTGGCTACTTCGTCAGACCACACGGTGATTTTGGAATCTCTTCCCAACGCGGCTTGTGCGTTTTTGAAATCACCATCTTCCCCGGCGATCTCAAACCCTTTCAAGGGCTGGCCAAAGGAGGCGAATCCCCCCTGAGCATGGTCAAAACTCAAAATTATTTTATGGTCATCTGTTGTTTCCATGGATTTGTAAATCGGACCGCTATAGAGGAATCCTTCCAGGCCATATGTTTGTGATAATGCCCACAGGGCCAACCTTCGCCCCACGTCCTTTTTATTTCCCGGGTGGATATTGGTGCAATTTCCAATGTCCATGGTTCCGGCCATACCTGTATTGGGCAAATTTAACATGGTTTTGAGCTGAGCCTCACGCAGAAATGCAGAATTGCGATTGCCGTAGTTGTAAGGTGCGATTTCGACGAAATAAAATGGCATATTGTCATTCCTGAAATCCTTCCGCCAAAGTGTAATCATATCGGAGAAAAGCTGGGTATATTGGTTAGCGTTTCCGACATTGGACTCTCCCTGGTACCACAGAAATCCCCTGGCTGTGAAAGGGACGAGGGGTTTGATCATGCCGTTGTATAGTAAGGTTGGGGTCTGATGAGGTCCTTGTTCGGGTATCGCTGTGGGAAAATCCTGAATCCCTGATTTACGCAGGGAGGCCTCATCCATCCATGCTTCTACTTTGGATCCTCCCCAGGATGTGATTATCAAACCTACCGGTACATTCAGAGTTTGTTCCAGAATCCGACCGAAGAAGAAGGCAGTTGCGCTGAAGCCTGGAGCATTAGCGGTACTTGAATATTCCCAGGTTCCTTCCAAATCGTCCAATGGTTCCACGCTGGGAATCCGCGATGCAGTATACATTCTGATATCTGATTGTGCTGCGTCGAGGATCGCATCTGCGGCGCCATAAATAGGTTGATTGGGATATCCTGAAAGGGTCATCTGCATATTGGACTGACCGGAGCAAATCCATACCTCTCCAATCATGACGTTTTTAAGTTCAATTTTACTTTTTCCAGTAACCGTGACAGTATATGGACCTCCGGCAGCGGGTGTGGTCAGTGCCACTTCCCATCTTCCGGATTCATCCGCCCTGGCGGTGGCCTTTTGGCCCCAGCTTCCCTGTACAGTCACGGACTGTCCTGCATCGTCCCATCCCCATATCGCAGCATCTGACTGTTGCTGAAGAACCATATGGTCGGAAAAAAAAGTCGGTAATTTGGTTTGTGACCAGGCCGAGCATGTCCATCCTAGGCAAACGAATAAGAATAAGAGAGTGAAATTTTTTTTCATGGTACTTGATTGAAGTATGTGCAATTTGTTTGAAATAATTAAATAAATAAGATTTTCAGGAAAATAGGCGGATCCCCTCAATACCTCAATTAGGTCGAAGTTCAATTATATGACTTCTCCGAATTGGGATTTGAAAAAGAATCCTGGAATATTACCGGGGAAGAAGATTTCCGATACGGGTTATGCAGGGTTAGGTGGTCTAATGTCATAGCGTATGTTTGAGTATTCAAATCGGTTTATGTGAATTCAACTGCCACGTAATATATAAAATTCCGGATTTTTTCAATCCCAAAGCAGATAGTAATTTTAATTCACACAATGTTCCTCCTTTTTTATACTTTGAGGTTTACAAATAAATTTCGATCTGAAACTTTACTGGAATTATTTAACCTTATACTTGATACGATGAATAACATTCGACCTTATGTATTGAAGGAAACCAATTGGCGAGAGGTAAGACACACCCGATATCATGTGGCGGTGCTTCCCTGGGGTGCAACCGAGGCTCATAATTACCATTTACCTTACGGAACCGATGCATACCTGGGAGAAGATATTGCGATCAAAGCTGCAGATCAAGCCTGGCAGCGTCACGCGAAAGTTCTGGTTCTTCCCTGTGTGCCATTCGGAGTCAATACCGGCCAGCTTGATGTTCCATTGTGTATGAATGTGAACCCTTCTACCCAACTGATGGTGTTAAAAGACCTGATCCAGGTCCTCAATCACCATCGGATACACAAACTCGTGATTTTGAACGCACACGGAGGCAATCATTTTAAGCAAATGATACGGGAGGTTTATCTGGATTTTCCTGAAATGTTTGTTTGCAGCATCAATTGGTGGGAATTTGCCGATGCTCCATCTGTGTTTGAAGAACCCGGAGATCATGCAGGCGAACTCGAGACTTCTGCGATGCTTTACCTCCGGTCTGATTTGGTGCTGCCGCTGTCTGAAGCAGGTCCCGGTACGAGCATTCCATATGCTGTGAAAGCCATGCGGGAAGGAAAAGTAACCAGTCATAGAATTTGGTCCAGGGCTACTGTGGACACTGGTGTGGGAGACCCCAAAGCTTCTACGGTGGATAAAGGTGAGAAATTCGTGGAAATGGCCACGGATGGGATAGCAGAATTCTTTATAGAACTGGCTTCGGTGTCTTTGGATAACCTACATCAACCGGGAGAAAACTTTCTCAGTAATCTACAGGCAGACCCGGATAGAATATGGTGAAATAATTATTTTTCGAATTTTTAAAAGTATTATATTTGGCGATATTTGTAATATAAATATGTTTTAGACGTCTTACCAATGGATCTTTTCTTAAAATTTCGGATACTTGGGATGTTTTGGTGGCTGATCCTGGGTGGTAGTTTGTGGGGGCAAACTCACATGACCTGGTCAGCATGGTCTGTGCTTCCAGATAATCCGGAATTAGCCAAATCCGGAGTGTCCGACAAACAACCGGGGCTTGCTGGCGTTTACGCCGGAGTATCCAACGGTATGTTGATCGTCGCCGGGGGTGCAAACTTTCCATTTCAACCACCCTGGGAAGGCGGTGAAAAGGTGTACTGGGATCATATATATGTATGTCCTATCCAATCGGAAGACGGTGAGGATTGGATGGAAACCGACATACGGTTGCCTGTCCCGATGGGATATGGTGGTGTGGTAGAGAAAGACGGCGAAATAATTCTTATAGGTGGTGAGAACAGTAGTGGACCTGTCGATGAAGTTGTGGCCCTTTCCTGGGATCCGGATAATCAGGAAATTGTACTGAGATCATTGTCTGTACTTCCCGAAGGTTTTCACGCCTTGAGTGCAGGTAAAGTGGGTGGCAGGATTCTGGTACATGGCGTGGATAATTCGGGAAATGCATTGTGGGAATGGAACCCTTCAGGATCATGGATATCAAGACAGGGATGTCCAGGTCCTCCAAGGTGGTTTCCTGCCACCGCAGTTCAGCACGATGGATACACAGAAGGATTTTATCTTTTCAGTGGAAGATCCGAAGAACAGGGTAAGATAAGTCTTCTCAGTGACGGATATATGTACGACCATGTGCGAGATGAGTGGACCAATCTCGGAGTATTGGATGAACCATGGGGTCCAAAGACGCTTATGGGGGCGGCTGCTGTTCCAATCGGATCAGCACACATTTTTGTTTTTGGGGGCGATGATGGATTGGAGCTTCTCGAACGTGTCAGACTCAATGAAAGGATATCCATGACCAGCGAACAAAGTGTGCTGGATAGCTTGAGGTCGGAATTGACGTCGCGTTTTACACAGCATCCGGGCTTTATGCGTGAGGTCCGTTCCTACCATACCATCACCAATACCTGGCACATAATGGATACATTTCCGTCGGGATGGCCTGTTACGACATCTGCATTCAATTACAACAATCATGTGTTCATAGTCAGTGGGGAAATTCATCCGGGAATCCGGACCCCAACTATCTGGAAAGGCAGCAGGACGCCAAAGACAACCTCATTTGGTACTTTAAATTATGTGGTGATCGGAATATATTTTCTGCTGATGATTTTGATCGGTGTAAAATTTAGTCGACGTCAAAAGACCACAACGGATTACTTTAAAGGAGGAGGGAGGATACCTTGGTGGGCAGCTGGTTTAAGTTTGTTTGGTACGAGCCTGAGCGCCATCACATTCATGGCTATTCCTGCAAAAACATATATGACGGACTGGGGATATTTTCTGTTTCAAATGACCCCGCTGGTCGCAGCACCTGTTTTGATAGGGTTATATATTCCCTATTTCCGGTCGCTTAATATTACCAGTGCGTATGAGTATTTGGAAAACAGATTCAATCTCCTGACACGAATGCTGGGTAGTTTGTCCTTTATGATATTGCAACTTGGAAGGGTTGGAATTGTATTGTTTCTCCCCTCATTAGCAGTCAATCTGGTGACGGGTATTGATATTACAACATGTATCATTGTGATGGGCGTGGTAAGTATTTTGTATACCATAATGGGTGGGATAGAGGCGGTCATCTGGACGGATGTACTTCAGGTCATCATCCTTATGGGAGGTGCCTTTTTGGCGTTATTTTGGATGATAAATCAAATTGAGATCGGAGGATTCCAGGCTTTTAATCAATTGGCTGAAGACCATAAATTCCAGATACTCGATTCCGCTTTGGATTTTCGAAAACCGACCATTTGGGTTGTACTTCTTGGAGGCTTTTTTGCCAACTTGATTACAAGTGGGAGTGATCAAACCATGGTGCAACGATATCTGACCACCTCTTCGCGAGGGGAAGCCAACCGAAGTGTGTGGACTTTTGCTTTGCTGGCGATCCCGGCTACTCTGATCTTTTTTAGTATCGGAAGCACGCTATATTTATTCTACCAGCACTTCCCTGATCGATTGGACGTAGGACTTACCAACCAGGATGCTATTTTTCCATGGTATATCGTATCAGAACTTCCTCAGGGGGTGTCCGGTTTACTCATCGCAGGAATATTTTCGGCCGCGATGTCCACACTAAGTAGTAGTATGAACTCGGTATCCACCGCATTTATAACCGACTTTTATCAAAGGTTTTCATGGGGTAAGGCCTCCGATGAACTTCGGATGGCCAAGACAGCGACCCTGGTTTTTGGGGTGATCGGTACTGGTTTTGCTTTGCTGATGGGCACGATGAGTATCCAGTCCTTGTGGGATCAATTTCAATTGTACGTCGGGTTGTTTGCCGGGGGGCTGGGTGGATTATTTCTATTGGGAATGACCGCACCCCGAGCCCATGGTCGGGGAGCCGTGGTGGGGCTTGTTCTAAGTGGGATTATCCAGTACTTTCTTACCCAATATACCCATCTTCATGTTCTGATGTTTTCTGCGACCGGTTTTTTATCGTGTTATGTATTGAGTTACCTGTTCAGTATCCTTATTCCTCCTTCTCGCGAACAAACGTAAATCTAATTCAGGCACTGGCAAAAAGTCTTGAATAATGGTTTTCAAGATGTTTGCGCATCGCATTGCGGAAGGAATCCGCCGTTCCACCTTCCAATTCGTGAATAAGATCCTTATGAGACATATAATCGATGTTCTCAGAATGAGCGATAAGATGGTTGTCGTATGCATACTGAAATGAGGGAAGTAACAGACTTTGTAGGCGACTAAGGGTTTTGTTGCCTGTCAGTTCGTAGAGCTTTCCATGAAATGCTATTTCGTGTGCCACCTCAAAAATGGATCCACTGGTATCCTCCTCTTCCTCCACTATTTTTTTGAGTTCTATCAAATCAGCACGGGTTGTTCGCATAAAAACCAAATCGGACATACCTACCTCCAAAACCAGTCTGAGTTCAAAGATTTCTTTCAATGTTTCCTGATCCAGAATCTGGGGAACAAATGCTTTTTCCATCAATTGGAGGATGTCCGGCGAGGCAACCACTGAACCGCGGTTGGTTCTCGAATCGATGATTCCCATAGCTTTGAGCCTGTTCAGTGCTTCCCGGATAACGGTCCGACTTACGCCCAATTCCTGTCCCAGTTCTTTTTCTGTGGGGAATGGCGTTCCCGCTTTTGTTCCGGAACGGGAAAGGTATTCAAGTAATTTTTTTTCGGTTTGTTCCACCAGGTTTTGCTTACTCATCGGACTAATGTTTGGACAAAACTAACATTTTCAATGAAAATAGTTGCACGTTAAAAAATATTATCATTACTTTGATTCATCATACAAATAACATTAATTGTGGGAATAAATTCCCTCTGAAGTTGAAAATCTTTTACCAACCCAAAAAATGACGTGGGAAAATGCGAATACAAAAATTTCAAGGTCTGATAGCTGCCCCTTTTACACCATTGGATTCAAACGGTGAAATTGCTCCTGCAAAAGTGCATGACCTGGCGGATCATCTCAAGGAGAATCGGGTTCAGGGTGCCTTTATTATAGGAAGTACCGGAGAAGGAGTTTCCCTCACACTCCCCGAGAAGAAAGCCATTATCCGGGCATGGAGGGAGGAGGAGACCTCCGATTTTCGGGTTATGGCACTGGTGGCATCGAACAGTCTGAAGGAAGCTTGTGAGTTGGCTGAATTTATTCAGGATAGCGGACTATATGGACTGGCTGTCCTACCTCCTTTTTACTTCAAACCACCCTCCGTAGTTGAACTCGTGGATTATTTCAGGGCGATAGCAGGAGCTGCTCCTGAGATTCCAGTGTATTACTACCACATTCCGGCATTGACTGGCGTCAATTTTCCCATGATTCATTTCCTGCAACACGCACAGAATATCCCCAATCTGGCTGGGATAAAATACACGGCTCAGGATTTGATGGATTTTCGGAAATGCATCATATTCGATGGAGCGCGGTACGATATTATGTGGGGGATCGACGAGATTTTACTGTCTGCTTTGGCTATGGGTGCCAGAGGAGGTGTGGGTAGTACATACAATTATGCTGCACCAGTCTATCATAAGCTAATGGAAGCATTCGATCGCGGTGATCTGGAGGAAGCGCGCGTATGGCAATCCAAATCAATCCAAATCGTAGATATCCTCGTGCGTCATGGTGGTATACCTGCAGGCAAATACTTCATGAAATATATCGGACTGGACTGCGGTGTATTCCGACACCCTTTGCATGTAACCATTGATGAACGTCAATTCAACGCCGACCTCAAAACTATCGGCTTTGACCAACTAGCCACTTTTATCGAATCGGTGAAATAAAATTAACATCCTATAAAATTGTTGTAATGTTTTTTGGTGGTGCGAAAAATAGTTTTTAACATTGCATATGTAATACAAATAGGTTTGTAAATATTATCAATAATTGAAAAAGTATGAAAACTTCAAAAGCTTGGTTTCGCTGGGTTGTATTCTTCCTGGCAGTCGTATGCAGTACTGCACTAACCCTATCAGCTCAGGAAACGTACACCGGGGAAGTTGTGAATGAAAATGGTCAAGGCCTGATTGCTGCTAATATCATGATAAAGGGAAGTGGCTCAGGAACACAAACCGATTTTGAAGGTTATTTTACAATAGAAGCCAAACCGGGAGATATCCTTGTAGTCAGTTATATAGGTTATCAGCCCCGGGAAGTGGAGTTGGATGCTACCACGCATCTGACCATCGAATTAAAGGATAATCCTTCTGTGCTGGATGAAGTGGTGGTGACCGGGTATAGCAAACAAGCCAGGACTACGATGACCACCTCAATATCCAAGTTGGATAGCCGTATTTTGGAAACATCCACGCGTTCGAATGCTGCCACAGCGTTGCAGGGAACTATTGCAGGACTGCAGGTAACCAATACCACGGGCCAACCCGGATCCACGCCCCACATGGTGCTGCGAGGAGGAACTTCTTTTAGTGGAAGCGGAGCGCCGCTCATTCTTATCGATGGAATCCCAGGCAGTTTTTATGCACTCAACCCCGATGACATCGAATCAATTGAGGTATTGAAAGATGCAGCGGCTACCGCAATATATGGTGCGAGATCCGCTAATGGAGTTATTCTGATCACTACCAAATCGGGACAGTCAGGTAAATCCAACATCAATATCAAACAAAAATTTAGCCGGAATTACCGCCGACCTATCCCGGAGTATCTCAATGCAGCAGATTTTATCCGATATAGTAGACAAGCCGTAGCCTGGTACCGGGAAGCTACCGGTCGACCCAATGATTTTGCTAATTTTCTGGATGGTCCCCTTGCTTTCGGTACTGGTGGCAATACAACCAATTCTCCGTTTACCACGCAATATCTGACCGATGAAAATCGGTACCTTCTCAATTATGAAGGTTGGCAGACTATAACCGATCCATTGGATCCCGGTAGAGAAATCCTGTTTATGGATAACCCTGATGTGGAAAACTGGATTTACCAGAAAAGTGCTTCCACCGATACCTACCTTTCATTTGATGGAGGGAACGATAAAGGTACTTACTATTTTGGGGCTGGTTATCTCGATAACGATGGTCTCATCCTGGGTTCCGGGTTTAAGCGGTACAGCGCGAAATTTAGTGGTTCATACAATATCAATCAGGATGTGAATGTATATTCCAATGTTCTGTATTCTCATTCCAAACTCAATCAGAGTCCATTGGGCGACGATAATACCGTCTTTCGTCGGTTTGCAGGTCAGGCTACTACGGCCCGCACCTACAACAACAATCCCGATGGAAGTCTGTCCAATGAGTACAACCCCGGAACGAATTTTGGATTTGGAAATCCCCTTTATTATCAGGACAAATTTATTCGTGATAACCTGGAACAAAGGCTTTCTGCGTCGATGGGGGTAAACTGGAGGATTTGGAAAACACTTAGCCTGGATTTGCGAGCGAACCATTTTACCATCAACAATCATAATGAAGCGTTCAACAAAGCCTACCTCAATGGAGGAACCCTGATAACGACCAGGAATGCTTCTGCAAGCCTGGATAGAACAGTCAGAAATCAGTTCACTGGTATTCTCAATTACTCTAAGGTCGTGGCGGATCATACTTTTGATCTACTACTCGGAACGGAGTATTACCATGATAATTATTTTCGCTTCAATGCCGCTACCAAGGATTCTCCTACCGATCTGATTCCGACCCTCAATGCCGGGAGTGAAGCCAATGGCGTGCCCTATAGTTTTGAAACCGAGAATGCCATAGTTTCGGGATTTGGCCGGTTAAACTATGATTTTCAAGGTCGGTATCTTGTAGGGCTAACTTTTCGACGGGACGGTAGTTCCAAACTGGGCAACAATAAGTACGGTTTCTTCCCGGGCATATCACTGGGGTGGAATCTCCATGAAGAGGCCTTCTTCGATAATTCGGGAATATTTAGTTCGGTAAAACCGCGATTGAGCTATGGAGTGAACGGCAATCTGGAATCCATAGGTGGAAACTATACGGTATTTGGATCCTATGGTTCCCAGGGAATCTACGATGGTTCTACCGGGTATGCCAATACCGGTTTACCAACCCGTGACCTGCGTTGGGAGCGATCTACCACCCTCAATTTTGGTCTGGACTTTGCCATGTTTCACGACCGGGTTTCGGTTATTGCCGATTACTTCATACGTGATGTAGAGGACAAAATTGCAGGACTGACCTTACCATACTGGACAGGATTTAGTTCTATCACGACCAACAATGGGACACTGCGTAATAAGGGGATTGAGCTCCAGGTCAATGTAGAACCCGTCCGTAGTGCTGATCTATCCTGGAATCTTACGGGGACCATATCCCATTATAAGAATTATGTCATCCGCCTGCCGGAGAACGATAATGAGCGCAATCGTCAGGGGGGACATCAGATCTACAACGATCAGGGTGAACTGGTCTGGGTAGGAGGCTTACAGGAAGGACAACGTGTAGGCAATGACCTGATCGTTGCCTATATACAGGATTATATATATGCGGACGAAGCTCAGGTGGCCGAACATGAAGGACGCATCGATGTCCTCCTTCCCGATCATACCAAGCGATACCCCGGAGATGTGGCCTGGGTGGATATCAATGGTGACAATATCATCAACAGTTTTGACCGACGTGTTATCGGCCGGTCAACTCCCGATGTGTATGGTGGTCTGGCTTCCAATTTATTGTATAAGAAATTGGGATTGTACATCAAAACCGATTTTGCCTTAGGTCACCTTATATATAATCACATACGAGGAAAGGGAATTGCCCAAACTCAGGGTAATCTCAATCCCGATGCTTTGGTCCTGGATTCCTGGACACCTGAAAACCGGGATACAGATGTACCCAGGTATGTATTTGTCGACGCACAAAGGAATATATTCCGTGGAAGCGAGTCCCATGTAAACAGCAGATTCTGGGAAAAAGGAAATTATCTGGCACTCCGGGAGGTAACCTTGAGCTATGATCTTTCTGGTCTGCTTTTTCAGGAAAGGATTCAGCAGCTCAATCTTTATCTCACGACTTCCAATATCCATTATTTTAAAAAATACAGTGGGTATACTCCGGAACAAGGAGGATACCAGGGCGGTCAATTTCCGGTTCCCCGAAGTATAACCTTTGGTTTGAATATTACCTTTTAATGCTATTAGAAAATGAAAACCATGAAAAAATTAAGTTTTCTGGGTGTAATAATCAGTTTATTCATCCTTTACGGCTGTGATGATTTAATCGATCTGAAATCTCCGAGTGAATTGACCTATCAGGGGTTTTGGGACACGGAAAGCGGTGCCAGGGCAGCCCATACAGGAATATATGGAACTTTTCGGGGTAGAATGTCCACCTTCTGGATGCTGGGAGAACTTCGCAGCGATGTATGGGGTGGAAGAACATTTGAGTCCCCGTTCAATATCGATCTTATAGAATCCAATATCACAGTATCGACCGCACCTTTCAATGGATGGGCCGGCCTATACAGCGATATTCACCGGATCAATGATTTTATCGAAAATGTTCCAAATATAACATTCAGCAACCCTGCAGACAAAAACCATTTGATGGGGCAGGCGTATGGGATAAGGGCATTTTATTATTACACCCTCCTGCGAACGTGGGGGGATGTTCCGATATCTACTGTTCCATTTACTGAAAGTGACCCCGGAAGTTTGTCCCGTGAACGGTCTCCGGCATCGGAAGTGATGAGCCTGATAAAGGAGGATCTGGAGCGATCACTTCAGTCGTTCGGAGGGGATGGCTCTTTCTGGAATAATAAAAAAATTTACTGGTCCAAGGCGGCTACCCTTGCCCTCAAAGGGGATGTTTATCTCTGGTCAGGAAACATCATGGGGGGTGGCAATCAGGATTTTACTACTGCACTCTCCGCTTTAAATCAGATTTCAAATTTGGGAGTTCAGCTTGAAGAGGATTATGCCCGGCTTTTTTCGGTCGGAAATGAAAACAACAGTGAGTTCATTTTTGCCTTCCAGTTTCAACAGAATCAGGCCACCAATTTTTATAGTCAAATGACTGGTCGGACCACGGAGATCCATCCCCAATTTGATCAGTACGGGGAATCCATGGCTGGATTTATCACGGACGGTCAAAACCGGTATGGGCCGAGCGAGAAAACGTTGGAGATTCTGGATGATTACGAGGATAATCGCAAGGATGCTACTTTTATTCAGTTGTATATGGACAACAATGGAGGAGAGGGTTATCTCAGTTATCATGAACCCTCCTATTTCGGAGCCATTTTGCGTAAATTTCTGGGTTCTGTGGATGGTTCAGTCCGGGTTTTTGACAATGATGTACCCTTGTACCGCTATGCAGATGTACTCCTGATGATTGCTGAAGCAAAGAATCACCTGGGGCAGGATCCATCGCCGGAAATCAATATGGTAAGACAAAGAGCGTACGGAGATGCTTACCAGGCCGATAAGCATGCCTATGTGACATCATCTCAGGCTGAGAATACCGATGCTATTCTTGAAGAGCGGTACAAAGAATTTGTAGCCGAGGGTAAAAGATGGTGGGATCTGCGGAGGGCTGGAGACAATTACGTATTTGAACATGTTGAATTCTTGTCTTCTTCCGAATCACACAAATTGCTGTTGCCAATTACATTGGATATGATCGGAAGAAACCCACTTCTTCAGCAGACACCGGGTTATGAATAAGCGAAAGGGGTTTGCATATCCTGGAATACTTCACACCGGATACACCGGCATTGTTCCTGAGTCTGACAATGTACCAAAGAGTTTGGATGTGGAAGCGTAGCTAAACATAAGTTTTAATATCTTTATTTAAGAACATACTGCTCAGAAACTACAGGTAGAATCCCTGTGCAGATTTGTTCAACAAAAAACCCCAGATTGGATTTAAAAAAAAACTAAACATGCGAACTATCATATTTTTGATCGGGGTATTGTGCTGTACCATATTTTCCTGTACGCCAAAAGTGGATTTGGTGAATAGCGATGGTGAGCAGGGTATCAGTGATTTTCAGGAACTATTTGTTGCAGAAAATACACCGGGCGTGGAATGCTTTCGGATTCCTGCTCTGGCTACGGCTATGAATGGTGACCTTATTGCTGCCATTGACGAGCGGGTACCGGATTGTGCGGATTTAAGAGGAAGCCGGGATATCAATATCGTAGTGAGGCGGAGTAGCGATCAGGGAGAGTCATGGACTGAAAGTAAGGTGGTCGTCGATTTCCCGGAAGGGCAGTCAGCATCGGATCCTTCACTCATTGTGGATCGGATAACCGGGCATATATTCATGTTTTACAACTTTATGGATCTGGATCGTGAATTGAATGTGTACTACCTGCATGTGGTCAAAAGTGAGGATCACGGTCGCACGTGGAGTGATCCTGTGGATATTACCGGGCAGATATCCAAACCAGAGTGGCACAAGGATTTTAAATTTATCACATCGGGTACGGGAGTGCAGACCCGTGATGGTTGGTTGTTGCATACGCTTGTGAACCTGAACAATGGGCTACATATTTTCGGAAGTAAGGATCATGGGAAATCATGGTTTCTCATAGATGTGCCTATAGAAGTAGGTGATGAATCCAAGATCATTGAATTGGCCGACGGAACGTGGATGATCAATTCGAGGGTCAACCGCGGTGGAAAAAGGTACCTGCATTTTTCCGATGACCGGGGACAAAGCTGGGAAAGCCGTGAAGCCCATGACCTCACAGATCCTGGGAACAATGCCGGATTGGTGACTTATACCATTACCCGGGACGGACAGGATCATGAATTGTTGCTGTTTTCCAATACCAATGATGCCGGTGACCGTCGCAATCTGACAATAAAATATAGTGAGGACGGAGGAAGGACCTGGTCGGCTGGGAAAACGATCTATGCAGGATCTGCTGCATATTCTGATATGACCGTGCTGGATAATGGGTTGATCGGTTTGTTTTTTGAAAGGGATGATTATACCCGCAATACCTTTGTCAGGTTCTCGATAGACTGGTTGATGAAATAAGACGTCAAGTACACGAAAGCTCTGGCATACTTCTGGAAATTTTCCTCAGGCCATATTGGTGTTCCGGTAATATTTGGTAAAGAAATATTTGGGTGGATAAGTCTGCTTAGGAATTCTTCCCCGAATACTAAAGGAATCGGTATGAATTGGCTTCGGATCGATGAACGGGATTGGTAAGTTAATAATTCCCAGCCTGCTTTTTGCTTTATCATTTCGATTTCAAAACCGAGGCAAAAGTCAAAATAGCCTGGACAAACCAGATTGTCTTTCAATTGATTGTGAGATATCAGCAAATTATCCCCTCCATGGTCCTGAGTCATGGTAATAATTAGAAATGAACGGATCAAAAGGGACTTCCCCTGGTCTGCAAAGCTGAATTTATGCCGTATCAAAACTACTCAAAATCCAGAATTTCTAATTTCTATAGCGATTATCGACTATAGTTCTTATCGATAATAGAAAGGAAGAAAATCAGGGACAGGATGGTCAATCCGGGCTGGGCAATCGGCGTAGCCTCCATTCCGACCTTCCACTTGTATAGTGTAATCACTTCTGACGGCTTCTTTATCGCCGTACCTTCATCCCCGAAAGCCTCACTTAGGCCTGTCTTAGGCTCGGTTTCGTTTCTTCGGCACGACACAAAATAATTGCGTCATTAAAATAAATTACTTACGAAACAGCCCACCAGAGCTCTGTCTTACAAGTAATATATACTAATTGCGTGATTCTTTTTCGTCATATTTTCATCATCTAAAGTCTTATGTAGCGAGGGCTGTGCCTTCGCACCCTGGGATAGGGATCCTCGGTTCCCTCATCAAAGGTCTACCTTACCTTTTGTTTGGTCTCTACGACGAAGACTGCATTCGGTCACTTCTTCGCTATAAAAAAATAACATCCTCTATAATGTCACGTGCTCAATTTCCGCCACATCAGATTGAATCGTTCATAAATTTGTTCTCAATAAGGGATGTGCCCGATGAATTTTGGAAAATTGACCCGCCTGGAATCGAAATTTCCGCCTTTTGAATTCCAAATCAATCCATTACACAAAAAAATTAGCAATGGAATTCCAAAATTTCTGTTTTAGTGTTTTTTGTTTGAAAAAAATAAATTATCTTTGCAATCGCTTTTGACCAGGGAGGGTATTTCTAAGGCAGGAAAACACTGGATTGAGAGCTAATTTAAGTAAAAAATATTTGATAAGCAGTGAAATTGTGATATGCCAACCATCAATCAATTAGTACGCAAGGGTCGTAAAAAAATCATCGAAAAGAGTAAATCCAGAGCGCTGGATTCTTGTCCTCAAAAACGGGCGGTATGTACCCGAGTATATACTACGACGCCCAAAAAGCCCAATTCAGCACTTCGAAAAGTAGCCAAAGTCCGGTTGACGAATGGCATCGAGGTCATTGCGTACATTCCTGGTGAAGGGCACAATCTTCAGGAGCACTCTATCGTATTGGTAGCAGGGGGTCGGGTAAAAGATTTGCCTGGTGTTCGATATTCAATTGTACGTGGTGCGTTGGATACTGCTGGAGTAGAGGGGAGGTTGCAGGCGCGATCCAAGTATGGAACTAAAAAACCCAAATAATCATATCTATAACTGAACGGTCATGAGGAAAAGAAAACCAAAAGTAAGAGTAATTGAACCTGATCCCAGGTACAATGATCCTATGGTTACCATGTTTGTGAACAATATGATGGTCTCTGGTAAGAAGGGTCTGGCATACAGCCTTTTTTACGGAGCTATGGATATTATTGACGAGAAGGAAGGTGACGGTGGATATGAAATTTGGAAAAAGGCAATCGATATGGCGATGCCACAGGTCGAAGTAAGGAGCCGCAGAATTGGCGGTGCTACATTTCAGATCCCTACAGAGATTCGCCCTAAGCGAAAACTGGTTACCGGGATGAAATGGTTGATAAGATTCGCCCGACAGCGAAATGGAAAAAGTTTTTCAGAAAAACTGGCAGCTGAATTAATGGCTGCGGCAAAAGGAGAAGGTGCTGCGGTAAAACGTAAGGATGAAACCCATCGAATGGCCGAATCGAACAGGGCATTTGCACATTTCAGAGTCTAAGAAAAGCAGAAAGGAAAGTTATTAATTAAAAAGAGCTCAATCATGGCCAAGAAAGATTTAAAGTACACCCGAAATATTGGAATTGCCGCGCACATTGATGCTGGGAAGACCACTACTACGGAACGTATACTCTATTATACAGGAATTAGCCACAAGATGGGGGAAACGCACGATGGTGCAGCCACCATGGACTGGATGGATCAGGAGCAGGAGCGCGGGATTACCATTACTTCTGCAGCGACCAAAGCTAGTTGGACCTGGAAGGATCAACCCTACACGATTAACATTATCGACACCCCCGGCCACGTGGATTTCACAGTAGAGGTGGAGCGATCCCTGCGTGTTTTGGATGGCGTTGTAGCTCTTTTTGACTCTGTAAGTGGCGTGGAGCCACAATCGGAAACGGTATGGCGTCAGGCGGACCGTTATAAGGTTCCCCGTCTTGGATTCGTCAATAAAATGGACCGTCAGGGTGCTAACTTTTTTGAAGTGGTACGACAGGTTCGCGATATGCTGGGTGCCAATCCAATCCCTATGCAAGTTCCTATCGGCAGTGAAGAAACATTTCGTGGGGTGGTTGATCTCATCACCAATGAGGCCCGAATCTGGAATGAAGATGACTTTGGAATGACTTTCGAAGTGATTGATATACCGGAGGATTTGAAAGACCAGGTTCAGGAATACCGGGAAAACCTAATAGAAGCAGTTGCTGAGTACAGCGATACTTTGCTTGAGAAATATTTTGAGGATCCCGATTCTATCGAGGTCGATGAAATCAGGGAGGCTATCCGGGGAGCAGTAGTGGATCGCAAAATTATCCCAATGTTTTGTGGATCGGCGTTTAAGAATAAGGGAGTGCAGGCTGTATTGGATGCAGTGTGTGCCTACTTACCCTCACCGCTCGATGTGGACGCGATCAAAGGGATCAATCCCAAAACGGATAAAGAAGAATATCGCAAACCCGATGTCGATGAGCCGTTTGCTGCATTGGCGTTCAAGATTGCCACGGACCCTTATGTAGGTCGATTGGCGTTCTTCCGGGCTTATTCCGGAGGTTTGGATGCCGGATCGTATGTATATAACAGCCGATCTGGTAAAAAAGAAAGGATTTCGCGTTTATATCAAATGCATTCCAACAAACAGAATCCGATTGATAGGGTAGAAGCTGGAGATATCGCGGCAGGGGTAGGTTTTAAGGATATCCGTACCGGTGACACTTTGTGCGATGAGAATAAACCGATCATTCTAGAATCCATTACTTTCCCTGAACCAGTAATTGGATTAGCAATTGAGCCGAAGACGCAGAAAGACATGGAAAAACTGAGCATTGGTCTTTCCAAGTTAGCTGAAGAAGACCCTACTTTCCGCGTAGAGTATGACGAAGAAACAAGCCAAACGATCATACGGGGTATGGGTGAGCTTCATCTCGAAGTGCTTATCGAACGATTGAAGCGTGAATTTAATGTGGAAGCCAACCGGGGTGCTCCTCAGGTAAGCTATAAAGAAGCATTGACCCAGACTATACAACATCGGGAGAAACTCAAAAAGCAAACGGGGGGTTCTGGTTTGTTTGCAGACATCGAATTTGAACTTGGTCCTGCTGATCCTGAATTTTTGGAAAGCGAAGACTTCAAGAATGGAAAGGTCAAATTGCAATTCGTGAATGATATCGTGGGTGGATCTATTCCACGAGAGCTGATTCCTTCCATTCAAAAAGGATTTACGGCGATGATGGAGAATGGGGTTTTGGCTGGCTACAATATTGATAGCATGAAAGTCCGGATCTATGACGGTAGTACGCACCCAGTTGACTCTAAGCCAGTCGCTTTTGAGTTGTGTGCCAAGGAAGGTTTCAGGGCAGCGGCACCCAAGTGTAAGCCACATTTGCTGGAGCCAATCATGAAACTGGAGGTGACCACACCCGAGGAATATACCGGATCCGTCATTGGAGACTTGAACAAGCGTCGAGGATTGATTCTCGGCCAGGATATGAAAGGAAATGCGGTGATCGTCAAAGCGGAAGTGCCATTGTCAGAAATGTTTGGTTACGTCACCCAACTGCGTACGATTACTTCTGGCCGTGCCACATCGACCATGGAATTTTCAAAATACGAACCGGTTCCTGATGGAATTGCTGAAGATATTATTCAGAAAGCCCGGGGAGCTGTTAACGTATAAACCATATTAATTGTATTAATCAACAAGAAGAAAAAGTTCTTTGTTAACTAGAAGAGGTTATGAATCAAAAAATCAGGATTAAGCTGCGATCTTACGATCACAATCTAGTGGATAAATCTACAGAGAAGATTGTGAAAACAGTAAGAAGCAGTGGCGCCGTTGTATCGGGTCCGATTCCGCTGCCCACGAAAAAAGAGATCTTTACTGTGCTTCGATCTCCGCACGTCAACAAGAAAGCTCGTGAGCAATTTGAAATGCGAACCCACAAGCGCTTAATTGAAATCTATTCACCGACGCCGAACACAGTGGATGCTCTTTCCCGACTGGAATTACCCAGTGGGGTTGATATTCAGGTTAAATTGACCTGATAGATTTAGGCTCTTCTTTTGCTGTCGTCCCAGGGCTTATCTTTTGTCGGTTTTGACAAAGAGATATCCAGTGGATACACGACAGGCTTATGATAACCGTCCAGAACGGTGAACGTCATTTGTAGGTAACTATTGAGCGCGTACAATACATGTATTGTTACGGGAATAAAATATTTAAGAATTAAAATTCCAGAATAGTGAACGGAATATTAGGTCGAAAAATCGGCATGACAAGCTTTTATGACAAAACGGGAAAGAACGTTGCCGCTACGGTAATCGAGGCCGGGCCGTGTGTGGTAACCCAGGTTAAGACAATCGATACCGATGGGTACTCTGCTGTGCAGCTTGGATTTGGAGAAAAACGGACAAAAAGTACGACCAAACCGCTGATGGGACATTTTGCCGCTGCGAATACCACACCAAAAAGATATTTGGCTGAATTCCGCGATTTTGGCGTGTCCAAGAACCTGGGAGATGAGCTCGTTATGGATGAAGTCCTCAAGGAAGGAGATATGGTCAACGTGGTTGGCATTTCTAAAGGTAAAGGATTTCAGGGTGTGGTTAAACGACATGGATTTGGAGGTGTAGGGGATGCTACTCATGGTCAGCACAATCGGCAAAGAGCGCCGGGATCGATCGGTGCTTCATCCGATCCTTCCAAAGTAATCAAAGGCATGCGCATGGCCGGACAAACCGGAAACACCCGTGTGAAGATCAAGAATCTGGAAGTGCTTAAGATTCACGCTGAGCAAAATCTGTTGGTGATCAAAGGAGCAATCCCTGGTCATAAGGGTTCATTTGTTATCATCGAAAAGTAAGGGAATTATGAAATTGGATATTTATAACATCAACGGAGAGAATCTGGGAAGGTCTGTCGAATTACCTGAGGATACTTTCGGTATCACACCCAATGAGCATGCGGTATATCTGGCAGTGAAGCATTACCTAAGTAATCAGCGCCAGGGTACACACAAAACCAAGGGCCGTTCGGAGGTAGCTGGAAGTACACGTAAGATCAAACGTCAGAAAGGAACGGGTACAGCACGTGCCGGTGACATAAAAAACCCCTTGTTCCGCGGTGGAGGAAGAATATTTGGCCCTGAACCCCGAACGTACAAATCCAAGGTTAACGCGAAAGTAAAAGATCTGGCGCGAAGAAGTGCTTTATCGCAGAAAGCCCGGGATGGTAAAATTGTGGTAGTGGAAGATTTTACTTTTGAGCAGCCATCCACCCGATCTTTGTCCGACATCTTGACCAAGCTCAACCAACAGGGAGAGAAAGTACTCGTCGTAGTGGATCAATACGATCGTAATTTATATTTGAGTGGACGCAATCATCCTGGTATTGAGGTTGCTGAAGTTAGGAATATCAATACCTATGATATTATGAAGGCGGGTACTTTGTTATTTTCTGAAAGTTCAGTCGCCCATTTTAATCCCGCCAACGAAACGGCATAAATTAATTAAGATATGGCAAAGAGAATATTGATCAAACCTTTGATTACGGAGAAAAGCGATCAGCTCAATGACAAATTGAACCAGGTTACTTTTGTGGTGGACAAGAAGGCGAATAAAATTGAGATCCGAAAAGCTGTGGAGGCAAGGTACAACGTGGCCGTAGAATCTGTGAATACGGGTATTATGCCGGGTAAATTGCGTAAGAAATTCACACGGAATGGCCTTCAGCTTGCGCGCATCTCTGGATTTAAGAAAGCCGTTGTCACTCTTGCCGTAGGGGAAGAGATTGATTTGTACGGCGAATTGTAAGGAGTTAACTGAATATTTAAAGTAAATATATATCATAACCATGGCACTTAAGAAATATAAACCGACAACCCCGGGATTGCGACACCGGTTGGCGAACGATTATGCAGAGGTGACGACTTCCAGTCCGGAGAAAAGTCTGACATCCGGGAAGAAGAGAATCGGGGGGCGGAACCGAACAGGTAAGATGACCATGCGAAACCGTGGTGGAGGACATAAGAGGAAGTACCGGATTATTGACTTCAAAAGAGATAAAGACAATATACCTGCTACAGTCAAATCGATCGAATACGATCCCAACAGATCTGCGTATATCGCATTGGTTGCTTATGCGGATGGTGAAAAAAGGTATATTCTGGCAGTGCATGGACTTAAGGTCGGAGATCAGGTTATGTCGGGGCGGAAGGCACCGATTGAGCCTGGGAATGCTTTGTTTTTGGAGGATATTCCATTGGGAACCGATGTTTTTGGCATCGAACTTCATCCGGGCAAAGGCGCACAATTGGTGCGAAGTGCTGGGACCTCTGCGGTGCTGGTGAGTAAAGAAGGAAAGTACGTGGTGGTTAAATTACCTTCCGGAGAAATTCGCAGGGTCCTTAAAACATGCAAAGCGACTATTGGATCCACATCCAATATAGTACATGGCAATGTGGTATCCGGAAAAGCAGGACGATCCAGGTGGTTGGGCAGAAGGCCGCGTACCCGGGGTGTGGCCATGAACCCGGTCGATCACCCGATGGGAGGGGGTGAAGGTAGAGCTTCCGGAGGACATCCTCGTTCACGAACTGGTGTGATGGCCAAGGGACAGAAAACGCGTAATCCGAAGAAGAGATCCAATAATTTAATTATTTCCAGAAAGAAAAAATAGGAATAACAGATGCCTAGATCAGTAAGAAAAGGACCGTACGTATTTCACAAATTACTGGCCAAGGTCGAAAAGGCCAAAGAGTCGAAGAAGAAAACCGTCATCAAGACATGGTCAAGGGCTTCGATGATCATCCCCGACATGGTGGGTGAGACCATTGCAGTGCACAATGGAAAGACTTTTGTACCGGTGTTTATCACTGAGAATATGGTCGGGCACAAGTTGGGCGAATTTGCACCTACCCGAAATTTCCGGGGACACTCGGGCAACAGAAAAGGAGGCAGATAAACATCCTGATATCAGGCTTATCAATCAATTGTAAACGACAAAGAAGAAAACCAATAGTACGATGGAAGCAGTTGCGAAATTAAGAAATTGTCCGATGTCCGCCAGGAAGATGCGGTTGCTCGTGGATAATATTCGAGGTAAAAGTGTCCATGATGCACTCAATATTTGCCGGTATAGCAACCGGGAAGCCGGGGAATGGGTAGAGAAATTACTGATCTCTGCGATTTCCAACTGGGAACAGAAAAGTGAGGGTCGCAATGCGGAGGATTTTGATTTGTATATCAAGACCGCATTGGTTGATGAGGCAGGAATGCTCAAGAGAATCCGGCCTGCTCCTCACGGAAGGGCCCATCGTATTCGGAAGAGATCCAGCCATGTTACTTTGGTTATTGAGAACACCAAACCCTTTGAAGAGGACGATGATGTGGAAGTAGAAGAGGTGGAAACAGAAAACGGTAAAGATTAAAACAACAAGCAAATAAAAAAGAATGGGTCAGAAGACAAATCCAATTGGCAATCGATTAGGCATCATCCGTGGATGGGACTCTAACTGGTTTGCAGATAAAGATTTTGCAGACAAAGTCGTGGAGGATGAAGAGATCAGGAAGTACCTGAGAGCACGTGTGCACAAGGGGGGTATCTCTTCGATCATCATCGAGCGGACATTAAAACGCATCACGATTACCATCACTACTTCCCGACCCGGGATCATCATTGGAAAGGGTGGTACGGAAGTGGATAGTATTCGTGCAGAGCTCAACAAACTTACTGGCAAGGAAGTACAGATTAATATCGTAGAAATCCGTAAGCCGGAGCTGGATGCATATATCGTAGCAGAGTCAATCGCCAAACAACTCGAAGCCCGGATGAACTACCGAAGGGTAATCAAAATGACGATCCAATCTACCATGCGTGCGAATGCAGAAGGGATTAAGGTACGTATTTCCGGTCGTCTCAATGGTGCTGACATGGCCAGATCCGAAGAATACAAGGAAGGTCGTATCCCATTGCATACTTTCAGAGCGGACATCGACTACGCACTTGCTGAAGCGCAGACCGTATATGGAAAGATCGGTGTCAAAGTATGGATATGTCGCGGAGAGGTACTAGGAAAACGGGAATTGTCTCCATTGGTCGGCCTCAAACAAAAACCAAGGGGGGGTGGAAATCAGAGAGGTGAACGACGGAAAAGAAGAAAGTAATATTCATACAGATAAATTATTGAATATCTTTTAAAAGATTGTACCTTTGCCTCTCTTTTGCGGAAATGGTACAAAAGCATAAATAAAAAGTCATGTTACAGCCAAAAAGGACGAAATATAGAAAGCAGCAGAAAGGAAGAAATCGGGGTCTGGCCTGGAGAGGCAGTACGATTTCATTTGGGGAGTATGGATTGAAGGCCACTTCTGCCGGCTGGTTAACGAATCGTCAGATCGAATCGGCGAGGATTGCTTTGACTCGCTATATGAAGAGGGAAGGTATTGTGTGGATTCGGGTATTCCCCGACAAGCCGGTAACGGCCAAGCCTCAGGAGGTTCGGATGGGTAAAGGAAAAGGTGCTTTATCCCATTATGTGGCAGTAGTAAAACCAGGGCGTATTTTGTTTGAAGTTGCTGGTGTACCACCCGAGGTTGCCCAGGAAGCCTTCCGGTTGGCTGCCCAGAAATTGCCTGTGATGACCAAATTTACGGTTCGTAGGGATTTGAGAAAAGTATAAAATTCAGAGTAAGAAATGGCAACATTGGATCCAAAGGATTATAAGGAATTGGGTATTGAGGATTTAACCGGTGAATTGGAAAGTATCCAAACCCGTTTGTCCCAGCTGCAATTTGATCATGCTACCAGAGGCATTGACAATCCCCTGGAGATACGGACCTTGAGACGTAATATAGGGCGCTTGAAAACCGAGTTACGAGCCCGGGAGTTGAAGGAAATGGATGAATCCGTACACAGCAAACGGTCCAGATTACGTGCTAGAAGAGCCAAAAATTCCTAAGCGAGTCAATTTTTAATACAACATGGAAGAAAGAAAACTCAGGAAGACCAAAATCGGGGTCGTCAGCAGTGACAAGATGAACAAAACCATCACCGTAGTGGTCGAACGACAAATCAAGCACCCGATCTATGGGAAATTTATCAAGCGCTCCAAAAAATTTACGGCGCACGATGAAGAAAACCAATGTGGAATCGGGGACCGGGTTGTCATTATGGAAACCAGACCACTCAGTAAGAAAAAACGATGGAGACTCGTAGAGATCCTGGAAAAAGCCAAGTAATAATATAAGCCACCTAAATTAAGCAGTGTAGACATGATACAGCAGGAATCCAGATTGAAAGTTGCAGATAACTCCGGTGCCCGGAACGTACAGTGTATCCGTGTGCTGGGGGGTACCAGAAAGCGGTATGCCCATATTGGGGACGAAATCGTAGTAACTGTCAAATCCGCTACACCGACAGGGAGTGTGAAGAAAGGTACGGTAAGTCGTGCCGTAATTGTCCGGACCAAAAAAGAGATTAGGAGACCCGATGGATCTTATATCCGGTTCGATGACAACGCTGTGGTTCTGCTCAATGCTGCCGGAGAACCCCGTGGAACTCGTATTTTTGGCCCTGTAGCCAGAGAATTGCGGGAACGTCAGCACATGAGAATTGTATCACTTGCACCTGAGGTGCTTTAAAGAGATAAATATGAAGAAGCGATTTGCACCAAAATGGAAAATCAAGAAGGGCGACCGGGTGAAAGTTTTGTCCGGAGAATACAAGGGAACTGAATCTACGGTCCTGGAAGTTTTTCCCAAGAAAGGACGAGTGTTGGTGGAAGATGTGAATATGGTAAAGAAACACCAAAAGCCCACGAATGATCGACCAGGTGGTATTGTAGAGCAACCAGCTCCAATACATATCTCCAAGGTGATGCTGATTGATCCCAAATCTGGGGAGGCAACCCGGGTAGGTCGTCGGATGGAGGATGGAAAATTGGTTCGATATTCAAAAAAATCAGGCGAAATCATTAAATGATGACTTATATACCGAGATTAAAAAAGCAGTATCTGGAGGAAGTAGTCCCGCATATGATGGAGAAGTTCAACTACTCCAGCGTGATGCAAGTGCCCAAATTATTGAAGATTTGTATCAATCAGGGTGTAGGAGAAGCTACCCAGGACAAAAAACTTGTTGATGCAGCCCTGGACGAGTTGACGACGATTGCCGGACAGAAGGCTGTTCCCACCAAGGCCAGAAAATCCGTGTCCAATTTTAAGCTGAGGGAAGGGATGACTATTGGAGCTCGGGTAACCCTGCGTAAGGATCGCATGTATGAATTCCTGGACCGTCTTGTTGCGGTTTCCCTACCTCGGGTACGTGATTTCAGGGGTATCAGCGACAAAAGCTTTGATGGACGGGGAAATTATTCCCTGGGAATTACCGAACAAATTATCTTTCCGGAGATCAATATCGATAAAATCAACAAGATTACAGGCATGGATATCACCTTTGTTACTTCGGCCAAAACTGACGCTGAAGCATTGGAATTGCTCAAAGCGCTTGGCATGCCGTTTAAAAATCAAAATTAATATAGAATGGCCAGAAAATCACTTATAGCCAGAGAAAGAAAAAGAGAACGTCTGGTTTCAAAATACGCCGATCTGAGGGCTAAATTGAAAGCAGAAGGTGACTGGGAAGCATTAGATAAATTGCCGCGAAATTCATCTTCGGTCCGACTGCACAATCGATGCAGACTTACCGGTCGACCCAAAGGGTATATGCGTAAATTTGGAATAAACCGGGTTACTTTCCGGGAGATGGCTTTGGCTGGTAAGATACCAGGAGTTACAAAATCGAGCTGGTAAAATATTTAAAAGATTTACAATGGTAGTTACAGATCCGATAGCAGATTATTTGACCCGTATCCGGAATGCCCAAATGGCCGGACATAAAGTGGTCACCATTCCGGCGTCCAACCTGAAGAAGAGTATGACCGAAATTTTATACAAAAACGGTTTTATTCACAGGTACAAATTCAACGATGACGATGGTCCCCAGGGGACCGTAAGCATCGCTCTGAAATACCTCAAACCCGATAACACCCCGGTGATCCGATCTATGAAAAGGGTTTCCCGACCTGGCTTACGGATTTACAAGAAGGCCAACGAAATTCCTCGTGTAATCGATGGACTGGGAATTGCAATAATCTCCACATCCAAAGGATTGATGACTGATGCAGAAGCCCGACAGCAAAATGTCGGTGGTGAGGTTCTGTGCTATATCTATTAATACTTGAAATTACAAAAAAGCATAAGTTATGTCTAGGATTGGAAACAGGGTGTTGGAAATACCAAAAGACGTCAGGATCGAAGTCTCCAAAGGCAATATGTTGACCATAACCGGGCCCAAAGGAGAATTGAAGCAACAAATCGATCTGGATTTGAAGGTAAACGTCGAGGATACCCAGGTGACTATCGAACGACCTACCGAGCAGAAAAGACATAAAGCCCTTCACGGTTTGTACAATTCCCTGGTTGAAAATATGTTAACCGGGGTATCTGAGGGCTTCAAGCGCGAGTTGGAATTGGTGGGTGTCGGTTTTCGTGTTTCAAACACTGGCAACCTCCTGGAACTAACGCTGGGTTACTCACATCCCATCATGTTTTATGTTCCGGATGAAATCAAAGTGGAAACGGTGAGTGAAAAAGGGAAGAACCCCAGGATTATTCTTGAAAGCAGTAATTTGGAACTGCTGGGTATGATAGCCAGTAAGATCAGAAGTTTCCGAAAACCAGAACCCTATAAAGGTAAAGGTATTCGATATAGTGACGAGTTTGTCCGAAGAAAGGCTGGTAAGACAGCATCTAAATAATTGTTTGACTCAAAGGTGAAATTGAGATAGGATGAAAATAGATAAAACAGCACGCAGGAATCGGATTAAACACCGGGTACGTCGGAAGGTTAAAGGAACAGCTGAAAAACCACGTTTGACCGTATTTCGTTCCAATCGGGGCATTAGCTGCCAAATCGTCGACGACCTGGCTGCAGTTACTTTGGTTTCCGCATCCACCCGTGAAAAATCTTTTAATGTTCCGGGTACCAAAACGGATCAAGCCAAACAGATTGGGAAGTTGATAGCGGAAAGGGCGAAAGAGAAAGGGATCGAAGAGATTGTATTTGACAGAAGTGGATATCTGTATCATGGTCGTGTTCGAGCCCTGGCAGAAGGAGCACGGGAAGGTGGCCTGAAATTTTAAAAATAGCATACAACAATAAGAAGTACAATGGCGATACAACGAGTAAATCCGACCGAAGCCGGTGAATTAACAGAGAAAGTGGTCAGTCTCAACCGTGTAGCTAAAGTAACCAAAGGAGGCCGGACATTTAGTTTTTCCGCTCTGGTTGTGGTAGGAGATGGCAACGGCGTGGTGGGATATGGACTGGGCAAAGCCCGGGATGTTTCTGAAAGCATTGCGAAAGGAATCGAAGATGCTAAGAAAAATATGATTCGCTTCCCCTTGCTCAATAGGACCATCCCACATACCCAGAAAGGTAAATTCAGCGGAGGTAAAGTATTGATCAAACCGGCTACTGACGGTACTGGTGTGATAGCTGGTGGTCCGATGCGTGCCGTATTGGAAATTGCCGGGGTGCATAATGTACTGGCCAAATCACAAGGATCTTCCAACCCACATAATGTGGTAAAAGCAACTATCGACGCATTGCTTAAATTGAGAGACCCTTATACTATCGCACGGGAACGAGGGCTGACCCTGGAGGAATTGTTTCATCAAAAAGAGCAATAAAACTACGCTCGTAATAAAATAAAAACTGATGTCCAGAGTAAGAATTACACAGGTACGAAGTGCCATCGATCGAAGTCTGAAGCAAAAAAGAACGCTACAGGCCCTGGGATTGAGGAAGATCAACGGATCAGTAGAACACGAGCTCAATGATACGATTCAGGGCATGATCAACAAAGTATCCCATTTGGTCGAAGTTAGTGAGGTCGAGGCTACCGAACCAACCAGGACCAAAACTGAAGCACCGGTACGCGCAAAGGCTGCTCCTGCTGCCATTGCTAAGCAGGAAGAAGAATAAGGACCATTTATCATAAAAAGAAATAATCAGAGATATGGAATTGCATAATTTGAAACCAGCCACTGGTGCCGTACACAACTCCAAACGAGTCGGCCGGGGAGAAGGTAGTGGAAAAGGTGATACTGCCGCACGGGGACATAAAGGAGCTCAATCCAGATCCGGATATCGAAATAAAAGAAATTTTGAAGGTGGTCAGATGCCGCTTCAAATGCGTTTACCAAAAAAAGGATTTAAGAATCCAAATCGGAAAATTTATAATACCTTTAATCTGTTTGAACTGGAAGCTATAGCGGACAAATACAATGTGACCGAGATTGATCTTCCTTTTTTGAAAGAGCACAGATATATTCAGAAAGGGGAGTTGGTCAAGGTATTGGGCAACGGGGAAGTAACCAAAGCGCTGACGGTAGAGGTTCATGCATTTTCAAAATCGGCCAGAGAAGCCATCGAATCGCAAGGCGGGACTGTTAAAATACACGAATAAAGACTCCAATGAAAAGTTTCATTACCACCATAAAAAACATCTGGAAGATCAAAGAACTGCGTGAACGGATACTGTTCACGCTTTTGATCTTATTAGTATATCGATTTGGGACCTACGTGCTGTTACCAGGCGTAGATCGGATTGCACTGGAAGCTTCTACTTCCAACTCTGCCCCCACGGATATCCTGAGCATGATCAATGCTTTTGCTGGTGGTGCCTTTAATCGGGCAGCTTTTTTTGCATTGGGGATTATGCCCTATATTACGGCATCCATTATCGTTCAGCTTCTCGGTTTTGCAGTGCCATATTTTCAGAAACTGCAACAAAAGGAAGGGGAATCCGGACGGAAGAAATTGACCCAGATAACCCGTTTACTGACGTTGGCCATCACCCTGGTCCAGGGGGGGGCCTACCTGAGCTGGATTAAAAGCCAGGGTGCCATCGATGCTAGTATTCCCGAATCCATATTCTGGATATCCAACGTGATTATCCTGTCGTCGGGTACAGTGTTTGCCATGTGGCTGGGTGAGCGGATCACGGATAGAGGAATCGGTAACGGAATTTCCCTGCTCATTATGATCGGAATTATCGCAACTCTCCCTCAGGCATTTGTCTTTGAGCTTACTTCCCAAATGGCATCTGGTGGATTGTTGATCTTTGTAATTGAGATAGCCGCTCTATTTGCTATTACTATGGTCTGCGTGTTGATCGTACAGGGGATCAGAAAGATTCCTATTCAATTTGCCAAGCGTATGGTGGGACGCAGCAGCAATATCCCGGTGCAGGGTGCCAGAGATTACATTCCGATCAAGGTTGCTGCAGCGGGAGTTATGCCTATTATTTTTGCGCAGGCATTGATGTTTTTACCTTCTACCATTTCACAATACTTTATGGGGCAAACGGCCAGTCCTACCGGGCTGATGGCCCAGCTGACAGATATTTCATCTTTACCATACAACCTCGTGTATTTTATCCTTGTGGTAGTTTTTACCTATGTGTACACCGCGCTTTTGGTCAACCCTAAGCAGTATGCAGAGTATCTCAAACGGCAAAATGCTTTTATTCCCGGTGTCAAACCCGGAAAGCCTACCCAGGACTTTATCGATGCGGTAACTACCAGGGTTACTCTGCCCGGATCTATATTCCTGGGTCTGATTGCTATTTTACCCGCCATTGTAACCGTATTTGGTGTAAATCAGCTCTTTGCCTATTTCTTTGGAGGAACGTCATTGCTGATCATTGTGGGTGTGGTATTGGATACGCTACAACAGATCGAATCCTATCTGTTGATGAGAAAATACGATGGTCTGGTAAAATCTGGTAAAATCAAAGGACGAAGTAGTTCGATGCAAACCATTGGCAGCGATTTATAATAAGCTTCTATGGGCCGGATTCATCTAAAATCCCCGGAGGAAATTGAACTTATCCGCAAAAATTGTCTGATCGTTTCGAAGGCGCTGGCACGTGTGGCCGAAATTCTACGACCGGGCATCAGTTCTTTGGAAATTGATAAAGCTGCGGAGGAGGTGATCCTTGATTTGGGGGCTAAGCCTGGGTTCAAAGGATATGGAGGTTTTCCAGCCACTTTATGCGTTTCTCATAATGATATCGTGGTGCATGGAATCCCTGGGAATTATGAATACCTTGATGGGGATATAGTATCGGTGGATTGTGGATCTTATTCCGAAGGCTACTACGGGGATTCGGCTTATACTTTCGGTATAGGGGAAGTAGAGGAACCGATTTTAAAACTTTTACGAGTGACACGGCAGTCTCTTTACGAAGGGATCGATAAGGCACGCGTGGGGCATCGTCTTGGAGATGTCGGAGCGGCGATACAGGATTTTACTGAAAAACAACATGGGTACGCGGTGGTCAGGGATTTGGTGGGACATGGGGTCGGCAAAAATTTGCACGAAGCCCCTCAGGTACCCAATTATGGAAAGCGAGGGCGGGGAGTGAAATTGCAACACGGTTTGGTTATAGCGATTGAGCCCATGATCAATCTTGGTAAAAAAGATGTTTATCAGGAGCAGGATGGTTGGACGATCCGTACGCGGGATGGTTCGGTCTCAGCGCATTTTGAGCATACCATTGCGGTGTTGCAGGAAGGCCCGGAAATTCTGTCCAGTCATGCCGAACTTGAAGAAAATATGAAAAAGAACGCCAATCTTATTGATTTCTAATATATTTTTCCGATATTTGCACTCCGAATTAAAAAGCATATGGCGAAGCAAGGCATTATAAAACAGGACGGAATTATAGAAGAGGCGTTATCCAATGCGATGTTTCGGGTGAGGTTGGAAAACGATCATTTAATTACAGCAACGATTTCTGGTAAAATGCGGATGAACTACATTCGGATATTACCAGGAGATAAAGTTGCTGTAGAAATGTCACCCTACGATTTGACTCGGGGACGTATTACTTACCGTTACAAATAAAGGAAAAACAGAAACTGATATGAAAGTAAGAGCATCAGTAAAGAAAAGGTCTTCGGACTGTAAGATCGTTCGGAGAAAAGGGAAGGTATATATTATTAATAAAAAGAACCCTAAGTTCAAGCAACGACAAGGGTAATAAATGTTGACCTATGGCACGTATAGCAGGTGTTGATTTACCCAGGCACAAAAGAGGCGTCATCGCATTGACGTACATCTATGGTATTGGCTCCACCCGGGCAAAAGAGATTTTAAAAGCCGCATCGATCGATGAGGATGTTAAAGTGCAGGATTGGACCGATGATAATATTCGGGATATCTCAGGAACCATTCAGGAGGAATACACTGTGGAAGGGGAACTCCGTTCCGAGGTACAAACCAATATTAAGCGATTGATGGACATTGCCAGCTACCGGGGTTTGCGTCACCGTAAAGGCCTGCCCGTCCGGGGTCAGCGTACCAAAACCAATGCACGTACCCGAAAAGGACGTAAGAAAACGGTCGCCAACAAGAAGAAAGTAACCAAATAATAAAGCTTAGAGTCTAATCGAGGAAAATGGCAAAAGGAAAAACTAAGAAAAAGAAAAAGTTGAATGTAGGACCAGAGGGACTGGTCTATATTCAGGCTTCGTTCAACAATATCATTGTGACCATGACCGACAAACAGGGGAACGTGATTTCCTGGGGTTCTGCTGGTAAAGCCGGTTTCAATGGTTCGAAGAAGAATACGCCTTATGCGGCACAGGTAGCCGCTGTCGATGCAGCTCAGGTAGCTTATGATGCGGGTATGCGTTCGGCAGAAGTATTTGTGAAAGGACCTGGTTCGGGTCGTGAAGCTGCCATCAGAGCTATTGATGGCCTGGGTATTAAGATTCGACGGATCACTGATACCACACCATTACCGCACAATGGTTGCCGTCCGCCCAAGAGACGAAGAGTCTAATTTCCATTATTTTAATTGACGATAAGTAAATTCAGATAGTTCATGGCACGATATACTGGACCAACCACGAAAAAATCCAGAGCATTTGGTCAACCTATTTACGGGTATGATAAATTCTACGAAAGAAGGAAGTATCCTCCAGGACAGCACGGAGCAAATAAGAGACGACGGCAGCGATCGGACTATGCTTTGCAATTAATGGAGAAGCAGAAAGCCAAATATACCTACGGTGTACTGGAACGTCAATTCCGAAACCTGTTCCATGAGGCGGAGCGGGCCCGGGGGGTAACGGGCGAAATTCTTATCCAACTTCTCGAATCCCGCCTGGATAATACGGTGTATCGACTGGGTATTGCGCCCACTCGACGGGCAGCCCGTCAGTTGGTGACGCACAAACACATTGCCGTGAACGGCGTGCTTACCAATATCCCTTCTGCCAAGTTGCGTCCTGGCGATGTGGTAGCCGTTCGTGGTAAATCCCAGGGACTGGAAGTGATTACGGAATCAGTGAACAATAAATCGGATGTCAGGAAATATCCGTGGCTCGAGTTTAATAGAGATAAGATGGAAGGGACTTTTCTCATGATGCCTCAGCGTGAGCATATCCCCGAAAACATTAATGAACAATTGATCGTTGAATTGTATTCAAAATAAGAATTGCACCAACCGCACATTGGCAAAGGCTATTTGGTCTTTGCCTTTGGTCGTTATATACAAACCTTTAAAATATCGTATATGAGCCTGCTTAATTTTCAGAAACCAGATAAAATTATCCTACAGAAAGCCGATGAATTCCATGGACAATTTGAATTCAAACCTCTGGAGCCAGGATTTGGACAAACTATAGGAAATGCGCTGCGTAGGGTATTGCTTTCTTCGTTGGAAGGCTTTGCGATTTCTTCGATTCGTATCGCAGGCGTGGACCACGAGTTTAGTACGATCAAAGGGGTAGTGGAAGATGTGATCGAGATTGTACTCAACATCAAACAGATTCGACTCAAAAACAAATTGGATGATCCGGATCTGGAAGAGGAGAAAATTTATCTTACCCTCAAAGGAAAGGATGAATTCAGAGCAGGAGATATCGAAGACCACACCAATGTATTCAGTGTCACCAATCCTGATTTGCTGATTTGTACTATGGATCCATCAGTCAATCTGGAGATGGAGTTCACCGTAACTAAAGGGCGTGGATACGTTCCAGCAGATGAAAATATGCCTGAAGACGGAACCATTGGGATCATTCCGGTGGATGCGATATATACCCCCATTAAGAATGTCCAGTACAGCATAGAGAACACACGTGTAGGCCAGAGAACGGACTACGAAAAATTGAATATTGCGATTCAGACCGATGGTACCATCCACCCGGAGGATGCTATCAAGGAAGCCTCTAAGATACTAATCCAGCATTTGCTGCTGATTACAGATGACAACATCACTTTCGAAGCGGATGCCCAGTCCGAAGATGACATCGTGGATGAGCATATTCTCCACATGCGCAAATTGCTGAAAACAGCGTTGGAAGATCTGGATCTTTCCGTTCGTGCATATAACTGTCTGAAAGCTGCCAAGATCAATACATTGGGCGAATTGGTACAATACGAGGAGCACGAACTGATGAAATTCCGGAACTTCGGTAAAAAATCGATGGTGGAAATCGAGGAATTGCTTGAAGCCAAGGATCTGGAATTTGGGATGGATCTGACACCGTACAAACTGGACGAAGAATAATACTTTATAAATCAGAATTGCAGTAACTGACGAGGTATTATTACCCGGGGTGCTGCGAAGGTCATTAAATTTCAACAAACATGCGACACGCCAACAAAATTAAGAAGATGGGCCGAACGGCTTCCCATCGTAAGGCTACACTTCAAAACCTGTCGGTAGCTTTAATCATGAATAAGCGTATTATCACTACGCTGGCCAAGGCCAAAGCTGTGCGTCCCTATCTGGAACCCTTAATCACCAAAACCAGGGCCAACAATATGCACGCCCGCAGGGTGGTATTTGATAACCTGCAGGACAAGAATGCGGTCAAAGAAATGTTTGGCCCTATTTTAATGGCGATCGGTGATCGTCCCGGTGGATATTTACGGATTATTCGGATGGGATACCGAAAAGGAGATGGCGCCCCTATGGCCATGATCGAGTTTGTTGATTTCAATGAAACCTACAACCTCAAAGATGGAAATATTCCTGGCCAGAAGAAAACCCGTCGAAGCCGTCGATCTCGTCGTGGTGGAGGACAAGGTAGTCAGGTACCAGCCGCTGCAACAGCTGCTGCAGCATCCAGTCAGGAAGAAGAATAGAATTAAAAAAAGTCGGTTTCAACCGGCTTTTTTTTTGCAATGACCCGGTGCGTTTGGTTAAAATCAAATGTTTCAGGTATATTTGCAAGGATCCAAAATCAAGACCTTTAAATCAATACAATGATACATCAATCCACACCTGAAAAAGCGTACCTCGTTTTGGCAGATGGTACCATTTTCGTAGGTCGTGCGATCGGATCAAAAGGAACCACCACTGGGGAGATTTGCTTCAATACCGGTATGACGGGCTATCAGGAAACATTTACAGATCCCTCCTATTTCGGACAGATTCTCGTCAGTACGAATGTCCATATTGGTAACTATGGTTGCTCGCAGGAAGAAGAAGAATCCAATGGAGTGAAGATTGCCGGTTTTGTCTGCCGAAATTTTAGTGATCATTATTCACGTAAGAAAGCCGATCAATCCCTCCAAAACTATTTTGAAAAGAATCATCTCGTAGGAATTTCCAATATCGATACCCGGGCTTTGGTACGGAAAATAAGAAATGAAGGCGCAATGAATGCTGTCATTTCTTCTGAAATTGCGGATATCGAGGAATTGAAGCGAATCGTAGCCGAAGTACCTACTATGGAAGGTTTGGAACTGGCTTCGAAAGTGGGACAAACCGAAGCTTATGATTTCGGGGATTCTGGTGCGTCCCTTCGTATTGCAGTAGTGGATTATGGGGTCAAGAATAGCATTCTTAAAAACCTTGCTGACCGGGGGGCTTTTCTTCGTATATTCCCGTCATCAGTCACCTATTCAGAGGTAATAAAATGGAATCCGGACGGCATTTTCATTTCCAATGGCCCAGGTGATCCTGCAGCCATGGATTACGGTGTGGAAATGGCACGGCAAGCGATTGAAGGCGATCGACCAGCTTTTGGTATATGTCTGGGACATCAACTTTTTGCTTTGGCGTCCGGTATCCCCACCTACAAAATGCATCACGGACACCGGGGTGCCAATCATCCGGTACTCAATGAAGGATCTGGATTGGGAGAAATCACCACCCAAAATCACGGTTTTGGGGTGAGTCCTGAGGCAATTGATGACAATCTCGATAAGGTAGAGGTCACCCACCGAAACCTTAATGACAATACTATTGAAGGAATCCGTATTAAGGGGCGAAATGCATTTTCGGTCCAGTACCACCCGGAGGCCTCTGCTGGCCCGCACGATTCCCGATATTTATTTGATCAGTTTATTTCAGAAGTAAAAAAATATAAAAATATTCCAGCATGAGTGCAATTATAGATATTAAAGGTCGTGAGATATTGGATTCCAGAGGGAACCCTACCGTGGAAGTGGAGGTGGTTACCGAGTCCGGATTTGTAGGCAGAGCCGCTGTACCTTCTGGGGCATCTACCGGACAGTATGAAGCTGTGGAACTCAGAGACGGAGATAAGGGCCGATACCTGGGGAAAGGGGTGCTGAAGGCGGTAGAACATGTCAATGAATCCATCTCAAGGCTCCTGATCGGAACAGAAGTGACCAACCAAAGGCACCTCGACGATCTGATGATCGAACTTGATGGTACACACAATAAATCCAATTTAGGTGCAAACGCCATCCTGGGGGTTTCCCTGGCGGCAGCCAAGGCAGCTGCCAACGAATGTGGCATGCCCCTGTATCGTTATATAGGGGGTGCTAATGCGCATATTCTCCCCGTTCCCATGATGAACATCCTTAACGGGGGATCGCATGCGGACAACAGCATCGATTTTCAGGAGTTTATGATCATGCCTTTGGGGGCAGAAACCTTCAGCGAAGGATTGCGGATGGGCACCGAGGTGTTTCATCATCTCAAAGCCGTTCTCAAATCCAAAGGCTATTCCACCAACGTGGGCGATGAAGGAGGATTTGCACCCAATATCAAGTCCAATCAGGAAGCAATAGAAATTGTACTACAGTCCATCGAGAAAGCAGGATACATACCCGGTGATGATTTTTATATTGCTATGGATGCTGCCGCTTCTGAGTTTTATGATCGTGAGAACAAGGTATACCATTTTGCATCTTCAGACGGACGCAAACTATCTTCGGAAGATATGATAGGATACTGGGAAGAATGGGTTAATAAATATCCTATTTTTTCGATCGAGGATGGTTTGGATGAAGACGATTGGGCGGGCTGGACACGACTCACCGAGGCCATAGGGCACAAAGTCCAGTTGGTAGGAGATGATCTGTTTGTGACCAATGTAGATCGACTGGAAAGGGGCATCATTGATGGTGCAGCCAATTCCATTCTGATCAAGGTGAATCAGATCGGAACCCTCACCGAAACGATTGACGCCGTGAGCCTGGCCACCATCAATGCCTATACCTCCGTGATGAGCCATCGCAGTGGTGAGACCGAAGATGTGACGATTGCAGATCTGGCTGTGGCTTTGAATACGGGACAGATCAAGACGGGTTCAGCTTCACGATCAGATCGTATAGCAAAATATAATCAATTGTTACGTATTGAGGAACAGTTGGATACCAGCGGAATTTATTTAGGAAAGGCGCTATTGGGATAAGAATTTTTTCTATATTGGGAGCATTAAAGTGTTCAAGGTGAATTGGTGATCCGATTCACTGTTCAAAAGCCGATCATATGAAAATTTTCCAAAACACCTACCGACGATTTTTGTCCGCTATTCCTCCCGTGTTTCTCAATAAATATATAGTAGCCTCCATGGCATTTTTGGTGTGGATGGTGTTTTTTGATCAAAACAGATTAACCAATCAAATCGATCTCAGTAGAGAGATACGGGAATTGGAGCAAAACAAGGAATATTACCGGGAGCAAATCAAGGTGGTCCAGGAGGCTCGTACCGATCTCAATAACAATCTTGAGCGGTTTGCCCGGGAAAAATATTATTTTAAAAAAAGTGATGAGGATGTTTTCATCATCGAAAAGAATTAAATCGCATGTCAATACTTGTCAATAAGAATTCAAAAATTATCGTCCAGGGATTTACCGGTTCGGAGGGAACCTTTCACGCTGGTCAGATGATAGAGTATGGTACTAATGTCGTAGGCGGGGTGACCCCGGGCAAAGGTGGCCAAACCCATCTTGACCGACCGGTTTTCAATTCAGTGGCTGAAGCTATTGAGGAAACCGGAGCAGATGTATCCATCATCTTTGTCCCCCCTGCATTTGCCGCAGATGCCATTATGGAGGCTGCTGCAGAAGGAATTCAGACCATCATTTGCATCACGGAAGGTATTCCGGTGCAAGATATGGTAAAAGCCAAAGCTTTTATTGCTGATTACGATTGCCGCCTGGTGGGGCCGAATTGTCCTGGTGTGATCACCCCGGAGGAGGCAAAAGTAGGCATAATGCCGGGCTTTGTGTTCGAGAAAGGCAAAATTGGCGTGATCTCCAAATCCGGAACGTTGACCTACGAAGCTGCGGACCAGATCGTAAAATCGGGTCTGGGTATATCGACCGCGATCGGTATTGGTGGCGACCCTATCATCGGGACGACCACCCGCGAAGCACTCGAGCTTTTTATGAACGATCCTGAGACCGAAGGTGTCGTGATGATCGGTGAGATCGGTGGTAACCTGGAGGCGGAGGCAGCTCGCTGGTACAAAGAAAATGGAACAAAGCCTGTAGTTGGATTTATCGCAGGACAGACCGCACCCAAGGGGCGTACAATGGGACATGCCGGTGCTATTATCGGAGGTAAAGACGACACTGCGGAAGCCAAGATGGCCATCCTGGCAGAATGCGGGATCACCGTAGTCAAATCTCCAGCTGATATCGGTAGGACAATGAAGCAAGTGATGGATACGTAAGCGGAATGGCCACAACTGCGTTGTGGCCGTTTGGGATGAGGCGTGGAGCGCCCCATCCGTTT
>CAYRRD010000024.1:40294-49084 GCA_964426625.1 uncultured Saprospiraceae bacterium | reverse complement strand
CGATACTCAATCACACCAGCATCGGGCCCGGCTGCCACCGCTATCCCCACAGCCCGACCTCTAAAATTATACGTGAAAATCCCACCCGAACCCTCTCCCACCAACATAGGTACTTCGGTATAATTGGACCGGGTGGAAGCCCCATCCTCCGGCACCCAAACCGGAATGTATTCCCATCCAGAGACGGCCATATCAAAACGGACTTCCTCCAGCCGCCCGGCGTCGTATGCCCATGGATGCAGTTTTTCCGGCAACGCTGAAATCGCGGTTACTGTGGATCGAGGTTGAGCAAGAACCCATGCTTCTTCCAAAAATCTGATGATCGAGCGCGCATATATACCCTGCCCGAAAGGCGAAGGATGGAGGTCTTTAAAATCCTCTTCCCAGGTAAATTCTCCAGCAGCGATCCGATCCGTCACTTCCCGGGCCAGATTGAGGGAGGGCAACCCATAGTGGTTGGCCACGCGTTCATAATTCCCAATGACCTCAGGGACGTGACCTGCACGATAATCATTCATTTTGTCGGAATCTACAAAATGAATGATCAGAATATCAGCAGATGGATTGTGATACTTTACATGCCGTACAATTCCCTCCATACCACATATCTGTTCTTCGGAAGTGCGGCCGTTGGTGGCATCGTTGACCGCAGCCTCTTCAAATAACAAATCCACCGGACCAAATGCCAGTACGTCCCGTTCCAGTCGAAATGCGCCCGGTGTGGTTCCCATAGAAGGAATTCCCGCAGAAATGAATTGAAATTCTGTGTCGGCAAACCTTCGCTCCAAATACTGCATCACGCTGTCCCGCCATCCCGGATTGTAGGTGATCGAACCTCCCAGGAAGGCAACCCGACCCGTCTTATCCTGTTCAATTTTACGGTACGCACGATCCAGTCCCGATCGCATGGTATAATATATTCCGGTCTCCGAAGTGTGGGATTCCGAAGCCGGAAGGACATCCATTAAAGAATTCTCCTCAGCTGCCCTGTTCACAACAATCCAGCCGAAAAGACACCAACCCCATAAAAGTATTTTCTTTCCCTTAAACCAGAGAAAGATAAAAAGATCTTGGAATTGATCTACCCGATAGGTTCGGAAATTTGTTTCATGACTCTTTCCACCAGGAGATCACATCTTTGGTGCCTGAAAGGGAAGACTTCCACCCCATCCATATTCCGGATGATCTCCGCACGCAGCCATTCTTTGGCACGAAACAATCGAATTTTAACGTTGTTCTCGCTGATTTCGAGAAGGGCAGAGGTTTCAAGGGTGGATATTTGTTCAATTTCCCTTAACATATACACAGACCGGTATTTCGGAGGTAGCGACAAGATGGACTTTTCGAGCAATTCTTTCATTTCTTTTTGGATTAATCCCGTTTCCGCCGTTTCTGAACTGGTCATGAGATTTAGTGAAATATTCGCAAAATCAAAAGGTTCACTCAATCGTTTTTGTCTTATGATCTGCAAACATTCATTGATCATGATTCTCATGAGCCAGGTTGAAAATCGGGCATGACGCCCAAATCTTCCCAGGGCCTTAAAAGCATTTATATACGTATTTTGCATGGCATCCTGAACATCGGATTCCTGGCGAAGATAGGACAATCCCACGCGGAAAAGCCGCTGGTTGTATTTCCGAACGATCTGTTCATAAAGGTCAATCTCGCCCTCCAAAACACGATCTATGACCTCCGTGTCCAAAATATCGGGATCCTTCTGCTGTATTTCACTCATGATTCTGTTTTTTGATTGGATGAAAAAATATCCTCTTCGTTACAAAAATTGACCCTCATTTTTTGATCATCTGTCCGTGTGAATCCAGAAATAGTTCAGCTAGGATATTCTTACCAAGAAGCATAATAAAAATACGCACTGGACGACGCATGGACTACTGCTAAAAATCCGGGAATGAATGCGTATTCCTGACCCCGACAGATCACCAATTCAAACAAGTTATTCAATTTTTTTATCATTTCGCCACCCATTACTGTAACCATTCCTGTCAAAAATTATCTAACAAGAAATTAATACACATACATCATGACTTTCAATTTATTCTTTCGCATCATTTCACTCCTGATGTCCGGCGTGCTTCTTACCAATACTCAAGTTCTGGCACAAGAAACCCCGGCGCTGTCTGACCATGAAATTGCCCATATCGGCGTGGTAGCCAATCAGATTGACATATATTATGCTGACCTGGCGATGAAAAAATCCGAAAACGAAGATATCATCAATTTTGCCAGGACCATGAAAAGAGATCACAATGCGGTCATCAAACAGGCAACCGAACTTGTAATCAAACTGGGTGTAACTCCGGTAGATAACACGATTAGCCAGTCATTAAAGAAGGATGCCAGTGAGACCCGCAAGAGCTTGGCCACACTGAATGGGAATGCATTTGACGAAGCCTATATCGAAAACGAGGTAGCTTATCACAAGGCAGTCATACACACCCTGGAAAATGTTCTGATCCCGGAATCAGAAAACCCTGAGTTGAAGAATTTCCTGAATGCTATCCTTCCTGCTTTAAAAACCCATCTCCATCACGCCGAAATGGTAAAGGGTCATTTCAAATAGTTCGATAATCATTATAACCAGGGGTGGTTCCCATTCTGGACACCTCTGGTTTTTGTTCTCAATCCACCAAAATGATTACCCAGGTCAATATACTCCTCGTACTTGCATATCTGCCCGCGGGATTATCTATCCTTGCCACTGCGATGTATGCATATAATCTACAGCAAAAGGCAACTTCATCCTCCTCCTTGATGAAATTTATCTTAATCGTTGGTTTGTTGTTTTCTGTGATATCAGCTGGAATAATTTTACTGATTCCAGCCCCATCAACCATTACTACCTTATCCATAATATCTTTCCTTTTACCCGCATTAGCCATGGTCGTATTAACAACTCTTTTAGTTGAGGGTTATAGTCATACTTCCCCTCAATCTATAAGTGCAAGGCCATTTTTGTATACTGCACTTTTGCTATGTTCGTTCACATACGGCATCCTTGGGAGTTTTTTTATAACCAATAAGAATTTGGGAGCCACCAGGTTTGTTTCCAGTCACCAATCTACCGAGTTGACAATTTCACGAACGAGTTCGACCGAAAAAACACATATCGTGGAGATCAAACAGATGAAGTTTGTACCGGATAAAATCCAGGTTACCAAAGGAGATAAAATCACGTTTATCAACAGGGATGTAGTGGACCATGATGTCACAGAAAAGAAACAAAAAAAATGGGCTTCCCCTACCCTCAAATCCGGTGAATCCTGGACTATGACAGTCCTTCGGAGTGAGGATTATTTCTGCAGTTTACACGTAATAATGGTGGGTAAAATCCTCATCGGGAATTAAACGATACCAGGCGGAATGGACTATAACTACTCAAATTGTGGTGTATTTGGGTTTTGCTGAAAAATAATCGTAAAAATAATTTTTCTATTTTCTGGCTCTTAGGAAGCCAATGAGAATTCAAAAAAGCAAGATTCTACCTGGTGAAAATTCTACTCCTTGACAAAAGTATTCGCCCAACGGATTCCGGGTTTATTTTCTGCCACCACAAAGTACATTCCGGGTATCCATGCAGAGGTATCAACAGTCATTAAGGGGCTCTCCTGGATGCCATTAAAGTGTAACTTGCCAGCGACATTATAAATCCTGATCCGGGTCACAGGAGGATTTGGATTGCTTACGGCATGAGCGATCGTGATTTGCGAGGTACATGGGTTGGGAAATACATCCATGTGAAGGGGTTCGGGGAAAGAAAAGGGTATGGAACTAACGACGCTGGCTGTATCCTGATTCGTGACAACCACCTGGTCGATCCATATGGTGTCATCCGGATAGCCCCGATATTCGGTAGATAATTCAAACCGATCGGTATTCTCCCACTGGAAATCACCCACTGGGTTGTACCACTCTCCCTCCCATGCGCCTTGCTCTTCAAATGCTGAGAGAGGGATAGTAACCTTGTGCCAGGACGACTTTTCGAGGTGCATATCCAGGGCATATCTTTTTCGCCAGGCATGATCATCGGGTCCCGTATCGGTATCCAGAAATCGGACATCCAGACGAATTTCATCAGCCGTGGATCGGATAAAAAAGTTTAAAAAATAACCCGCATCGACCAGTTCTGTCAGGTCCCGAGTCGGCGTAAAAGCCATCCCAATTATATTGTACTGTTCGGGGCCATGCCAGCGGATGCAATGCCGGCCATAATTAGGATCTTCCTGAGCGTAGTAGTTGATTTCTCCTGCTCCGTAACTCGATTCCTCAATCCCATGTTGTAAATAATCATCATACAGATGAAAACCGGTAGTTTCGGGCTTTCTCTGGTAAGGGGTTTGCTCAGGCACATTAAAATCCAGACTTTCAAGCAATTCGGTATTGAGATTATGGTCAAACAGACCTTGTTCGCCCTTTCGAAACACGCCGAATCCTCCGTGATAATCCCACATCGTCCAGGGAATTTCATTCTCTTCCAGGTACTCCCGGACCACATTATACCAGTATACACGGTCTTCCGGATCGCTGTTGATATCATACACGCCAAATTCCCCGCAAAAAATGGGAACATTACGGTCCTCCCGGAAAGCTACCGCAATATCGATCAGTTCCTTCACCCTGGCCACCGTACCATCCTGCTCATAATTATCATATATATTCTGGATCCAGGTCCCATTGTATTTCGAATGCAACGGCGGCATTGCTCCAGCCTCGTATGGAAATGGAATATTCCGCAGTTCGTCCATGGAAGGGGTATTCCAGGTGGCACCCTGATGGGTAAACAGAAAAGGATCGTAAAAATGAAAAGTGTAGATCAGATTGTCGTCTTCATACTCCGGGATAAATTCCAGATTGTGGTAACTGTTCCACCCGGCACCGCCCACAATGATGGTATGTTCCGTATCGTGAGCCCGAATAGCTGCAATCGCTTTTCGTTGAATTTCTCCCCAGACTGCATCATCGATTCCGTGGGGCTCGTTCAACACCTCGTAGTACAGGTTTTCGTATTTATCCTTGTAATATTGCGCCATATGGCTCCATACCTTCACTAAAATGAGCTCCACAGCAGGATCCGTATTGACAGCCGGATCAAAGGAATGATTATCGATAATCAGATGCAGTTCCAGGTCTTCCGCCCACGCCACCGCCGAATCCAGAAAGGTCAGAAACAACGGATCGGGTTTGTATTCCGGCGCACCCAGCGTCATCGAATGCAAATTGATCGGAAGACGGATCACATCGCAGCCCAGGGACTTAATGTTTTCAAAATCCTTCTTCCCGTATTTCCCAAATTGAATAGCACCCGGGCTTCGGGCCTGAAACCAGTTGGTCAGGTTTACCCCCCGATGAAAAGGGATATCCTGGCCCGATGCGGTGGGGGGTATATTCCACCATACCCAAACTGATAGGAGTAAAACGATATAGAATTTTGGCATGTGGCAATTTTTAACTTATCGCGGGCAATTACAAAAGTTCGTGATGCGGTATGAATTTACTCGATAAATTTGATATTATCCAAATAAACCGTGAAAGGAACCTGGGGATTGGTAGACCCGTTTTCCTGCACAATAAGTTCACTTAACAAGGCTGGATTCCCCAGATCAGCCAAAGGTACCGTATAATCTGTCCATTCTCCTTCCGTCAGGGTGATCTCGAAAGCAGCCCCCCAGTTGATATTGAGATTGATGATCTTTCCAGTCGTTCCCGGACCACCGTACACCGAAATTTCGATAGCTGAATAAGGAGACAGATTCAACGAGCCGTGATGAAGCTGGATCCCACTCCAGGCTTCCGTATAGGTACGGGCGTAGGATACAGACCCTTCTCTGGCCACCTCCGTGTTATTGAAATCATCGGTTCCTCCCCAACCCCAATTTTGCATATCAGCATGGAGACTTTCTCCAAACAACACGTAAGGAATTTCAACCACATTGAGGTCATTTTCGCTGGTCACCTCTCCGATCGCAGTTTGAATGGTCACCTTATTTCTGGACACCCCTTCCGGGATGGTGATGACGAGTTCAGACTCACTCACTACCTCATATTCCCCGACCTCGGTGGATCCGATATGAACCGAAACGACATCGATGAAAAAGGCTCCATAAATGGTCACCTGCTCACCGGGCCGACCACCTGCCTCTGGTTCAAATCGATGTATTTCGGGTGTTTTGGGCAACACTTCAAACGGAACAGAGGTTACCCCTCCTGGTGTCCCCACGCTGATTTCTATCATACCGGGTGCCATATCAGGGACAATCGCAGTGATGCTGGTCTGCGTGGCATCAAAGGGCGTAACGATACTATCAAATTTCAACGAAAATGCCGCTTTCAGGTAATTTCCCGACAAGGTAATACCGTATGTGGGTTTGGCCTGGGCAGGTGACACTTCGGTCAATACGGGCTCGTACAATACCTTGAATGGAATGCTCGCCGAGGGCCCCAGATTATTGGACACAGCTCCCGCATAATATACCGTAATGGTCGTTTCACCTTCTTCCAGACCATTGGGGACCGTGAGGGTAATTTCATCGTCTGCCTGTTGAAACCCTGTCACTTCGATCGATCCAAACCGAACCCCTACGACCTGTCCCAAATCCTGTCCGGATAACCTGACCTGATCTCCCTGTAACCCCTCTCCCGGTGACACCTCCATAATCACCGGTTTTAGATATGTAACCGGTTCATCGTCGTCTTCACAAGCCAGGATCAGTACAGTCATGAAGGCCAGTAAATAAAATCCTATATGGGGGTAATACCTATTCATTTTACCTATTTTTATCAGTTTCTTTCAAATTCATCCTGTCATATAAAGCCCAAATCATCCACGTAAATGATGTACGGTGCTCCACCCTTATCCTGGATCACCAGTTCACTTACCTGAGACGGATTTCCGATGGCAGAAAGTGGAATTTCATAATCAGTCCACAGCCCTTCGTGGACCACCAATTCATAAGGAGTCGAAGGCCCGCCGGGGGTCTCTGTAATGTAGATCTGAACCAATTTACCTTCCGTATTGGGTCCCCCAAAAATGGATACCTTGAGGATGGAATAAGGCTCCAGTGAAAACCCATCATGGGTAATCTGAAATCCTCCCCATCCACCGGTATACGAATGCTTTGCTGAAAAATTTCCACTCTTGACGGGTTCTTGATTGTCCCATTCTGTCATGCCCGACCATCCGGCTTTATTCCATCCATCGGGCACCCCATCTGTAAAGACCGAATAGTTGAAGCCAAAGGTGTTGCGGGAATATCCCACTCCGGACGGTGTTGTCACAGCGATGTAAGACACTCCGATGCCCTCAGGAACGACGACCGTTATAACTTCCACACCGGAGGTTTCATCGACGACGTAGGAAAGTATTTCGGCATCGGTGGCTACATCGGTCACGGCATCCACAAAACTCACTTTTTCGAGTCCTTTAAAATACGCCCCGGTGATCACCACCCTATCTCCTGCCACAGCTACGGCCGGTGAGAATGTTTGAATGTCGGCTACAGGTTGTTCGATTTCAAACTCCAGTTGTGCCTCCCCGTACAAGGTGACCACACGGACCGTACTGAGGGTATTGGGGCCGGGGAAGGGAGCGCCCCCGGGGATGCTTATGATGATGTTGTCATCACGGACCATCGTGGCGTTAACTGCTGCTTCTACGCCACTGAAATAAACCTTTTGAGTCGTTCCCAGGTTTTGGCCCATGATGGCGTAATACTCGTACCGGGCCCCGCTATTGGTCGTTGAATCTTTGGGGATAATACGCACCCGTTCAATAATGGGTGGTGCACCCATATCCTCTTCTTCGCAGGAAGATAGCGCCGCAATTCCGACCATTGCCAAAATCAGCATAATGATCGTCGTAAAATGCCTGAGATTTATGAATGTTGTAAATGCCATAATCTAAATTTTTCAACCTTGATTAAAATCGTAATCCACAGGCTCCTCTTTGAGATTGGGATAGTTTGAAATTTCAATCTCCGGAATGGGTAATCGAAAATTTCCGGAGTTGACGTTGTAGTTTTTGGGGCCGGTATAGTCGGGTTCATCTTCCACCTTCCAGGAAATGGCTACCTCCTTGGTTTCGCCATCGATTTGCCGCTGTGCATACAAGGTGGGCGTAATTCGAACAAAACCCCTGTTTTGGGTGGATAACAACTCGTAAGCTAATTCGGGATTGTAGTAATGCAACCGGACAAAATCATACCAGGATTGGCCTTCCATAGCAAATTCCACCATCCGCTCTTCGAGAATATCCATAAATGTAATTTGCATTTTGGGTTGCAGCCCCGCGCGTTGTCGTACCCTGTTGAAATAGGTTAACGCCTGAGGGTCTGCAGTAGATTCCTGATTTCCGAGGATCGCTTCCGCATATATCAAATATACATCCGCCAATCGGAGCATATAGGTTTGAATTTCTGTGCGCTGTTGGGCTACCCGGCCACCGTTATCCTCCGGCCGGCCCACCACGTACTTTTTCACCCACGCTCTATTGTTGTACCCGCTACCTCCGATGGGTACGATGAGTTCTTCGATGCGTGGATTGCCATCCCCATCGAGCACTTGCTGATGTATATAGGGGTAATGATCCCCGGGCAGCATAAATGTAGCCTTCAGACGTCGGTCTGGGGTAGACCCATTCGCGACAAGTCCTTCGTATAAATTCAGAATATACATCGATGCCCCAAGATCTCCTCCCCATCCATCCGAAAACCCGGTAATGGCTGAACTAAATGCCAGATAGGCCTGTACACTGTTTTGCGATCCCCAGTCCGA
>CAYRRD010000024.1:0-40194 GCA_964426625.1 uncultured Saprospiraceae bacterium | reverse complement strand
CGCCGTGGTACGGAATTCTATGTTTTCCAGTTGGTAAGAGTAATTGGCGCTCAACATTCCACCCCGGCCGTCGCCTAAACCATGGGAAGCCTTGTCGTTGTAGTCAAACCAGGCGATGTTGTACAAAGGTGCGGTTCCCGCCAGAATCTGATCGGGTGTTTTCCAGAAATTGGCATCCACTATGGTGTCATCCGGAGGTCGCTCGATGAAGTCTTCGCTGCAGCCCCAAACAAAAACCATACTCAATAAAGCCGTTATTATAAAAGATCGATTTTTCATCTCGGTCATCATTTATATTTAAAAGTCTACTTCCACGCTAAAAGTATACACTGGTGTTAACGGATATCGTCCGTAGTCCAGCCCAATGGGTGCGTTGTCCGAGGCGGCATTGTTGCCCACATATGCTCCTACTTCGGGGTCGTAACCTGAATAATTGGTAAATGTGTATATGTTTTGAGCACCAACGGTCAACCGGGCACCCCGCAATACGTTTTGTGTACTTAAAATCCGCCTGGGCAGGCTGTACGACAGTTGGATATTTTTCACCCGCAAGTATGTCCCTTTTTCCACAAATTGATCCGTAAAGCGCAATCGGTTCCCGTTGGTACTGTTGGGTGAAATCCGGGGTATATACGTTTCCGGGTTGGCCAGAGTGACACCTTCTCCTTCGCCCTGCAGTCGGGCATATTTGAAGGTCTCCTCCATCAAATTCCGGCCCAGATTAATGTTATTGGGATTGGTGTTATCGAACCGGATCAGATTGTACACATCGTTGCCATAAACCCCAATAAGCAGGACCGACAGATCAAATCCTTTGTATGAAAAAGAATTGGTCAGCCCGTACGTTCCTTTTGGCCAGGGATTTCCGATATCCGTCTTATCCTGTTCATTGATGATACCATCGCCGTTCAGATCTTTGAATTTTATGTCACCCACCCATACATTGTCTTCGCTGGCAGGAAGACGATTCCCATTATTGTCAGCAGGCACAGGGCTGTTCTGGATATCCTCCACAGATTGGAACAATCCATCGTACAGATACCCTCTGAAAAGCCAGGGTGCCTTACCTACAGCAGAGCGTTGTTCCCAGTTGTTACCAGAACCCGTGTCTCCGATATACCAGGGAACCCTCGGAGGGATAAAATCCGCTCCCGAATAAATTTCGGTCAATTGGGTTCTGAACATGGAGAAATTGGCATTCATCGTCCAGGTGAATTGCCCCCGGTCGATATTGACGGTCTGTAATGAGAAAGACATGCCTTTATTTTCCAGTGCGCCGACATTGATGGGTGGAGGGCTTATAGCACCAGTACCATTGGTTCCCAGGAAAATCGGCAACGGTGCATCCAGGATTAGATTATCGGTATTTTTTATGTAAAAATCACCTTCGATCTGGATTCGGTTGTTCAGTATATTCAAATTGAAGCCAAGGTTGTTGGTGTGGGTTTCTTCCCACTGCAGTTCCGGATTCGAATATCGTCCCTGGCGAAAACCTTTACCCCAGGGTGTGGCAGATGGATTGAGCGGACCAAACCAACTCGTATTACCTTGGTTTCCTGTGATCCCCGTTTCAAATCGAATTTTGAGTTCATCGAGGATACTTACATTTTGTAGGAAGGCCTCTTCGGAAACTCTCCAGGCTATTGATGCCGAAGGAAAGGTACCCCATTTCCTATCTCTACCAAAACGAACCGAACCATCGGTCCGAATGGCTCCCTGGAAATAGTATTTATTGTCAAAATTGTAATTCACACGACCAAAATAAGATTCCATAGCCCAGGAACCGCTACCCCCACCTGTCGTTGCATTCTGGTCATCCCCCACATTGAGGTCGGGTATTTCATTGGTCACAAAACCTGTTTTACTGCCAGACAGGTTCTCCCAGGTGGATTCCTGCGATTCATGACTGGCCATTAGATCCAAAGTATGATTCCCCAGATTGACATTGTATTGAAGCATTTGATTCCAGTTCCAGTAAAAACTATTGTTGCTACGAACGGTCAGAGAAGCTTCATCATTGGTTCGGTTTCCGATTCGGTATGTGGGAGTGAAATTGTCCTGACGCATGTTCTCCACATTGGAATTGAGACTGGTTCTAAAAACCAATCCACGAAACAAGTCTATATCCAAATTTACTCCACCCAGAAATTGCTTCCTTTTAAGATCATTTTGAGTTAAATTAGCGATTGCGACAGGGTTGAGTGGTGTAAACTGAAGGCTGCTCGCATTGGCTTCATCAGCTCCTCCCCAGCTTCCGTTGGGATTTCGGACAGGCACATTGGGTGCAAGACGCAATGCATCGTTGATAATCCCCCTTTGGGTGGTCGATAATTGCTGATCGGTTTGACTGTAACTCAAATTTCCTGATAATCTGATCCATTCCCTCAAGGAATTATTGATATTGAGTCGTATGCTATTTCGTTTAAATCCTGAACCCAATGCAATTCCTTCCTGGTCATAAAATTCACCAGACAAGTAATATTGTGTGTGGTCACTTCCTCCGCTGAGGCTCAATTGGTGCTTTTGAAGTGCAGCTTGTCGGAAAAGAGCATCCTGCCAATTGGTTCCCGGGCCCAATAACGAAAGATCTGCAAATTCCGTGCGGATTTCCTGTCCTTGAAGGGCACGCATCTGGTTGATCATCTGAGCATACTGTGGCAGATTCATGGTGGGCAAGGATTGGGGCTCATCCTGGAGGCTATACAAATAACTGTAGTTAATTTTGGTTTCACCTGCCCGTCCGCGTTTTGTAGTAATCAGAACTACGCCATTGGTGGCACGGGAACCGTATATAGCCGTAGCCGACGGTCCTTGTAAGATTTCTATATTTTCGATGTCCGAGGGGTTCAAATTGGCGAGTGGGTTGGAGGATGAGGCATCACCATAGGAGACCGATTCATTCTGCTTGATCTGGACACCGTCGATCACATAGAGCGGTTGGTTGCTTCCATTAAGTGTGCTGATTCCACGGATATTTACAGAAATTCCTCCTCCCGGCTGTCCTGTGTTTTGGGTAATATACACTCCTGCGGCACGACCTTGAATGGCCTGTTCAATAGTGGTGTTCACCGATCTTTCAATCGCATCGGCTCCTATGGAAACCTGTGCTGTGGACAGATCGCTTCTTTTCATTTCCCCATACCCAATGACCACTACCTCATCGAGTAATTCGGCATTCGCCACCATCGTCAAATTTACCGTGGTCCGGCCATTGAGTGTAATTTCCTGGGTAATATAGCCTACATAGGAAAATACGAGCACCGCATTCTCATTTAAATCTTCAAGTGCATATCTTCCCTCAATATCTGTCGCAGTGCCTTGAGCGGTTCCTTTTACCTGGACATTGACCCCGATCAGCGGCTCTCCGTTTTCATCGACCACAGTTCCTTCAACATCAATCGCCAGTGATTTCAAAGGTCGCACCTGGGGCAACCAGGCCTTATGCAAGGGCAACGTGGCCGTAGTTTTAAGGTTTTTCTTCAAGCTTTGGTCAGAAGGTCCGCTAGCTATGATTTTCTCAAAATGCCTGACCATCTGCTTCAGGGACTCGAGACCTTCCGCATCACTCTTATACAGGATTACAAATCGTTTATCGTACATTTTGTACTGAAGATCTGTGCCGGAAAGTACGTCGGATAGCGCTTCCTCTACCGTAAGTTCTCTTCTGGTTTCATATGACACCACAATATCCCTGACCAGATTGTGATCAAAAGTAAAATACACATTATAATCCTGGCTTATGCGACCGATAGCCTCCACCAGGCTCATTTCCCTGAAATGATCTCCAGCCCCGTTCCCGTCCAGAGCCATCGTAAGATGCAGGCAGGTGGTCATCATTACCAGAGAAAGGAACATATTAATCAAACTATTTTTCATAATTGAAAACATTTTATGTGAAATATCCCAGGGATCCTTCTTTCCCCTGATACCATTTATTCATTGTTTTTGATATAAAACAAATCACCCTGCTGTTCAATGACCACCTTCATAGCAAGCTCCAGAGCGGTCTTGGTGGCTTCCCAATCCATATAGGGCACGCCTACGTCCATGACTTTCTCATTGAGGTCGAGATCGTCACATACAAGTTGAATTCCATAGATATCGCTCAGTTCGGGAATGATATCGCGAAGCACTACTTTCTGATAACTGATTACTCCGGTTTTCCAGGCGGCTGCAGAATACAGTGTTTCCTTCTGACTTCGCTTCAGTCTTTGCTCTTCTTTATGGTATTCGACCCTGTCTCCTGGAATCATAGTAAATTGTTCCTGTGATTCATCCATCTCCAATTCAACCCGACCTTCCAGCAAATACACTTCCGTTGACCCCCGCCGGCTAAATACATTGAAGGATGTGCCAAGGACGTTGACTTTGAGTTCACCTGTACTCACCTGAAATTTCCGGTTTTCACTTTTGACAACATCAAAATATGCCTCCCCATCCAGAGCAACTGACCGAATTCCAGTTCGTTCCCAGTCCCCCTCCCAAACCAATCTGGAATTGGCATTCATTTCCACCATGCTACCATCTGGCAACTCGATTTTTTGTCTTTCACCATATTCTGTAACAAATTCCAAATCCTCCGTGGTGGCAGGCAACCACCATAATATTCCGGCAACTATCAAAATCATAAAACCGGCAGCAATCCCCATCCACCTCAGGCGATGACTTTTGGTCCTGATGCCAGCTTTAGCGTTTGGGTCCTCCGGGTCAATTTCCTGGGTCAAAGATTGAACCCACCAATCGTGATTGACCTGAGTGTCAAGAAGTTCAAACAAGGCAGGGTCTTTCTCCAGCAACCGCACCATTTCCCTGATCTCATCATCTGTGCTTACACCAGAACTATACATAGTCAGCAGTTTTTGGAATATTTCTTTGTCTTTCATGTGTAGGTTATTGTCAATTTTAGATCGATAAGTAGCGTAAACTCTTTGCAGAATCCAGGATAAAAATGCACCAGGTCAACACCCCCTGGTGCATACACCTGCTTGATGTTTATTCATCCGATCAGTACAGGTAAACTGTATTGATATGAAAAAAGACTAGTTACTTCCTTAATTTTTTTCAAATTTTACTAAAGTATTCCTATCTTGAGCGATTGAAAATGCTATGATCTGGTAGTTGACCTGAAGTCAGTAATCTTGTGAACCTTTGGATTTCCCGGAGGTACTTCTGCACAAACCACCGGATAAAGTGATACTTCCGCACCTGAATTGATGTATTTATCCGATCAGTTAAGTAGTCAAATAACAAGGTGAAGATGGAAAAAATGATACAACAATACAGGAAACGCATCTATGGTTTCCTAATCAAATACGTCAAAATTCCGCAACAAGCGGAAGACATGACGCAGGATATCCTTATCAAGTTGTGGAACAATCGATTTAAGATCAACTCTATGGATGATCAGGAAGCCTATATCCTGGCAATCACGAGAAATCACATCCGGGATCATTTCAAAAGAATGGTCAGGGAAAAGACTTATCTCGAAGAAGTAGTCCTCCACCTACCTGTCCAGGAACCATCAGGGTTGCGAACCGTACAGCGCCATGAACTTCAGGAATCCATTCTAACTATTGTTTCTGAACTTCCAGATCGGCAGCAGGAGGTCTACCATCTTTTTTATGACAAGGGAAAGTCCCTCCTGGAAATTGCCCGCGAACTGGATATATCGCCCTATACGGCCAAAAATCACCGTGCAGAAGCACTCAAATTTATTCGATCGAGAATTAATCCGGAAGTTTATTTGACTTTCCTTATGGTAGTTGCTGCCAATTTGTAGCCTTACCTCCATGCTAATATTGATGCATTAGTTGAAGATTCATTTTCTGTGTCCACTATATTGTATATACCACCATTATTGATCTAACCAGAATCCACATAAGGTGTTGGAGACTCATCAAAAGATGGACCTGCTCCGGTAGCGAAAAATATTTCAACAAATACAAATCATAAGAGATAATAATCGTTAATCACCAAAAAAATTAGTGCAATTCTCTTATTTACCCTACCTTGAGTACAAACTTTGGTTTGAGGTTTGAAAGGTGTTTTTATATCCCCTTCACCTTCGAATCCCACCCGATGACTTGGTCAAGGTCTAATAGGAATTCCAAGAATTTATGCCTGAGTTCCCGAATATTTTTGTCACAAAAAAAAATCAAAAGAATGGATGTACACATATCCCAGGAAGATTTGAACAGGATCATGAATGAGGAAAACAACAAACCCAGACCCTATTTCGAAGGCTACTCATCATATGAAATGCATTACCTTATATACAAACCTTTCGAACCAGGGAGTCCTATTGTGGTTCAGAATCTGACCGATGAAGATTATGATAAGATTCCCCTCTTCTATCTTGTCCGCCACCTCATGAAACATATCGAGGAAAAGAAAGAGATCAAACTCACCCAAGCCGGCAATTTACCTGTGAAAATCGTACTTGAACTATATACACTGGGATTCCAGGTATCAGGACAGGAAATTCCGGAAGATTACATACCCAGAAAAGAAGCAGATTCTTATCGGGTACATGTGTGTCATATCGTGATTCAACTGGCGGGACTGATAAAAAAACGAAACGGTAAAATTTCATTGACAAGGAAGGGACAGAAACAACTCCAGAGTAATGAAAAACTATTTGGGACAATCCTGACCACTTTCTTCTTCAAGTTTAGCTGGGCCTATTTAGGATATTTCGAAAATGAAGACATTGGTCAATTGGGAAGCGGCTTTTCAATCCTGCTCATGGCCAAATACGGACATAAAAAAAGACCTGATACTTTTTACTCGGAAAAATATTTTAATGCTTTTCCTGCATTACTCGACAATATTATCCCGAAATTTGACACCCTTCAATCCTATGCGAGCCTATGTTATCAGAGTAGAACCTTTTATACATTTATGGAAGCTTTTGGCCTGGTAGCGACCGAAAGTACCGGAAAATCCGATGGTTTGGATATATATGTAACTAAAACCGAGCTTTTTGACAAGCTCTTCAAAATTCTACCCCATAAAATAATGTCTACCATATAACACGATCCCAGGTTTAATCTTCCTTTTCATGCGTAATTCCATTCCGTATCACTTGACTCGATATGGATCGGGTCTAATCTTTCTACATCACACCGCAAAGTATATACCACCTCCATCACTCCATACTTAATCCGGAGTCGGGCTCAATACGAAACGATGAATAGTTCGACATTTATAGTCCTCTCAATTTTATTAACTTGCACCACAAACATAACACCTGCTGGTCATCATGAGACTTCAGGACTTCTTCGTCATATTCTTATTGTGCATCGCCGGGACTGGATCAGCAGGGAACCACCCAGGGTTTCCCAGTAAGGAAATATCACACAATAACCGGATACTGGTCTCCGATCAGGAAAACAGGGTATCGATCTCCTTTCTTACGAAGAGAAGTAGCCCGGGTTGTGATAATGGTTTATACCTTGCTTCCGGAAAGTCTGATTTGCGATCTTTCTCAGTCGGATTAGCAGACAGTACCGAGGAATATCTTGTCCGGGTACTTATCACCTCTGCCACCACACGATCGTATAATGCGGAAACCCGCAGGTTAAAATCAATGACCCAGGCATACAACAGAACCATCCGCAAACTTTTCAATGGCAAACACAGGATAAGCGATCGATTCCGGAAACTGGAATCCGGCATTTTATTCCCTTATCAGACCATATTGGAATCACAAATTGAGGCTATAGATGGCGTAGTAGCGAAATTTGGTCCTCCATTTATAGGCTCATGGCAGGGTCATTTTGAGCCATCTTTTGATCTTTTACTTCATATCTCAGATTCAGCCGACACTCCAAAATTATCCGATCTGGTGTTCGACCTGGCGGAACGAACTTCGCAGGATGCTATCATCCTTGAAATGGAAAGTGAACTTGAGGTTGGAAATTACAGGACGTTTTTCGATGATGAAGGCATTCTGCATTACCCGCAGATTCGGGTCCGTTTCGGAGGGTCTCTCAACCTCCTCCAAAAGGCCTCCATAGCCAGTCAACTCCATCGCTATGGGATTTCCGATTTTAGTATTGGGAAAGATTTCATTTTTGTCTCCATCATTTCCTTAGAAGATGTTTCACCAGAATACCCTACAGAAAGGGATATCCACCTCGATCAGATGATGCGACGCATCACGCAGGCGGTAGATGAAGTGGCAAGCATTCATGGCGATGGGTTAAAAGCCAAAGTAGAAGTAGTCCATCTGAAATCAAAATATGTGGAAACCGTGAATACCCAGGATGCCAAAAACCAGTTCAGAAAGTATAAACGAAACAATATTTTTGAAGCACTTCTCCCCTTTGTGGAGAATTAATGATAAAGTACAAGGATGACTTCAGGGACTCAGGCTCAGGTTTTATATCCTGAATCTGCCAGCATATGCCCATGATATTCCTAAACGAATCATGAGGTCCATCGATCTTAATTTTGACCAGATAATTACTAACTTTGCCCTCACTTAAAAACCACTCTATGGATTTTGGAAATCTGATTGGTTTTGCAATGACGGTTTTTCTTGGCCTGTTTGCCATCATGAACCCCATCGCCAATCTACCGGCTTTTATTGGGATGACTCAGAGCTTAAGCTCAGCAGAAAGAAAAAATATTTCCAGAAGAGCATCACTCACCGCATTTTTTATCGTAGCCACCTTCGTTATCCTGGGGAAAACAATTTTTAGTTTATTTGGATTAACCATCCCCGCTTTCAAAATAACAGGGGGAATTCTAATCTTTATAGCCGGTTATGATATGATCCGATCCCGCGAGGGAAAGAAAAAAGAGAACGAAGGCATGGATGATGTCGAAGCCGGCACCAACATTGCCATTTCACCGCTTGCCACACCCCTTATGGCTGGACCGGGATCCATTGTCACAGCCATGACCTTTGTCTCCGACCGAACCTGGATCTATTTTATTATCGTACTCCTGATGGTTGCAGCAGTATGTTTTATACATTTTATCGCCTTTAGCATGAGTGAAATCATCGTCCGCCGTCTGGGTAAAAACATTATTCCTGTGATTGGAAAAATGATGGGCCTTATCATAGCCGTAATCGGTACAGGTATGATCATATCAGGGGTGGAGGTTGTACTAAGAACCTTTCATTTAATCCCGGAATAAAAATGATCTAAAGCAATTTATGCAGCAATTCGTTTCTGATCGGTCCATCGAATGACCATAGCCTTTTGTAGGACCTACTCAGATTTAAATATTTGCTTGTAAAACAGTATGTTATGGTCAAATCTTAGGGAAATTAGTCCAAGGTGGTTTGCAATTATTTGAAATAACTTTGCATTTGATGTATTCTAGATTTTCCTACGTGAATTGGAAAATTAAACATCTCAAGGTTATAACGATTGAATTACGGATAAAAGTCCTGTGCTTCCGAATCTCAAGCAATCTCTGACGAATTCGTACTGTGTCCGTATGGAAGCCGACCCTAGGTAGGATTTGGAAGGGTCATTGCTCTAAATTGACTTTATGAGGAAACCCTATGTAGCTGTTGTAACCTTCCTAACCTCCGATAGGTTCCACGGTTCCCTCATCAAAGGTTTACCAGACATTTTGTCTCATCTCGATGACGTAGACTTCATTCTCTCACTTCTTCGATCTAACAGTAAATAACCTCGTCTATATTATTGCGAATTTGATTTCCGGCTATTTAGTGGTCCATTTCATAAGTTCTTCACATTTATGACGGCTTCTTTTTCGCCGTACCTTCATCACCAAAAGCCTCACGTAGGCCTGTCCTATGCTCGGTTTCGTTTCTTCGGTACGACAAAAATTAATCGCGTCATCATATAAATTACTTATGAAACAGAATACTAGGCCAATTTTCTAAACCGTCCGCGAAAGCCCCGGTTACTTACTTTATCTTCCCTGCTTAATAAAAATACTGTAGATACAATGCATATACTTCCAATCCAGTCCAACAAGGTGAAGGATGTATGCAACCAGTATACCGCTAAAAGAGTTGCTGCCAGTGGCTCGGCAGAGGCCAGCAAACTTGCTTTTTGCCCACCGATCAACCTGACCGCATAAAGATACATCGTAAACGGGATCAGCGTACCAAAGACAATTATCAGTGAAGTAAATAAATAGGTATAAAAATCCCAGTCCCCACTCACATTCCAGGGTGGTTGGACAAACCAGAAAATAAGCCCCCCGCCCAGCATGGCCCACCCGATAACCATAGTTGGTGGGTATTTTTGTATCAATGGGATGGGTTGAAGGGTATAGATCGCCAACGCCACTGCGGATGCCAACCCAAAAAGCAACGCCGGTCGGGAAATGCTGAGTGTACCTATTTGACCGTGAGTAACCAGCAGGAAGGTGCCTGTCATTGCCAATGTGAGAGCAAGAAGTTCTGATGTCCGGGGCCACCGTCTGTATTTTATCGCAAGAAATGCAGCAATAAGAACGGGGCCTACATATTGTAATACAGTTGCTGTAGCTGCATTGGAATGTTTGATGGCGGCGAAATAGGTATATTGAACCATCAGCATACCTGTTATGCTAAACAAGCCCAGTTGGAAGGCGTCCTTTCGATCCTTAAAAACAGTAAAGATTTCTATATCCTTACGAAGCAGGGATATTACCAATAGAAGCAATCCCGAACAGGTCATGCGAATGGTAATCATCCATTCCACATTAATCTCACGTTCCTGGAATAGAAACTGCCCGAAGGTACCGGAGACACCCCACAATATAGCTGCTGTCACCGACAAAAGTATGCCTGTTACTAAATTACCATGCATATGTATCCTCGTTGATTTTAATCACATACCATTCAGTCTTGTTTCCTATTTCTTTCCAGGTTTATATCCACTCCATTTATAAGAAGTGCAAATTGCGTAAAATTTTCAACTTGGCCCTGATAATAATTGCGCATACAAATCTTCACGCTGGATGAGCTGAAGAAACTTTTCGCGATTTACCAATTTGACGTATTTTGTGGAAACAGTCATAAAAGCCGGTTTTTAATGCACAAGAACCCAAATCCTAATAATCATTCTGATTCTGAAGGCACTCACCCTTCTCAACTATCCCTTTGGGATCTTGCATCCACAGAACAGGGCTACCGTGCTCTATACGATCTGGACTTCTCTACAGCAGAAAAAAGTTTTGAAGATGCCCTCTTTGGAGGGTTTATACACAACAATGAGTACACTCTGGTTATCGAAACGTGTCATTATTGGAATGAACAGCAATCTATTCTTATAAAGCGGGGTCAAACCCAACTTGCAAATCTGCTTAATTTCATCGATGCATTTAAAAATTTCACTTTCCACACCTCCATGAAAATGCTCCGTCTACGTCTGTTGGAATATATCGCAGAACTTCTCCCAGAGGCAGCTCCCTCTGACATCGATGTGACAATCGAAATATTTGACTTACTCATTGCCGATGGAAAATACCACTATGCCAAAAATTTGATAGAATGCATGGCCCAACAATGGCCTGACAACCTCCTGATCAAATTTGCTTACGCCGAGGCGCATTGGTATCTTGGAGAATACCACGCTTCCAATTTAATTTACCTGAATTTGTTGCTTCATCAGCCTTATAACATCATCATATCCAGGATATCAAATCCTTCCCTTCATCAATTAATCCTACAATACGGCGCTACGCAGGCAACGGTATACGGATATATATTTGGGATATTCAAGATGAGTAAGTTGCCCGATTCTATATTGTATCAGGATGATCAACATCAATGCGCTATCGAGTGCATCCATCACATACTTGAATCAGAAAATGCTATTAAAGCAGGAGATACCTATAAATCCGTATCTCATCGAAAACAACTTTATCAGCTTTCCCCGGAAATCACAAAAGTATATATGAATTATGTAAAGAAGCATCAATTATAACCTTTTACAGTCGATCACAAATCGAATTTTATATGCACGCCCTTTGTATCTACATTCTATGAGCGGTGTATCATTTCCAGCCATTACGTTGTTTCAAGCCAGTAATCTGTGCCAGATGATGCCGTCCATGCCAGGCATACAAACCAATATTCCATTTGACAGAGATCGATCTTTGTGTTTCCGGATGAATAAATTCCCGTTCCAAATCCGTGTCAGAAAGAGACTTTAATAAGATAACCCATCTGCCATGTAGGCCTCGAAGTAAATCCAAACTGGGTTCGATGGGAGCCTCGCTGACGTCTGGTAGTTCCGCCCACATATCCTGTAGATAGGCTTTGATCACCGGACGATCCTCCGTAAGCGTCCATTTGAACCGGATGAATGAATTGATATGACTATCTGCACAATGGTGTATCAGCTGTCGCACTGTCCATCCCTCCGGCCGATATGGAGTATCCAATTGATCCCTCGTTAATGTTTGTGTTTCAGATCTTAATTTGTCAGGAAAAGATGCTATTTGGTCAATCCAGGATTCTATGATTGCCGGGGTGATAGTTTCTGGATATTGGTAGTGACCAACGGGATATTTATACCTTTCTATGTCCATCTATGAAATAAATCAATTATTAAGACTCAACTAACGGGAAACCGCATTTTTTCACCTGCTAGTATGTCAAATCTTACAATATCTCAGTCTATGGACAGAAAATCACAAATGACAAGAGTTTTGTTCCATAAGTTCTTCCCAATTATGACGGCTTCTTTTTCGCTTTACCTTCATCATCTAAAGCCTTATGTAGCTATGGCTATAACTTCCCACCTTCGGATGACGATCCTCGGTTCCCCCATCAAAAGTCTACCAAACCTTTGGTCTCGACTTGACGACGAAGACTGCATCCGGTCATTTCTTCGATATGACAAAAAATAACCTCGTATATAATATCACGAACTTCCTGTCCGGTACCACTACCCATCCTCTTTGCTCTTATACTCCATTTGAAGCAGTAAGAATCATAGGCTCAGCATCGGTTACCATAATGGTATGTTCGTGCTGCGCCATATAACCGCCCCGGTTCCCCACCATGGTCCACCCATCTGACAATACCCGCGCATAATTTGACCTTGTAGTAATAAAAGTTTCCACGGCGACCACGCTGTTCAATTCAAATCGCTGTGCATTGTAATATTCACGGAAATTAGCAATTTCAGCAGGTTCTTCATGTAAACTTCTACCGACTCCATGTCCGGCCAAATTTCGAACCACTTTATATCCTCTTTTCTTCGCTTCATTTTGGATCAAATGCCCCACATCCGATATTCTCACTCCGACTCTGATTCTTTTTATTGCGAGGCTAAGTATCGATCTGGAAGCATCCACCAGAGGTTGAAAATTTCGATGGTCCTCCCCCAAAACGAAAGAATTTCCATTATCTGACCAGTATCCGTTGAGTTCGGCAGAAACATCAATATTTACCAGATCACCCTCCCGCAAAACTCTTGATTGGGAAGGAATTCCATGGCAAAACTCATGATTTACACTAATACAGGTGATTCCAGGAAAATCATAGGTCAACACAGGAGCAGAACGGGCTCCCAAATCCGCGAGAATACGTGCACCGTAATCATCCAATTGCTTGGTGGTCATACCTGGTTGGGCATACGCACACATCTCCTTTAAAGTGTATGCGACGACCTCACTTACCTTTTGCATTCCGCGAAGATCTGTATCGTTCTGGATCGACATCGTTTTTATATGTATTTGTCTATCCTATAACAACGTCTTGCAGTCCGATGTTTATTTCCAAGGTATACTGACCGTCTCGCCATGACGATTACCTGTGCACGAAAACCTACATTCATATCCATTTATATGGCTAATTTTCTCATCTCCTCCCCAACATCATTGAGAAAGACATCATTACAATGATTTAGATTTCCGTATACCAGGATTGCCTGAATCATTTGAGTATAGGCATCAGAGAATCTCCAGCGTCCGTGTTGTATTTCAAGCCCAGCAATTCCGCTACCGTAGCAGCCACCTGGTTGGAATATATTTGACTTTCCAAACTGATTTCTCCTTTTCCAGCAATACCAGAACCCAGAAATGCCATCCATACCTCATCTGAATGTGGAGTTCCCGATTTCCCATGATGACGCCAGCCATCGCCTTCAATACCACGCCCATGATCTGTGGTCAATACAAGCGTTGTTTGGTCCTTATAGTATGGATCCGACTGAATAGTTTCCCAGATATCACGGATAAACTGGTCCGTACGACGAGCCGACCGCAAATATTCGTCATAATCACCGCGATGGGCAAAATCATCGGTTTCACCATAGGCTATGTAAAGCAGCCGGGGCTTTATTGTTTTTAAATGGGACATTGCCAAATGATGGGTAAAGGCATCCAATCGAACTGTATTCCACAATACAGGTGTTTCATTTTGCAGACGGTTGATGAGACGTTCTTCAGGAGTCTGAGGATCGTCCACTTGTTCATATCCTGCGTTGACCGGGATACCACTCCGTGATTCGTTGATGATGTAAGGAAAAACATCCCAACTTCCAAAAGCTGCTACCTTACCCTCGAAACCGGGCTGCTGATTTACGAATTCCAAAACAGTTACGTTGGGGTTATTTGTTCTTGCATTGGAATTGATTCGTTCATCATCTGCTTTGCCAGTCAGTATTTCATTGTAACCCGGATAGGAGAACCACATTTGATTGGTTAGATTGGCTTTGCTACCCTTGTTGCGGTTTCCAAAGATCTGCCCTTTACTGGCAATCACTTCCCAAAAAAATGGCATTAATGTTTTCCGACGTTCCTGTGGATCTCCCCGCCAGAATTCTTTGACCAATGCAATGGTATCTACGACATAATCCGGATTGCTAATCAAAGATCCATCGGCCCCGTTGAACAATTCCTGCCACCTGAGTCCGTCAAAGGTAATTAGAATGACTTTGGGGTTATCCACAGAATTGGTGGCTTGAGACACACCCTTATGGGATAGTAATCCCAGGAGCGCAATCAAAAACAACAATTTAGAGCCTTTCACTTTCAATAATTTTGATTCAATGTCCTAAGATAAGACATTCAATTTCCAATACGATCGTTTACGTGGTTGAAAAACGCTTCAACCTGACTTTTTTCCAGAGCTCTCATGGATAAGCAAATATTAACTTCCTTCCACTACTCGGTCATCAATTGGAATAACCCTGATTCTGTATCAAATAACCTTCCACGTTGGATGCACCATCTATGGCTTCCTGGGGAATCGGGAAAAGTCTGTGGTGAACGTTGCTACTGGTTTTTTCTGTCCAGGTATCTTCATAATGACCAAACCGGATCTGATCAGTACGCCTGAATCCTTCCCAATACAATTCAAAACCGCGCTCCCGATAAATCATTTCGAGATCCACAGAAGGCCAGGGTTGGAGCATAGGTTCTCTGGCGGTTCTTGAAGTACGCACTACGTTGACATCAGACAATGCACCGGAAGCATCGCCACTGCGGATTTTGGCTTCCGCACGCATAAGGTAGATTTCGGCCAATCGCATCAATACTATGTCAATGCTGCTGTAATTATTGGCGTTGGGTGAAGTGTGACTAAACTGATATTTGGCCACTCTATACCCTTTGGAATGCCGTCGACCTTCGTTGGAAAAATCCACATCCAATTCATGGTTCACATAATCAACATCTTTATCCGGACCGTTTCCCTTGGTCTGCTGCACGGGATATATCCTATAGCCCCCATCGCAGGTATAAAAGGAACCATTACTATCTTTTCGGGGCCCCCATATCACCCCCCGGATAATACCTCTGTCGATCTCAAAATCTTTGGCGGCTATACAATAGTAATGATCGGCATCATTAAGCGGTGAAAGCCCGGTTAAATCCTGCAATTCTTCGGGAATGAGCTGATTCCTCTGAAAGAAGCGGGGATCAGCATCGGCTGGATCCACGTCCCCATAGGCATCCACCCAGGATTGATAAAAATCGCTGGTGATAGATGGACCATCTGTACCATCTGCGCTTGGAAACTCAGGCCTGGGAAACCATGAACCTGCCACTGACCAATATGACCAGCGACTATGTTCCCTTTCCAGTACCCCCCTTAAATCAAGGGCAAAGATCAACTCAGGATTATCATGGTTATCGTCGTTGAAAAGGTCAAAATATTCCGGAGAAATCGAAAACTGACCGGAATTGATAATTTGATCCGTGTACTGGATCACCAGATTCATATCCTGAGGGGTAAAGTTGGGCGTCCCGTAAGGATCCCTATACACCGCAGCATTCAGGTACAGACGCGCCAAAAATCCCCACACCGCCGCACGGGTAATTCTACCGGGACCCCTGTTTGTATTGATTACATCGACTACGGACAACAGTTCACTCTCGATGTAATCTATAGCCTCCTGACCTCTCAAAATCTCAGAAAATGCGTTGGAATTTTCTTTCTTGAAAACCAGCCCCCACCCATCCAACATCAACAGGTTGAGATATGCCCTTAAAGCAATCATTTCGTACATAGCTCCTTGTGCTTCTGTATTCCCTTCATCCGCCAGGGGCCGTAGAACCTCAATAGCTGTTAATGCACGGGAAATATTCCTTGTAATTTCAACCCATGCACTACGCACCAGATCATTGCCAGGTGAAATATTGTGGGTATGGGTTTCCAGAAATTTTCCTCCATCAAACCAGTCAACCCCACCCCGGTAAGGCAAAATGGCCTCATCTGCAGCAATCAATTGGAGACCATAATAATTCGTATGCCGCCAGGTCCATATAACCTGACCATATGCAGGAGCTATAGCTCCGCTGATCAATTCTGCCTGACCACTGCCCTGGAGAGATTCATCCAGTACGTCTTCTTCCAGATCTGTACAACCCTCCAGAAAAAATGCAAACAGGACAATCAACAACGTCCGATATATATTTTTCATACTTATAAATTTTTCAAATTAAAAGGTCACGTTCAAGCTGAGCACAAAAGTTCGGGCTTTGGGATAATTATAATAATCGATACCAAATGTCTGGATTCCGTCGATAGACAAATTGGAGTTGATCTCTGGATCAAATCCACTGTAATCAGTAAAGAGGAATAAATTTTGCCCCGTTAAAGCCAGCCTTAGGTTTTTGATCACTCCGGTTTTGCTAAGAATTTCCGGTGAAATATTATACCCCAGGGTCATATTATTCAGGCGCAAAAACGCTCCATCTTCTAGATATCGAGTCGATACTTCATTGGAGTTGGTGATGTCCTCATTGTCGTACTGGACAGCCAGTGCGGTGGTATTGAAATTCGAAGCCAGAAGTCCCCTGGTAAATAAGGACATTGCAGTATGGTTGTAAATGTGGTTCCCTGATACCCCATTAAAATTGATCCCAAGATCAAAATCATGGAACTTAAAATTCAGATAAAAAGCATAGAGTACATTGGGAAGAGCTGAACCAATAACCGATCTGTTGTCCGACAATAGGCTGAGACCATCTTCCCCAATTCCCATAAAGGTCTTGATGTAAAATGACCCGATTGGTTCTCCGTTGATATTTCCATTTATCGTGGCCCCTGTCTGACCTGCCCCCTGAGCTGCCCCGGTAGTAAGTACCTTGTAAGGTGATTCGTGGACCGAATTTTGAGTGAACGATATATTTCCACCCAGGTTGTACGAAAACACCCTTTCCGGCTCACTTTGATAATCCAGCGCCAATTCGATACCGTTATTTCTAATCTCCATGTCCGGGATATTCGTCCAATAGCGATTGGTAGGCTGGATAGGATCCGATGGAGTGACTTCCAGGAGAATGTTTTCCGAAATTTTATTAAAATAATCCACCGTTCCCGTCAGTCGGTTATTCCACCAGCCAAAGTCAAATCCAATATTCCATTGGGTAGATACTTCCCACTGAATATCAGGATTGGCCAGGCGTGTAAAAATGGTTCCGTAGGGATAATCCTCTATGGTTTGTTCCGTACCCTGGATTGGGTATGTGTCGCTATTCACCTTGCTGTCCGTATAACTTAGTTTGGTAATTTTGGAGGGGATTTCCTGATTTCCTGTTTGACCCCAGCTGGCTCTTAATTTCAGATTAGACCAAGTTGTAGCACCTCGCAAAAAATCTTCATTGATCATGTTCCATCCCAGGGCTACGGATGGAAAAATCCCGTACTTGTTGTTTTCTCCAAACTTGGAAGAACCATCAGCACGCAATGTAGCAGTAACCAGGTAAGTATCTTTAAACCCATAATTCACCCTACCAAAAAAAGATTGAAGTTCGTTGCGGAATGCATAGGAATTGAGATTGGTGGGCGTGCTCACTCCACTGATCTGATCCTGATATTTGGGGTCTATCCCATTATCCGCAAAACCCTCAAGGTCAAAAGCTTTGTTGTGAACGAAAATTCGCTGGTAGGTATGACCCGCCAGGAAGGTCAGTGATTGGTCATTCCGAAACCAATTGTAAGTAAGGGTATTCTCTACCAAAGTATTTGAATTGGATGTATAAATAGTACTTAAAGTTCCATTGATTAAATCCTCCAGAATAGGATAGGGTTTGTACTGTACATCGCGGTCATTGGTCGAATAATCCACACCCAGATTGAGCCGGTATATCAAGCCATCGATAATTTCATACGAGGGAGTAATATTCGCTAATATCCGATGATTGAGTACCTGGTCGCTATATATTGCTTCCCGGGCAAGGGGATTTAGTTTATTTTCCAGCAATGTCGGTTGCCCGTTAGTGTATACCGGAGTCGTGGGGTTGAGAAGGAGCATATCACCTACCATGGAGCCAGCCTCGGCACGATCGTTCTCAGTCCTGCTTGCTGCGATATTTAAGCCCACGCGCAGTTTGTCATTCAAACCGATTTGGGCCATGTTGTACCTTCCGGAATAGCGTGTGAGATCGTTCCCTCGCAAAATACCCTCTTGGTCATCCATTCCTATAGAAGCATGATATGTAAAGTTATTCGACCCTCCGCTCATAGAAACATTGACATTTCGCGTCATTGCTGTCCTGGTAAGTTCATCCTGCCAATCGGTATTTGCCCCTCCATCATCGAGGGTTGCCCCAATAGCGGTAACCTGTCTTCGGAATTCATCGGCACTGAACACAGCCACTTTGTTGGCGAGGTTGGAAATTCCCGAAGAAAGATTAACATCGATCTGACTTCTGCCCGAAATTCCCTTTTTCGTCGTAATGACAATTACACCATTTGCTGCCCGGGCACCATATATGGCTGCAGCTGATGCATCTTTCAACACATCAATACTTTCGATATCCTGGGGATTGATAAAATTGAGCGGATTGGTGGGAATCCCATTTCCTGAATTATCCAGCGCGAACCCATCCACTACATACAAGGGTGTCGTCCCGGATCTCAAACTGCCTATACCCCGAATGATCACATCCTGTGCAGAACCCGGCTCCCCACTGATGTTTGTAACATTAACCCCGGCAACTTTACCCTGGAGTAATTGACCAGGATTGGTGACCACTCCCTTGTTAAAGGATTCACTTCGAAGCGAGGCAATAGATCCGGTTACATCCTGCCTTCTTTGGGTTCCATATCCCACCACGACCACTTCATCCAGTAATTCAATGTCGGCCATGAGCATTACATCAACCCTCGTTCTTCCATCCAGAGGAACTTCAAGCGTTTCATAGCCAATATACGAGAATACCAATACAGCATCAGGTTCAACATCCTGGAGCGAATAGTGACCGTCAATGTCCGTTGAAGTACCCAATTCGGAATCTCTGACCAGGACATTGACACCGATCAGGGGCTGCCCCGATTCATCGGTAACGATGCCGGTTACATCCAGGGGAAGGTGAGAGCGGACCATTCCCTCAAAGTGATTGAAATCAATAGGATAACCAAAATTTTCGGCCATCAAGGTCGTACTAAAAACTGTCCACATCAGGAATAGAAGCGTAGTGCGTGAATACATAAAATTGCTTTTTTAAATCGTTATCAAAGCAGGATAAATTCCAAAGAAGGGACATGCTCCACAAGCCTTTAAATGCTGGCTAAGAATTTTCCGAAAATCAATTTCCCGAATTGTGACTGTACTTATGTAGTTTAGCTTCGCCTGTCCTTTCACAACTTCTCAAATATAGCTAATTCCAAATATTTTTTCTAACTATTTCGTATCTTTCTTATGCTATATCTATTTATTAATAGCCTCTTGCTCCTATTATAACGGTCGTTTTATCATTAATTCACGTTATGATAACATACCCCAATCCGATGTGATAAAATATGGGAAATGGAAGCTATTCTTTGTGTGTGATGTCTTACAGGAATTGTCACCTAAGATAATTCGGAGAATCCTGGCCAGGGAGTTTTTATAGGCTTTCTCTCCAAAGATGGACAAGTATGAAACATTCCATATGGGACATTATTTAGTGATCGATGTCAGGAGAGTTTATATCATTTATCTCACCAAGGTTTGACAACGTTAAAAGTTCATTTACCAAAATCACAACCAGCCGGATAAAAGGAATACTTCAAGGTCATTCATCCACAAACACGAAATACTGCCAGGGAGCCATGGAAAATGATCCATGGACATCCATATCCACTTCCTCATCACTGATATAATCCCTCATCCTGATTCCGTGCATGGATTGAATTATGTCCGCATCGGTGCCTGACAAATCAAATGAAAACTCCACGGTATGCGCCGTCATATTGGCTAGAAAAATTATCCTTCTCCCCTCTTTCTCTCGTATCATGGCAAAGGATTCTTCAGGTTGGTTGGTAGAAAGCACGCGATAGCCAGCTGCCTTTTTCCCACCATTCAATGCGGGGTGGTTATTCTTAAGCTGTCCTAGTTTTTCATACAAAGGATAGAATTGACCTTTGTGGTCCATGGGAATGGTATCTTTTTCAAAAAAACGCAATCTTCGATCCATATCCCATTCCTGTCCGTTGTAAATCAATGGCATTCCAGGCAACATATAGGAAGTGACAGCCATAATTTCGGCAGCATCACCCATCCGCTCAAAAACAGTGCCACTCCAGGTGTTTTCATCGTGATTGGAGGTAAAATACATCAGGATATCATCCTCTTCCAGATTTTCTTCCTGTAGAACAAGATACTGCTTTAAATCCTGTACACTGCTCTCCCCACGGGCGATGTGATTGAGCAAATGATGTCCCTCCCAGGCGTATTGCATATCAAATGCATGAACAAGCAACTCTGGTTTTTCTGCTTCTGCAAGCATAAAAATAGGTTTCACAGCGTTCAACCGTTCCACAGCATTCTCCCAAAATTCAACAGGCACCTGGTGGGCCACATCGCACCGGAAGCCATCAATATTCTCCTCTTCAACCCAGTATGTCATTTCCCGGATCATCTTTTCCCGCATTTCTCCATTTTCAAAATCAAGATCAGCCACATCGGTCCATCCCCAGGACTCTCCGGTAGAAGGATCCAGAGGGTCGGTAATTTCACCCTTGGCGTCCTTGGTATAATATTCAGGATGATTTTTAATCCAGGGGTGATCCCAACCGGTATGATTTGCTACCCAATCGAGAATTACAAACATTCCATTGTCATGTGCGGTGGAAACCATCGCTCTGAAATCATTTATATCCCCAAACTCAGGGTTAATTTTCCCGTAATCCTGCACTGCATAATAACTACCCAATGATCCTTTTCTTTTGAACTCGGATATTGGATGGATAGGCATGAGCCAAAGAATACGTACACCAAGTTCTTTCAGCCGGGGAATGTCTTGGGTAAACGCCTTAAAGGTACCTTCTTGTGAGTATTGTCGGATGTTGACTTCATAGATGACTGCTGTTTCAAGATCGGCATCAGTCAAGCGGGCAGAATCCGTAATTGGGGATAGAACATCCTGATTGTTACAAGAACTCAGGACTAAAATGCAAAAAATAAAGGCAAAGTATCTCATCGTTGTTATTTATCATCACACTATAAACCGGCAGAACTATCTTCCCAACTCCAATATCATGGCAGCTTTGGGTGGAAGTATCAAAGTTTCCGTGAGGGAAAAGCCATGCCCTGACAGCACGTCCTTTCCCTGTTTGTGCACCCCAATATTCTCACGAAACCGGTCCAACTCCAGATTTCGGGACTCCTGACTATTATTGAGCACCACCATGACCCGATCGTCTTCGTAGGATCGGAAAAAGACATAAACTTCATCTTCAGGGATATACTGGGTCATATCGCCTGAATGAATGACGCTTGCATTTTTCCTCCAATTGAACAATTTTGATGTAAAATCGAAATATTGGTTTTGTTCCAGAGTCCTTCCTTCCGATACAAACGCATTGTGCTCATCTTCCGGCCATCCACCCGGAAAATCCCGACGAATATCACCATCTCCTGCACCTTTATCCCCTTCCATTCCAATTTCGGAGCCATAATATATTTGTGGAATACCTCTGACTGTGGCAATCAAGGTCATAATTAGACGATAGTCTTCAAAATCCGGATACAATGCATTGATTCGATGGGTATCGTGATTTTCAGCGAACACCAGAAGATTGGATGGATTCGCGTACAGAAAATCATTGACAAAATTTTCATATATCTGAATCATACCTCTGTCCCAGGAAGGATTGACTTCCCCAAAAGCGGAGATAATAGCATCGTGCAATGTAAAATCCATCACGGTTGGCATATTGGAATTGAAGTTTTGGAGGGCGCCTATGGGACTATCTTTTTGCCAGTATGAAATTTGAGCCTGGTCGTGCATCCAAACCTCACCCATCATGTTGAATTGGGGGTATTCATCCATTATGGCCTTTGTCCAGCGAGCTATCGCCTCCTTATCATTGTAGGAATAAGTATCTACCCGCAATCCGGATAATCCGGCAAATTCTATCCACCATATTGCATTCTGGATCAAATAATTCAAAACCAGGGGATTGGATTGATTCAGGTCGGGCATGGAACTGACGAACCATCCATCCACACACAACCTTAAATCTATTTCTGAAGCATATGGATCCATCTGCGTTTGCATCCTATAATTGGTTTGGCCATATCCAGGGAACTGATGGATCCAATCATATGTTGGCAAATCCCGGATCATCCAATGATGCAAGCCCCAGTGGTTGGTCACATAATCCATGATCAAACCCATCCCGCGACTTTTTAGTTCGTCTGACAAGCGACGGTAATCCTGGTTTGTGCCGTATCTTGGATCAATTAAGTATACATCGCTCTGGGCGTAGGTATGATAAGAATATTGTTCATCATCATCTGCACACATAGGGGTACTCCAAATGGCGGTCGCACCCAGTCCCTTGATATAATCCAGATGGTCGATAATACCCTGTATATCTCCCCCATGTCGTCCCCCCTGATGAGACCGGTCCGCTTTTTCATGCATGTCGGGATGAGAATCATTGGATGGATCTCCGTTAGCAAACCGATCGGGCATAAGTAAGTAAACCACATCCGATGAATCGAATCCTCTACGGTCGGCAGATCCTTTCTCCCGGGACAAAAACCGGTAATCGATGGTATACTTTTCCTGATTATCTTCTATCAAATGAATGGTATAAACGCCCTCCTTCACATTCCGGGTTTCCACAGTCACGAATAGGTAATTCGGATTTTCAGTCCGTATGACATTCTTCAAAGTCAAATCAGGAGTCCTGACTTCAAACCGGGCCAGGTTTTCGCCATATAATACAATTTGAAGTTCATTCCGGTGCATATCGCTCCACCAGAAAGGAGGTTCCACCCGATCCACCTGAGCATGCAGGATCACAAATCCTAGCATGACCAGGGTGACCAAAAAACATCTGTTAATCCTTATCATAATTTCATATTTTCAATTCATCGATTACACGGTTACGATCAGTACCATCAATAAACTGTTTCCACTTGTACTTCTCGTCCATCCACCAAAATGGAAAAAGGAAGATCCCGGTCTGCATATATTGAGACATTGGATCGTTCCACCTCAATCCGGATCACATATCCTCGAAAGTTTACCTTAAAAGAATACGAATCCCATTGGCGGGGAATACGGGGTGTAAATGTCAATTTATCATCCCGAACCCGCATCCCACCAAATCCTTCCACTATACTTAGCCAGGTACCAGCCATGGAAGTAATATGTAGGCCTTCATGTACTTCTTTATTATAATCATCCAAATCCTGCCGGGAAGTTCTAAGGTACATTTCGTATGCTTTATCCATTCGATTCAAAGACGAAGCCAGAATGCTATGGACACATGGTGATAAAGAGGATTCATGAACAGTAACGGGTTCGTAGAAATCAAAATGACGTTCCAATTCCATTTTAGAAAAATGATCTTCAAAAAAATAGAAACCCTGCAGTACATCGGCTTGTTTGATAAATGGAGATCGCAGGATTCGGTCCCAGGACCAATGCTGATTGAGTGGAGACTGATCTGCGGGGATGTCCTTTACTGTCAATCGCTCTTTATCCAAAAATCCATCCTGCTGTAAATACACCCCAAATTCCTGTGAAAAGGGTAAATACATTTGTTCTGCCAGAGATATCCATTCCTGTACTTCTCTATTGGTCAGCCTTGTCATATTTACAATCCGCTCGAAATCCACAGGAAAATGATCATGAACATGACGAACCTGCTCCGCTGTATATTGAAGACACCACCGGGCAATGTAATTGGTGTACCAATTGTTGTTGATATTGTTTTCGTATTCATTGGGTCCCGTCACCCCGAGAATCACGAACTGGTTTTTGTCGTGAGAAAAATGAGCACGCTGGTACCAGAACCTGGCAATCGCCACCATGACTTCAAGCCCTTTCTCTGGGATATAGGTATCATCACCCGTGTAACGTACATAGTTATAAATCGCGTAAACAATAGCCCCATTCCGATGAATTTCTTCAAAGGTAATCTCCCATTCATTGTGGCATTCTTCGCCATTCATGGTCACCATAGGAAACAGAGCGGCACCCCGGTCAAAGCCGAGTTTTTCTGCATTTTCAATGGCCTTCCCAAGGTGATGGTACCTGTATTCCAGCAGATTTCGGGCTACTTTTGACCCTTTGGTCACCATATAAAATGGGAGACAGAATGCTTCCGTATCCCAATAGGTACTTCCGCCATATTTTTCCCCCGTGAATCCTTTCGGACCAATATTGAGCCTGTGATCCTTACCCAGATAGGTTTGATTGAGCTGAAAAATATTGAATCGAATACCCTGTTGGGCTTTTAAATCTCCTTCCACGGTGATATCTGCACTATTCCATATGCGAGCCCAGGATTGGATTTGACCAGCGAGCAAGGATTCATAACCCTTCCGGACAGCTTCATCCAGGACCTGGTGAACTACCGTATCCAGATCATCTTTATTGTGGTTCAATGAAGTAACATACCCACCGGTTTTGGTGAGTGTGAGTGTACGACCCTGCTTTACAGCATACTCAAAATTCAGTTTCAGACAGGTCACATTTCGGCCCGTAATCGGATTGGGGCCCACGTCAATTTTCTGACCATCCAGGCTAAGCTGGTTGTCCATAAATACCGCCACATAAAAATTTGTTTTCCTGGTTCGCGTCAAAATACTTCCCCTCCCTTTTCCTTCGGTAATTCGAAGGGTATCCCAGAATTTATCATCCCAATTGGCATCGTAATTTTCCACTCCACTATCAAGATAAGGGAGCATACTGATCGTCATATCTCGATTGAGGGGTGTAACAGAATAACGGATCATCCCAATTTCATCCATCTCCAGACTTAAGAATCGACGCGATACCACTTTGATACGAGCACCATTTGGAAGCGTTGCAACAAAAGATCGCTCGTACCACCCTTCTTTCATGTGCAGTTGTCTCCGAAACTCTTCCACAGATACACAATTGGCCAAATCCAATTCTTCATCGTCAATCCTTACATCAATTCCAATCCAATTTGGTGCATTCAGCACCTTGGCAAAATATTCCGGATATCCTACCTTCCACCACCCAACCCTGGTTTTATCGGGGTAATATATCCCGGCGATGTAGCTACCCTGAAATGTATCACCTGAGTATTGTTCCTCAAAATTAGCACGCTGGCCCATTGCTCCATTCCCGATACTAAACAAACTCTCTGCCGCCAACACCCGATTGGGATCGAATCCTTCTTCGATTATGGACCAGGCATCTGGTTTGATAAAATTCTGATTCATTATTTCAATTGATTGACAAATTCTACAGATAAGTTTTCAAATCCAGGAAAAACCCATTCGGCTATGGACAAATAAGGTGAAGAACCAATCCCGACAGCCACCATGCCGGCAGATTTTGCTGCAACTATGCCTGCTTCAGAGTCCTCAAAAACTACGCACTGGCCATATTCGACTCCCAATAAATCTGCAGCCCGGGTAAAAACTCCGGGATCTGGCTTGGTAGTTTTCACACTATTGCCATCGACTATTTCATCAAATGCATCCACCAATTCCAGTTTGTTCAATATGGTATGTGCATTCTTACTGGCCGAACCAATAGCAGTGGCATATCCTGATTGGCGAGCATCATCAATGAATTCTCTTACCCCAGGAAGAGTATTCCGAGGTGTCAATTCATTCACCAGAGCTAGAAAGTGTTTGTTTTTTTCATCCATGATTTGCTCAAAATCAGTATCATTCACCACCGTTTCTGCCCATCGCAATACCTTTATCAGGGAGTCTTTCCTGCTGATTCCTTTCAGTTGTTCATTTTGCGCTCTGGTCAATTTCAAACCAAATTTCGCTCCTACCTTTTTCCAGGCCCGGTAATGAAATTCTGCAGTATCCACGATTACACCGTCCAAATCAAAAATTAATGCCTTCATAATGAATCTCGTATTGATAATCTTGAACTAAGTACGGGATCGGTTAGGTCATTGACCCGCAAACACAACAGTCCTGCCAGGATCATAGCTCCTCCCCCTACTATCAGCGCATAAACGGGTTGGTGATCGAAGAACCGGGATACGAGATAACCGAGTACAGTAGCTGCCACTATTTGGGGGAGGACGATAAAAAAGTTGAATACGCCCATATAATAACCCATCTTCGATGCAGGTAGAGAACCTGAAAGCATGGCGTAAGGCATGGATAAAATACTCGCCCACGCTATACCCACTCCGATCATGGATAATAATAATAGACTCGGGTTGGTAATAAAAAAAACGGATATCAACCCACATCCTCCGATGCACAATGCAAGAAAATGAGTTCCCCTTCGACTGATTTTCCGCGCTATTACGGGTAATAAAAAAGCAACCAAAGCAGCCACTCCGTTGTACACCCCAAATAATAAGGTAACCCAATCTGCACCCTCATTGTATCGGCCAGAGGTAGGATCGGATGCACCATATATATGACCTGTCACGGCCTGAGTGGTATATATCCACATCGAAAAAAGGGCAAACCAGGAAAAGAATTGTACCCAGGCTAATTGTTTCATGGCCGTCGGCATGCCAATTAAATCGACCATAATGGTGGTAAAACCGACCTCTTTTTTATTTCGACGAATCCATAGAGCTGCTAAAAATAACGCCCCCAAAATCGTAAGACCTAATGATAGTATGTACAATTCCTTCTCCAGGTTGGAGCCCCAAAGAATGAATGTTAATATCACTCCAACGCTTCCGGTCATTAGTCCTGCCTTACGCAACTTCCCCTCTACATCCGGAGGGGGAGGTGTGGTTGTGATTTCTGGTTCTGATTCTTCAAAGGCAGTCAATTCTGTAGGGGTATATTCGCGGGAAGTAAAAACCGTCCACCCCACTGCGGTTATAAAGGCCACTGCGCCCACATAATAAGACCATTTCACCGAATCAGGGATCTCACCTGGTCCGGCAACATTGCTTATTCCAAACCAATTCGTGAATACATATGGCAGGATTGAACCGACTACTGCCCCTACACCAATAAAAAAACTTTGCATAGCAAATCCTTGTGTTCGCTGGTGATTGGGGAGATTGTCCCCGACAAATGCCCTGAAAGGTTCCATGGAAATATTTATGGAAGCATCCATGATCCAGAGCATCATGGCAGCTATCCACAAGGTTGGGGAATTGGGCATCAAAACCAGAGAAACAGAAGCAAGGATTGCCCCAAACAAAAAGTAAGGTCTCCGTCTTCCGAGTCGGGTCCAGGTCCTGTCACTAAAATAACCCACAATAGGCTGTACTATAAGACCGGTAACAGGCGCCGCAATCCATAGTATGGGAATGTCATCGATCATGGCGCCCAGGGTTTCAAAAATTCTGGAAGTATTTGCATTTTGCAATGCAAATCCAAATTGAATTCCCAGAAACCCGAAACTCATGTTCCAGATCTCCCTGAAACTCAGTTCGCGTTTTTTCATTTCAAAAGTTTGTAATCATTGAAGTGCCTGATGACCACTTGCTGAGATAGTGGATAATCAAGGCAAACAGAAAGGAAAAATGACAAATGACGAGGTAAACTTAGAAAACTAATTGATACTTTTATAAATTAATTAATATTTTAACATATGATGAGAAGATAAAAGTGCCAGATGGAGCAGTTTCCGGAAAACCATCCTCAGTTCCAGTATTTAAAGCTTTCGTGTAGATTCACGCAATACCAGTCGGGTTGGTACTACTTCGGTCCGGAAATATTCCTCATCCTTTTCATTTTCCACCTTCTCGATCAGCAGTTCAGCAGCTTTTTCACCCATTCTAAACCCATTCTGATCGATGGCAGTCAGCTTGGGATAAGCACTCCGGGCAAGAAAACCGTCTGCAAAGCCAATAATAGACACATCTTCGGGAATCCGAATGCCCCGGTTGTGGGCTTCGCGAAGTGAGGTGGCGGCAAAAAACTCATTGACACAAAGCAATCCATCAAAATCCTGTTCGTCGAAAAGTTGTTGAATTTCCGTGGTCGACTCAATATCGTCGATCACCACGATCAATTCTTTCCTCACCGGTAGCCCTGCATCCTGTAAAGCTTTCACATAGCCCTGATTGCGCAATTTTCCTACGCTTATATGTTCGGGAATAGTGAGGAGTCCAATGCGCTGACAGCCTGATTTCAATAAATAATTGACCCCGGAATACGCCGCGTAGGTATCATCTACAACCACTTTGTCACAATAAATATCATAGGTAACCCGGTCAAACATAACCAAAGGCATGCCCCGGTTAATCACTTCCTGAAGATGGTGATAATCCTGTTTGTACTGGGTTTCTTTGGTCAGCGCAATAACAAAACCATCTATAGCACTATTAGCCAGTGTTTCCATATTGATCACCTCGCGGTCGAAGGATTCATTGGAAAAGCACACCACGACATTGTATCCCTTCTGATTCGCGACGTTTTCAATACCATTGATTACGGTGGAAAAAAAATTGTGGACGATTTCCGGAATGATGACCCCAATAGTTTTAAATTTTTTATTTTTCAGACTCTGAGCGATGCTATTGGGCTTATAATTGTGGAAGCGCGCAAATGCCTGGATCCGTTCCCTCGTTTCCTCCCCGATTTCGTCACTATCACGCAGTGCTTTGGAGACTGTGGAAACAGACACATCGAGTTCTTTCGCTATTTGCTTTAATGTAATTCTTTTCCTCATGTTCCCCTAAATGTACAAAATTCCAACTGCATTTTCTATTTGAAATTTCAAGGGGAACAATTCAGTCAGATTGATCCGGCCGTATAAAAAACCGGGGTGATAACAGCGTAGGCGTAAGTTAAAATCAAAAAGTTTTCAACACTACAACGTTTTCGTGAACAAATTCAAAACTTCGTATTTTTTGTTTGATTTAATATTTATTACGTTTAGGCCAGGAAGGAAAATGACACTTTTTTAAGAACAATTTTTAATGCTAAAATCCTGTAAGCTAATGATGTGGAAATATGGATTATTTTACCTGTTCATCTGTACGGCGTCATTACAAGCCCAGAACCTGGTCATCGGGACAGTAACCGACGGAAACACAGGAACGGCTTTGATCGGGGTCAATATTATTGTCAAGGGGACTGCCATAGGAACCGTCACCGACTTTGATGGTCAGTTTGAAATTCAAGCGAATCTCCAGGACACCCTGCAGTTCACTTATATTGGGTACAGCCCGGTGGAACATGTGATAAGTGCCTCCCCCATCAACATTGTCATGTCTCAGGATGCCCTGGAATTGGGTGAAATCGTTGTCATCGGGTATGGATCGGCCAGGAAAGAAGACCTGACCGGAGCTGCAGACCTAATAACCAGTAAGGACTTCAATCGTGGCCCCATTGTTTCAGCGCAACAGCTGATTGCCGGACGAATAGCTGGTGTTTCGGTTTCTTCCGGTGGAGGTGCGCCGGGGGAAGGACAGAATATCCTGATCAGAGGTCTCGGTTCTCTCAGTCTCAACAGCAGCCCCCTTATTGTCATCGACGGCATTCCACTCAACGATGGTGGAGTGGGTGGCTCACGTAATCCACTCAACCTGCTCAATCCCGATGATATAGAAAGTATGGTGGTGTTGAAAGATGCCTCCGCAACCGCTATATATGGATCCAGAGCAGCGAACGGGGTTATCATGATATCGACGAAAAAAGGGCGAGCTGGTAAAATGGCGTTCAACTATGCCGGGTCTCTTACTTCCTTCCAACCGGATGGCTACACCGATGTATTATCAGCGGAGGAATTCCGAGCAGTGGTTCAATCCACGAGTAAATCCGATGCCATAGCACGATTAGGTTCTGCCGACACAGATTGGCAGCGTGAAATATATACACCTGCCATGGGAACCGACCACAGTCTGAGCGCAAGGGGTAATTTATTGGGCGTACCCATGCGCGCATCAGCAGGGTATTCGGACCATAATGGTATACTGAAAGGGGATCGGTTTCAACGTATGACCGCATCCCTCAATTTCACCCCTTCTATTCTCGATGAACATATAAATCTGGAATTGAACGCGCGGGGGGCATATTCAGAAAATGCTTTTGCGGACCGGGGTGCCATTGGGAATGCCATTGCTTACGATCCCACCCAGCTTGTTTTCGACCCGGAATCTCCTTTTGGTGGGTATTCATCCTGGCGAGGTAGTAATGGTTATCAGATCAACCTGGCCCCTACCAATCCGGTAGCATTACTCGATCTCATTGACGATACCTCGGAAGTCAGACGCTTCATAGGGAACGCCAAGGTCAATTACAAACTTCATTTTTTACCCGATATTACGGCTACCCTCAATGCAGGAATGGACTATTCCAGCAGTGGCGGGAGAAGAATTACCTCGGAATTGATTCCTACTTCAGATCCTTCCTGGACCGGATCAGTGTCTCGGTACACTCAAAAAGCGACCAACAAATTGCTCGATTTTTATCTGACTTATCAGAAGGACACTGATGATCACCACTTTAATCTTGTAGGGGGGTATTCCTATCAGGCTTTCGAATTTGATAATTATAATTATGACAGCCAGGCGGAAAAACAAGGAAATGTATTTGAATTTTATGATCTTTCCAAAAACGTACTTCTGTCTTACTTTGGCCGACTTAACTATAATTTCCAACAGAAATATCTGATTACCGCTACATTGCGGGCAGATGCCTCTTCAAAACTAAACCCGGACGACCGCTGGGGATATTTTCCATCAGTGGCTCTGGCTTGGAGTCTGCATAGAGAAGGATTTTTTGACAATCCCAACGTGGATGAATTCAAGATCAGATTGGGTTATGGTGAAGTGGGCAATGTGAATGGATTAGGCGATTACAATTTTTTGACCAGATATACTGGGAGCCAGTCCACGGCCAACTATCAGTTAGGAAGTACGTTTTATCAGACTTACAGACCGGAGCCCGTGAATGAAAACCTCCGATGGGAAGTAGGCCGAACCATAAATGCCGGATTGGATTATTCCTTATTCAACCGCCGGATTTTCGGATCCTTGAATGTGTACCGAAAACAAACCAAAGAATTGATCAGTAATACGATTATCGATCCCTTCACCAATTTTGGAAACCGGATTTCAGCGAATATTGGGGATATGGAAAACAAAGGGATTGAATGGATGGTCAATCTGGTACCCATTCGAAAAAGTGAACTGGAATGGGCACTTGATTTCAATATAGCATTTAATGAAAATACGGTGACTCAATTGCCCGATCAGCAATTCGTGGGTGGAATATCAGGGGGTACTGGTAATGCTGTGCAAACCCATCTGGAAGGACGAGGACCATTTTCGTATTTGGTATATAAGCAGGTTTATGATGAGGACGGATTTCCCATCGAAGGAGCTTATGTGGACCGTAATGGAGATAAAATTATCAACGAAAACGACAAATACCTGTATTGGGATCCCTATCCGGATATCTTAATGGGTCTGGGCACCACTTTATATTACAAGAATTTCGATCTCCGTGTGATGTCCCGTGCAAGTATTGGAAATTACAATTACTTCAACATTGCATCCTATACCTCCTATCTAAACAGGGCTACCGAAAATGCCATTTTGACCAATCTTCATTCGGATTATCTTAAAACCCGATTTGTGAACAGTACCGAAACCAATTTATTGAGTGACCACTATGTCCAGGAAGCCTCTTACTTCAAACTTGACAACATTACATTGGGCTACACTTTCCCAGCTATTATGGGCAATACTACGCTCAAGGTGTACGGATCTGCTCAAAACCTGCTTACTATCACGGATTATGAAGGTGTGGATCCCGAAATTCCCTCTGGAATAGACAACAGTTTCTATCCCCGACCGAAGTCGTTTGTGTTTGGAATCACCCTTGACTTTTAAAATCGACAAGAAAAAGATGGACAGAAAATTTAGGAAAATGACGATCAAACATATATTGCGAAACTCGGGAATCTGCCTGATTCTTCTTAGTATCCTATCATGCCACGAAGATCTGAATCAGTTCCCGATTGACCCTGATAGTTTCACGGAAGAAAATGTTTTTCTGAATACCATGGAAGCAAAGGGGGCTTTGGCCAAATTGTATGCCAGTCTGGCTGTCACAGGGCAACAGGGACCTGCCGGCCAGCCGGACATTTCCGACATCGACGAAGGAGCTTCTCAATTTACCCGGGTTCTCTTCAACCTCAATGAATTGACCACTGATCATTGTGTAGTGGGATGGGGAGATCCGGGGTTACCCGATTTACACGCGCTGGCCTGGTCCGCCAGTAATGATTTCACGGAAGCCATGTATTACCGCTTGGCTCAGCAAGTCTCGTTTTGCAACTCCTTTATTAATAATGCAGCAAAGCTATTGCCCGATCCAGAGGTGGAATATTTTATAGCTGAAGCCCGGTTCCTCAGAGCATATGCATACTATAATCTCATTGACCTATATGGAAATGTGCCAATTTCCACTACAGTGACTACCGATTTGCCGACCCAAAGCTCAAGAACAGATTTATTCCAATTTGTAGAAGCCGAACTGACTGAGATCCAGAATTTATTAAAGTCCAGTGGTACCAACGAGTATGGTCGCGTGGATCAGGTCGCTGCCTGGGCGTTGTTATCTCGATTGTATCTCAATGCAGAAACCTGGACTGGTTCTGCCAAATATACAGAATCATTAACCTATGCGAACCAGGTTATCAGCTCCTCCTATTCTATTCACACCGTGGATGGCAATGGCAGTGGAAGTGCATACGACGAATTGTTCCTGGCAGACAATGATCGCAATGGTGCACAAAATGAATTTATTTTTGCGGTCAATTTTGATGGTATCCAATCCCAAACCTATGGTGGAACTACCTTCCTGGTGCATGGCGCCATAGGTGGTAGTATGGATCCGGCGCTTTTTGGAGTTAATGGTGGATGGGGTGGTTATCGCACGACAGGTGCACTGGTAAATAAATTTGATGAATCCATTTCAGCGAATGATGAAAAGGGGTACCCTGTGGCATGGAATGATCATCGTGCTATGTTCCATACGCAGGACCAGAATTTTGAAATCAATGCCATAGCCAATGCATTTCAGGATGGATATGCAGTGACCAAATTCAAAAATGTGGATATAAATGGAAACCAGGGCAAAGATACCCGAGGTGACTTCGTAGATACAGATCTTCCCTTGATCCGTCTTGCGGAAATCTATCTCAACTATGCCGAAGCCGTACTAAGGGGTGGATCAGGTGGAAATTTGAACACGGCTGTCGGTTATATCAACGAACTTCGTGAACGTGCCTATGGAAACTCAAGTGGAAATATAACGGAGGCAGATCTGACTTTAGATTTCGTCCTCGATGAAAGATCCCGGGAGCTGTATTGGGAAGGTCTTCGTCGCACTGACCTGATTCGTTATCAAAGATTTACGACGGGGGACTATTTGTGGCCATGGAAAGGGAATTCCAAGTCAGGTGTTGCTGTGGGAAATCACCGGAATCTTTTTCCACTCCCCAATAATATTATTGTCATCAACCCAAATCTGGCCCAAAATCCAGGTTATTAAACGCTAAATCATCGAATTGTCATGAAAAGATTGAATCTATTAATTTACGCATGTCTGGTATTTCTGCCCCTCGCAATGGTTACTTCCTGTATCGATGACCAGGGCAAATTTTCATTTGTTGCGCAGGATCCATCTGAGGAGCTAAATTTCACTAATAGTTTCTTAAATGAATATGTATTGACGGTTCCAACCATCAATAATATCGCGGAACGATTTGTGTGGAATACGCCTTCTTTTGGCGTGGAGACCACCGTAACATACGAGTTGCAGGGGGCACCTACACCGGCATTTAGTGACATGACTGTCCTGGGTAGTACCAACGACAACCAACTTGCAGTGACTGTGGCGCAAATGATGGCCCTGGCCGAAAAAGCCGGACTGGACAACGATCCCGACAACAATGAGATCATTGACGGAGAGGTAGTCCCCAATAATTCCGGCACCATCTACTTTCGGGTAAAAGCATCTGTGGGAAGCCAACAAAGTCTGGCAACCACTTCACAACCGCAAGGCTTGAATGTTTTTCTTCCCGAACCCACCGGTGAGGATGAAGAACCCATGTTACCTCTTATAGCGGTGCCAGGGAATCACCAGGGCTGGTCTCCCGAAAGTGCCCCTGTTTTAGCAGCATCAGGACCCGGAAAAACAGACTATGAAGGTTATGTTTGGCTCGATGGAGAATTTAAATTTGTAGCACCTAATGATGATGGATTGTTCCAATGGGGAAATTTGGATTGGGGCGATGATGGTACATTCACAGGCAAACTCGTTGCAGATGATGAAGTGAATTGCAATACGGAAAGTGGGTACTATCTGGTACAGGCGAATACAGGAGATCTGGTGTATTCGGTCACGAAATACGAATGGGGAATTATCGGATCTGCTACACCTGGAGGATGGGATGCGGATACCGATATGACTTTTGATCCGGGAACCGGGCTGTGGAGCATTACTTTGGATTTGGTGGGCGGCATGGAAATTAAGTTTCGAGCCAACGATAGCTGGGATTGGAACTATGGAGACGACAACGGAGACGGGAATCTTACACCCGGAGGTGCCAATATTCCGATAGAGGATGGGGGCAACTATACCGTAATCCTGGATCTGACACAACCTCGAATGTATACGTACGAGCTGATACTCAACTAGATACCCGTTTGGGGGGATAAATACAGTCATTATGAAGTGCAGGCAGTTGGGCATGGGAAGGATATTGAATCATACCGGAATTTTACCCGGATTCAAGCTTCTGCTATCTGCTATATGGATCACAATGGGTATTTTCCCTATCCTGATAAGTGCGCAGGTCCAACAGGCTACATTTTCTCTGGAACCACAGCGTTTCGGGGAAAATGATACGGTGACCATCGTGATCTCCCACATTTCACCCCAATTGTGGAATGTCGGCGAAATTTACCTGTGGGCCTGGTCTTTTGATCGTCACGGGGAGAATCCAATGGATGCACCTGGAAACGGGACCTGGAATAATTCGGGCAGCGACCATTTGTTGATTCAGGATGATGATGGTAATTATACATTAACTTTCATTCCATCCCAATTCTTCGGAAGGGTAGGCATTGGCAAAGTTGGTTTTTTAGCGAAAGCAAAGGATGGAAACGGGGACAAAAAGACCCAGGATTTTGTAGTGGAATTGGGGAAATTCCAATTCGAACTCCTGTCACCACAGACTTCCAGGACAATACTGGAATCTGCCACAGAAGTCCATATCCAGGCTCGGACTTCTGAGAATACACTCTTTTCTTTGTATTCAGACACTACCCTCATTTTTTCTACGGAATCACCACAATCCCAATTTGAATTTGAGGTCAAGGTGGAAGAAAACACCTGGTTCACACTTTATGCCCGTGTTGAGGATGATGAATTGACCACATCATTCACGATATGGATCACACCAGAAGTACCGAAAAAACCTCTGCCCAGCCATTTTAGAGATGGGATTAATCTATTTCCGGATGATTCGACAAGCCTGGCGTTGGTGTTATTTGCACCCCACAAATCCTCGGCACACGTAATTGGCAATTTCAACCAATGGCGTCCGAATTCCGCTAATTTGATGAACCTCGATACAGCCCGGAACCGATTTTGGATTTCCCTGTCCGATCTTGATATTCAGGAGGATATACTTTTCCAATATCTGGTGGATTATAAGATTAATATTGCCGACCCATACTCAAACCTAATTTTGGATCCAAATCACGACTTTTTCCTCGAACAGGAATATTGGCCTGACTTACCTGATTACCCGTCGGCCTATACAAATCAGGCCGTTTCATGGGTCCGCCAACCAACACAAGAGTACAACTGGGAGATATCAGATTTCACACCACCCGACAGGGGGAATCTTATTATATACGAGTTGCTTGTCCGGGATTTCGATATCCGGCATAATTTCGATGCGGTAATTGAACGACTGGATTATTTACAGGATTTGGGATTTAATGCTATTGAGTTAATGCCTGTCAACGAGTTTGATGGGAACGAAAGCTGGGGATATAACCCATCGTTTCATCTGGCATTGGACAAATACTATGGTACCCCGAAGATGTTTAAACGGTTTGTCGATGCATGTCACAAGAGAGGAATAGCTGTAATTCTGGACGTGGTTTTCAATCATGCTACAGGACAAAACCCCTATGTTCGGATGTGGAATGATTGCGAGGGATGTACTGAAGGCAATCCAAGCGCAGAAAATCCTTTCTTCAATACCACGGCCACGCATTCATATTCAGTATTCCACGACTTCAACCACCAGTCGGAGGCAACGCAGGCATATGTCCAACGCGCCATTGAATATTGGATTACTGAGTTTCGCATAGACGGATTTCGGTGGGATCTGACGAAAGGATTTACCCAAAACTGTACCGGGTCTCAGCAGGAGGCGTGTACAAATACCTACCAGGCTGACCGTGTGGAAGTCCTACAATCCTATGCGGACCATCAATGGAATCTGAATCCTGAGTTTCTGATCATTTTCGAGCATCTGGGAGTGGGGTCCTCCCGGCAGGAAGAGGAAATATGGGCCAATTACCGCAAGGACGAAGGGCTTGGCATTCTTCTATGGAACAATCTCAATTATGCTTACAGTGAGGCAGCCATGGGATATCATGATGGTGGAAAATCCAATTTTGGAGAAGTATATGGCAAAAACCGGAATCTCCCGGTCTCCTCCACCATATCATATATGGAAAGCCACGATGAAGAAAGATTGATGTTCAAGATGCTGGAATATGGCCATAGTACTATGGATTATCAGATCACATCCCTGGGTACTGCACTGAACAGAGCAAAATTGGCGGCCTGTTTTTTCTTCACCTTGCCAGGACCTAAAATGGTATGGCAGTTCGGAGAATTGGGTTATGACGTTTCCATCGATTTCAATGGTCGCACCGGGAACAAGCCGATTCGTTGGGAGTATAAAGATGATTCTGATCGTCTGAAGCTTTACAACACATACAAAGCTCTGATTGAACTCAGAAAATCCCATGAAATATTTACTTCGGAGGATTCGGAAATTACAACTTCCTTCGAGAGTGAATTTAAACGAATAGAAATTCTCCATCCCGATACAAAAGCAGTTATTGTGGGTAATTTTGGGGTTACTGACCAAAATGTAAAACCTTCGTTTCCCAAAGATGGAATGTGGTATGAATACTTCACCAGTGATATCCTGAATGTGATACAAACCGATACAGTGGTCACTTTAAATCCCGGTGGATTTCGCATATACACCACTACCCGATTTGATCCTCCTGTCGGAGATATTCTCACTACTACCCAGGCCATTCCCAAACAGTCCAATCAATCGGGACCTGTTCTTTTCCAAAACCGACCAAATCCATTTACCCAATCCACAATTTTCCGGTTTTCCCTACCTTCCGCAACCCACGCGAAGTTGGAAATTTATGATATCAGAGGGCGAAAAATTTCCACTGTGGTTGATGCCTGGCATCTCGCTGGTGATTACGAAATCACGTCCACTAATCTAACATTGGACCCCGGTGTATACTTTTATCACTTGAATACAAACAATCATTCAGTCGTTCAAAAAATGATCCATCATTGAGAGACCTGGCCCCTGCGGCCCGGTGGTCTGCGGTTTCCTTGTCCAGTATGGAATTACCACAGTGGGTTTCATCGTCTTTAAAAACGCTGAAACTTCGCTCTGTCACCCAAGATGGCAGGCTTTTCGACAGCCAAAATGGAGATTATCCCGTAGAATGACGGGAATACAAGGGCAGTAAGGTACAACCTGCGTCACTCACCCTTCATCTCATCCAAATGTTGTTGATCATCCTGGCTGGGTTTTATATAGATGGAGGCAATTATTCCTGTCGCCAATGCGGTGGCTATAACTACCAGAGAAATCCAGGATGGCAGGTGGATGTATTCAATCAGGAGCATTTTCAATCCGACAAAACCAAGAATAAATGCGAGGCTGTAATTGATAAGATGGAATTTTTCCAGGGCACCTACAATCAGGAAAAACATCGAGCGTAAACCAAGTATAGCAAGAATATTGGAAGAAAACACGATAAATTCGTCCTGGGTTATCGCCAGAATCGCCGGAATGCTATCCAGGGCAAACATCACATCGGTCAATTCAATCACCACAAGAGCCATAAACAAAGGAGTGGCATAATTCTTACCCATTTTCCGGATAAAAAATTTGTGACCGTCGATAGTGGAAACCGCTCTGAACATGCGGGAAACTTTACGGTACGTCCATGATGTTTTGGGGTCAAATTCATGGTCATCATTGAGCATAGTATATGCGGTATACAAAAGGAATATACCAAACACATAGATCATCCAGTCAAACTTGTTGATCAATGCAACGCCAAAAATAATCATCAGGGCTCGAAACAGCACCGCACCCAGAATCCCCCAAAACAAAACCCGGTGTCTGTATATTTTCGGTATTTTGAAAGCGTTGAAAATTACTGCAATGACGAAGACATTGTCAATGCTCAAAGATAGTTCAACCAGGTACCCCGTAATATACGTCAGTACGGCATCCATGGGAGTCAGCCCGGTTGGATTAGCCACATTTCCACTTGAGAATAACCAGTATATTACGCCGGAGAAAAGTAACGCCAACGTCACCCATATGGATGTCCATTTGGCAGCTTCCCGGGTTCCTATTTCATGGTCTTCTTTGTTAAATACTCCAAGGTCAAGAGCCAGGCAAAGTATAATAAATAATATAAATATGATCCAAACCCACATGGTAATTTTTTTGCTAAGATAGATATACTCAGATATCTATTACTAATCGAGACTATATTATATTGAAATTCACATATATCTACTTGAATATGTTGTGTTTAAATAAAATAGTGCATCAATTTAATGGTCGGAAATTCACCTAAAAAATCCTGATTTTTTTCTGTTTCCCACTCATTTCTTAAACATAAAATAAACGGCAAGAACTAGAAAAATAAAGGAATACACATGATTCAACCTGAATGTTTCGGTTTTAAATACCAACAAGGTAAAAACGGCAAAAACGATTAGAGTAATCACCTCCTGTATCACTTTAAGCTGTACCAGGGTAAATGGACCTCCGTTTTGATAATATCCTATCCTGTTTGCCGGCACCTGAAAAATATATTCAAACAAAGCGATGCCCCAGCTTATCAGGATGATAGAGATCAGTCCAAGTTTTTGAAATCCACTCCATTCAGAAAATTTCAAGTGACCGTACCAGGCCATAACCATGAAGGTATTGCTGAGGATCAGCAGTCCGATAGTTAGTATTGCTTTCATTTGGATCGTCATTAATCTGTAGTAACATATGACCACAACAAATGTCAATAAAATTGGGATTGCTCGCAACATTTATTTGCTGGTCTCTGCAATCTAAATAGGG
>CAYRRD010000023.1:0-49887 GCA_964426625.1 uncultured Saprospiraceae bacterium | reverse complement strand
GGTTATTACCGGGTATAAGGCCGTAGATACGCACTGCCGTGCGTCTTTGATAGGAAAGTGATTAGGGGAAAAATGTTTTGGTTATGGTGTGAGATGTGAAACGAGAGGTTATTACCGGATATAAGGCCGTAGATGCGCACGGCCGTGCGTCTTTAAGAGGGATGTAAAATGCAATTACAATAGTAAGGACATGTGATGACAGGATAATAGGGGAATTGAGGATTCATGGAATTATCAAATGAAGAAAATATTACCACTACTTCAGACGTCTATAAGAACCAATTGAATGGATTGATGACGATCACAGAAGCAATCAATGAGAATGCTTCGATATCCCAGCTTTTTGATATATACCAATCGGCCATCCGAAAATATTACAACCCCAGCGTTATATCACTGTGTATAAATACGATCCAGGGAATGCAGTTATATTCATCGGATCCTACCCGGAAATGGGAAGATTATGTTACACTGTATCAAAAATTCAGCCGCAAAAAGTCAAGTTACCTTCGATCCAGCACCAATGAGGTGTACATTCCCGTCTATCATAAAAAACAATTGATCGCCCTGGTTCACCTTCAGGATATGATCCATTGGCCACGGATTGAACTTGAGTTTTTAAAAACCATGACCAATTTTGTGGCCATCGCTATAGAGAATAAAAGATTGTTTAAACAGCGTATTGAACAGGAGAATTACCGTACCCAGCTAGCCCTGGCCCGCCAGATCCAACATTCCCTGATGCCCCACCACTTTGCGGATTCCAGGGAATTGGAATTTAAGACGCTATATATTCCACACAGCCAGATCGGTGGGGATTACTTTGATTTCTTCCATATTAAAAATAGTCATGTTAGTATATTTTGCATTGCTGATGTAGCAGGGAAAGGGATTCCCGCCGCATTGCTTATGGCCAATTTGCAGGCGAGTCTTCGGAGACTAAGCATCAATTATGTCAACCTGGAATTTCTGCTCAATGGATTGAATAAGGCGGTTTTCGAATCCACCAAAGGGGACCGTCTTGTAACCATTTTTTTGGCAGCCTATGATGTGGTTAAAAATGAGTTACAGTATATTAATGCAGGTCATCCTTACCCAATATTACAAACAAAAAATCAAGGCAGTCGTTTTTTAAAAAAAGGCACTACCCCCATTGGAATTTCTGAATCACTTCCGGAAGTTTCGATTGGAACCGAAATCATTCAGGATGAAACGGTTATATTTGCATATACCGATGGACTGGAAGAGCTCCGCAATGGGCATGGTCAGATGATGGGACATCATCAAATTTTATCAACCCTACATCAATTACCATTTGGTGAAATCGAAATGATCACCGATACTATTGAAGAGTTCATCGAAAAATTTAAAGGAAATGAACCAATTGGGGATGATATTACTGTTCTATTATGTAAGATCAAACCAGATGGAATAGTTCAATAGTATATGCGCAATTACAAGAATAAAAATCTCGCAGCCCTCCTTGCATTTTTCGGAGGCATCATAGGTCTTCATCGTTTTTACCTGGGACAGAACGGAAGGGGTTTTCTCATGATATTACTTTCCATATTTACATTTGGTGCATTGAGCTCCATTATCGGAATAGTGGATTGTGTTGCCTTTCTGTTGATGAGTGAAGAACGCTTTGATTTTAAATACAACAATCCCGATGAAATCGTACGTCGATCGCCCAGATACAGGTCTTATGACAGGCAATATCAAACCGGTGAATTTTCAGGGAATGGCCAATCTCTCTACCGCAAGGATCGCAGAATAAATAAAACCGATTACCAGCAAAAAGTGCGGCAGAAAAAGATTGAAGGGAATAGATCCCGAACCAGTCGGCCAAAACAATCGTCTGCTTCCAGAAGCCAACGAAAGACTAAAGAAAAACTGATTAATAACCTCAAAGAATCGGGAATAGAAAAATTCAAAGAATATGATATTGAAGGTTCGGTGGTGGATTTTCAAAAAATACTTGAATTGGATCCCCACCATATAGCCGCTCATTTTAATCTGGCTTGTGCTTATTCTCAATTGGAGAAACCCCGGAAATCCATGTATCATATTTCAAGAGCAGTACGCGCTGGCTTCGATGATTTTGAACGTCTGAAAAAACATGAAAAACTGGCTTTTGCGCGGATTCAGCCGGAGTGGGAAGAATTTGTAAAAAATGGCTTCATTTTTGTTGAGGAAGATAAAGTAACACAATCCGAAGGGAAAACTGAAAAAGTAATCGAGGATACACCATCTGATGATCATCCGGATGAAAAAATTCAAAATTCCAACGAACCCTCCGGGGATTTGTTGGTCCATCTGAAAAACCTAAAAGAACAAAGGGAAAAAGGCATTATAACCGAAGTGGAATTCGAAATCGAACGACGCAAGTTGATGTCTTCCTGAAATAATTACCGATGTAAATTATGACAACGAAAGAACTCATATCCACCAATTTTAAATTGGTCTCCATTACCAATACCGCTGAGGAAGCTTTGGCCATACTTGATCACAATAAAACACGTCATATCCCGCTGCTCAAAAGCAAAGCCTTGCTTACTGTAATTGATGAGGATTCACTAAAAGCGAGCGTACCTTCCACGCCCATGTCGGAATTTGTTAAATCAGGTTCACGGGTATTTGTTCGGGAAAATGAACATATGTTGGAGGCTGCACGCCGCTTGTATAAGGAGGATCTTACCATGTTACCGGTGTTGGACGAAGATGATACCTTTCTTGGTGTTGTTACCCTGGAGCAGTTATTCAAAACCATAATTAATTCATACGATCTGGATGCAGAAGGAAATATCCTGATCATTGAGGTAGATCAACAACACTTCCATCTTTCCGAGTTAGTTCGAATCCTGGAACAAGAGTCCGTACATGTTTTTTCGGTGCTCGTATCCAGGGAATCCCTTCCACTACTTGAAATCACCCTCAAAACCGATCTCAAAGATATCAATACCATTATTCAGACCCTCGAACGTTATTCTTATAAAATCAAAGCCTATTTTGAGGATAACAACTTTAATCATCAACTGAAGGATCGGTACGAAGCACTGATGTCCTATTTAAATATCTGAGCTGGGGTTTGGATAAACATTTGTAATGTTCCCCGTGGAACATCCTCTGTTGTCAGATTTTTCGCACGGCATTTCAGTCAGCAATAACAGGGCAATCAGGAACGTTAAGCACAGATTCTTTGTCAGGGGAAACCCGAAGTTGTGTTAAAATAAATTTGGGTTCTTGTATTTTTAGGTATCTTAATCCGCTTTGCTTCAACGAATAGCGACTGAAAGTGAGTTTCAGGACATGAAAGCATGGCAGCCATACGTCGAAAAATGAAACAGGTAATTGATTGAATCCCGGTAAGTAAATAAGTGAGAATTACTTCATCCACGTACGATTCTGACAAGGTTAGGGCATGAAATTGAAACGCATATACCCGATATACGGTTGGATGTTTGTACTGATTTTCAGTACCTGCTTTGCGCTGCATGGATTCGGTCAAACCTCACCAAAAAAATACTTAATCCGCCAGATATCCTTCGAGGGGAATCAAAAAACGCAGAACACAAGACTGCTGAGAGAAGTGGCCGTAAACGTGGGCGATTCCCTGACACTCAAGGAGGTGACCAGAAAATTGAAAGAAAGCAAGGAACACCTTATTAATACCGGATTATTTACCGATGTATCGGCCAACATGTTTTTTGATGAAGAAAACCTGAACAACATCAGACTGCATTTTGTGGTGCGTGAAGGCCTATTTTTTATTCCTATACCTATTATCGAGCTGGCAGACCGAAATTTTAATGTGTGGTGGACCGAGCACAACCGGGATATAAAATTTCTCAACCTTGGGATGAACCTCAAACTGAGGAATATATCCGGAAATGCAGATGAATTGGCGCTCCTCGGTCAATGGGGGTATGACCGGAAATTTATCGTCAATTATCTCAGTCCCTATTTTGATTCGGCACGCAAATGGAATATCAATATAAGGACGTACTACACTTCCAACAAGGAGTTGATCTATCAAACCCTGAAGGGGCAGCCGCAGTATATGCGCAACGATGAGGAATTTTTGAGATCAAGATTTGAAACCTCAATGGCATTGATATATCGACCCAGATTCAACAGTTCTTATAAATTGTCGTTCGGATACTATTTCAATACAATCACCGATGAAGTCCTTGATCTGAATCCCAATTTTTATAATGGAGGAAAGAAACAGCGGTATGGAAAAATATCCATGGAGTATAATTTCGACAACAGAGACAATAAATACCTGAGTACGGATGGATGGTATCTGCATGGACTCCTTTCCAGAAATGGTGTCGCTAATTCGGACCAGCTTAATTCCTGGGAAATGGAAGCGGATATATATTATTATCATCCTATCAGAGACAACTGGTCCTGGAGCAATGGAATATTATTTCGTGGTCACAATTCCCGGGATCGATTTCCCTATTCCAACCTGTATGAACTCGGTTCCAATCCCGAATATATTCGCGGATATGAGTATTACCATATCGTGGGATCGACACTGGGTGTGTACAAAACCAGTCTGATGCGAAAGGTTTTGGATCAAAAAATTAATTGGGGTAAGGCCATGCCCTTTAACAATTACCGGGAAATGGATGCTAAATTATTCTTATCGCTGAATCTTGACCTGGGATATGTGTTGGATGATTATTATGAAACAAGCGGATTTATTAACCGGGACTTATGGGGTGGTGGCCTGGGTGTCAATATTTTGCTATATAATAAATTTAGTTGTTCCTTTGAGGTGAGCATGAATCAAAAAAAAGAAGTAGGATTTTTCTTTCACCTCAATCAAAATTTCCAATGAAAATTCTCCTTTACGCTAATATCCTTACTCCAGAACACGAAAATTACTTCTTTGAGGTCGTAGACATACTCAAAAGAAATAATATCGAAATCGGAATTTATAGGGATATCCGCGACCATTTTATCAAGTCGAATAAAGAATTATCCACAGAGTATAAAATCATCCATGATTATTACCACCTCAAGGACAGACCATACGATTTTGTGATGTCTCTGGGCGGCGATGGGACTATCCTCAAAGCCACTTTGTTGGTACGGGATTTGGGTATTCCAATTTTGGGTATAAATCTGGGAAGGCTGGGATACTTATCCAGTGTGGAAACCTCCAAAATCAACGAATCTATTGAAGAGTTGATCCAACACACCTATACCATAGATGAACGTACTATTTTACGTCTCGATTCTACACCTGAATTATTCCCGGATCAAAATTTTGCGCTCAACGATTTCACGATTCACAAACGGGATAATGCATCCATGATCACTGTCCACACCTTCATGGACGATGAATTTTTGAACACCTATTGGGCAGATGGATTAATAGTGAGCACCCAAACCGGATCCACGGGTTATTCTCTTAGCTGCGGCGGTCCCATCGTGGCTACAGGGTGCAAGAATTTTATTATCACACCGGTAGCTCCCCATAATCTAAATGTCCGCCCTGTCGTTTTATCCGAAGATGTTACTTTGAAATTTAAAGTCGAGGGAAGAGCGGAAAATTACCTTTGTACTCTGGATTCCAGGCATGAGTTGATCACCTCCCAGCATGAAATCACCATCCGAAAGGCAGATTTCAAAATCAAACTGGTGGAACTCAATAAAATGTCCTATTTCAAAACTCTGCGGAACAAGTTGATGTGGGGTAAAGATTTAAGAAACAAAAAGCTGAAGTAAATCCTCGATAATAAAGGAAAGAGATAAAGCGCACTTGAATATCTCAGGTCTTTTCTGTATTTTGGTTTTTACAACAAAGCGTCTTATCTCAAGTACCGGGTCAGGTGGGATAGGTCGGAGGTAAAATGAGACAATTAAACCGAAAAACAAACAGGCATACGGCGTTTTGTCTCTCTTGAACGAATCTTTAAGTCTCTTATGAAATGTTCAGCGGGGATGCCGAAGATGTTTCAAAAAGACATTCGGGTTGGTGGACAAACATATATGGGATATGATCAGAAGGTTATGCGGTATTTAACAAATGTTGATATATCAAATTTCTATACCAATTTTGTCAGTCTGGACAAACAGGATTTTAATGTTATCATACAGGAGTTTCAAAAAAATAAGAACCTGGTTCAACTTCTTTCGATTGAACAAAAGATAGAATTAAAAATCATCTACCTGGAAGCACTTTACCAGGTAGGCAAATATGGTGTTTTCCTTCGTGAAGTGGACGAAGTAATAGAAGACAGTATCCGCTATCATGCTGATACTATATCCAATCGAAAATTATACGAGGACCTGCTTCTTAAAAAATCGACCGCTTTGTTTCATCAGGATAACCTGGGACAGGCAAAATACATCGCTACCGAATTGGTTAAAATAAATCCTTTCAACGTGTTTCATAAAGCCCTCCTGACTAGAATTTATTACAAGCAAAAGGAATCCAGATTTCACTTTATCAAAGTCATGTGTTTGTTTTTGATTTTATCAGCTGCATTGATGTATGGCTCCAATTTACTGGTCGTTCGTCCGTTTTATGGAGATTATCTCCCCCTGTTGTTTGACCTGGGATTTGCTGTACTCAATGTAGGTGTGGTGGTTTATGTGACAAGTGAAATGCTCCTTTATGGCATTTCGGTCTATCAATCGCGAAGGTTGGTTCACAAATGCCAAAATCATCGTCTAGGGAAAAAGGATCAGGGAACCGGTCTTTTCAATTGATTCTCCCTGGTTGTTAGTTATTTCTACCTGGACTACAAATACATCCATAAATCCGGAATTATTCTGATAGAGACCACTCCATCCCTTTTCCGGATCCGTTGTTTCAAAGACAAGACTCCCATATCGATCGAAAATTCTGAACACATAGGAAGTAAGGTTTGACCGTGGTACAATGATGGGTTTGTATGGAGGTTGATGAGAGCTATGGGCATTGGGAATTTCCACGATGGTTTCACCATAAAGACACACCGTATTGGATCTTACTTCAAGAGATTCATTTTCTTCCGGTAAATTGACTTCTCCTTTGGCTACCACATAATAGCACAATGAATCCAAAGAAGCACCTGGTTCGAAGGTGTGTGAGAAACTGAAAGAACGATCGTCAGCAGAGCCCAACAAAAGGGATTGACCGTTCACGATACCATAGATATCATAATGCGAAATCAACCATTCGGTATCTGCTACGTCCGTCCATTGTACATGAATTTCATTTCCGGAGGTCAGCAGTCCTTGGGTAAGCAGGGGTTTCTTCTCTAATGATGAAACCTCATTCTCGCAACTGTCCTGTATTGTGATTTGGTAGTACGACTGTGGATCAATCTGAAGGGGAAGCTGATATTGCTGGCCCTGTGTCAGGACATTGAGAGAAGAGGCTGGAATGGGGGCTGTAGTATGGAGATCAGTGACCTCAAAATCATTTATTGGATTATGCTCGTTTGTTCTCCAGGTCATACTAGCCTGATTGTGTTCATCAAATGATAGATCAGTGATGGTGATCCAGCGAATCGATGGATAAAAGTCAGTGTAAATCTCTACGGAATTGGAGTAGGCTACTTGCAGGGGATTTTCCCCGCCGTTTTCGCGTACGAAAAATGTATAATTTTCATTGATATCCACATTTTCGTAGGTGAATTGAGTTTCTCCTACTACAAGTTCGACACTATCCACCAAGTGATTGTCCTGCATTACCATAAGTTTGCTGCTTGCTGTTCCGGATGACCAGTACGAAAAAGGCTGAAAATTGAACTGGATAAAAGAATTACAGGAATTCACATCCCACGTCAGATAAGAAGTATGGAAAAAACTATCGGGCTCGGGAAGGGTATAGCCACAATCCAAAACTGCAGAAATTGAAAAATATTCGATATTATGGGAAGCCAGGCCCCGCGTATCGATGTATTTACCCTCGCGAAGGTCGGTAGCAAGGACGACTGAACTTCCTCCCACAGCCGCATTTACCACGTAACGAATATCCTGAATGGGTTTTTCTTTCCAGATGATTTCGACATTTCCGTTATCCAGAACGCGTAACGATCGTATCTGGACTGATTCACGAAGTGCGGATAGATCCAGGGTATCTGAAATTGAGGAAGAATATGGGCACAAAAGAAAATAACGCAAAATTATAGCATCTGCTGATTTCAAAACTTCGTCCCGGTATCCCCGGGTTCCCGAATTGAAACCCGTATAATGATGGACAAATCCGTCGTTGGGTTGGTTGCGTACGAGTATTTGAAAACTATCGATCTGTGGGTTGTCGCAATCCGGCAATTTCAATGTCCATGCAATTGAATCCAGATTGTAACAGTGAAACATACTGGTATTCTGGCTCCAAAGTAGGAAAGAAGGCCAAAGGGTGAAAAAAGCCAAAAAACTGATCGAATTTCTAATCATATGCGTTACAGTAACGTTTGTATCTCATGGGGCGCTATAAAAAGAACATTTTTTTCAATTAAGGCGTATGATATGGTTAACTTTGCCAGGCTCAATTGAATGTAACAAATACACAAGATAAAATGCTTAAAATTTTCAAGGATCTTTTCGGAACCAAACATGATCGTGATGTAAAATCATACATGCCCAAGGTCGAATTGATAAACCAATATTTTGAAGAGTATCAGTCCTTATCACATGACGAACTCCGTGAAAAAACGCATGAATTTAGAAAGAGAATAGCAGATTACCTCAGTGATATCGATGAGGAAATCAAAAATTTGAAACAGGAAGCAATCGACGAGAAGGATTTCCACCTTAAAGAGGAGCTTTTCAATGAGCTGGACCAATTGGAAAAGGATCGGAATACCCATCTGGAGGAGATTCTTCTTGAACTGTTGCCAGAAGCTTTTGCTGTGGTAAAAGAAACAGCGCGGCGATTTACCGAAAATTCTGAAATCGTAGTCGCTGCCACTGACTTTGACAGACAATTGGCTGCGAAAAAGGATTATGTGAAGATCCACGGAGACCAGGCCATATGGAAAAATGAATGGACAGCAGCAGGAGCTGACATCAAATGGGATATGGTCCATTATGATGTTCAATTAATCGGTGGGATGGTGTTGCACGATGGCAAAATCGCAGAAATGGCGACCGGGGAAGGAAAAACGCTTGTAGCTACTCTGCCCGGTTATCTGAACGGTCTTTCGGGAAAGGGGGTTCATATTGTTACGGTGAATGATTACTTAGCCAAGCGGGACTCAGAGTGGGTAGGACCCATTTACCAATTTCTTTTTCTCACCGTGGATTGTATCGATTATCACCGTCCTCATTCACCAGAACGCCGCAAAGCCTATCTGTGTGACGTGACATTTGGAACCAACAATGAGTTTGGTTTTGATTATCTGAGGGACAACATGGTAAGATCTCAGGAAGAACAGGTGCAGCGCAAACATCATTATACCATTGTGGATGAGGTGGATTCGGTACTCATTGACGATGCGAGGACACCTTTGATTATCTCAGGACCCATTCCCAAGGATGCAGATCAGCAGGAATATGTGGAACTCAAACCCATCGTAGAAAGGGTAGTTAATGAACAAAAAAAGCTTGCTACGCAATATCTGGCAGAAGCAAAAAAGCTTATACACAGCGGGTCATTGGGGCATGGCGAAGAAGAAGGTGGTATGGCACTCCTTCGGGCTTACAGAGCGTATCCCAAGAACCGACCATTGATTAAGTTCCTCAGTGAAGACGGGATCAAGGCCATTCTTCAGAAGACAGAAAATCACTATATGCAGGAGCAATCCAAGCACATGCATATCGTAGATGAACCGCTTTATTTTACGATTGATGAAAAAAACAGAGGCGTTGAGATCACGGAAAAAGGGATAGAATACCTGTCAAGATATCAGGAAGATCCCCAATTCTTTGTCATGCCGGATCTGGCGACCAGTTTAAGTGATATAGATCAGTCCGACCTTTCTGAGAAGGAAAAAAAGGATCAAAAACAAAGTTTAATACGGGACTATTCCGAAAAATCCAAGCGGTTGCATTCCGTCAGTCAGTTGCTCAAGGCTTATGCATTATTTGAGAAAGACGAGGAATATGTGGTCATGGATGGCCAGGTTAAAATAGTCGATGAGCAGACAGGAAGGATGATGGAGGGAAGAAGATATTCGGATGGATTGCACCAGGCTTTGGAGGCCAAGGAGAATGTCAAGGTCGGGGAACTGACACAGACTTATGCAACGGTGACTTTGCAAAATTACTTCCGTATGTATCACAAGCTCTCGGGGATGACTGGTACGGCTGAAACGGAGGCCAGTGAATTCTGGGAGATTTACAAGCTGGACGTATCTGTAGTGCCCACCAACAAGCCTATCATTCGAGATGACAGAGATGATTATTTATTCAGAACGCAACGGGAGAAATACAATGCAGTCATCAAAGAAATAAAGGAATTGACTGAAGCAGGCAGACCGGTGCTGGTGGGAACTACCTCTGTGGACAATTCCGAAAAATTGAGCCGAATGCTCAAAATTGCTAATATTCCGCACAACGTTTTGAACGCAAAACAGCATCAACGTGAAGCGGAAATCGTGGCAGAAGCGGGTAAACCTGGACGGGTAACTATCGCCACCAATATGGCAGGTCGGGGTACGGATATTAAGATTACACCGGAAGTAAAAAAAGCAGGGGGACTTGCTATCATAGGTACTGAGCGTCACGATTCACGGCGGGTGGACAGACAGCTACGGGGTAGGGCAGGACGCCAGGGGGATCCTGGCAGTTCGCAATTTTTTGTATCGCTGGAAGACAATCTGATGCGATTGTTTATGAACGAACGGGCTATTAAGATCATGGACAGAATGGGTCTTAAGGAAGGGGAAGTTATCCAAAACAGGATGATGACCAGATCCATCGAGGGAGCTCAGAAAAAAGTTGAAGAGAACAACTTTGGAATTCGCAAGCGTTTGCTGGAATACGATGACGTGATGAACATCCAGCGGGAGGCTATTTATAAGAAACGAGAGAATGCACTTACTGGAGATCGTCTTTTGGTGGATTTGAGAAATATGATCGACGGTTTCGTGGAAAGCCTGGTATATGAGCATAAATCCGCCGGAGATTTTCATTCCTTCCGGGAAGCATCATTGCGGGAGATCGGATATGATCCTGAAGTGAAAGAAGATGAATTTCATTCACTTTCCCTTGCAAAATTGGTGGATCGATTCCGGGATGATGTGTGGAAATTCTATCAGGAAAAAGAGGAATACATTATCCGGGTGATGCTCCCCATTATCAAGAATGTCTATGAAAATGAAGGGAACAAATACAAGCGCATATCCTTACCTTATTCCGATGGAAGCTCCAAGGTCCTCAATCTTACCGCCGATTTGGAAACGGCAGTAAAAACCGAGGGACATTCCATTATGCGGGATTTGGAGAAAACGGTGACCCTGGCCTTGATCGATGAAAACTGGAAGGAGCATCTGCGTTATATGGATGAATTAAAGGAGTCTGTGCAGGCTGCATCGTTCGAGCAAAAGGATCCTTTGGTGATATATAAAATGGAAGCCTACAATCTGTTTGAAGAGCTTATCTACAAAATCAATCGAGAGGTGTCAGGGTGGATACTTGGGGGAAAAATCATGATTGAACAACCGCGGGATATCAGGGAAGCTCGAGTGGAGCGAACGGATCTGAGCCGAATGCAAACCAGCCGTACACCGGAAGAGCAAGCAGCAAGGCGGGCTGCTGAGAATGCCGGACGGGAACCTCAAAAAGTCGAAACTTTTGTACGTACAGAGAAAAAAGTAGGGCGAAATGACCCATGCCCTTGTGGTAGTGGTAAAAAATATAAACAGTGCCATGGAAGGGTTTAATTATAAATTAGTTATTTTCGATTTGCAAAGATTAGTACATGGATATTCGTTCACTCATTGACTTGACCTTGCTGTCTCCGGACTGTACGTATCGGAAGATCGATGAACTTGTTGATCTGGTATTGGCCAATGGATATTATGGAGTATGTGTCCCTCCTTTTTATGTGGAGCATATCCATAAAAGGATGGAAAATGAGCAATTTAAAATTTCCACTGCGATAGGTTTTCCCAATGGGTTTGAATCCTATAAAAGCAAGGTGGAAGAAATAAAAGAGGTAATTAGTGATGGTGCCACTGAAGTGGATGCCGTGCTCAATATTAATGCAGTCAAATCAGAAGTGTGGTCATACGTAGATCGGGAAATCGACAGTTTGTCCACTATTTGCCGGGTGAAAGGTGGAAAACTAAAGTTGATTGCTGAATACAATTTACTCAGTCAGGATGAAGTAAAAAGAATCGTTGATCTTTGCGTTGCTCACAGTGTGGATTTTATAAAAACAGGTACTGGGGTATACGGTGGTGTGACCGAAGAAAGTGTATCTTTTCTAAAATCCATTTGCCCACCGGAACTAAAAATCAAAGCGGCAGGAGGAATCAGGACAATGGAACAGGCAAAAGCTTTGGTTGATCTCGGCGTGCATCGGCTGGGAACCAGTACACCAATATAGGCCTATTCAATACTTTCCAAGTGCTCATTTTAAGTATATGGGAATCCAGGCACCAATAAAGTGAAATCCGAACCAGGTTAATAGAACCCGAATGATTGCGGTAGAAAGTTATTATTATGGTGAGAATTCAAATAGTACTCTTGTTATTAATCAGTGTATTCGGATGGGGAATAGCCGAAGGTCAGAATATTCAATTTGTAGAAACGGCAGATATACAACAGGCCATGGCCGAATACAAAAACAGGTATCAGGGCGATATCGATTTGCCAGGATATCGCATACAATACCTGTTTACGACCGATCGTCGTGAAATGGAAAATGTGCAGAGGAAGTTCAATGAATTATACCAAACCATCCCCAATGAATGGGTTCATGATCAACCATATTACAGATTGTATGCCGGATCTTTCGTAGATCGATCCGCTGCCATGCAATTATTGGTGCGTATCCGGGAGAATTTTCCTTCTGCATTGTTGGTGAATTCCAGAGTGACTTTAGATCAGGTCCTGGAATGCCGATCAAATCTCAGATAGCCGTGAATTCATCGAATAAAGCAACATATGATGGCATACTGATCGGTTTGTTTTTTATAATACTGATCTTCGGTTGGTTCGTCAAAGTGGCGGCAACCCCGGCAACATCCTGGAGCGAAGTCAGTATTTGGGATTTCAAAACCGCAGTGGGCATGCAAACCTTTTGGACCATTGCCTCCATACTCGTCTTTTTTTCAGTCCTGCTGATCGAGAAGAAAATATGGAACGTATTCTCCCTTCCCATATATATTACCAGCATCTTTTTTCTCATACTGGTCTTGCTGGTTGGTGATGAAATTAATGGCGCGAAGGCATGGGTAAATTTCGGCGGATTTTCGTTTCAACCGGTTGAATTTGCCAAATTCGCAACCTGTCTGTCACTTGCCAATTATCTTGCAAATCCATCGGTAAAAGTGACGAGCGTCCGCTCCATGTTGATAGGATTTTCAATCATTTTGATCCCGGTCATGTTTATTTTACTACAGCCTGATGTGGGTTCCGCTCTGGTTTTTTTTGCCTTTAGTTTCGTATTATTTCGACACGGGTTGAGCATATGGCCATTCGTGGTCATCTTACTACTGGGCTTTGTTTTTATCATGACGCTAAGCTTCAATGTGTATAGTACATTGGCTATGTTGCTGTTGATGCTGATGTTTGTATATGCCTCACAATACAAGTTTTCTTATTACTGGATTGGAAGTATTTTGCTGCTTGCCTTTGCCAACATTGTCTTTATCTGGAATGAACTTCATCTTCTGATATTATTGATCGATTGTGTGTTTGCTGTCGTCATGACATTTCTGACCATCCGGGAAGGAAAACTCCGGCTGGTCACTTTTGTGACCAGTACTTTATTGGTTCTTTCTTCATTGTCCTACGCGACATCCTATGCATTCTACAATATTTTAAAACCGCACCAACAGGATCGTCTCAATGTATGGCTGCATCCGGAGCGTTGTGACCCCCGAGGTAGTTTGTATAATGTGGTGTTGTCCAAAATGGCGATCAGTTCAGGAGGATTTGACGGGAAAGGATATATGCAGGGTACGCTGACAAAATTGAATTATGTACCCGAGCATACGACGGATTTTATTTTTTGTATTGTGGGAGAAGAACAGGGATTTGTCGGGTCGGTAATCATTCTCGGGCTTTTTTTGTTTTTGATTTTGAGGATATTATATCTTTCTGAACGTTCGGGAACCCGGTTTGTCACCAGTTTTGGTTATGGGTTTGCGGGTGTGCTGTTTGTACACGTGTTTGTCAATATAGGGATGACCCTGGGTCTGGTGCCCGTGATTGGAATACCGCTTCCATTCATATCTTTCGGGGGCTCAGCCCTTTTGGGCTTTACGTTGATGTACGCCGTGTTTGTGAATATTTCCAGAAAAAACATATAACGGCTTGAGTTTTAAATTTGAAATACATTATCGGGATCCTCAAACCAATGCCCGTACCGGTCAGATTGTTACCCCACGAGGAATTATTCAGACACCGATTTTTATGCCTGTGGGAACAGCGGCCAGTGTGAAAGGCGTTCACATGGCAGAATTGGAAGAGACGATCGACGCGGAGATCATTTTGGCAAATACCTATCATTTGTATTTAAGACCCGGTGAAGATATTATAAATCAGGCAGGGGGAATTCATCGGTTCAACAGTTGGGAACGACCCATCCTCACCGATTCGGGCGGGTACCAGGTCTATTCTCTGGGAAAGAACAGGAAAATCAAGGAAGATGGCGTAGCGTTTCGCAGTCATATTGATGGTTCACTGCATTTCTTTACACCGGAATCTGTAGTGGATATTCAAAGAAAAATCGGAGCAGATATCATCATGGCATTTGATGAATGCACACCTTACCCATGTGAGCGAAGTTATGCGCGGGACTCGATGCATTTGACCCACCGCTGGCTGGACAGGTGCATCGAAAGATTTGATTCTTCTTCACCTTTGTACGGATACGAGCAGTGTCTTTCTCCAATAGTTCAGGGGAGCGTTTATCCTGAGCTCAGGACACAATCCGCAGAATATATTGCGTCAAAAGATGCGCCCATCAATGCCATAGGTGGATTGTCTGTAGGGGAACCCGATGAAGATATGTACGCGATGGTTGATTTGTTAACGGGTATCTTGCCGGAAGATCGTCCTCGATATTTGATGGGAGTGGGTACACCAGCCAACGTCCTTGAGAATATTGCAATGGGCATCGATATGTTTGATTGTGTGTTACCCTCACGAAATGCCCGGCATGGCCTATTGTATACGGAGGCAGGTATTATTAATATAAGGAATGAAAAGTGGAAGGATGACTTTTCTCCCATCGATCCTGAAAGCCCTTCCACGGCGAGTCACCGGCATTCTAAAGCGTATCTTAGACATTTGTTTATGAGCAAAGAGTTGCTGGCGGGACAGATTGCCACCTTACAAAACCTGGGTTTTTATTTGAAACTGGTGAGGACGGTGCGTGAAAAAATCCGTGAAGGTGAATTCAGATCCTGGAAGGAAAAAGCTACATTGAGGTACAGTCAAAGATTGTAAATGAAGCTAATTGACAAATACATTCTGGGTAAGTTTTTACGGACATTTTTCTTTACTGTATTGCTGTCCACAGCCATTTCAGTGGTGTTTGATTACAGCGAAAAGGTTCAAAAATTAGCGGATGCTCAACTTCCAGCCGGAACGATCATACGGGAATATTTTATACCCTTTATCCTGTTCATCGACAGTACTATTTGGCCTATTTTCATACTGATCAGCGTTATATTTTTCACATCCCGGCTGGCCAAAAACAGTGAAATTCTTTCGATGCTCAATGCCGGTATTAGTTTCAGCCGGATATTGTATCCCTATATTCTCGGAGGCGTTATTGTGTCGGGTATTCACCTGGTCGCCAATCATTTTTTAATTCCCTATGGTGAAAAAAGCAGGATCATTTTTATTGCAAACTATCTCAGTGACAACAAAAAGAAGATCCGGGAGAGTAATATTCAACAGATGCTCACCCCGGAATCCATGATATATATCCGGACATACCGGGCGAGCGATACGATGGCCTATGATATTCAGCTGGATCGTTTTGAAAACAATAAAATCGTAGAGATTATCAAAGCGAACAGAATGGAAATTGTCGAACCCCCATTTCAGTGGAAGTTATATGATTACACCGTGCGTACCTTTGATGGAGATGAACAAACTCTGGAAGTTCATAAGAACAAGTATCTGGATACCACCCTGTACATTCAGCCTGATGATTTTATCCAGATCGATGAATTTGAACGGACGTACACCACCTTCGAATTGTATGAAAAAGTCCAGGAACAACGGTTAAAGGGATTCTCCAACGTGACTTCATCGTGGATTGAAATACACCGACGAACGGCGGATGCTGTTACTTCGTTTATCCTGGCCATTCTGGCTGTGAGTATATCTTCCAGAAAAGTACGGGGAGGACTAGGTCTTCATCTGGCGGCAGGCTTATTAATCGGTGCCCTCTTTATAATGTTTTCCAAATTTAGCATCACTTTTGCCAGTTCTGCGGTAATTCCCCCTGCACTCGGTGTCTGGCTTCCCAATATTGTATTTGGTATTTTGACCTACGTCATGTTCAAAATGGCGCAAAGATAAGGCACAATATTCAATCCAAGTTGAACGTTAAAGTTTGTATAAGTGTTTGATATACAGACACTTTAGTTTTTGGTAAAAAACTGTAACACTAATTTAAGAGAATTTTGTTCAAGTAAATTCCAAAAACTGTTGAACAAATATTATATTTGTACCAGTCAATAAACAAAATAATAAACTATGTCCAGATTTGAATTTTCGAATAATTTTGACGAGCAAACCAAAGTACTGCGAAGCTTTGCGTTTTCATTGACTAAGGATGACGAAGCAGCACACGACCTTTTCCAGGAGACTGCTTACAGAGCTTTCAGCAATAAAGATAAGTTTCGACCCGGAACCAATTTTCGTGCCTGGTTGATGACAATCATGAAAAACATCTTTATCAACAACTACCGACGACGAAAAAGATATAATACCATTTCTGATCAGACCAGTAATTTGTATTACATCAACAGTGGGGAGGAAGATATTTTCAATAAAGGTGAAGTGACCATGTTCATGGAAGAGCTTTTTGAAATCATCGATGAGTTGCCGGAGACCCTTCGGGAGCCATTCCAAATGTATTATGAAGGTTTCAAATACCATGAGATTGCGGAGCAGCTTGACCTTCCATTGGGTACTGTAAAAAGTAGAATTTACTTTGCCCGAAAGGAATTGAAAGATAAAATTAAAGTTCAGTACAACAACATTTATGAACTGAAATCCAGAGCAAGCTAAGGCAGCCATATCTTTGGAGATGAATCGGAAGTGGTCCCGGGAAGAGTTGGAGCAGTTTGGTCAGTATGTTATGGACTGGTCCATAATTCACCCGAGACCCATGCCATGGAAATATTTCAGCGATCCATATGCCATTTGGATCGCTGAAATTATTTTACAGCAGACGAGAGTAGAGCAAGGTAAGGAATACTTTGTAAAATTCCTGGATCGATTTCCGAATCTTGAATCGCTTGCGAGGGCTAGCCTGGATGATGTGATGAAATTGTGGGAAGGATTGGGGTATTACAGCCGGGCCCGAAATATGCACTTTACTGCCCGGCATGTTTGGAATGAACTCGGAGGCCGTTTCCCCAACAATGCAAGGGATCTAAGTAAATTGAAAGGAATCGGATCCTACACCAGTGCAGCTATAGCATCTTTTGCTTTTGGTGAGAAGATCGGGGTAGTTGATGGCAATGTAAAAAGGGTGGTGAGCAGATATTTTGGCATCACAGAAGACATCAATCAGGTGGCCACGCACCGGAAAATTCAGGATCTTGTCACGGCCGTTGTGCAAATCCATCCTTCAGCAGACTTCAACCAGGCTATTATGAATTTTGGGGCGATGGCTTGCACGCCACGCAATCCCATCTGTCCGGAATGTCCCGCGCGGCATTCCTGTAGGGCCTATAAATCCAATCTGGTGGATCGGATTCCCCATAAAAACCGACCACGATCCAAACAAATCCGCTGGATCAATTTTGGGGTATATGAACAAAATGGTCAAATAGCACTCGTGCAAAATAGGGAAGCCAATATATGGAAAAATCTTTACATGTTTCCTGTTTTGGGAGCTTATCCTGATTTGACCTTCTCCCTGAAAGAAAGTAAAAACTATGAAACATTTCCCTATCCCCTCATCGATTCCCTGGAATGGAACCTGACTCATCGAAAGCTCATGATCCAATTTTATCGGGTGTCCTCGTGGCCTGCTTCGTGGAACCTGCTGCACAATATAGAGTTCGTGGATCATGGAAATTTGGATAACTTTGCGATCCCACGACCACTACGGTTGTTTTTAAATCAAAAATCTCGTAAATTGGGCATAAATCGCAAGCATGATTAACAAAGTAATTCTAATAGGCAATCTGGGAAAAGACCCCGAAGTACGTGTTTTGGAAAGTGGTACCAAGGTGGCCAAATTTACCATGGCGACCAACGAAAATTACCGTGATAAAAACAATGAATGGCAGACCGTCACAGAATGGCATAACGTGATCCTGTGGCGGTATTTGGCAGAAAGTGCGGAGCGGCAACTTAAAAAAGGCAGTCTGGTCTATGTGGAAGGAAAGCTCACTTCCCGGAAATATCAGGATAAGGATGGCAATGAGCGCTATATAACAGAAGTCGTGGCCAATGTCATGAGATTATTGGATCGAAGAGACAGCCAGGGAGATACCTCCTTCCCACTGGAAGATGACGATCCTTTCAATAGAGGTAGTTCGAGATCCTCTTCTACCGATTCCTCAATGCCCGATAGCAATACTGAGGAAGACGACGACTTACCATTTTGAGGTTGAGGTTGACTCCGGATCAAGTACGGAGTGACGAAAGGTTGAGGTTAAGATTAATGGTAAGTGAGGTTGGGGTTTAATGCGAGATTGAAACTGAGAATATGATCTGAATATTGAAACAGAGTTTTAGGTGGACAACCCATCGAGATCGCAGCAATGATTTAGAGAATATTCTGGAGCAAAGGACATTATTACGTATAATTTGCGTTTAATAACAAGGCAGGAGCGGATTCCGGCCGCAAAATTACAATGCAAAGAAAATTTTCTGATGCCAAATTATATTTGGAGCCTAATCCTACTACCTATAGTCCTCATCGCATGTGCAAATGATCAGAGCACCTTTTCTCCCAAGCCAAGAATGTATCCCAGGGTAGAACTTCCGGTTCCGGAGTATATATCGGTGGATGAAGCTTTCGATTGTGGCTTTACATTTCGGATGTCGAAATACGCCCAACTTCATGAACGTACTTCATATTTTGGCGAAGAGCTGGAAAATGAGTGCTGGTTTGATATCCGATATCCGGATCTCGATGCAAGCATACATTTTACTTACTATCCCATCGACGCGCAGGAATCGTTTCAAAATCTCGCGAATGAGAGTTTCCGGATGGCTTATGAGCACAGTTCGATTGCCAGTGGAATCCACGAACAACCACTTAGTTTGAATGGTAAAGAATCAGGTATGATTTTTACACTCACTGGACCCGTGGCCTCACCCTATCAGTTTTATCTCACCGATACCACACATCATTTTCTGCGCGCATCTTTGTATTTCAATGCACGACCCAATCCCGATTCCATCGCGCCTATGTTGGAGTATATTAAAGTGGATCTTGATACCCTGATTAAAAGTTTTCAATGGAAATGAAACATAGCCTACACCGGGGCGTTGATAAGGGTATGAGGGGAATATTTTTACTTGGATTGATGTTGATTTTAGTTGGCTGCGATAATAAAGAGAATGATCCTGTAGCCAGACTGGATTTGATTTTTCAACTTACCTATGATGGTCAATTGTTGGAAGGGCCCGGTCAATTATATTCTTTGAACGATTCTGTTGATTTGCGTTTCAGCAAAGTGACCTTCTATCTTTCGGATTTTAGACTCGATGTGGGTGATCAGACCTTACCATTGCTCGATATTCTTCATATATCCTTCCTTCAGGATATTAAAGGAGATGCGATTCCCGAAGTGGAACAAAAGCTCAGCTTTGAGATACCATCCGGTAATTATGCAGCCATATCATTCGGCCTGGGGCTTACACCGGCACAAAATCGCACCATACCCGCTGACCACGAAGCGGGTTCTGCTCTTAGCCTGACCAGCGAATACTGGCCTGCCTGGACCAGTTATATATTTGAAAAGATCGAGGGAAGCTATAAAGTGAACAATGGAGATTCGCAAAGCGTAGCCCTGCACGTCGGAGGTGATGAAACCTATAGAGTTTTACAATGGAATCAAGGTTTGTCCCTGAATGATGGAGAAACCAGGGTGATCAATATTCCGATCGATCTCAAGGTCATACTGAAAGACTATCCTATCACCGAATCTCCCGTACTACACCAGCTTGAACAATTACCACTGATGGAAATGATCGCCGATGGTTTTGTTCGTTCGATGAATTGAGAATATTTGTCGAATATAAACCAAATTTATTGATGCTTTTCATCGGGTATGTGAATTCACATCCACCAATTAGATTTTGACAGGGAATTGTCTACTTAAAGTTTGGAATATCCAAAAATAATGTGTATATTATCGCGCTTTTAATTTTGGTATAAATCAAATAGATAATGAGACGGAAAAAGAGCTACACTATGGGTGTAGGAAATTATTATTTCAATGTAAAAAGCGGGCACCAAATGATAACCATTTATCGAAAGGAAAAGAAAGCGGCGGTGAACGCGTTTATGAACTATATCAAAGTAGGAAAGGATGTAGAGTGGCTGGGATGCTGGGATGGAAATGACTTTAAAGAAACAATGAGTCCGGATGTATAGGTAAGGATTTCGGAACCTGGACAGAAGGGAATATAATAAAGTACGATTTTCTATTTAGGATTTGAATGGATCTGAGAGCATATTTGTCAGGTGGAGTTGGTTTGCGAATCTGTCTGTGTTGTTGTAAAACGGTGCTTTTTTGTACGAGGGACAAATACTTAAGCGACCTTAATCCAATTTATATATTTCCATAATACTCCCCAATATCGCTTCAAAATTGATTTTGAGGTCGATTAGTTTTCCTGTGTGGATATCAAACACCCACCCATGAACTTTCAGTCCTCTGGTCCGGATCGCCTTTTGTACTACTGCGGTTTTGATGAGGTTTACACACTGTTCCTGGACATTCAATTCCACAAGCCGGTCATAGCGTTGTTTCTCATCCTGTATCTTATTTAGCTCGGTGGCATGTAGCCGATATACATCCCGTATGTTGCGCAACCATGGGTTGAGGATACCCAGGTCAGCGGACTGCATGGCGGCTTTTACGCCACCGCACGAATAATGACCGCAAACAATGGCATGCTGGACACCCAGTTGTTCCACCGCGTAATTGATAACAGACATCACACTGAGATCAATACTAATAACCATATTAGCAATGTTTCGGTGTACGAATACCTCGCCCCGACCCAGTCCCATCAATTCTTCAGCGGTTACACGGCTATCGGAACACCCGATGTACAATAATTCCGGATGTTGCTCTTTGCCATGATTTTTGAAATAATCCGGATCCAGAGCCAGCTTTTCCTGGATCCACATTTGATTATTTTCAAAGACATCTTTTAACCTCATGGTGGTACTTTAAATGGTTACTAATCTGTGCAGACAGACCTGGTGTCCATTTCATAAGTAATATATATTAATGACGCGATTGATTTTTGTCGTACCGAAGAAACGAAACCGAGCATAGGACAGGCCTACGTGAGGCTTTCGGTGATGAAGGTACGGCGAAAAAGAAGCCGTCGTAAGTGTGAAGAACTTATGAAACAGAGTACTAGATTTTGACATGGTATTCTATTCTCATTTCAGAGGGAAATTCAAGGTAAGCGATTTCCGACCACGACAAATATAGACATTCTGTGGTTTTTTTGAAAAGGAATAATATCTTAGTGACCATGTCGCTGATCGAACACCCTCTGAGAAAGTTCAAAATTATTGCCGGACTGGATGAAGCAGGTCGGGGTTGCCTCGCAGGTCCGGTTGTCGCTGCTGCGGTCATCTTACCCGATGGATATTTCCATGATGAGTTGAATGATTCCAAACAATTAACCGAAAGCAGACGAAATGTACTTCGACGTATAATTGAATCAGAGGCTCTGGCTTTTTCTGTAGCTTTTGTATTTCCTGAACGAATTGATGCTATCAACATCCTGCGTGGATCCATCGAGGCGATGCATGTTGCGTTGGATTCCCTGACTGTCAAGCCAGAGTTCCTGATCGTCGATGGTAACAGATTTTATCCATACAGAGACTGCCCTCATCAATGTGTCATCAAAGGCGACGGCAAATATTTGTCCATCGCTGCTGCTTCTATTCTCGCAAAAACGTACCGGGATGAATATATGAAAGAACAGCACTTTAAATATCCGGTTTATGGCTGGGAGAGAAATAAAGGTTATCCAACAGCAGAACATCGCCGGGGAATAATCGACAATGGTGTCTGTCACTTACACCGAAAAAGCTTTCAGTTGTACCCGGCTCAGCAAATTGAGTTGTTTTAAGGATTGATTTCAGGGAAAATATTTCTGGGGCGTGTAGGTCAATTTTATATTAATGGGTCGGCTGCCAATTATCGTTGAAATCCATTTCAACCATCCCTTTCAATTATACCCCTGACGCTCGATTTTGTCCACTTTCTGTGGAGGAAAATGCCCGGTCTCTTCATCTGAAAGCCTCGACGCAACCCCGGCTATGTCTACGTTTTCTTCTTCGATTTCAGACATTTTTCTCTGCACATCGAATCGGACAAACCAAAACACCACGGGTATACAATGCTCAGGTCGTATGAGCGGATTAAAAAGCAATCGATGTTCAGGGCTCCTGCGGTGATATAACTGAGCACTACACAAAATCACCTTCATTCCATCTTTGGTCTGCCTCCTTCATTTGGGGGATCGGTTTTTCAACCAATATTGCGGAATAATCCTCCTCATCATCGGATTCATTGAGACCCAGTTCTACCAATCGTTTTTGATATTGAACTTCTTCCCAACTTTTGAACCGATGGAAAACAAATGCCGATAACCAATGAAAAATCAACCCGATCATCCAAAAACTAAATATAGACAGAAAAATGTATAGAAGAGGCCGGGCACGAATGAGAAAAACAGCTATGATAAATATGAAAAATAAAGTAAAATAAATGCTAATGTGCTTGAAAAAAGCGCTTTGATTGCGCACTCTTTTTCGTATTTTCCTCCTCAACGCTTCCTGTGCATCTCTTTCGCTTAATTTTCTTGAAGCCACAGTATTTGCTGTTTTGTGAACTCATAAAGGTAGTAAAATGTATCGAATCCTGCTCATTGAAAATATCCGGGTATTTTGCAATTATTTCAAATAACCAGCGATCTTTATCCCCATGACTGCATCGAAACCGCTCAACGTTGTTGGAATTCAAACCGCATTATATTGGGAAGCAATCGAATGCAATCTCGTGCATTTTGATCGCATTCTGTCCAATATATACCACGGGGAACAAGACTTGGTAGTGCTGCCGGAAATGTTTACCACAGGTTTTTCCATGAATGCCATGAAACTGGCGGACCATTCACAAGGACTTACACTGGAATGGATGCGCAGACAGGCTCGAAAGTTGAATGCTGCCCTAACCGGTAGTGTAATTATCGAGGATCTAGGACAATACTACAATCGGTTATATTTTGTATGGCCGGAAGGCAATGTGGAAATATATGATAAAAGACATACCTTCTCCTATGCCGGTGAGGATAAGGTGTTTCAAAGGGGGAAGCAGAGAATCATCATCGAATACCAGGGTTGGAAAATATGTCCTTTGATATGCTACGACCTCCGGTTTCCTGTGTGGTCCAGGAATAGTGTGGATTATGATATACTGATTTATGTAGCCAATTGGCCATCATCCCGTATCCGGGCATGGGATACATTGTTACAGGCCCGATCTATTGAAAATATGTGTTATACCATCGGGGTAAACAGAATAGGGGAGGATGGAAATGGTATCAACTACCCCGGTCACAGCGTAATACTTGATGCGCTTGGAACGCAACTAAGCTATTTGCAAAATGGTGAAGAGGGATATGTGCAAGCCACCTTGGATCCTGAATCTTTAGATGGTATCCGAAAGCGGTATAATTTTCTACTGGATAGGGATTCTTTTAGACCGTTGGAATCCGAGTAAAAGGATTATTTCATATGACCATGATGCGGCACTTTGGTGTAAAAATCCATTCAGATGCCGGATTCGTGGAAGGTGATAAAATGGTTTATTGATCGTAGTCCAAATGGATCTTCGGGCTTCGTGGCAGAGATTGACATGTCAGACGATACCCTTCTTCGACTTCCTCGTCTTCCAGCGCAAAATTTGCCATCATTTCAACTTCCCCTTCTAATAACTTTGCACGACAACTACAGCACACACCGCCCAGACACGAAAACGGTGCCGGGTATCCTGCATCCAGGACATATTCCAGAATGGGCTGGTCGTCGTAGGGAACCTGTAACACATGATCCTGTCCATCCAGGGTGATGGTAACCTCACTCACATCTTCAGAAGGTTCATGAGGCGCCGGTTTTTTATGTTTCAGGATGTTTCCCGCACTGCTTTCAAACAATTCAAAATGAATGTTCTTTTTGGGTACTTCATTTTGGATCAGCATATCCCGAAGGTCGAATATCATTTGCTCCGGGCCGCAAAGTAAAAATTCATCGGTTCCCTCGATACTAAGCAGCAATTTTTGGGAAAGGATCTGACATTTGGATACATCCAAACGACCGCAAAACAAGGCATCGTTTAGTTTTTCCTCCGTAAAGAAATAGTGGATTTGAAAACGATCGGCATGCTTATTTTTGAGTTGCTGTAATTCCCTATAAAAGATAATAGAGGAATACGTTTTGTTCCCATAAAAGAGTACAATAGAACTGCCAGGTTCTTCATGAAGGATGGCTTTGATCAGCGATATCACCGGGGTAATCCCGCTCCCTGCGGAGAAAAAGACATAATTCTTTTTATTGTTGGCATTCAGATCCAGAGTAAAATTCCCTTCTGGTCCTCTTATTTCCAACCCATCGCCTACCTTAAAATTGGAATGAGCAAAGTTGCTGAACAAGCCATTTTCGGCTTTTTTGATGGCCACACGCCATTCGTTTTCGTGAGGGGCAGTACACAGAGAATAGGGTCTTTGGACAGTTTCTCCGTTGATATTGGCTTTGAGAGTAAGATATTGACCGGCCTTTACCGCTATGTCTTCGTAATATTCCTCTGCAATATCAAAGGCAACGGAAATGCAGTCATTTGTTTCGTGGGTGATATTGGTGATGGTCCCGGGCACAAAGTCCCGATCCATGGATTTGCTTGTCTTGTTTTTTTTTCTCGAAAAAAGAAATCTCATCAGGTGTAAAATTTGGTGCAAAAGTACGGGATTTATTCAACTATAAGCCCGCAACTCGAATCATGCTTGCACGGTCATCATGGAAGCGGTGAATCTTTATACACTAACATAAACCCTTGCCACTTGTTGAGGCCATCACGTACAAAAAGTAATTTTGTAAATTCGGGTGTTGATATGCCGTATTTTCTCCGGGACCTTCCCGGTTTTCAATAGATCGGATTAGCTTCCAGGTACTTCCACACTTCATCGGGAACCAGATACCGTATGGATTTCTTTTGTCGAATGGATTCTCTTATAAATGAGGATGAAATCTCCATCAGGGGAGCCTCGACAACGGTGACCCTTGCCTCATGGCGGAGTTGGCCCAGGTCATAATTGGGGCGTTTATACACCAAAATATCATGGTTGCGGAGGATCATCTCATAGTTTTTCCATTTGTGTAAATTTGCGAGATTGTCACCACCCATAATCAGGGAAAAAGTATGGGTGGGAAATTTATCTTTCAGGTATGCCAGCGTATCGACGGTGTACGAGGGTTTGGGCAGACCAAATTCTATATCAGAAGCCCGTAGTTTGTCCTGGTCACCGATGGCCAGATGGACGAGGTGCAATCTGTCAAAGTCGTGGGCCAGATTGGATCGTTCCTTGAACGGATTCTGAGGAGAAACGACCAGCCAAACCTGATCAAGATCGGTCCAGTGTGCTATGTGATTGGCAATGATCATATGCCCGGTATGTACCGGGTTGAACGAACCAAAAAACAAGCCAATTTTCATAAAATCTATTTCACCATTACAGGCATAACCAGCATGAGCAGGTCTTCATCCTTGGCATTGGAGGATGGCAGAAGCAAGGAAGCCCGATTGGGTGTAGACATTTCGAGCATGACCTCCTCCGAATTGAGTACCCCCAACATTTCGATTAAAAACTTGGAATTGTATGCGATTTGCATTTCGTCCCCGGAATACTGACAAGGGAGACTTTCATGCGCTTCATTGGAGTAGTCCAAATCCTGAGCTTGAATTTCGATTTTGTCATTTTTGAGATCCAGGACAATTTGGTTTGTGGATTTGTTGGCGTAGATCGAAATACGTTTGAGTGAATTGAGCAGGGATTTGCGATCAATTGTAAGAATATTTTGATTATTGGTGGGGATTACGCCATTGTAATTGGGGAAGGTGGCATCTATAAGCCGACAGGCAATTTCGGTATTTCCGGATTGGATAAATACGTGCGAATTGCTAAAGTTGATTACAACGCTACCATTACCATCCAGGGCCAGGTTGACCAATGCCAGAGATTTTTTAGGGATAATCATCGAACCATCCACGTTGGTATGGATATCCCAGAAAGTATATTTTACCAGTTTATGAGCATCTGTAGCGACAAAAGTGATTTTATCTTCTTCGACCTTGATAAATACCCCCATCATGGCTTGTCTCATTTCATCATTACTCGTTGCGAAAAGGGTATTTTCGATGCCTTTTTTCATGATTCCTATGGGAATTTCAACCGATTGTGAAATTTGAGCATTAGGAATTTCCGGAAATTCTTCAAAATCATCGCAGGCTAATTTGTATTCTCCATTGTTGGTTAAAATAACCAGGACATTGGAATCCTCCTCTTTGATGAATTGGACGGGTTGATCTGGAATCGCCTTGAGCGTATCACTTAATATTTTTCCGCGGACAGCTATTTTACCATCTTCTTCGCCCTGGACATCGAGGGTAGAGTAAATGGTGGTTTCCAGATCAGAAACTGTGAGACGGAGTTCGTTTCCATTCAGTTCCAGCAGGAAATCTTCCAGGATTGGCATCATGGGATTGGAGGGAATTACACTCGAAGCAATCACGGTTTTTTTCAAAAAATCACTGGAAGAAACGGAAAATTTCATGTTCTGTGGTCAATTTTAATTTCAGAGTATAAACATAAGAAAAAATTGATTGAAAACATTCAAAGCAAAGTACACGAAAAGAAACCCTGCACAGACTGGTGCCTGTTTACGTGGGGATTATTCGCCGCAGAAAGATCAGTCCAAAATGAAATGCAATTCTTCTGGCGCCATGGTTCTAATCCCCGACGGCCATGGAAAATGTGGGAGGGGCAGGCTGTATTCCCCATATTCTGATATAAGATTACAGCGAACCATTGTAATTCAAAATTCGTTACCGACTAAATAAATTTATACATTTGGTTCATGGTTCAAAACACGAAGGAGATCCAACTGCCCGGGATCAAGAAAATTGAAAAACCAGCTCCCTTTGAGTATCATATTGAAATGGTTGGTGAAGAAAGTACCCTATATACCATTCCCGGTATGCAAAATCTGGGATTGGTCAAGGTAGAGATCGTACTCAACAGGGGTAGATTTGACGAGCAAAAGAAGTTGAGTTCGCGTTTTTGCGCGAGGATGCTCAAGGAAGGAACTCAAACCCGAAATCAGGATGATATCAATGATGTTTTTGATTTTTTCGGGGCCCAATTCAATGTCAGGTATCAACTGGATTATGCTTCGTTCTCATTGATATGCCTTACTAAGTATTGCAAGGAGTTAATTCCACTGGTTTTTGAAATAATATCCCAACCCCAATTCGATCGGGTGGAACTAGCCAGACTTAAAAAGCAGGCTCAATCAAAGCTGAAATTATCTTTGGCAGACAATGATTCGCTTTCTTTTCGCATCCTGACTGAAAAAATATTTGGGAGCCAGCATCCTTATGGTTACAATTCGACCGTGAGTGACATCGATGCGATTCAGATTGAGGATCTTCTGGAATTTCATGAAAGGTATTACCGCAAACCCAATTTCAAAGTTTTTCTCTCGGGGAGTTTTAACCAGGATATACAGAACACGTTGCTGGAATATATGCATTTGTTGCCCGAGGGTAATCAGGAATCCACTGATGATGTCGTCTTTGACGCGCTTGATCCTGCCGGTCCGGGAACCTATTTCACCAAAAATGAATACGCATTCAACACCCAAAGCTCCATCAAAATGGGTAAACGTATCGTGCAGCGTCACCATCCTGATTACGTTCCGATCCACTTTACCAATACCCTTTTAGGTGGCTTTTTTGGTTCCAGGTTGATGCAGAATATCCGGGAGAAAGAAGGCTTGACTTACAATATTTTTTCCGATCTCGAGCCGATGAGACACGATGCTTATTTTCTGATAGCTACAGATGTAAAGACACAAAACATAGACATCGTAATAGGCCTGATACACGAACAACTTGAGAAGCTGGAGCAGGAACTGGTAGGAGAAAAAGAGTTTGGGATGGTCAGAAATTACATCAAGGGTTACCTCTTAAGTTCTCTTGATGGTGTGTTTTCCAAAGCGGAAATAGTTAAAATTTTGGCGTTGGAAAACATGGGAGTTCCGTGGATGTACGACTTTTTTGAAAAGCTGGATGAAATCGTCCCTGAGGATATCCCAAACCTGGTAAAAAAATACCTGAAAAAGGATGAATTATACACAGTAGTAGTAAATTGATGTTAAATTTGGGTCATTAATACTTGAGCTTAGAAAATTGAGTTTAAAACTAAAATTACAAGAGCGATATGTGCTTGACATAGCCATCGGAACAATATGAAATTATTTAGCTTCTTTACGCAGGAACTGGCCATTGATTTGGGAACGGCGAACACGTTGATTATTCAAAATGGGGAGGTGGTTGTTGACGAGCCTTCCATTGTGGCAATTGACCGACGTACCCAGGAAGTCATTGCAGTTGGTTCGAAGGCGATGCAAATGCATGAAAAGACGCACGAACATATAAAAACCATTCGACCCCTGAAGGATGGGGTAATTGCGGATTTTCAGGCAGCGGAAAATCTGATCGAAGGGCTGATCAATATGATTGACAGTCGAAAGAGTTTTTTTACCCACCTTCGGATGGTTATTTGCATCCCATCGGGGATTACCGAAGTGGAAAAAAGAGCGGTATTTGATAGCGCTGATCATGTGGACTCCAAAGAAACCTATCTGATTCACGAGCCTTTGGCTGCGGCGCTGGGCATAGGACTCAATGTCGAAGAACCGGAGGGTAATATGATCATCGATATCGGAGGAGGGACTACAGAAATCGCCGTGATTGCTTTGTCGGGAATCGTAACCGATCAATCCATCAGGACGGGAGGGGATGAATTTACATCCGATATTGTCAATTATATGCGCCGCGAACACAATTTGCTCATTGGTGAAAGAACGGCAGAAAATATCAAAATAAAGATCGGATCTGCCTTGGAAGAACTGGATGATCCACCACCTGATATCCCTGTGAATGGTAGAGACCTGATGACCGGAATCCCCAAGCAACGGATCATTTCGTACCAGGAAATAGCGACGTGTATCGATAAATCTATTTCCAAAATCGAGGAAGCTATTCTTAAGGCATTGGAAGCCACACCACCCGAACTGGCTGCAGATATTTTTAGAAAAGGCTTGTATCTTACCGGTGGAGGTGCGTCATTACGGGGGCTTGACAAACGGATTTCTCAAAAAACCAAGCTCGATGTCCATGTACCGGATGATCCATTAAGGGCTGTTGTCATCGGTACCGGTATCGCTCTCGAAAATATTGGCAAATTCTCATTCCTGATCGACCGGAAGAACGTGTGAGAACCAAGGTGACATATGGGAAATTTTATACGATTTATCCTACGCAATCTGCACTTCATTGTCTTTGTGATTCTGGAGATTGTCAGTATCAGTCTCGCAGTCAATTTTGACAACAGACGAAAATCGATATTTCTCAGTACGTCCAACCATTTTTCGGGCTTCGTTCAAAGCCATTTCAGTCAGGTCGCCGGCTATTTCAAGTTGAGCGGGGTCAATGATGAATTGTTGCATGAAAATGCCCAGTTGAGAAATCAATTGTTGAACCTTGAGCAGCAAGTTGCTATACAGAATTTAAAACCGGATAGCATGGCGATATCCACTATGGACGAATACGGACCACAGCGGTATCGTGTGATTCCCGCACATGTAATTTCAAATTCATTTTCATCGCTATACAATTTTCTTACCATCGATGTGGGAGCAGATAAGGGGATTAAGCCCGGGATGGGAGTAATAACCAATACGGGACCTGTAGGTATTATTACGCAAGTCAATAAATACTATTCTAAGGTCATTTCTGTGTACAATATTGAATCTCTGGTAAGTGCCAAGATCAAACACAACAATGCATTGGGAATTATCCAATGGGAACCTTACAGTCTTCAAACTGTGGTAATGCGTGAAATTCCCCGACATGTGGAGCTTGCTATCGGTGACACGGTCGTCACCAGCGGATATTCTTTTGCATTTCCTCCCGGTCTGCCCATTGGGGAGATAGAGTATTTTAATCTCGAAAGTGGAGAAAATGATTACACGGTGTATGTCCGGCTGTTCGAAGACCTGTACACTCTTCGTTTGTGTTACGTGATAGAAGATACCTGGAACAATCCCGATACGTTTTCTGAATCAGATTTAGAGGAATTAACAGAATGAGTGATTATCGATTGAATATCATTCGTGCCGTGCTTCTCCTCCTGGTCCAGGTATTGATTTTTAATTTTGTAAAAATCACCTGGTTTTCAATTCCATTCATTGAGGTATTCGTTTATCCCCTTATCATTTTACTCTTACCACTCCGTACCCCTGCTTCAGTGGTCATTCTGATCGGATTTGTTGTGGGGCTGGTCGTGGATATTTTCCAAAACACACCGGGAGTCCATGCTGGAGCAGGGGCTTTTACCGGATTGGTCAGGCCTTACATCATTACCCTGCTTTCGCCACGGGGTGGGTACAAGGTCAACATTTCTCCGCTGATTTCCACCATCAATTTGACCTGGTTTTTGAAATATGCAGCCATCATGGTAATTTTGCATTGTTTTGGGGTAAGTTTGATTGACATTTTTCAATTAAAATTGCTACATTATATCCTTCTTAGGACGATCCTGACTGCTGTGATATCCTATGCGGTTATCATGATTATCATGATCGTTTTTGATCAAAACTGAATGGGGGTTGTATGAAAATTGATTCGCAGGACAGATTTAGGCTGGTTACCGGTATTATTATCGTGGGGTTCATTTTCCTGCTGGTAAGGGTAGCGCATGTTCAGATCTGGGATGCACAATCGCGTGTCGAAGCCAATACAACATCGTTGGTGAAGATGATCCAGAAACCATCCCGGGGATTGATTTATGATCGGAATGGTGAATTGATTGTGTATAACAAATTTGTCTACGACATCAATGTCGTGTACAACGAACTCGATAGAAACATGGACACAGCCCGACTGTGTGACCTGCTCAATATCGATCAGGAATACTTTCTAAAGAATATCGAGAAAAACTGGTCGGATATCCGCTTTTCCAAGTTTACCCCTTTCCCTTTTATGACCCGGATCCCGGATAGTGTAGCACTCCGATTCAAGGAATATCTGTATATGTTCCCAGGCTTCAGATTGACCAAGGAAGCGGTGCGGGGATATAAATACCATACCGCATCCCATGTATTGGGGTACATTTCTGAAATTAACCGGAACGAGCTTGAACAAAGCGAAGGTGTATATGTCCTGGGTGATTATGTGGGGAAAAGCGGAGTCGAACTTTACTACGAAGAATTGCTCCGAGGTGTAAAGGGACACCGGTACGAACTCAAGGACAATCTCGGAAGACAGGTGGGTGACTACCTGGGTGGATCACTCAATCAGGAACCGATCTCAGGAAACGATCTCACGCTGACCCTGGATATCGAACTCCAGCGTTATGCTGAAAAATTGATGGTAAATAAAAAAGGAGGAATCGTTGCACTGGAACCATCAACCGGAGAGGTGCTCGCCATGTTGAGTTACCCGGACTTCAATCTAAACGACCTGTCAATTGGCCAAAACAGAGGGGAACGCTTTCAGCAGTTGTTCGCAGATACCTTAAAACCCTTTTACGATCGGTCTTTGATGGCCCACTATCCTCCGGGGAGTACCCTCAAACCGGTTCTGGGCCTGATAGGTTTACAGGAACGCGTGATTACCCCATTTCAGCGTATGTATTGCGGTGGTGGGTATTTTTATAAAAACAATGTATGGAGATGCCACGCCGGTGGTGGAAACAATGATCTGAGAACATCCATCGTGCGATCGTGTAATACCTATTTCTTTACCATTTACCGTGACCTGATCAATAAATATGGTTTCAACAATCCCGAAAAAGGATTATTCGATCTTCACAATCACTTGAGCGGGTTTGGCATAGGTCGGAAACTGGGCATCGACCTTCCCATGGAAGGTACCGGGCTCAATCCCACACCTGCATATTACGATGATCTGTACCGGAATAAAGGAGATTGGAGGTTCACCTATATTCTCTCCAATGGGATAGGTCAGGGTGAGATCGAACTGACCACGTTGCAGATGGCTCATATTACGGCAATCATAGCCAATGAAGGGCATTACAAAATTCCTCACCTTATCAAGGCTATCGACGATGAGGAAAATCTGATCCCCGAGAAATACAAAGAACGACACAGGGTAGACATAGAACCTGAATATTTCGAACAAGTAAGGTTGGGTATGCAAGGGGTGATTGAGTATGGAACGGGCAGACTGGCAGAGGTTCCTGGTATAGAGGTTGCGGGAAAAACGGGAACATCAGAAAACAGTGGAGAAGATCATTCTGTTTTTATAGCTTTTGCTCCTGTGGACAATCCCAAAATAGCTGTCGCTGTATTCATTGAAAATGGAGGGTGGGGAAGTACGGTCGCCTCACCCATTGCAGGGTTGATGATCGAAAAATATCTCAAAGGAGAAATTTCTGAATCAAAAAAATGGGTTGAAAAACGGGTGCTTGAAACGGACCTACTCCATAAAAGACTTTTACCATGATCCTATCCGCTATTGTTGCCATATCCAACAATAATGTAATCGGCAAAGACAACGAATTGCCCTGGTATCTTCCGGCCGATCTCAAATACTTTAAAAAAATAACGATCAACCATCCGGTGATTATGGGGCGTAAAAGCTACGAAGCTATTGGTAATCCACTGCCCAAACGTACCAATATCGTTCTTACACGCGATCCGTATTATCTTTCCTCCAACATATTGGTCGCGCACTCCCTGGAAGAGGCTATAGCTCTGGCTTATGACATTGACCCAGAAGAGGCATTTATAATCGGTGGTGCCGAGATATTTGAAATTGCCTTCCCTTTCCTTGATCGACTGTATATTACAGAAATCCATGCAGATTTTGACGGAGATACCTTCTTTCCGGAATGGGATCAAAGTGAATGGAAACTCATTTCTGAAGAAGCCCATTCCTCCGACAAAACGAATGAATTCGATTATTCCTTTAAAATTTATGAAAGAATATAGCCCGGTCATAAACGAAGATTTTCTGCAGTATATCTGGCGGACACAAAAGTTTGATCATCGCGGTCTTCGTTCTACCGATGGTGCAGCACTCGAAATTATCCGGCCGGGCACGCTCAACTTTGATCAGGGACCGGATTTTATGGATGCGCGATTGCGAATCTCCGGACAGTTGTGGGCGGGCAAGGTCGAAATTCATACGAGATCCTCGGACTGGTACCGGCATGGACATGAAAACAATCCGGATTATTTCAACGTCATACTCCACGTTGTTTATGAAGCGGATCAAACAGTAAAAGATCCCTTTGGCGAAGAAATCCCCACTTTGGAATTGAAATCCAGAATTGATGAAACCATTTTGGAAACATATCGGTATTTGTCTTCCTATACTTATACCATGATTCCATGTGAAAAATTGATATCCACCGTATCCAGGCTCAATATTACCTCATGGAAAGAACGCATGGCGGTAGCCCGTCTCGAGGAGAAATACGCCCAGATCGAGGAAGTTTTTTTATATAGTGATAAAAACTATCAGGAAACGCTGTTCAAATTATTGTGTCGTTCTTTTGGATTTTCTAAGAACAATACCGCATTCGAATGGCTGGCCAATACCATAAAATTTAAAACGCTTTCCAGGCATATTAACGATAAGACGCAAATTGAGAGTTTACTTTTTGGTCAGGCAGGTCTTCTTTCCGGCAACGAAAAAGACGAATACCCCCAACACCTGTATCAGGAATACATCTTCCTGTCTGAAAAATATGGGTTGGATCACATTGATCCCACTGTGTGGAACTATGCCCGTATGCGACCTCAGAATTTTCCAACGGTAAGATTATCCCAACTTGCTGACTTCCTCTACAATTACGGAAAAACACTGATGTATTCCCTAGATTGGCAGGAACTGGTTCAGCAATTACACATCCAAGCCAGCCCATATTGGAATGACCATTATAGATTTGATGTACCTACCACGCAGGTACGAGTTAAAAAAATGGGTCAGGCAAGCAAAGACTCCATATTTATCAATGTCCTGGTACCCTTTCTGTTTTTTACCGGTATGAAAAAGAGAGACCAGTCCATCAAGGACAAGGCGGTGGCTATACTGGAGAATTTACCTGCCGAAACCAATAGTATAATGAGGATGTGGAAAAAACTCGACGTTACCATCGATCATGCCCTCGATTCTCAGGCACTTCTGTACCTTTACCATTCTTTTTGCAGGAATCGTAAATGCGCCCAGTGTCGGATCGGCCAGGCAATATTGTTGAAATCATGATCGATCAGTGGATTTTAAGAATCGTTTTGTTTCCCTTCGCCATGCTTTACAGATTGATCGTTGGTGTAAGAGGACTGCTCTATGAGGCCGGGTTGTTGAAGTCGGTAACCTTTGATATCCCCGTGATATCGGTCGGGAATCTCAATACCGGCGGAAGTGGCAAGACACCCATGATCGAATATCTTATCCGCCAATTGAGCCCATACATTAAAGTCAGTGTACTAAGCAGGGGATACAAACGAAAAACAAAAGGGTACCGCAATGTATCAGTGCAGGATACCTTCGATGAGGTAGGAGATGAACCTTTGTTGTTGAAGAAAAAGTATCCGGCAGTACCAGTGGCTGTAGGAGAGGACCGGGCTTTGTCTATACCTCAGTTGTTGCAAAATTACGATGATCTACAATTGGTACTTTTGGACGATGCTTATCAACATTTGGGTGTAAAGCCCTATTTGAATGTGTTGCTTACCGAGTATCGCAATCTTTTCACCAGAGATCTATTGCTTCCTATGGGACGTCTCCGCGAACCTATTCAGGCTGCGCGCCGTGCAGACTACATTATCGTAACCAAATGCCCTGCCAATTTATCGGATGAGGAAAAAAAGGCTATTGAGAGGGAAATCAAGCCTCTACCCCATCAAAAACTATATTTTGCCTCGCTTCGATATCATACGGCATACAATGCTTTTGATACCACAGAGCGAATTTTACTGAATAGTCAGTCGGTATTCCTTATGACTGGGATTGCCAACCCTGATCCCCTGGTTCGGTTTATCCAATCGATGGATTTGCCTTATTTCCACCGGAAATTTCCTGACCATTATGCGTTCACCAAACACGATATAGCTACGGTAATCGATTCATATAACAAGCTGGAAGGAGATAAAAAAGTATTCCTGACCACGGAAAAGGATTTGATTCGTCTGGTCCCCCACCTTCCCTATTTCAGGGATAAGCAGATTAAAGTTTTTATTTTACCAATAGAAGTACAATTTCTGGGAAGAGAAGATGAGTTTATTAATGACATTAAGGGTCGACTATTAAAATTCACCGTATGATAAACCATCGTTTCTGGATATGCATTGGAATGATGCTGGCATTTCGGGCAGGTTGGGCTCAGGATAATCCGATCAATCTGAGCCCTTATGCATACGAGCAGCTAGAGAGATTATCTGCCAAATATGGCGGAGAAAATGCTCCGTTCCCCTCCTTTCATACGATGAGCCGAAAGGAGATCGCAAAGTTTCTGGTCGATCTGCCTATTCATTCAATGTCTCATGCGGATATAGATGCATTCACCTTTCTTGCCCGGGAAGTACCTGAATGGATGACGGATACCTCTTTTTTGAGCGAGCACGACTATTCTTTACAATTATCGGCCTTACTACCTGCCAGGCCGGATGGTTGGTTCTATCCATATCCAGGGCAGATGGTTTTTGTAAGAAAAAAGGATTTTTTCCTGGCTGCCAATCCCATTTTACATTGGAAATATGGACGACAGAAGGACGGTCATACCACCATATTTGAAAATAGAAAGGGTCTCCTGATGCGGATGGGTATCGAACAAAAATTTTATATCGATACCCGGATCGAGGATCTTCAGTTTTATCATCCGCTCCATATTTCACGTTATACCGATAAATACGGTTCAAGTCCGGGTTTTACCTCCTATTCGCGTTATCAAAGCTCGATCGCACCTGCACTTAGAGGAAGGGATGTCCTAAATGGAGAGGCCTATCTGACCATTCCTATTGGAAAATATGCCTATACCCGTTTTGGTTATGGCAGGGAATTCGTGGGGAATGGAATCCAATCCCTTTTGTTGTCAGATTTTGCAGGTAATTATTTAAATCTCAAACTCAATCTCCAGATATGGAAACTGAGATACCGATATATGATGGCGGAAGTTTCAGCAAAGAGTGCCAGGCAACTATCCGGGGACCAACTATTGCCCAAAAAATTTGTAGCTACGCATTTGCTACAGTTTCGATTGTGGGAGAAGACCCATCTGGGATTGTTTGAATCGGTCGTATTCAATCGGGAACAGCATCTCGAATGGCATTATCTGATGCCTGTCATATTTTTCCGCACCGTGGAACGTGCGATAGGGAGTCCCGATAATATCTTACTGGGTCTGGACTTTAAGACCACGCTTTTCGACCGTGCCAATCTATACAGTCAGTTTGTTCTTGACGAATTCAAGTCCTCCGAATTGTTTGGCGGGAACCAATGGTGGGCCAATAAGTGGGGATTGCAATTGGGAGCCACTTTATACGATGTGGCAGGTATTTCAAATTTGAATGGTACTGTTGAATACAACACTGTACGACCTTATACTTACTCCCACCGGGATTCTCTGGCAGTATATACACATTACAACTCCCCGCTTGCCCATCCTCTGGGGGCCAATTTCCGTGAGTATATCGGTCGGCTTGATTATACACCGCACAAGGATTGGCGATTGTTTGGATTGCTTTATTATCATCAGCAGGGACGAAATATCGGAAACCTAAATTACGGTGCGGATATAAGATTAAAGAACAGTTCTCGCCCTATGGATTATGGAATTCGTACCTTGCAAGGTCAAAAAGTGAATGTCCTGGGTTTGCAAGCCGGAATTTCTTATATGATATGGCAGGGTGCTTTTGTGGATTTCAACCTGGGATTTCGCCGAGAGGAACTAAACAATAACGTGTGGGGCAGTGTTGCTTTCAGGCTTAATACAGCCCGAACCGGCATGTCAATTTTTTAGTATGGAACAACTTTTACGAAAAATATTGCAGGAACGTATTCTTGTACTGGATGGAGCTATGGGTACCATGATCCAGGAATTTAGACTTGGGGAAAGCGATTTCCGGGGTCGGGATTTCGTGGATCATGCGCGTGATTTGCAGGGGAACAACGATCTGCTCAATATTTCTCGTCCGGATATTATTGGGTCAATTTATACAAAATATCTGGAAGCAGGAGCAGACATTATCGAAACCAATACATTCAATGCCAACCGGGTTTCTCAGGCCGATTATGGCATGGAAAAATGGGTTTACAGAATCAATTTGGAAGGCGCCAGAGTGGCCAGGAGGGCCGTGGATACCTTTATGGATCAGCATCCTGGAGCGGTGAGGTTCGTGGCAGGAGCACTGGGGCCTACCACCAGGACTGCATCCTTGTCACCCGATGTGAACCGGCCTGAATACCGGGCAATTTCCTATGACGAGTTATATGAGGTGTATCTGGAACAGGCAGGTGGATTGCTTGATGGGGGCGTTGATATATTTCTGCTGGAAACCATATTTGATACGCTCAATGCCAAAGCGGCTATTCACGCCATTCTGGATCTTCGGGAAAAAACGAAGAAGGAGATCCCGCTGATCATTAGTGGGACCATAACCGACAATAGCGGTCGGACCTTATCAGGTCAGACGGTGGAGGCTTTCTGGATTTCGATATCCCACGCCAAACCCCTGGCTGTTGGACTCAACTGCGCCCTGGGTGCGAAGGAAATGCGACCGCATCTACAGGAATTGGCGTCGATTTCCGATACCTTCATAAGCGCCTATCCCAATGCGGGTCTTCCAAATGAAATGGGCGAATATGACCAGGATCCTGAGGAAATGAAAGCCTACATCCGGGATTTTGCCGAGAGCAACTTCGTGAATATTGTAGGAGGATGTTGCGGAACGACACCAGATCATATCCGGGCTATCGTACAAGCAGTTCAGGGATTACAGCCACGGCAGCCCCAACTACAGCCCCCTTATAGTCAATATAGCGGGCTGGAAGCACTGATTGTTCGCCCGGAGTCCAATTTTATCAATATAGGTGAGAGAACGAATATAACGGGTTCGAAGAGATTTGAAAAACTGATCAAAAATCAGAAATATGAGGAGGCGCTAGAGGTTGCACGGCAACAGGTGGAAGGAGGAGCCCAGATCATAGATGTCAACATGGATGAAGGCCTGCTTGATTCTGAGCTGGAGATGAAGAATTTTCTCAACATGATGATGTCAGAACCGGAAATAGCCCGGCTCCCTGTCATGGTGGATTCATCAAAATTTTCGGTGATCGAGGCGGGGTTGAAATGTGTCCAGGGTAAGTGCATTGTGAATTCCCTCTCTCTCAAGGAAGGGGAAGAGAAATTTATTGAGCAGGCCCGCATCGTCAGAAAATACGGAGCAGCTGTTGTAATTATGGCCTTCGATGAAGAAGGACAAGCCGAAACGGCAGATCGGCGGATAGAAATATGCTCCAGGGCTTACCGAATTCTCGTGGATCAGATCGGGTTTCCTCCCCAGGACATTATTTTCGATCCCAATATTTTCGCCGTAGCCACCGGTATCGAGGAGCACAACAACTATGCCCTGGAATTCCTGAAAGCAGTACGTCGCCTAAAAGAACTTTTTCCCCTGAGTAAGATCAGTGGAGGGGTGAGCAATTTGTCCTTTTCTTTCCGCGGAAATAATACGGTCCGGGAGGCCATGCATTCGTCCTTTTTATATCATGCGGTGAAGGAAGGAATGGATATGGGTATTGTCAATGCAGGCATGATGGAGGTGTATGCGGATATTCCGGAAAAATTACTTACCCTGATCGAGGATGTTTTGTTCAACAGACATTCCGAAGCTACACAGGCTCTTGTGGATTATGCTGAAAAAATCCAGTCTAAAGGGAAAAAGGTAGAACGCGATCTTTCATGGAGGGAAACTTCCGTGGAAAAGCGGTTGGAGTATTCCCTGGTTAAAGGTATCACAGAGTTTATAATCGAAGATACAGAAGAAGCCCGACTGAAGTACAATTCCCCACTTATTGTTATCGAGGAACCACTCATGGCGGGGATGAGTGTGGTAGGGGATTTGTTTGGAGCGGGTAAAATGTTCCTTCCCCAGGTGGTGAAGAGTGCCAGGGTTATGAAAATGGCAGTGAATTATCTTACACCGTATCTCGAAGCCGAAAAATCCGATAATGCCCGGGAAGTCGGCAAAGTGCTGCTGGCTACAGTCAAAGGGGATGTTCACGATATTGGCAAAAATATAGTGGGGGTGGTATTGGCGTGTAACAATTATAAAATTATAGACCTGGGGGTTATGGTGCCCGCTGAAAAGATTCTTGCGACAGCCATTCAGGAAAAGGTGGACGTCATTGGATTGAGTGGATTAATTACCCCCTCCCTCGATGAAATGGTTCATGTAGCTAAGGAAATGGCGAGACAAGATTTTAAGATGCCACTGCTAATCGGAGGTGCCACAACATCCAAAATACATACAGCTGTAAAAATTGATCCCCATTACGATCCGCCGGTAGTCCACGTGCTCGATGCTTCAAAAAGTGTATCGACGGTTTCTTCCCTTATCGGAGAAAACGAAACCACACGCATGAATTTTATCCAATCCATCGCTGAAGAATATGATGCCATCAGAGAAAGGAGGAAAAATACAGGGAAAAAACGGTTCGTCACCATTGAGGAAGCTCGTGCCAACAAATTTCAGATCGATTGGGATAATTACAGGCCACCTCGACCTCTTCAGCTGGGTATTGAGGTTTTTAACAACATTGATTTTAATGAGATCCGCCAATTCATTGACTGGACACCCTACTTTCAAAGTTGGCAGCTGAAAGGAAAATATCCGGAAATTTTCGACGATAAAGTCGTAGGCACCGAAGCGCGGAAGGTATATGAGGATGCCTTGAGAATGCTGGATCTGATCATTGCAGAAAAATGGCTGAAAGCAAACGCAGTCATCGGATTCTTTCCTGCCCAGAGTGAAGGGGATAAGGTATTCATTTACCATGATGACGAGAAAACCGTGAGGGAAGAACTGATCTTCCTTCGGCAGCAGGTAAAGCGAGCGGAAGGAATACCCAATATAAGCCTTGCAGATTTTATCGCACCACGGACATCAGGCCAAAAGGATTATATAGGTGCGTTTGCTGTAACTGCCGGTATCGGTATTGAACCCCACGTGCAAAGATTTATCGATGCTCAGGATGATTACAACAGTATCATTCTGAAAGCTATGGCTGACCGATGTGCTGAAGCCCTGGCGGAAATGATGCATTACAAGGTAAGAACCTGTTATTGGGGATATCAGCCACAGGAAAATCTGACCAATGATCAGCTTATTGCAGAGGAATACCAGGGTATCCGCCCTGCTCCAGGGTATCCGGCATGTCCGGATCATACTGAAAAAGAAAAACTATTCCGTTTGCTAAATGCCACGGAGCATACCCAGATCAAACTGACAGATTCTTACGCTATGTATCCTGCCGCTGCCGTGTCGGGGTGGTATTTTGCCCATCCACAATCGAGATATTTTGGTGTGGGCAAGATCGATAAGGACCAGGTAGAAGAGTATGCCCTGATGAAAGGAATGACCGTTGCCGAAACGGAACGTTGGCTTAGCTCACTGTTGGGTTATGATTGATTGATTGGAAAGACGTCCTCAAAAACCGTTGACATACTGCCATATGTTCTTGCCTATGTGCATGTTTCGTTGATATTTCGAAGTTGTGCCTTAATTATTTGTACACATAAATCATGGAATCAAGCCTTGAAGCATCAAAGAGGCGATGGAAAAATAAATGATGATACCGGTAACATCGACCAGAGTAGCTACAAATGGAGCTGATGTAATCGCCGGATCAAATCCCAGTTTTGTCATCACAAACGGCAACATAGCTCCAATCAAATTACCAAAAATAATAACACCTACCAGACTAAGGCCAATGGCGAGTACCTGTAAAGCCAGCAGGGGGGTTATCGTTTCTCCTCTGGTGACAAGCCAAATGGTAATGACAATGCTTCCCAATATCCCGACGACGAGACCGAGCATCAAGCCGGACAACAGTTCTCGAACGAATATTCGTCTCCATTCTTTTTCCTGGATATCCCCTGTAGAGATCGCCCGGATAATGAGGGTAGCGGCCTGGGAGCCGGAGTTACCACCACTCGATATGATCATGGGAATAAAAAAAGCGAGAATGGCTGCAGCTGCTAATGTTTCTTCGAATGAGGCCAGGGCAGTAACGGTCAGCATCTGGCCCAAAAACAACACCGCAAGCCAACCGATCCGTTTACGTACCATGTCAAAAACACCGGTTTCAGAATAGTGCTTGTCAAGCGCACTCATCCCCGCCATCAGGTGCATATCCTCAGTTGCTTCTTCCTCCGCCACATCGAAGACATCATCCATGGTCACCAAGCCCACCAATACACCATCTGAATCCACCACTGGTAGGGCCACCCGGTCATATTTACTCAACATTTTTACAGCTTCTTCCTGGTCGTCGGTGGTTTGTAATGCGATAAAGGATTGATCCATGATTTCTGAAATCTTGGTGTGTGGGTCGGCCATCACGATTTGATTTAACCTCAAATCATCGATTAATTTTCCGTTTTCATCAACGACATAAATTACATTGATGGTCTCCGCCTGATCTCCAAACTCGCGGATATGCTGCAGTGATTTTTCGACAGTCCACGAAGATATGATGCGGACAAGTCTGGTGTTCATCAGTCGACCGATGCTTTCTTCAGGATAGCCCAGGAGTTGAATCACCTGAGCCTGATCCTCTGGACTGATGGACCAGAGTACCTTCTGAGTCAGTCTTCCCGGCAATTCTTCCAGCAGGGTGACAATGTCATCAGGCTCCAGATTGTTCATCACATCGATCAATTGCTTCTTGGAAAATGCGTCAAGCAATTCCCGCCCTTTTGCTGTACTCAAATGGGCAAAAACCTCTCCGGCAGTGGATTTTGATAGAAGCCTGAATATGACGATGGCTACCTCAGATTCCATGTCCTCCAAAAATTCTGCAATATCTACTTCCGGAACCTTTTTAAGGACTTCCTTGAGTGATTGCCAGTCTTTTTCAGCCACAAGTCTGGCTATTTCAAAGGACATCAGTTCGTGTGGATTGAGAATTTCCATGCCATTCGTTTTGCTATTGATAATACACACCAGAGTGTGTTTTCGTTCTATTTAATATTCATTTTTGGGTCCTTCATGGGTGCATTTTCTTTTTCTCCATCAACCTTGCTGATCGTAGGGCCAAATTCCTTTCCAGGAACAGATATTATAAGCGATCATCAAGAAAGGAACTTTGTCTCCTGTCCGTTCTCCAATACCAGACTTCTTCTTCAAACGCAATCCGGATTAATTAAAATATTGTAGTCCAAATGGTCTTTTGGTCTATTCTTTGTTTATACCAAATGTAGAAAATCAGAAATATATATGTCCGTCAATTTCTGATAGATAAAGTCAGGCCATGAGAATTGGATGTGTCATTGTATTGTGGTTGTTTTCCCATGTCTTATTTTCCCAACAGTGCGGGGAAATAGAGATTGGTCTTGTGCATTATTATGAGGGACAAAATGAGGACAAAACTGAAGTAATATCCTATTTCATTCCTTGCATGAAGACATCCTGGCTTTCATTTACATTGCCAGCGATCAATTATCCATATGACTCAGATCCTTCGACACCGCCCGGGATCATATTATTTTTACTGAAAAATGATCCTGGTGAGCGGGTCCTTACTGTATCAGAATTTTCGGAGCTGCTCTACCGGGATGTCAACGATCAATTTATATATTTTGATGACGATGACGATGTGATTGATGTAGCCGATCTGAGGGGTATTGGAAACGTCCAAAACCAGTATGTACTGATACCCGTTATGGTTTCCAATATCCATGGTAACGATCCTTCATCCTGGTTTGAGGACGACTGTGTATATCTGGACCCAAATCAGAAACTGACGATAATCGAGAACGTAAAAGAATATACGTTTCATAGATTCAATGAAATCACCTTTACCTATTGGCCTTCAGAAATCCCGATAACTGCGTATTTTGATTTTGAATTTACAGATTCCGAATCCGGAGAGCAAATTCTGTATACCGTCCTGGATAATCGCACCTTTCGGCTAGATTTCCAACGGTCTCAAGGGATTTTCAGTTTTATAATTTCCTGGAAAAACCATGATTGTCAGGAAGTAGAGCTAGGTGCGAACTGGTCTTTTCCAACAGTAAATATCGTAATGGATACCGTGGAGGGATACCGGGATATTGAGATCTGCGTTCCAGTGCGGGGTTTTAACATCGAATCGATCACTGGATTTCAATTTGAGTTGGCCTGGGATGCGGATTCAATCGAACTTACAGCAATTAAAAACATTCACCCCACTCTGGAAAAAATCATTCATATCAGTAAAGTTTATAGCGAAGGAGATCAATCGAAGATATATCTGGAATGGGAGACCGATGCAGGACCGGTGTCTTTCCCGGATAGTGTTGTGCTATTCACCTGGTGCGGAAAAGCCAGAGGAGAACCCGGGGAGCTCGTTCGGATGGGATGGTCTCAGGATGCGGATGATACAATCACAAAATTCACCATTCTGGGTCTGGAAACCGACCATCAGATGTCGGAAGGTGGAATAAGGATTCTGGAGGATCGTGAATTGTTTTACGACATCTCGACCTTGTGCACTACACGGGATGGGAATCACCGGATCCAGCTGGAAATTAAAAGTGAAGATGCAGTGCCCTATACCATTACTGTTTATCCTGGTGGATTTTCAGACAGCTTATGGTCCAGGGAACCTTATGTGATCAACAATCTGCTTCCAGGGGAATACAAAATCACCATCAGAGACTCATTTGGTTTTGAGAAAGTAGAGATGTATGATCTTGTAGCCAACCCAGATCCTGGTTTTGTCATGCAGGTTGATGAGTCAACTTTGGTGTCACCCACCTGCCTTAATCCTTTTGGCGGTGAAATGAGCATTATCATTTTCCCTGAGGACGAATCCTACGACCTTCGCTTTCTAAATGATGATGCCCTTTTTACCGGACCACGAGCCCATGGTCTGGTAGGGGGTCATTATATTATAGAAGCAGAGAACAATCTGGGCTGTATCGATACTCTTCACTTTACATTACCGCCACCTTCTGAAATTCAGGTCTCATGGAATCAGGATGCACTGGTACTTTGTCCCGGAACTGAGGCAGTTTATTTGGACGTCCAGCAGACAGGCACCTCTGATCCGACTCTGGAGTTTCGGGTACAGGATGGAGATATATACAAAATCGGTGAAATATTGTCCTTTGATCATCCGGGTGAATACCCATTGCAATTTTGGAATGGAGATGGATGTGTCCTGGATACTAGCGTCCTGGTCCTGGGAGCTCCAGAGGAAATGATGGTCTGGGACACCAATTTCACTGTTCTTATGGAAGGGGATACTCTCTCATTTCGTTTACCGTCTCACCCCGACTTAACTGAAGTAATCTGGATATATAATGGAAATACCGTGGGCTGGGTGGAGGCTATTGTTTTCACACCCGGTGAAACCGGAATTTTATCCTATTCAGCTATTATATATGATCAATGTCTGTATGCGGACACACTTCACGTAGAAGTGATTCATCCCCGAAACCCTGATGATATCTCCTTCGATTTTCCAAATGCATTTACACCCAATGGGGATGGGATCAACGATATGTACACCCTCTTTCCAACCCGGGAGATCCGACGGATCCGCAAAATGGAGATTTTCGACCGATATGGCAATTATGTGTATTCTGAACAGGATGCAGGTGGGTCAGAACCGGTGTTCGCCTGGGATGGTCAGTCCGCTGGAATTGAGGTTCCTCCAGGTGTATATCCGGTGGTGTTGGAGGTGGAATTTCAGGATGGCCAGTATGAAACACTAAGTTTTGAAGTCACGCTGATCAGGTAGACCGTCGCACGTTTTACGTTGCGGGACAGGGCCTCTATAATAGAAGTGAAAATGGGAATGGTGTGATGCGGTTTTAGTTATATGCCTTAATCTCGAACCACAAATTCATTAGCCCACTGGATGTATTGTTCCCAGTCATATTGGGTTACATCGTGCTTACCCGACCTGATGTGGTATGAAACGCTTTCGGTCATTCGGGGCTGGTTCAATTCAGGAGATTGGTCTGTAGTGAAGGAGGACATCCCATATAAAGCATATACGGGTCCGGCGTGGTAGCCTGAAAGGTATTCACCATGGGGATCTGCCCATTGATCTTCTACAGCACTTGCGATGTATACAGGTCTTGGTGCGATAAGACTAATGAGCATGTGTTGATCGAAAGGGAGGTTTTTCTCATTGTGACTGTACTTGTTGAAGTTGTCATTGAACCAATGAGGAAAGGATCTGTTTATGGTACCCACGGTTTCTCCGAATTCCCTTTTAGACAAAGCTGCACCTCCACAACCCGAATTGTTGGAAATCACACCTGCAAATCGCTCATCCTGAGCACCTGCCCACAACGAAGTCTTGCCGAGTCGGGAATGACCAAATACGATCACATGGTTGCCATCCACCATATCATCGGTTTGCAGGTAATCGAGCGCTTTTGAAAAGCCCCATGCCCAAATGCCAATGCTACCCCATTCATTGGAATGCGGTTTGGTTTGATCCGGAGCATAAAACAAAGGGTGTAAGCCATTTTGGAAACCATCATCAAAGTCCGGATCTAAATCCCCATAATACATGACTGCCAACCCATATCCCTGGTTCAAAATATACGCTACCGGCCATCGTGACACCCGCACACCTCGCGACCGCTCATCTGCTTTATTGTTCTGGATATTAAAATCTTTGTTGTCCCTGACCCAGACATTGTGGATCGATATATGCTCAGACGGATGTATGGTATGGTTGCCATAATAATTGAGGCCCAGGAAAAGCGGTACTGGTCCCTGTGCATCTTTGGGCAAAAGAATCAATAGTCGTGCTGTATGGTCCCCGCGGTCACTGGAGAAAACCAGGTCTACTTCTTTCAAATCGGCAACACCCTCCAGGGCGTTTTTGACAAATTTGTGTTCGCGGAATTCAACTTTTACTTCCTTGTCTGGTTGAACACCATACATGTCTTCCTCAAACATTGTCAGAATTTCCGGACGTCTTTGAGAACGCCAGGCTTGAACATTCTTCACAGATTGACCTGAGGATGTGGTAAGTATGGGTGGCAGGGTATAATCAGGGACTTTACTTTCATCGTAATTGGGATTCTGTGCCTGAAGGAACATGGCAGTAATAATTACAGTGAGAAGGATCGGGTATATACGCGTCATGACTGAAACTTTGACTGAAAGCTACAAAATATATCGTGTTTGGGGAATGTTTCAAAGTCATATTTGCATTTGAGTGAGCAACAAAGCCACGGAGGTTTATCAGATTTCCCAGAAAATGATAACTTTGCAGGCCGGACGAAACCCGTATTTTATCCTGATTATCATAGACGAACAGGATCATTGAAGTCGGAAATATTTAAGAACCAATAAAAATATGTAAAGCAATGAGTGGACAACAAATTACCATCAAGGATAAAGTATTGAATGTGCCGGACAATCCGGTGATTCCATTTATTGAAGGGGATGGAATCGGTCCTGATATTTGGGCTGCTTCGGTACGGGTTTTTGATGCAGCTGTAGAGAAAGCTTACCAGGGAAAGCGGAAAGTGGAATGGAAGGAAGTTTTGGCGGGACAGAAAGCATTTGATCAGACAGGGGAATGGCTTCCACAGGAAACACTGGATGCGATCGATAAGTATTTGGTGGCGATTAAAGGTCCATTGACTACGCCGGTAGGGGGAGGAATTCGATCCCTGAATGTGGCGTTGCGTCAACAATTGGATTTGTATGCCTGCGTTCGCCCGGTGCGCTGGTTTCAGGGTGTCCCTTCACCGGTGAAAGAGCCTGAATTGGTCGACATGACAATTTTCAGAGAAAATACCGAGGATATTTATGCGGGTATTGAATACCTTTCAGGGACGCCTGAAGCTGAGAAGGTCATCGATTTCTTAATTAATGAAATGGGAGCCACGCAGATTCGGTTTCCAAAAACCTCTTCCATAGGGATTAAGCCTGTGTCAATCGAAGGTACTGCACGCCTTGTTCGTGCTGCTATAGATTACGCTCTTGATCAGGGTTCTTCTTCGGTTACTATAGTTCATAAAGGGAATATTATGAAGTTTACCGAAGGGAAATTCAAAGAGTGGGGTTATGAGGTTGCCAAAACCGAATATGGAGCGGAAGATTTTGAAGGAGGCCCTTGGCAGATAATCCGAAAAGATGGAAAAGAAGTGATAATTAAAGATACCATCGCGGATGCCTTCCTACAGCAAATTCTGCTTCGTCCAAAAGATTATGACGTCATAGCTACGCTCAACCTCAACGGGGATTATATTTCCGATGCACTTGCAGCCCAGGTGGGAGGAATTGGTATTGCACCTGGTGCAAATATTAATTACGAAACCGGAAAATCTATTTTTGAGGCTACCCATGGTACAGCCCCAAAATATGCTGGTCAGGACAAGGTCAACCCCAGCTCGGTTATTTTATCTGGAGAAATGATGTTCCGGTATATGAAATGGAATGAAGCTGCTGATCTGATCATCAAAGGAATCGAAGGTGCTATTTCATCCAAACGGGTCACTTATGATTTTGAGCGTTTGATGGATGGTGCGACATTGTTGAAATGTTCTGAATTCGGTACTGAGATTATAAATAATATGGACTAAAATCCGGGTTTAGGTGATAAGTTTTGTGTGAAGCATTATACAAAACTTATCACCTATCCATTTTGGAGAAATCCAGATATTCTTCCTGAAACAGAAGGGCTATATTCGGGAACTCCCCCTGAAATCGCTTTGTATTGGTAAAAAAATGGGCTATTGCCAATGCTTTGTTGCTGATATATTCTTTTTGAAGTCCGAGGTATTCTTCCATTTTAGCCAAAGTGAATCCACCAAAACGGCAAAGTTTTTCCAGGGAGGGAAATTCGACAGATTCAAAATTTCCATTTGCAGCAACCCGGGCACTCTCGTACAATGCAATATTCAGAAAGCGCGATGGATCCTCATTGCCTTTTATCATATGTGGTACAGAAAACAACAAGGCTCCATCCTCCTCATAATATTCTGAAATGTGTAAGTTTTTCGGAAATTGGGGAGAGGGGAAGGCATGTCCGTAGAAGACGTAGACGGGTATATGGGCGAACGGTGCTTTTATGGAATGCTTTTTCATTTCAAAAAAAGATGCATAAGCGGCACAAATTAAAACGGCAGGATGATATATTTTTTCTGAAGGATCCTGACTGATGATTTCCTTATCCAGGATGAAGAGCTGGACCTTCTTAAAAAATAAAGGTCGCAAGGTAGCCGGAATATGCTCCATGAGTCTGAAATTTTCCTGGAGATATTGCTGTTCTTTGACCGAAAGGGATTTGGCAGAACGTTGATTGACCCATAGGTTGATTTCTTTTTTAAAAATGAGGACTGTACCCCCAAGGATAACACCGGTGAAAAGCATGATCAGTGAAATTAGGGACTCTGTAGAGGAATAGACAAGAAATCCAATCCCAGCAAAGAGGGCTGAAACAATGAGAAGGAAGAGAGATGGGTTCCTGTTCAACATGTTTTTCTAAGTATTTTACTTTGTGGAACTAAAAAAAGAATTTACCTTTGCAAGTCAAAATAGGAAAATTCGTTAGCGAACGAAATACTATCGGGTCACTTTGATAACGTTTCGAACTATTAACTTTCAACAGTCCGGAATATTGCTACAAAGTGGCTGACGATTTTTAGGATGGTACCTTAGCTCAGTTGGTAGAGCACAGGACTGAAAATCCTGGTGTCCCTGGTTCGATTCCTGGAGGTACCACCGGACATTTGAGGAGTTGCATTCAATTGCAACTCCTTTTT